>NZ_LRUJ01000010.1 GCF_001548475.1 Bordetella hinzii LMG 13501
CCAGCAAGCCCGCCCCGTTGCCGCTATGGCCCGCGGCCCCGCCGCTGGCCACCGCGGCGGCCGGCGCTTCTTCGGCGGGCACGGCCTGCGCGGCCGCCGGCGGCAGGACCGCCGCGGGCGCGGCGGCCTCGTCCGTGCGGACCTGCTGCGGACTGAGCTCGACGGTCACCATCTGCCCCTGCTGGATGCCATTGGCCTGGAAACGCAGCTCGCCGCTGAAGGCGCTCTCGCCGCCACGGCCGCTGCGCATCAGCAGCACGCGATAACGCAGGCCGCTGCCGACGCGCGAGAACTCCGCGCCGCGGATATCGATGGAGCCCGCCGGCCCGGGCGGCAGCAATTGCTCATAGAAGGCCAGCTGGTCGCGCACGCGGCCCACCTCGGCCTGCGAGGCGCGCAGCTGGGTCTCGAGCTCCTGGCGGGCCGCCCGCTCGACCGCGATCTCGCCATCGGCCGTATCGAGCTGGGCGCGCAGGAAACGCACCTCGGTCTCGCGCTGGCGCAGGCTGGCATCCTGCGCCTGGACCTGCGCCTCGGTGAGCATCACCATATGCGCGGGCCGTCCCGGCCCCAGGGCGTATTGATAGCCCAGGCCGGCGCCGGCGGCCACCCCCAGGCCCGCCATGAACGCCATCCAGGCCGCGCGCCGCCACCCGCGTTTGCGGGGCGGGACAGCGGAAGCGGGATTCTTGGACATCGATGCTCAGGCCGAGGCGCCACGGGCGCCCCTGGGGGGACCGCGGAAAATCAAGGAAGAATGGCGACCTGGTCCAGGCCGGTGGCCTCGGGCAGGCCGAACATCAGGTTCATGTTCTGCACCGCCTGGCCCGCCGCGCCCTTGACCAGGTTGTCCTGGACCACCAGGATGACGAGCTGATCGCCATTGCCCGGACGCTGCACCGAGATACGCAGATTGTTCGAAGCGCGCACGGAGCGGGTCTCGGGCAGGCTGCCGGCCGGCATGACGTCGATGAAGGCCTCGTCGGCATAGCGGGCCTCGAACAGGGCCTGGAAGTCCGTGTCGCGGGCTTCGGGCAGGATGCGGGCATAAATGGTGGAGAACATGCCGCGGATCATGGGCACCAGATGCGGCACGAAGGTCAGGCCGACCTTGCCGCCGGCCAGCTTTTCGAGCTGCTCGGTGATCTCGGGATGATGGCGGTGGCCCGCCACGCCATAGGCCTTGAAGTTGTCGCTGGCTTCGGAAAACAGCGAGCCCACCTCGGCCTTGCGGCCGGCGCCCGAGACGCCCGACTTGCAGTCGGCGATCAGGGTCTGGGTATCGACCAGCTTCTTGCCGCCTTCGATCAGCGGCGCCAGGCCCAGGATGACGGTCGTGGGATAGCAGCCCGGGTTGCCGATCACCTTGGCCCCGGCTATGGCGGCGCGATTGAGCTCGACCAGGCCATAGGCCGATTGGCCGGCCAGGATGTCCGGGCAGCTATGCGGCATCTTGTACCAGCGCTCGAACATCGCGGTGTCCTGCAGGCGGAAGTCCGCGGCCAGGTCGATCACGCGCGTGCCGGCGGCGGTCAGCTCCCGGGCCTGGGCCATGGCCACCCCGTGGGGCGTCGCGAAGAACACCACGTCGCAATCGGTCAGCGTGGCCTTTTCCGGCGCGGAGAAGGCCAGCTTCACGCGGCCGCGCAGGTTGGGATACATGTCCGCCACGGGCAGGCCGTCTTCCTTGCGCGAGGTGATGGCGGTCAGTTCGACATTGGGGTGCTGAGACAGCAAGCGCAGCAGCTCGACGCCGGTATATCCGGTGCCGCCGACGATGCCGACCTTGATGCGGGGATGACTTGCTTGGGCCATGGTAGCTTCTTCCTGGGTGTGAGGCACGCTGGAGTGTGGCACGGGGCGCGACACGCCTGAATGAATTGTATCGCTGCGACACCCGCGGCCCTCCTGAGGACTGCCGCAGAGTGGGACAGGATAGGCGGCCCGGGGTTCCCCGGGCGGGCCAAAAGCAAAAAGGCCGCTTGCGCGGCCTTTCTGCATGCAGCGATTAACGCTTGCTGAACTGCTTGCGGCGGCGCGCCTTGCGCAGACCGACCTTCTTACGTTCAACTTCGCGCGCATCGCGGGTCACGAAGCCCGCTTGCGACAGCGCCGGCTTCAGGGTCGCGTCGTAGTCGATCAGGGCGCGCGTGATGCCATGACGAACCGCGCCAGCCTGACCCGTCTCGCCGCCACCGATCACGTTGACCTTGATGTCGAACGATTCGAGGTGGCCGGTCAGCGCCAGGGGCTGGCGCACGACCATGCGGCCGGTTTCGCGAGCGAAAAACTCGTCGACGGGCTTGCCGTTGACGACGATCTTGCCCGTACCCTTCTTGATGAAAACACGAGCCACCGAGGTTTTGCGACGGCCGGTTCCGTAGTTCCAGTTACCGATCATGGCGTTTCCTTAGATATCCAGCGGCTTGGGCTGCTGAGCGGTGTGCGGATGCTCGGCACCAGCGTACACCTTGAGTTTCTTGATCATGGCGTAGCCCAGCGGACCCTTGGGCAGCATGCCCTTGACGGCCTTCTGGATGGCGCGGCCGGGAAAACGCTCTTGCATTTTCTCGAAGTTCGTTTCGCGGATACCGCCCGGGTAGGTGGTGTGGCGGAAGTACTTCTTGTCTTGCGCCTTGGTACCCGTAACGACGATATCGGAAGCGTTGATGATGACGATGTAATCGCCGGTATCAACGTGCGGCGTGAATTCGGGTTTGTGCTTGCCACGCAGACGGCGTGCGACTTCGCTGGCCACACGACCGAGGACTTTGCCCTTGGCGTCGATCACAAACCAGTCACGCTTGACTTCATGCGGCTTGGCCACAAAGGTCTTCATGATGGTTCCTAAGAATTGAATAAAGGTTGCCCGCCAGAACATCCTGGCCGGGATCTTTCCCGATGGCAAACCCGCGGCAGCGCCCGGGATGGGACTCGCCCCGGCCCCCCGTCTAAGCGTTATTACCCGCCCGTACTGGTGACCCTAGCCATGCTCCGGCCAAAGCCGGATAAAGGGAAAGCTAGCTAGTTTAGCACGCCTGCTCAATTTTTGTGCAAGCGCGCGGCAAAATCCCGCCCAGGACCGCCGACCCTAAAAAGGGACGTATTATCGGCGCCGGCGCACGGCCAGCGCCATGCTCATCAGGTATTGATCGTAGGCGTTTTCGCTGATCCGGAACCAGGGCAGGACATCGTCCTGGAAGCCCATATAGTTCTCGTGCAGGGTCTTGAAGGCCGGATCCTTGTCCGACCAGGCCTGATACACCTGGGCGCTGGCCTCGAAGGCGGCGTCCAGCACGGCGCGCGGGAAGGCGCGCAGCTCGGCGCCGGCCGCGGCCAGGCGCCGCATGGCGGCCGGGTTGCGGGCGTCATAGCTTGCGGTCACGCCCACATGGACGGCACGGCTGGCCGATTCGATCGCGGACCGGTAGTGCTTGGGCAGTTTTTCCCAGGCGGCTTCGTTGATATAGAGCGAGGCTTGCACGCCGCCCGCCCACCACCCCGGGTAGTAGTAATACTTGGCGAGCTTCTGCAGGCCCAGGGCCTCGTCGTCGACGGGGCTGGCGGCTTGCACGGCATCCAGCGCGTCCTTCTCCAGCGAAGCGGCCAGTTCAGCGGCGGCTAGCTGCTGCGGCGCCACGCCCAGGCGCGCAAGCACTTCGCCGGCCAGGCCGGCCGTCTGCATGCGCACGCCCTTGAGGTCTTCGAGGGTCTTGATCTCCTTGCGGTACCAGCCCCCCATCTGCACGCCCGTATTACCCATGGGCAGATTGACGATCTTGTGCGGCTTGAACAGTTCGCGCGTGAGTTTCAGGCCGTCGCCCTCGAACATCCAGGCATTCATCTGGCGCGCATTCAGCCCAAAGGGCACGGCGGAGTCAAAGCACAGCGCCGGCGCTTTGTCGAAGTAGGCGGACGAGAAGCCATGCCCGCAATCCACGGTGTGGTTGGATACCGCATCCAGGACCGTCGTGTCCGGGGCGATCTCGCCGCCCGGGGACTGGCGGATGCTGAACTTGCCGCCGGTGGCCTCGCCCACGTACTTGCAGAACGCCTCGCCGGCGCCATAGAGCGCCTCGAGCTTGGGGTTGAAGCCGGAAGCCAGGCGCCAGCTGAGCGAAGGCATGTCCTGGGCGAAGACGGGCGCGGCCACCGCCGCGCTGCCGGCCATCGCGCCCATGCCCGCATGCTTCAAGAACGAACGACGTTGCATCTGTTGGCTCCTCGTCTCTCGAGACTACCGAAGATAACCCGCAATGCATATTACACGCCGCGTACACGCCGCGCTGGCCAAAGGCGCTTCAGGCGGCCGGCCCGCCAACATCGTCCACGTAGAGAATCAGGTCCCAGAGCGTGGAATCGTGCTGCCGTAGGCGCAGGCGCCCGCGCCCCAGTTCGCGAAAGAAGGCGCACAGCTCCAGCACGTCCTGGGGATAGTGATAGGCGGCCACGGCCACCCGGCACTCCGGCCGGGCGACATGGCCGATGGCGCCTTGCAGCACGTCCAGCTCCCCGCCTTCGACGTCGATCTTCAGGAGCGTGACGGGCTCGGGCACCAAGGTGTCGAGCGTCACGCAGGGCACCGATTCGATATGCGCCGCGTTGGCCTGGCGCCAGGCCGGGCCGCATTCAGGCGGCACCAGGCGCGAGCCGTCCTGGTTGACCGGATCGGTGTAGAACTCGACACTGCCGCCATGGCGCCCACAGGCAAAACTGCGCGCCACCCGCGCGGGCAGGAAGAACCGGAGCTGCTTGAGGTGGGCGAAGTCGACCGCATTGGGCTCCAGGGCCCAGAAGCGGGATCGGTCCAGGTCGTCGACCAGGCTGGCCAGCCTGAGCAGCTCCGCGCCATTGGTCGCGCCCACGTCGACGTAGTTTTCCCAGGCGCGGGGCACGAAGGAGTCCGCCTCGTTGAGGGCATTGAAGTACATATGCGCGAAAGGCGTGGCCTCGCGCTGCAGCAGATGGCGATCCAGGCTGGCCAGCGCGGCCAGCCGCGCGCGCATCGCGCCTTGAGAGCGCGCATCCATGCCCTCGACCAGGGCGAGGTAGTCCGGCAGCCGGGTCAGCGTCAGCTCGCGCTCCTCGGCCAGCGGCATGTAGACCATGGGACGGTTACGCTCCGCCAGATAGGCCAGGAAGTCGAACGTCCAGGCCTGGAACCTGCGCAGCAGCAGTTGCTCCTCGGGCGTCGCGCAGAAGGTCAGCATGCCTATCCGGCCGCCGCTGCGCATCTGCTGCTGCAACACCTCGGCGAAGGGCCGGTACTCGCCCTCGCCCGGCCAGCGCGCATCGGCCAGCCAGGGAAAGCCGGAGGGCGCGCCCAGCGAGCAATAGCCCAGAAAACGGGGATCGTCGCGATAGTGGCCGGACAGCAGATAATGATGGGCGCGCGTCGCGGTGCTGGCGGCGCTGTGCGCGTAGACGTAAAACCCTTCGAGCTGGCGGATGAAGCGCAACCGCTCGTCGCCCTGCGCGCGCAGGGCGGACCAATCCAAGACCGACACTGGGAAACTCCTGACGGCACCCCGGCAATGGATCGATCCAGGGCACCCAACTCAGGGCACCCAACTCAGGGCACCCAACTCAGGGCACCCAACTCAGGGCACCCAACTCAGGGCACCCAACTCAGGGCACCCAACTCAGGGCACCCAGGATCCTGGATAGTGTGGCGGCCCCGGGCATGCCCTGTCTGCCGGCCGTGTCGCCGAGTCAGGAAAGAAATTTCCTTTAAAAACAAAAACCTGCCCGGGCTTGGCGCGCGGGCAGGCAGCGGCGGCTTCAGGCGCCGGCGATGGACATCTGCTCGATGAGAATGGAGCCCGTGGTCTTGGTGCCGCGCGACAGCGTGTCGGCCCCGACCGCCACGATCTGGCGGAACATATCGGCCAGATTGCCGGCGATGGTGATCTCCTCCACGGCATGCTGGATCTGGCCGTTTTCGACCCAGTAGCCGAAGGCGCCGCGCGAGTAGTCGCCGGTGAGGTAGTTCACGCCCTGGCCGATGAGTTCGGTCACCAGCAGGCCGGTGCCCAGCTTCTTCAACATGGCGCGGAAGTCGTCTTCCGGACGGGTCAGGCGCGAGGTCAGGGACAGGTTGTGCGAACCGCCGGCATTGCCGGTGGTGCTCATGCCCAGCT
The DNA here is from genome assembly GCF_001548475.1 of Bordetella hinzii LMG 13501. GTDB lineage: Bacteria > Pseudomonadota > Gammaproteobacteria > Burkholderiales > Burkholderiaceae_B > Bordetella > Bordetella hinzii. Next base: position 6,141 of record NZ_LRUJ01000010.1, read on the forward strand.
TGCGCGCGGTATAGGAGGACAGGAAATAGCCTTCCAGGGTACCGGCGGCCACCACGCGGCGCGCGCGGGTGCGCACGCCTTCGTCATCAAAGGGCGAGGAGCCCATGGCGCCGGGCACATGCGGGTCTTCGAGCACGTCGATGTGGTCGGCGAAGATGGGCTTGCCCAAGGCGTCGACCAGAAAGCTCGCCTTGCGGTAGAGCGCGCCTCCGCTGGCCGCCTGGGTAAAGGCGCCCAGCAGGCCCAGGGCCAGCGGCGCCTCGAACAGCACGGGCGCCTTGGTGGTGCGCAGGCGGCGCGCCGACAAGCGGGCCAGCGTGCGTTCGGCGGCGTAGCGGCCCACCGCCTCGGGCGAGGCCAGGCGGACGGGATCGCGCTCGGAGGTATACCAGTAGTCGCGCTGCATATTGCCGCCGCGCCCGGCGATGGGCGCCACCGACAGGCTGTGGCGGCTATAGGCATAGCCGCCCAGAAAGCCGCGGGTATTGCCCATGACGAACTGGCCTTCGTAGGTGTTGACGCCCGCGCCGTCGGTATTGGTGATGCGGCGGTCGACCGCCCGGGCGGCGCGCTCGCCGCGCAGGGCCAGCTCGGCGGCCTCCTCGGTGCCGATGGCCCAGGGATGATGCAGGTCCAGGTCGGCATGCTCGGTGGCCAGCATTTCGGCATCCGGCAGGCCGGCGGCTTCGTCGGCAGCCGTATGGCGGGCGATATGCCAGGCCGCCTCCACCGTCTGGCGCAGGGCCGCCTCGGAGAAATCGGAGGTCGAGGCCGAGCCCCGGCTCTGGCCGGCATAGACCGTCAGGTCCAGCGAGCGGTCGCGGGTCTGCTCGACCGTCTCGATATCGTTCTTGCGCACCGAGACCGAGAGACCCAGGCTTTCGGAGACTTCGGCGGCGGCGTCGCTCGCGCCAATCTGGCGCGCATAGGCCAGCACCTGTTCGACGAGTTCGGAAAAACGCGCCTGGTTGGCGGCGATCGGCAGGGAGGAGGAGGAAGTGACCATTGCTGTCCAATTTGCAGAGACGGTTATCATAGCCAAGTCCGTCTTTTTGCAGTGTCCCATGAGCTTTCCCGACTCCGAAACCCCCGTCGATGACGACGGCTACGATGAAAACGGCTACGACCGGCCCAGCAAGTCCCAGGTCAAGCGCGACATGCACGCGCTGCTGGACCTGGGCAAGCAGCTGATCGGCCTGTCCCCCGAACGCCTGCGCCAGTTGCCGCTCGAAGAGCGGCTGTACGAGGCCATCCGCGAAGCCCAGCGCACCACCAGCCGCGAAGGCCTGCGCCGCCAGACCCATTACGTGGGCAAGCTGATGCGCGCCGCGCCCGCCGACGAAATCCGGCACCAATTGGACGTCTGGGAAAACGGCTCGCGCGAAGAAACCGCCGCCATGCACCGTCTGGAGGGCCTGCGCGAGCGGCTCCTCCAGGACGACGAGGCGCTGACCGAATTGCTGGCGCGCTACCCCGGGGCCGATGTCCAGCATTTGCGCGCCGTCATCCGCGCCGCCCGCAAGGAAGCGCAGCACAATGCCGCCCTGCAGCAAGGCCAGGAGCCGCAGCGCAAGCAATACCGGGCCCTGTTCCAGGCGCTCAAGTCCCTCACACAATGACCGCCCCATGAGCCAAGACCTTCTGGACTGCATCGAAGTCGAAACCGGCGCCAACCCCGCCCATGCCGTGATCTGGCTGCATGGCCTGGGCGCCGATGGCAATGATTTCGTCCCCGTCGTGCCCGAGCTGGGCCTGCGCGCGCCGGTGCGCTTCATCTTTCCGAACGCCCCGGTGGCGCCGGTGACCATCAATGGCGGCATGGCCATGCGCTCGTGGTACGACATCCTGGTCATGGACCTGGTGCGCCGCGAAGACGCCGCCGGCATCCGCGCCTCGGAAGCGGCCATCCAGAAGCTGGTCGCGCGCGAGAACGCGCGCGGCATCCCGACCTCGCGCATCGTGCTGGCCGGCTTCTCGCAGGGCTGCGCCATGACGCTGCATACCGGCCTGCGGCTGCCCGAGAAACTGGCCGGCATGGTGGGCCTGTCGGGCTACCTGCCCCTGATCGATACGGCCCAGGCCGAACGCCTGCCGGCCAACGCCGACACGCCCATCTTCCTGGCCCACGGCCTGTACGATCCGGTCGTGGCGCTGGCCCGCGCCGAAGCGTCGCGCGAGACGCTGCAACGCCTGGGCTATGCGGTCCAGTGGCACACCTACCCCATGCCGCACTCGGTCTGCCTGGAAGAAATCCAGGACATCGGCGCCTTCTTGCGCGAAGTCCTGCGCTGAGTCAGTAAGTCTCGAAATGCATGCGGCCCTCGCGCCGCAGCGTTTCGGACAGCGCGGCCCAGTCGTGGCCGCCCTCCCGGGCGATATCCGACAGCGCTTGCAGCACCCCCTGCTCCATGCCCTTCAGGCCACAGACGTAGATATAGGTGTCGCCGGCGGTCAGCAGCCGCAAGACATCTTCCGCTCGCTGCCGCATGGCGTCCTGCACATAGCGCCGGGGCTGGCCGGCCTCGCGCGAGAGCGCCAGGTTGATATCGATGAAATCCTTGGGCAGTTTCATCAGCGGCCCGAAATAAGGCAGCTCGCGCTCGGTGCGCGCGCCGAAGAACAGCATAAGGCGGCCCAGGCCGCCCTGCGCCAGGCGCCGGCGGCTGTTTTCGGTCATGGCGCGCATGGGCGCGGCGCCCGTGCCGGTGCAGATCATCATCAGGTTGGCGCCGGGATGGTTGGGCATCAAGAAGGTATGGCCGAACGGCCCGATGACCTGGACGGTATCGCCCTTGGCCAGGTCGCAGAGATAGTTGGAGCACACCCCGCGCACCGCCTGCCCATCGTGGCCCTCGGTCACCCGCTTCACGGTGATGGACAGATTGTTGTAGCCCGGGCGCTCGCCATCGCGGGGGCTGGCCAGCGAGTACTGGCGGGCATGATGGGGCCGGCCGTGTTCGTCGGCACCGGGCGGCAGGATGCCGATGGACTGCCCCTCCAGCACCGGAAAGGGCTGCGCGCCGAAGTCCAGCACGATGTGCCGGATGTCGCTGTGGGTGTCCGAGTCCGTGACGCGGTAATTGCCCACCACCGTGGCCGTCACCGGCGTCTTGTGGGTATAGAGGTTGACGTAGGGATGGGCCGCCGACCAGGGCGGCACCGCCGCGCCGGGCCCGGCGGCGGCGACCTGCGGCGGGGGCTCGGCCGCCGGCCCGGCCTGGGCGGCCTGGGGCTGTTCGGCGGGCAGTTCGTCCCAGCCCAGCTGCTCATCCAGGCTGTAGGCCCGCGCCACCAGGCGCCAGCTGTCGATCGCGCCGGTCGGACATGGCGGCACACAGGCCATGCAGCCATTGCAGATCTCCGCGTTCACGACATAGTTGCGGCTGTCATGCGTGATGGCGTCGATCGGGCATGTCTCTTCGCACGTGTTGCAGCGGATGCAGATCTCGGGATCGATGAGGTGCTGCCTGAGCAGCTCGGCGGGCGCGTTCATGGCGGGCTCAGCTGAAACGGACGTACTCGAAATTCACCGGCTGGCGATTGATGCCCATGACGGGCGGCGCGATCCAGTTGGCGAACTTGCCGGGCTCGCTCACGCGGCCCATCAGCGAGGCCACGAAAGCGCGGTCCTCGGCCGTCGGCAGCCATTTGTCGCGGTTGGCCAGCCACTGGCTTTCGCTCAGCACCTCGCCGTCGGGCGAGACGCGGATACCGGCCAGCGTGCCGATCTGGCGGTTGAAGGCCTTGTGCGGCACCGACAGGCGAAAGGGGATGCCGTTCTTCTCGATCACCTTGTTCCAGCGGCCCACGCCGGCCATGGAGTCACGGATGAAGTCGTCGCGCAGCACTTCGTTGAGCGCGTTGAGCATGGGCACCTCCACCTCGCGCAGCCGGCCGTCGGCCACGGTCAGCACGCGGTAGCTGTCGTTCTTGAGCTGGTGGTCATCGTTGCGCTTGCCTTCTTCAAAGCGGCCCTTCAGGCCCGAGCTGTAGAAGATGGCGGCGTTGGAGGACTGGTCGGCGCCGAACAGGTCGATAGTCACGCTGTAGTGGAAATTCAGGTAGCGCTGGATGGTCTGCAGGTCGATCACGCCGGCGGCGCGCACGGCGGCCGGGTCATCGGTCTTGAGCTGGTTCATGACCTCGCAGGTGCGCTGGATCACGCGCGAGACGCCGGACTCGCCCACGAACATGTGGTGGGCCTCTTCGGTCAGCATGAACTTCGTCGTGCGCGCCAGCGGATCGAAGCTGGACTCGGCCAGTGCGCAGAGCTGGAACTTGCCGTCGCGGTCGGTGAAATAGGTGAACATATAAAAGGCCAGCCAATCCGGCGTCTTCTCATTGAAGGCGCCCAGGATGCGCGGGTTGTCTTCATCGCCCGAGCTGCGCTGCAGCAGCGCGTCGGCCTCTTCGCGGCCATCGCGCCCGAAATAGCGATGCAGCAGATAGACCATGGCCCAGAGATGGCGGCCCTCTTCGACATTGATCTGGAACAGATTGCGCAGGTCATATTGCGACGGCGCGGTCATGCCCAGGTGGCGCTGCTGTTCGATGGAGGCCGGCTCGGTGTCCCCTTGGGTGACGATAATGCGGCGCAGGTTGGCGCGATGCTCGCCCGGCACGTCCTGCCAGACGTCGCGGCCCATGTTCTCGCCGAAATGGATCTTGCGCTGCCCGTCCTGCGGCGCCAGGAAGATGCCCCAACGATAGTCCGGCATCTTGACGTGGTCGAAGTGCGCCCAGCCGTCGGGCTCGACGCTGACGGCGGTGCGCAGATAGACATCGAAGTCCTGTGAGCCGTCCGGGCCCATGTCGCGCCACCACTGCAGGTAATTGGGCTGCCAGTGCTCCAGCGCGCGCTGCAGCGCCCGGTCGCCGGACAGGTTGACGTTGTTGGGGATTTTGTCGCTGTAGTTGATGCCGCTCATATCTGTCTCCTGAAGGACGGCGCGCATGGCCGCCGGATGATTCCGCCGCCGGACCGGGCTAGACCCGGTTCCAGTCGAAGTTGGCCTGTTCGCCCTTGCCGTAGAGCTTGAGCGCGCCTTTCTCGCCCGCCGCATTGGGGCGGTTGAAGATCCAGTTCTGCCAGGCCGTCAGGCGCCCGAAGATGCGCGTGAGCATGTTTTCGCGGCCGCTGAAACGCAGATTGGCCTCCAGGCCGGTCAGCGCATCGGGCGACAGCGCGCGGCGCTCTTCCAGGGCCAGGCGGATCTCATCGTCCCAGTCCAGGCTGTCCGGCGTGAAGGTCACGAGGCCCAGGTCCAGGGCCTCTTGCGGCCCGATGGGCCGGCCCGCCGCCGCCCGCACGGCCTCCAGCGGACCGGCTTCTTCATGGAAGCGGCGCTGCAGGCGCGACTGGCCGTTGACCATGGGATAGGCGCCGAAATTGCGCTCGTCGATGACCAGGGCGACCGGTCGCTCTTCATCGTCGAGCATGTAGACGCGGTCGGCGGCCAATGCCAGCTCGAGCAGGGTGCCCGCAAAGCATGAACCCGGCTCCACGCAGGCATAAAGGGTGCGCGAGGTGACATCCAGGCGGGCGAGCGTGCGGCGCAGCATGCCGGCGGTCTCGCGCACGAACCAATGCGAGGCATGGCGCTGCAGGATCTCGTCGGCGGCCAGCACATGGGCGGCATCGCCCTCGGTCTTGATGACCCAAGTGCCGATATCCAGTTCGTTGGTGCGCATATAGAGGATGGCGTCGTCCAGCTCGCGCGCCATCGCCAGCGGCCACCAGTCGGCGCCCGCGGCGAGGATGGCGTCGATCCCGCTCTCGACCGGCGCCTGCGGGGCGCGCACCACCCAGGTGGCCAGGCGTTTTTCGCGGTCGATGCCGACCTCGACATGGCGGTAGCGCAGCCCCTGCGGACCGTCCTCGCGCTCAAGCCGCGTCAAGGCCACGCCGGGGCCTCCCGGACGGTCGCTGGCGGCGGCCAGTTCGCGCACGCGGGCCTGCACCGCCTCCTGGAACTGCGCCGGCTTGACCACGGCGTCGACCAGGCGCCAATCCTTGGCGCGCTGGCCACGCACGCCTTCGACCAGGGTGCAGAAAATGTCCGCCAGGTCGTGGCGCACACGCCGCTTGTCGGTCACCCGGGTCAGGCCGCCGGTACCCGGCAGCACGCCCAGCAGCGGCACCTCGGGCAAGGCCACGGCCGATGAGCGGTCGTCGATGAGGAAGATCTCGTCGCAGGCCAGGGCCAGCTCATAGCCGCCGCCGGCGCAGGCGCCATTGAGCGCGGCGATGAACTTCAGGCCGCTGTGCTGGCTGGCGTCTTCCATGCCATTGCGGGTTTCGTTGGTGAACTTGCAGAAGTTGACCTTCCAGGCGTGCGAGGACAGGCCGAGCATGAAGATATTGGCGCCCGAACAGAAAATGCGGTCTTTCATGCTGGTGACCACCACGGCGCGCACCTCCGGGTGCTCGAAGCGGATGCGCTGCAAGGCGTCGTGCAGCTCGATGTCCACGCCCAGGTCATAGGAATTGAGCTTGAGCTTGTAGCCCGGACGCAGGCCGGCATCCTCGGAGACGTCCATGGCCAGGGTGGCCACTTCGCCTTCGCAATTCAAACGCCAATGACGGTACTGCTGGGGTTCGGTCCGAAAATCCACCGGGGGGGTGCTCATGCTCTGTCTCCTCAAAACCTTGCGGGTCTGCACTGGGGCGCCCGATGGCGCACGCACAATAATGCATTTGATGAATTAAAATGCAGAATAGTGCAGAAAAAAATGCACGTCAACTCCGACGTGCACTAAAACGCAGTTTTTGAGGGACTCAGAGCGGCAGGCTGCAGGCCTTGCGCACCTGGGTGCGCAGGCCGGCGAAACTCTCCGCCAGGCTCAGGTCGCTGGTGACCCAGGTAAGGTCGGCCTTGGCATAGAACGCCTCGCGGCCGGCCAGGATGCGCTTGAGATCGGCCATGGCCTCGGCGTTGCCGGACATGGGCCGGAAATCGCCCTGCGCCATGACGCGGCCCATGTGCTCTTCGGGCGTGGCGCGCAGCCATACGGTATAGCAATGCGCCAGCAGCAGATTGAAGGTGGCGGGCTCCGACACCAGGCCGCCGGGCGTGGCCAGCACCATCTCCGGGTAGATCTGCACGGCCTCTTCGAGCGCCCGGCGCTCATAGCGGCGGTAGGCGTTGGGGCCATACAGATTGTGGATTTCGAGGATGCTGCAGCCGGCCACCCGCTCGATCTCGCGGTTGAGCTCGATGAAGGGATAGCCCAGGTCATCGGCCAGCATCTGCCCCAGGGTGGATTTGCCCGCGCCGCGCAGGCCGATGAGCGCGATGCGCTGGTAGCGGTTGGGCCGCTGCGCGCCCGCGCCCACGCCGAACAACTGGGACAGGGACTCGCGCGCCCGCTGCAGGTCCGATTCGCTGCGGCCACTGAGCAGCTCACGGATCAACAGCCATTCAGGCGATTCGGTGGTGACGTCGCCCACCAGCTCGGCCAGCGCGCAATTGAAGGCCCGGGCGATCTGCAGCAGCACCAGGATGGAGGCATTGCCCACCCCATGCTCCAGATTGGCCAGATGGCGTTCGGACACGCCGGTGGCTTGTGACAGGCTTTTGCGCGTCATGCCCCGTATGGCGCGCAAGCGCCGCACCCGTTCGCCCAAGGCGATCAGGAATACGTCACGGCGCGGCTCTTCCGCGTTCGGCTCCAGCGCTGGCTCCATCGTCTGCGACTCCGCACTAACCCTTAAGAGAACATGAACTATAGTGCTTGACGGTCACCATATAAAGCACTATTTTTCCATCAACCACCGCCAAACGCGCATTGACGATGCCTGTACCGGCACCCACAAGCACTCTGTTGCATGAGATTTCGGTACGGGACGATAAGTGTATAGGACGCCACCATGAGTACGCCTGAACAGTTCCACGCGCTGATGCGCGAGGTCACCGGCCAGATCGGCGCCGCCGCCCTGGATCAATCCCTCGAAGACCGCCTCAATCGCGAGCTGGGCGCCGGCAGCGATCTGTATGCGCGCATTTTCGACGCCTGTCGCCAGGGCGTCGCCGCCGGCTGGATGTGCAAATACGAAGGCGGCGGCATCCGCTATGGCCGCGTCATCAAACCCGACGCCGCGCTGGGCGGCTACTCGGTTGACGTGGTGGACATGGACGATCTTGCCGGCCCGCACCACCGCCATCCCCAGGGCGAAATCGACTTGATCATGCCGCTGTCGGACCAGGCGCGATTTGATGGCCGGGGCGCGGGATGGCTGGTCTACGGACCGGGCACCGCCCACCGCCCCACGGTCAGCGCAGGCAGGGCCCTGGTGCTCTATCTCCTGCCGGACGGCGCCATCGAATTCACCCGCCAGACGGCCTGAGGGACGGGACATGCATATTCTGGAGAACTACCTCGCCGGCCAATGGCGCGCGGGCCAGGGCCAGCCGGCCCGCCTGCTCGATCCGGTGACCGGCGAGCTGCTGGCCAGCGCGAGCAGCGCGGGCCTGGACCTGCCGGCCGCTTTCGCCTGGGCCCGCGAACAAGGTGGCGCGGCGCTGCGCGCCATGAGCTATGCGCAGCGCGCGGCCCTGCTGGCCCGCGTGGCCGAGGTGCTGGCGGCCCATCGCGACAAATACTTCGGGATCGCGCTGGCCAACAGCGGCACGGTGCAGGCCGATTCGGCCATCGACATCGACGGCGCCATCTATACCGTGGGCTATTACGCCAAACAGGGATCGCGCCTGGCCGAGAATGCCTGGCGCATGGACGGCCCGGCCGACGCCCTGGCCCGCGACAACGCCTATGCGGTGCAGCACGTCCGCACGCCGGCGCGCGGCTTGGCGCTGCTCATCAATGCCTTCAACTTCCCGTCATGGGGGCTGTGGGAAAAAGCCGCGCCCGCCCTGCTTTCGGGCGTGCCCATCGTGGCCAAGCCCGCCACCGCCACCGCCTGGCTGGCGCATGAGATGGTGCGCGACGTCATCCAGGCCGGCATCCTGCCGCCCGGCGCGCTCAGCCTGGTCTGTGGCGGCTCGGCCGGTCTCATGGACGCGCTGCGGCCGCTTGATCTGCTGTCGTTCACCGGCTCGGCCGATACGGCCGCCCAGCTGCGCGCCCATCCCGCGCTGCTGCGCGGCGAGGTGAGTCTGAACGCCGAGACCGACAGCGTCAACAGCGCCGTGCTCGGCCCCGACGCCGGCGAGGGCAGCCCCGCCTTCGATGCGCTGGTGCGCGAAGTGGTGCGCGAGATGCGCGCCAAGTCGGGCCAGAAATGCACGGCCATCCGGCGCATCATGGTGCCAGCCGACCGCTACGACGCCGTGGCCGGCGCCATCTCGGCCCAGCTGGCCCGCATCACCGTGGGCAATCCGCGCAACGACAGCGTGAAGATGGGCGCGCTGGTCAGCCGCGCCCAGTTCGACCACGTGCAATCGGGCCTGGCCGCCCTGCGCGGCGTGGCCGAGGTACTGCACGACGGTTCGCACGCGGCGCTGGTCGACGCCGATCCCGCCATCGCCGCCTGCATGGCGCCGACCTTGCTCGGTTCGCGCCAGCCCCATGCCCTGCTGCACCAGACCGAGGTGTTCGGGCCGGTCGCCACGCTCATGCCCTATCGCGATCCCGCGCAGGCCTGGGCCATGGCCCGGCTGGGCGACGGGTCGCTGGTGGCCTCTCTCTATAGCGACGACAGCGCCTTCCTGGCGCAAGGCGCCCAGGCGCTGGCCGAAAGCCACGGCCGCGTGCATCTGGTCAGCCCCGAAGCGGCCCAGGCCCATACCGGACACGGCAACGTCATGCCGCAATCGCTGCATGGCGGGCCCGGCCGCGCCGGCGGCGGCCAGGAACTCGGCGGATTGCGGGCCCTGGATTTCTATCACCGCCGCAGCGCCGTGCAAGGCGCGCCCGCCCGGCTGGAGAACCTGCCAGCCGCGCCGGCCTTTGCCGGATAGCCGCCCATCAGAGCCATCAGGCCGCGGGCCCGCCTCTCGAGGAGACAACCATGCACGACTGCCCCAACGAGCTGAATTTCGCCAGCCATCTGGCCGCGCTGAATGCGCCGCGCGCCGCCAAGACCGCCTATATCGATGACGAGCGCCGGCTCAGCTACGGCGAGCTGGCCGAGCGCGTGGCCCGCTTCGGCGGCGCCTTGCGCCAGCTGGGCTTGCGCCGCGAAGAACGCATCCTCATGGTGATGCACGACACGGTGGACTGGCCGGTGACGTTCCTGGGCGCGCTGCACGCGGGCATCGTGCCGGTGGCCGTCAACACCTTGTTGACCCCGGACGACTACGCCTATATCGCCGCCCATTGCCGGGCGCGGGCGCTGGTCGTCTCCGCCGGCCTGCTGCCGCAGCTGCGGCCCGCGCTGGACAGCGGCCAGCACGATATCGAGCACGTCATCGTTTCGCAGCCGGCGCAAGCGGCGGCGGGCCAGCATGCTTTCGAGGCCTTGATCGCCCAGGCGCCCATCCTGCCGGCGGCCCGCACGCTGGCCGACGAAATCGCCTTCTGGCTCTATTCGTCGGGCTCCACGGGCAAGCCTAAAGGCGTGGTCCACACCCATGGCAACCTCTGGCACACGGCGGAACTCTATGCCAAGCCGGTGCTGGGCATCCGCGAGGACGATGTGGCGTTTTCGGCCGCCAAGCTGTTCTTCGCCTATGGCCTGGGCAACGGCCTGACCTTTCCGCTGTCGGTCGGCGCGACCACCATTTTGATGGCCGAGCGCCCCACCCCGCAGGCCGTCTTCAAGCGCCTGACCACGCACCGCCCCTCCGTCTTCTATGGCGTGCCCACGCTCTACGCCAGCATGATGGCCTCGCCCGAGCTGCCGCCGCGCGACAACGTTTCCATGCGCATCTGTACCTCGGCGGGCGAGGCCCTGCCGCGCGACATCGGGGAACGCTTCACCCGCCATTTCGGCTGCCAAATTCTCGACGGCATCGGCTCGACCGAGATGCTGCACATCTTCCTGTCCAATCAACCGGGCCAGTTCCGCTATGGCACCACGGGCAAGCCCGTGCCCGGCTACGAGGTGCAGCTGCGCGACGAGGCCGGACTGCCCGTGCCTCCCGGCGCCATCGGCGACCTCTATATCAAGGGGCCGAGCGCCGCGCTCATGTACTGGAACAACCGCGACAAGACGCGCCAGTGCTTCCTGGGAGACTGGCTCAAGAGCGGCGACAAATACCTGTGCGACGAAGACGGCTATTACGTCTACGCCGGGCGCAGCGACGACATGATCAAGGTCAGCGGGCAGTATGTCTCGCCGGTGGAGGTCGAGAACGTTCTGGTGCAGCACGAGGCCGTGCTGGAAGCCGCCGTCATCGGCGTGCCCGACCACGACGGGCTGGTCAAGACCAAGGCCTATGTCGTGCTGCGTCCGGGCTACGCGCCCGACGCCACGACGGGCGCGGCGCTGCAAGACTATGTCAAAGCGCACTTGGCGCCCTTCAAGTATCCGCGCCAGATCAATTTCACCGAAGAGCTGCCCAAGACCGCCACCGGCAAGATCCAGCGCTTTCGCCTGCGCCAGCTGGAAGAGGCCGGCCTATGAACACGGCCCCGGTCGAGCGCGCCGGCATCGCGGCCCACGGGCTGCGCTTCGATCTGGAATACCGCTGGATCGAACCGCGGCGCCGCGACCGCCCGCTGCTGGTCTTCCTGCACGAGGGGCTGGGCTCGGTCGCCATGTGGCGCGACTTCCCGGACCGCCTGTGCGCGGGCGCCGGCTGCCGCGGCCTGGTCTATTCGCGGCGCGGCTATGGTCAATCGACCGCGCGGCCGGCCGGGGAACGCTGGCCGGTGGACTTCATGCACCGCGAAGCCAGGGAGGTCCTGCCGGCCCTGATGGACGCGCTGGGCTTGCAGCAGGAGCGGCCGCTGCTGTTCGGCCACAGCGATGGCGGCTCCATCGCCCTGTTATATGCCGCCATGTACCCGGAGAGGACGGCCGGCATCGTGGTGGCCGCGCCCCATATCTTCGTCGAGGACCTCACCCTGGCGAACATCGAGGCCGCGCGCGCGGCCTATCTGGAGAGCGACTTGCGGCAGCGGCTGGCGCGCTATCACGCCGACCCGGACTCCGCCTTCTGGGGCTGGAACCAGGTCTGGCTGGACCCGGCCTTCGCGCAATGGAATATCGAGGACCACCTGTCCGGCCTGCGCTGCCCGACGCTGGCCATGCAGGGCCTCGACGACGAGTACGGCACCCTGGCCCAGATAGAAGGCATACAGCGTCATGCGCCGCAGACGCGCCTGCTGACGCTGCCCGAGTGCCGGCATTCCCCCCACAGGGACCAACCCCAGGCCGTCATCCAGGCCGTCGCCGACTTCGTCGGCGGCCTGGCCGGCCACGCATAACAAGCACAGGAGACCCGCGATGCCATCCACCCCCCAACGCGCCGCCAGGCTGGCCGGCGCCGCCTTCCTCGCCCTGGCCGCCCACCAGGCGCAGGCCGCCGCTCCCATCAAAGTGGGTTTCATGCTGCCTTACAGCGGCACCTATGCCGCGCTGGGCACGGCCATCGAAAACGGCTTCAAGCTCTACGTGCAGGAACAGGGCGGCAAGCTGGCCGGGCGCGAGGTCGAGTACTTCAAGGTCGACGATGAGTCCAACCCGGCCAAGGGACCCGAGAACGCCAACCGCCTCATCAAGCGCGACAAGGTCGATGTGCTCATCGGCACGGTGCACTCCGGCGTGGCCATGGCGCTGGCCAAGGCCGCCAAGGACAGCGACACCACGCTGATCGTGGCCAATGCCGGCGCCGACGCCATCACTGGCCCCATGTGCGGCCCGGGCATTTTCCGCACCTCGTTCACCAATTGGCAGCCGGCTTACGCCATGGGTCCGGTAGCCGCGGCCAAGGGCCATAAGACCGCCATCACCGTGACCTGGAAATACGCGGCCGGCGACGAAGCCGTGGCGGGTTTCCGCGAGGGCTTCGAGAAGTCCGGCGGCAAGGTGATCAAGGACCTGACGGTGCCCTTTCCCAATGTGGAGTTCCAGTCGGTGCTGACCGAGATCGCGGCCAGCAAGCCCGACATGGTGTTCACCTTCTTCGCCGGCGGCGGCGCGGTGAAGTTCGTGCAGGACTATGCGGCCGCCGGTCTGGGCAAGAACATCCCGCTGTATGGCTCGGGCTTCCTGACCGACGGCACGCTGCAGGCCCAGGGCGCCTCGGCCCAGGGCCTGCTGACCACGCTGCACTATGCCGATGGCCTGAACACGCCGCGCGACAACGCCTTCCGCGCCGACTACAACAAGGCCTACAAGCTGGCGCCCGACGTCTATGCGGTGCAGGGCTATGACGCCGCGCAGTTGCTGCGGGCGGGGCTGGCGGCGGTGCAGGGCGACATCGGCAAGAAGGCCGATATGCGCCGCGCGATGCGGGCGGCGACCATCGATTCGCCGCGCGGACCCTTCACGCTGTCGGCCGCCGGCAACCCGGTGCAGGACATCTACCTGCGCAAGGTGGAGGGACTGGAAAACAAAGTGGTCGAGGTCGCCGTCAAACAGCTGGCCGACCCGGCCCGCGGCTGCAAGCTCTGACGCGCCATGGATCCGGGCATCTTCCTCATCCACGCCCTGAACGCGCTGCAGTACGGGCTGCTGCTTTTCCTGGTGGCCAGCGGTCTGACGCTGATCTTCGGGATCATGGGCATCATCAACCTGGCGCATGGCAGCTTCTACATGATCGGGGCCTACATGGCCTTCGCGCTCGGTCCTGTCGTGCAGGCGCATCTGGGCGGCGGCTTTTTCCTCACGCTGGCGGTATGCGTGGCCGCCGCCTTGCTGCTGGGGTATGTGCTGGAAGCCGTGTTCTTCAGTTTCCTGTACACACGCGACCACCTGCAGCAGGTGCTCATGACCTATGGGCTCATCCTGGTGTTCGAGGAAGTGCGCAGCCTGCTGGTCGGCAATGACGTGCATGGCGTGCCCATGCCGTCATGGCTGGCCGGCGCGGTGCCGCTGGGCGAGGTCATGACCTATCCCGTCTATCGCCTCTTCGTGGCGGCGATGGCCCTGGTCGCCGCCGCCCTGCTCTACTGGGTCATCGCCCGCACCCGGGTCGGCATGATGGTGCGCGCCGGCGCCAGCAACCGCGAGATGATCGGCAGCCTGGGCGTCAATATCAACCGCCTCTACCGCTGGGTTTTCGCCGCGGGCGTGGCCATGGCCGCGCTGGCGGGCGCGCTGGCCGCGCCGATGTCGTCGGTCTATCCGGGCATGGGTCATGGCGTACTCATCGTGTGTTTCGTGGTGGTCGTAATTGGCGGCATCGGCTCCATCCGGGGCACCTTCCTGGCCGCCATGCTGGTGGCCGCCGTCGAGACCTTCGGACAGGTGTGGTTCCCGGCCGCCGCCGGTGTGCTGGTCTATCTGCTGATGGCCACGATTTTGCTGTTCCGGCCGGAAGGCCTGTTCCGGCAGGGCTAAGGAGGGCCGCATGTCGCATCCATCAACGCAGCGCTTCGCGCGCCAGGGCCTGCCCCTGCTCTGCCTGCTGGCGCTGGCCGCCTTCGCCTTCGTCGGCGGCGATTACTACACCGGCCTGGCGCTGAAGATCATGATCTACAGCATCTTCGCGCTCGGCCTGCAATTGCTGGTCGGCAGCGCCGGACTGGTCAGCCTCGGGCAGGCCGCCTTCTTCGGCCTGGGCGCCTATGCCGCCGCGCTGCTCTCGCCGGCCGGCTCGGCAGCCTCGCTGTGGTGGCTGCTGCCGGCCGCGCTGGCCGCCGCCGGCCTTTATGCCCTGGCCACCGGCGCCCTGGCGCTGCGCACCAAGGGGGTCTACTTCATCATGGTGACGCTGGCCTTCTCGCAGATGGCCTACTACGTCATGCATGACACCAAGCTGGGCGGCGGCAGCGACGGCATCTATCTCTATTTCCGCCCCGAACCGGCCATCGGCGGCTGGCTGCCCTTCGACCTGGGCGAGGCCCGCAGCTTCTACTTCTTCGTGCTGGGCTGCCTGGCGGCGGCCTGGATTTTCCTGGCGCTGTTGCGGCGCTCGCCTTTCGGCGCGGCCTTGACCGGCATCGGCATCAATGAACAGCGCATGCGCGCCGCGGGCTACGCCAGCTACCCCTATAAGCTGGCCGCCTATGTCATCGCCGCCGTGCTGGCCGGCCTGGCGGGCTTTCTCTATGCCCTGAAGGACGGCTTTGTCACGCCGGAGCTGCTGGCCTGGGAGCAATCCGCGCTCGTGCTGTTGATGGTCATCCTGGGCGGCCAGTCCCGCCAGGGCGGCGCGGTGCTGGGCGCGGCCGCCTTGCTGCTGCTGCAGGAGGTCTTTCAATCCCGGGAGATCTTCGGCGGCTTCGCCGATCATTGGCACCTGCCCCTGGGGCTGGCCATCATCGCCCTGGTGGCCTGGCTGCCCCAGGGCCTCATCGGCCTGGCCGGCCAGTTCCGCCGCAAGCCGGCGGACGGGAAGACCGCCGGCGACACGCTGCCCGTCTCGGGAGACTCCCATGCCTGACATCCTGCTGCGCGCCCGCGACATCACGCGGCGCTTCGGCGGCCTGGTCGCCGTCAACGGCGTATCGCTGGAGCTGCCGCGCGGCGCCGTGCATGCCGTCATCGGAACCAATGGCGCCGGCAAGTCCACCCTCATCAACATCCTGTCCGGCGAGCTGGCGGCCAGCTCGGGCAGCGTAATGCTGGACGGCAAAGACGTGAGCGCCTGGTCCCAGCCCCGGCGCGCGCAGGCCGGCCTGGGCCGGACCTATCAGCGCTCCACCATCTTCCCGTCCTTGAGCGTCTTCGAAAACTGCCGCCTGGCGGCCCAATCGCGCCGCCAGCGCTTCTGGCGCTGGACGGCCCGGGCGGCCGACTGCCCGCACAGCGCGGGCCAGGCCGACGCGGCGCTGTCGCGCACCGGCCTGCGCCAGCAAGCCGATCGCCCGGCCGGGCTCCTGCCCCATGGGCACAAGCGGCAGCTTGAGATCGCCATGTGCCTGGCCGGCACGCCCTCGGTGCTGCTGCTGGACGAACCCCTGGCCGGCATGGGGCCGGAAGAAACCGAGCGCATACTCGAACTGCTGCAGACGCTGAAGGCCGACCACGCCATCTTGCTGGTCGAGCATGACATGGACGCCGTCTTCCGCGTGGCCGACCGGGTGACCGTCATGGTCAACGGCACGGTGCTCGCCAGCGGCGATCCGGCCGCGGTGCGCGCCGACCCGCAGGTGCAGACCGCCTATCTGGGAGAACAGGCATGAGCGCCGCCACGCTTCTACAAGCCCAGGACCTGCACGTCCACTATGGCGCCAGCCATGTGTTGCGCGGCGTGGACCTGGCCATCCAAACCGGGGAGTCGGTGGGCCTGCTCGGACGCAACGGCATGGGCAAGACCACACTGATCCGCACCCTGGCCGGGCTGCTGCGGCCCACGCGCGGATCGGTCGCCGTGCACGGCCGCCCCGCCACCGCGCCGCATGCGGTGGCGCGCATGGGCCTGGCCTATGTGCCGGAAGGCCGCGGTATCTTTCCCAACCTGAGCGTGCGCGAAAACCTGCTGGTGGCCGCCCGGCCCGGCAAGCACCGGGCCTGGGACTACGCGCGCGTGCTGCGGACCTTTCCCAGGCTTTCGGAGCGGCTGGAGCACGGCGGCCACCAGCTCTCCGGCGGCGAGCAGCAGATGCTGGCGATCGGGCGCGCCTTGATGACCAATCCCGACCTGCTCATCCTCGACGAAGCCACGGAGGGCCTGGCGCCGCTGATCGTGGCCGAGATCTGGAGCATCATCGCCCTGATCCGCGCCTCGGGCATGTCCACCCTGGTGGTGGATCGCAATTTCCGCGCGGTGCTGGCTCACACCGACCGCTGCGTGGTGATGGAAAAAGGCCGGCTGGTCGAAGGCGGGGACAGCGCCGGATTCGTCCGCCAGCCCCACCTGCTCACCCGTTATCTCGGCGTCTAGGCCGGCTCGCCCTCGCCGGCCTTGATGGCGGCCTCCGGATCCGGCCGCAAGGACAGCCAGACGCGCCGCATGGTCGGATCCTCCGGATCGGGATCGTTGGTAAAGCCCAGCCGCGTCATGAGCGTGAGCATGGGCCGGTTGGTCGAGAGCACCAGGCCATCGATGTACTCCAGCCCCTGCTCACGCGCCTCGGCGATGAGCGCGCTCATCAGCTGGCCGCCCAGGCGCCGGCGCTGCCAGTCATCGCCGATCACCAGGGCATATTCCGCGCCGCGCCCGTCCGGATTGCGCAAGTAGTGCGCGAAGCCGATGATGACCTCGCGCGGGTGCCCCCGGTTGGCGGGATTGGGCAGCTGGGTGGCCGCCACCAGCGCCAGCTCGCGGTGATAGTCCACCTGGGTGTAGCGGGCCACCATGCGCGGCGTGAGCTCGCGCATCATGGACACGAAGCGCATATAACGCGAGCGCTCCGACAAGCCGCGGATGAATTCCTGCAAGGGCTCGCCGTCCTCGGGACGGATAGGCCGGATCACCCAGGGCGTGCCGTCCTCGAAGCGGCGCATCTGCACCAGGCGCGCCGGATAAGGATGGATGGCCATATGCGGATAGCCCGAGGTCTGCGGCGACGCGCAGGCCGGGGTCTCGGTCAGCGTCATGCGCAGGCCGCCCGCGCGCAGCCGGTTTTCGCCGGCATACAGGGGATCGATATCCAGCGATTGGATGTCCGGCATCTCGGACACCAGTTCGGAGACCTGCACCAGGGCATGCTGCAAAGCCTCGGTGGCCGCATTGCTGACCTGCGGCGCCAGCACCCGGCGCCAGATGCGGCTGCGTTCGATCAGCTGGCGGGCCAGGAAGTTGTTCAGGGGCGGCAGGTCCATGCCGCGCTCGGCCACCGACAGCAAGGCGTCGGGGCCGCCGGCGCCAAAACGGATGACCGGGCCGAACTTGGCGTCCGAGCGCACGCGGATGGCCATGGGCCGGGATTCGGGTTCGACCGGCCGCACATCCAACGGGCCATCGCGCAGCGGGACATGAAAAGCGTCCAGCAGCGCCCGGCATTCGGCCGGGGCCAGTTCGCGCCGGCCCGCGGCGCGGGCGGCGGCGATCACGGCGCGCGCGGCCGCCATGTCGGGCAGGCGGCCCGGCGGCTCGGGCGGCTGCGTCTGCAGCAGCAGCTGCTGGTTGTAATAGTGGGTGGCCAGCACGCCGAAGGCGTCGGCGGCGGACTCCGGCGTGCGAAAGGCCGGGGTGCCGGCGTCATCGAGCATGCGCCGCAACGGCCGCATGCCGGCATCGCCCATGAAACAGCTCACCACCGGCTTGCGGGCCTTGGGCGCGAACTGCGCCAGCTGCCGCGCCACCGCCGGCATATCGGCCAGCGCGTCGGGCGCCAGCAGCACCAGCACGCCGTCCACGCCGGTGTCGTCGATCAGGCAGTCCAGCAATTGCTGCAGGCGCTCGGGAGTGAGCGGCGGATAGGTGATGACCGGGTTGCCGGCCGGGGCATCGGGCTCCAGCAGGCTGGCCAGCGTGCGCTGCGTGGCCGGCGACAGCTCGGCCTTGAGCACGGCGGCCTCCGGCCCGATCAGGTCCAGGGCCAGCTGGGGCGGCCCGCTGCCGTTGGACAACAGCGCCACGCGGCGGCCCCGCGGGCGCCTGGCATAGCCCAGCACCTTGACCGCGGAGAAGAGCTGCACGAAGTAGCGCACCCGCACCGCGCCCGCCCGGCGCAAGGCGGCATCGAAGACCGCGTCGGCACCGCCGGGCTCGCCGCGGCCGGCCTTGAGCACGATGACCGGCTTGACGCTGGCCGCCGCGCGCAGGGCGCTCATGAACTCGCGCGCCGGCCCGATGTTTTCCAGGTAGAGCACGATGCTGTCGGTGCGCGGATCGCTGGCGAGGAAATCCAGCACTTCCGACAGCCCCACCACGGCCTCGTCGCCCAGCGACACCGCCAGGGAGAAACCGATGTGCACGTCCTCGGCCCAGTCCATCACGGCCGCCATGATGGAGCGCGACTGCGCCACCAGGGCCACGCGGCCGGCGCGGGCCAGCGTCGGATGCTGGCTGAGGTTGAGCCCGGCATGCGGGCGCTGCGCGCCGAAGGAACGCGGCCCCAGCAGCTGGCAATGGTGCTCGCGCGCCCAGGCCTCGCACAAGGCCAGCGTGCCACGCGGGTAGGGATCGGGCAATTCGTGGGGCAGCAGGATGAGCCCGCGCGGGGCTAGGCGCGCCAGCCGCCGCAGCGTCTCGGGCAATACGGCCGGGGACACGCACACCAGGGCCAGGTCCACCCGCTCGCCGTCCTCCAGGCCGCTGCACCGCTCGGGCAGCTCCGGCGCCTGGCCCGGCGGGCTGTCTATCATGGTGGTCCGGGCACGCAAAGCCCCCGGCAGCACCGAGGCGGCGGGGAGCGTGCGATCGGCCACGATCAGCAAGGACCGGGGCTCGAAAAGCGGTGCAAGCACGTGTCGGAGCATCGGGGTTTGGCACTATTCTAAAATGCTGTCATCGTAACAATACAACCTGCCCGCCATCCATGGTGGGCAGCGCACGCGCCATTTTTCATGGAGGGCCGCCGCGGCCAACGCGGCGCCAATACCGGCCTATGACTTCCGCCAAACCCGTCCGTACCCGCTTCGCTCCCTCGCCCACCGGCTTCCTGCATCTGGGCGGCGCGCGCACCGCGCTGTTCTCCTGGGCTTTTGCCCGCCACAACAAGGGCGTGTTCGTGCTGCGCATCGAAGACACCGACGTGGAGCGTTCGACCGACGCGGCCGTGCAGGCCATCCTCGACAGCATGGAGTGGCTGGGCATGCAGCCCGACGAAGGCCCCTTCTACCAAATGAAGCGCCTGGACCGCTACGCCGAGGTCCTGAAGGACATGCTGGCCGCCGGCACCGCCTACCACTGCTACAGCACGCCCGAAGAAGTGGAAGCCATGCGCGAGGCCGCGCGCGCCAAGGGCGAAAAGCCCCGCTACGATGGCACCTGGCGCCCCGAGCCCGGCAAGGTGCTGCCGCCTATTCCCGCAGGCCGCAAGCCGGTGATCCGCTTCAAGAACCCGCAAGGCGGCGTGACGGCCTGGGACGATCTGGTCAAGGGCCCGGTCAGCTTCGACAACAGCGAACTCGACGACCTGATCATCGCCCGTCCCGACGGCACGCCCACCTACAACTTCTGCGTGGTGGTCGATGACTGGGACATGGGCATGACCCACGTGATCCGGGGTGACGACCACGTCAACAACACGCCGCGCCAGATCAATATCCTCAAGGCGCTGGGCGCCGACGTGCCCCAGTACGGCCATGTGCCCATGATTCTCGGTCCGGACGGCCTGAAGCTGTCCAAGCGCCATGGCGCGGTCAATGTCATGGATTACGACGACCAGGGCTATCTGCCCGAGGCCATGGTCAACTACCTGGCGCGCCTGGGCTGGAGCCATGGCGACGCCGAGCTGTTCAGCCGCGACGAGTTCGTCGAATGGTTCGACACCCGCCACCTGTCCAAATCGCCCTCGCAATGGGACCCCAAAAAGCTGAACTGGGTCAACGCCCACTACATCAAGGGCATGGACAACGCCGAACTGGCGCGCCGCGTGGCGCCCCGCATCGCCAAGCGCGGCGGCGATGCCGCGCGCGCCGACCTGCCCGAGATCATCGGCCTGTTCAAGGACCGCGCCGAAACGCTGGAGCAGCTGGCCGATGACGCCATGCTCTTTTGCGGCCCCTTCCAGCCGGCGCCGGCCGAACTCGTCGCCCAGCACCTGACCCCGGCCGCCCGCGAGGCGCTGGCCGGCTTTGCCGCCGCCGCCGCCGGCACCGAATGGACGCGCGAAGCCCTTTCAGCCCTGATCAAGGCGCAGCTGGCCGAGCGCGGCCTGAAGATGCCGCAGCTGGCCATCCCGCTGCGCGTGGCCGTCACCGGCCGGGCCCAGACGCCGGCCGTGGACGCGGTGCTGGCGCTGCTGGGCAAGGACGCCGTGCTCGAGCGCCTGGCCAAGCTGCCGGCCTGATGCCGGCCGGCCGCGACCTCAGGCGGCCGCCGGCCGCCGGGCCAGCGCCCGGGAAAAAAACAAGCCCAGCAGGGGCAGGCCCAACGCCGCCGAGGCGAACAGGGCCTGCGCGCCCACCGCGTCGACCATGACGCCGGCCAATGCCACGCCGGCCGCCTGCCCCATGAAGAGGCAGGACGCGAACCAAGCCACCGCCGTGCCGCGCGCATCGGGCACCATCTGGGTGGCATTGGTCTGCAAAGTGGCGTGCAGCAGGTAATAGCCAAACCCCGCCAGCGCGCTGGCCAGGACGGCCCAGCCCCAGGCCGGGCCCAGCAGATAGACCAGGAACGCCAGGCACAGCACCACGCCGCCGGCCAGCGCCAGTCCGCGCTCGCCCAGGCGGCGCAGCACGGCGCCGGCCACGAAGGTGTACATCATCCCGCCGACCGCATAGAGCGCGACCAGGGCGCCGGCCATCGTCAGCGAGACACCGAAGCGGGCATGCAGATAGGCCGGCGCGAAGGCCAGCGTGCCGAAGACCAGCAGGCCCTCGATGAACACCGTCGCCAGGACCACGCGCGCCCAGCGCACGCCCCAGATGCGCCGCGCCTGCGCCAGGAAACCCTGGCCGCCCGCGCGGCCGTGGCCGGCCAGGCCCTGCGCCTGCTGCCGCCGCAGCTCGGCCCACAACAACAGGCCGACCACCAGATAACAGGCCACCAGCACCAGGAAGGCCGAACGCCAGCCTATGGTGTCGGCGAACAGGCCGCCGGCCAGGCTGCCGGCCGCCATGCCCAGGATGGTGCCGGTCAGGAAACGCGCCAGCGTGGCCTGGCGGCGCTCGTAAGGCACGTTGTCGCCTATCCAGGCCATGGACAAGGGCACGATGCCCGCGCCCGCCGCGCCCGAGAGCATGCGGCAGATGACCAGCGTGTCCAGGCTGCCGGCCATGGCCGCGCCGGCGCTGCCGATGGCGCAGGCAAACGTCGCCAGGCAGATCACCCGGTATTTGCCATAGCGGTCGCCCACCGGGCCGAAGAACATCTGCAATAGCCCATAAGCCACGGCAAACGCGGTGACCGCGTGCCCGGCCTGCCCGGTGGTGGTGGAAAACTCCTGCGCCAGCTGCGGCAGCATGGGATCGCAAATGCGAAAGGCGCTGGCGCTGGCAAACGCGGCCAACGCCAGGAGGGCGATGGCTCGGCCCTCGGAATAGGCGGCGGACATGGCGACAAGAATGGAAGAAAGTCCGAAACCTTACCCCAAGCGCGCGCCCTTGGCGACCCCGCGCCGGACCGCCCCACCCTAGTTGGGCAGGCGATAGCCCGGCTGCATGCGGCGCGCGCTGATCTGCTGGCCGTCGGCCTTCAGTTCGCGCAGCACCAGGCGCGAGCGATCCACGCTCTGCACCTGGTAGCGCGTTTGATAGATGGGGTCGTCGGCATCGACCGGCTCGCCATTGGACTTGGTGGTGCGCAGGGTATAGACGCCGTTGGCCACGCTCCAGCAGCCGCTTTCGCGCAGCGCCGGGCGGATGCGCTTGCCGACCTTGAGCTGGGTTTCATACGTCATGCTGCCGTCGGCCGACAACACGGTCAGCGTCTGGAGATCACCGGCAAAGCCGCGCGGACGCGATACCGAATACCAGGTCCCCACCATGGGGCTGTCGGCCCCGGCTGGGGTGCATGCCACCGGCCGGGGCGCGGGAGCCTGGGCGGGCGCCTCGGCGCCGCCCCCTTTTTTGGCGGCACAACCGGCCAACGCCGCCCCCACGATCAGACCACCGCAAACGGCGCGCGCCAACGACACATACGAATACATCATGACTTCCTCAGGAACTCCCCTGCACGACCCATCGCGCGCGCATTCCCCTGCGCCGGCAGCGATTGCAGGCACTCTAAAGAGCGGCCGGACACAATGCAATGCGCGCGTGCGGGCTAGTGCATTTGCGCAACACTCATGGTCGCAAAAGCGCGGGCAGCCGGGGCGTTACAGCTGTTTCTGGAAGCACCCCCTTCTATATAGATAGAGAGCGCCGCTACAGCGGCAGCCGCAGGTCATGCTTGATCTCGCGCAGCGCCACGATGCTGCGCGTCTGGCGGATGCCGGGCAGGTTGAACAGGAAACGATGCAGGAAGCGGTCGTACTCCTCGGGGCTCTCCACCAGGATCTTGAGCAGGAAATCCGAATCCCCCGTCACCGAATAGCACTCCAGGATTTCGGGCGCGTCGCGCACCGAGCGCTCGAAATTGGCCACGGTCTCGGCCGAATGCCGCTCCAGGCTGATCTGCGCGAACATGCAGCCGCCCAGCCCCACCTTGCTGCGGTCGACCTGGGCGCTATATCCCTGGATGACGCCGGCGGACTCCAGTGCCTTGACGCGCCGCCACACCGGCGCGGGCGACAGCCCCACCTGTTCGGACAATTGCTGGGCCGAGGCGCGGCCGTCCTCCTGCAGCGCGCGCAGGATGGCGATATCGGTTTTATCCATCGTATGTCTCCTCTTTTTCCCAAAACGAAATGTTTATTTCAAATTATAGGGAATTCACGATCCGATAACGCAATAAACCGGCATCGCGGCGCTCCTATCATGATCGAAATACAGGAGCGCTCATGGACGGCACCCCCGCGGTCGATCATCCCATCGATCTGGACTATCAACTCGGAGACAACCTCAGCCGCAGCCAGGGACGCATTTTCCTGACCGGCACGCAGGCCCTGGTGCGCATCATGCTCGCGCAGCGGCGGGCCGATCGCGAGCGCGGACTGAATACCGCCGGCTTTGTCTCCGGCTATCGTGGCTCGCCCCTGGGCGGCGTGGACATGGCCATGTGGAAGGCGCAGCAAGCGCTGGACGCCAACCAGATCACCTTCCTGCCGGCGATCAACGAAGACCTGGCCGCCACCGCCGTCATGGGCACGCAGCAGGTCGGCGCGCGCGCCGACCGCAAGGTCGATGGCGTATACGCCATGTGGTACGGCAAGGGCCCGGGCCTGGACCGCGCCGGCGACGCTCTTCATCACGGCCACGCGGCCGGCGCCTCGCGCCACGGCGGCGTGCTGATGGTGGTGGGCGATGATCACACGGCCGTCTCCTCGTCCATTCCGCATTCCAGCGAGACCTCGCTCATCGGCTGGCATGTGCCCATCGTGCACCCGGCGTCCATCGACGAGTACGAGACCTTCGCGCTCTGGGGCTGGGCGCTGTCGCGCCACAGCGGCGCCTGGGTGGCGTTCAAGGTGACGTCCGAGTCGGTGGAGACCGGCCAGTCTTTCGAGGCCCGGCCCGCGGCGCACTACGACATGCCCGAGGACGAGGACGCGGCCGGGCGTGAATACAACGCCAGCGACTTCCTGTCGCCCGCCATCGAGGCCCGCATGGCACGCCGCCTGCGCGCCGTGGCCGCCTTTGCCGCGCGCCACAGCATAGACCAGCTGATTTCTCCCGCCCCCGGCGCGAGCATAGGCATCGTCACCGTGGGCAAGGCCCACCTGGACGCCATGGAGGCGCTGGCCCGCCTGGGCGTGGATACCCGCCAGGTGCGCCTCTACAAGCCCGGCCTGGTATGGCCGCTGGAACGCGAACGCCTGCTGGCCTTCGCCCAGGGCCTGCGCCATATCCTGGTCATCGAAGAAAAAGACGGCATCGTCGAAGCCCAGATCAAGGACCTGCTCTACAACCGCGGCGACCGGCCCTCGGTCTGTGGCAAGCGGGGGTTCGACGGCGAGACCCTCATCCCGGCCGCCGGGCAGCTACGGCCCTCCATCCTGGCCGCGCCGCTGGCCGGCTGGCTGCAGCGCACCGCCGGCCTGGCCCTGGGCGCGGACAGCGCCGCCTTCGCCTGTGCCCAGGCCTTGTCCAACGAGGCCGACGGCATGCGGCGCCGGCCATATTTCTGCTCAGGCTGTCCGCACAACAGTTCGACCAAGGTGCCGGAAGGCAGCCAGGCGCGCTCGGGCGTGGGCTGCCATTACATGGCCGCCTGGATGGACCGCGAGACCGGCGGCCTGACGCAGATGGGCGGCGAAGGCGTGGACTGGATCGGCGTGGCGCCCTATATCGAGTCGCCCCACGTCTTCCAGAACATGGGGGAAGGCACCTACTACCATTCCGGCTACCTGGCGATCCGCCAGGCCGTGGCCGCGCGCACCAACATCACCTACAAGATCCTGTTCAACGACGCCGTCGCCATGACCGGCGGACAGCCGGTGGACGGTCCGATCTCGGTGCCGCAGATCTGCCAACAGCTGCGCGGCGAACATGTCGCCCGCATCGTCGTCACCACCGACGAGCCGGACAAATACCGCGGCATCGACCTCGGCCCCGGCATCGCCGTGCACCATCGCCGCGAGCTCGACGCCCTGCAGCGCGAACTGCGCGCCACCCCGGGCGTCACTGTCCTCATCCATGACCAGACCTGCGCGGCCGAAAAGCGCCGCCGCCGCAAGAAAAAGACCTTTCCCGATCCGGCGCGGCGCCTCTTCATCAACAGCGCGGTCTGCGAAGGCTGCGGCGACTGCGGCACGCAATCTAACTGCCTGTCCATCGTGCCGCTGGAGACTCCCTATGGCCGCAAGCGCGCCGTGGACCAGTCCAGCTGCAACAAGGACTATTCCTGCGCCGAAGGCTTCTGTCCCAGCTTTGTGTCGGTCGAAGGCGGCCAGCCGCGCAAGCGGCGCGCGGCGGGCCGGGACTGGCAGGCCCGGCTGGGTGAATTGCCCATGCCGTCCATCGTCCCCCCGCAAGCGCCCTACCGCTTGCTGGTCGCCGGCATGGGCGGCACGGGCGTCATCACCATCGGCGCGCTGGTCTCCATGGCCGCGCACCTGCAAGGCCTGTCCGCCTCGGTGCTGGACCTGACCGGCCTGGCGCAAAAAGGCGGCACCGTCATCAGCCACATCCGGCTGGCGCCGGCGGGCACGCCGGCCGGTCCGGCGCGGCTGGATTGGCAGCAGGCCGACGCCGCCATCCTCTGCGATCCGGTGGCCGCCGTCGCCCCCGAGGCGCTGGGCACGCTGCGCCGCGGCCATAGCCGCGTGACCGCCAATACCTATGTGGCCCCGGTGTCGGACTTCACGCGCCAGCCCGATGTCCCCATGCGAGGGGAAGCGCTGCTGGAGAAAATCCGCCATGCCGCCGGCGACGGACAGACCGCCGCGCTGGACGCGCACGGCGCCGCGCTGACGCTGTTCGGCGATAGCATCCTGTCCAATGTCTTCCTGCTGGGCTATGCCTGGCAGCGGGGCGACGTGCCGCTGACGCTGGCCGCCCTCACCCGGGCCATCGAACTCAACGGCGTGGCCGTGGCCAGCAACCAAGCGGCCTTCGACGCCGGCCGCCTGGCCGCGCATGCGCCCCAGGCCCTGGACTTCGCGCTGCAGCCGCCCGCCCAGGTCATCGCCCTGCATCGGCCCGAGCGCCTGGAAGAGGCCGTGGCGCGGCGGGTGGCCGACCTGACGGCCTATCAGGACGCCGCGTATGCGGCGCGCTACCGCCAACTGGTCGAAGAAGTGGCCGCGCGCGAGCGCGCGCTGGGCGCCGGCCCCGCCCGGCTGGCGCTGGCGGTGGCGCGCGGCCTGTTCAAGCTCATGGCCTACAAGGACGAATACGAAGTCGCCCGTCTCTACACCGACGGCAGCTTCGCCGCGCAGCTGGCCGAACAATTCGAAGGCGAATACCGGTTGCGCTTCCATATGGCGCCGCCGCTGCTGGCGCGCAAGGATCCGCGCACCGGCGTGCCGCGCAAGATGGCCCTGGGTCCGCGCACCCTGACGGCGCTGCGTTGGCTGGCGCGCTGCAAGCGCGTGCGCGGCACTTGGGCCGATCCTTTCGGGTATACGGCCGAACGGCGCATGGAGCGCGCCCTTATCCGCGAGTACGAAGCCCTGGTCCGACGCCTGCTCGCCGGCCTGTCGGTGGACAAGATCGGCGCTGCGGCTACAATCGCGGGCCTTGCCGAAAACGTGCGCGGCTATGGCCATATCAAGGCCGCCGCGGTGGCGCGCTTCCGCCAGGAACGCGACCGCCTGCTGGAAAGCTACGAGCGGCCTGATTTTGCGCCGACCGAGGTCCGGAGAAGCGCATAAAACCTGGCGCTGAGCAAGCACTTCGGCGGGCGCGCCTTGATCGGCGCGCCCCTCGCATTTCGTAACAACTAAATTTGAACTTCCTGTAAGACCAGTCTTGTTCGCCGTACCGACCCTCACTAGAATTAGTGCCATGCGAGGGGGTGGTACACTATATCTTGTGGTCGAATTCATCAGCTGTTGACCCGCTGGCCACGTTCACAGGACCGCGCGTCCTGGTTTTTTCGCCCCCCTCACACCGAATTCTTTTTGTTCCGACATGGCTCGGCCATGTCCCGTTTCCGCTATTCGCACAGGAGCTTCCATGCAGACTACGATCGCCTCTGTGACTCGGCCCACGGCCGTGCCGCCCGAATCCAACGAGACCCCGGCCAATACCGGCCAGGCCGGCCAATGGGCCAGTTACAACCTGATCCGCCGCAATGGCTCGGTGGTTGGCTTCGAGCCGGGCAAGATCGCCATCGCCATGACCAAGGCCTTCCTGGCGGTCAATGGCGGCCAAGGCGCCGCCTCGGCGCGTGTGCGCGAGCTGGTCGAGCAATTGACCGCCCAGGTCGTCAACGCCCTGGTGCGCAATCGCCCCAGCGGCGGCACCTTCCATATCGAAGACGTGCAGGACCAGGTCGAGCTGGCGCTGATGCGCTCGGGCCAGCATGACGTCGCCCGCTCCTACGTGCTGTACCGCGAACGCCGCGCGCAGGAGCGCGCCGCCGCCGCCGAGGTGCTGGACAAGGCCGCCCCCGCCGTCCAGGAAGTCTCGCTCAACGTCACCGACAACGGCGTGCGCCGCCCGCTGGACATGGCACAGCTGCGCGCCACCATCGAAGCCGCCGGCGTGGGCCTGACCGAGTTCATCGACACCGAAGCCATCCTGAAGGAAACGGTCAAGAACCTGTACGACGGCGTGCCGGTCGACGAGGTCTTCAAGTCCGCCATCCTGGCCGCCCGCGCCCTGGTCGAGAAGGACCCGGCCTACAGCCAGGTCACCGCCCGCCTGCTGCTGCACACGATCCGCAAGGAAGTCCTGGGCGAGGAGGTCTCGCAGGCCGACATGGCCCAGCGCTATGCCGAGTATTTCCCGGCCTTCATCCAGCGCGGTATCGAAGCCGGCCTGCTGGACGCCAAGCTGGCCGAGTTCGACCTGCAGCGCGTGGCCCGCGCCCTGGACGCCAACCGCGACCTGCAATTCGGCTACCTCGGCCTGCAGACGCTGTACGACCGCTACTTCCTGCACGTGCGCGGCACGCGGATCGAACTGCCGCAGGTCTTCTTCATGCGCGTGGCCATGGGCCTGGCGCTGCGCGAGACCGACCGCGAAGCCCGCGCCATCGAGTTCTACGAGATCCTGTCCTCGTTCGACTTCATGAGCTCGACGCCGACGCTGTTCAACTCCGGCACGCTGCACTCGCAGCTGTCGTCGTGCTACCTGACCACGGTCTCCGACGACCTGGAAGGCATCTACGACGCCATCAAGGAGAACGCCCTGCTGGCCAAGTACGCCGGCGGCCTGGGCAATGACTGGACCCCGGTGCGCGCGCTGCGCAGCCACATCAAGGGCACCAATGGCGAAAGCCAGGGCGTCGTGCCCTTCCTGAAGGTGGTCAACGACACCGCCGTGGCGGTCAACCAGGGCGGCAAGCGCAAGGGCGCGGTCTGCACCTATCTCGAAACCTGGCACCTGGACATCGAAGAGTTCCTGGAGCTGCGCAAGAACACCGGCGACGAGCGCCGCCGCACCCACGACATGAACACGGCGAACTGGATTCCCGACCTGTTCATGAAGCGCGTGATGGAAAACGGCGAATGGACGCTGTTCTCGCCCTCCGATTGCCCGGACCTGCACGACAAGTACGGCCGCGAGTTCGAGCGTGCCTACCTGGGCTATGAAGCCAAGGTCGCCAGCGGCGAACTGAAGCTGTTCAAGAAGATGCCGGCCATCTCGCTGTGGCGCAAGATGCTGTCCATGCTGTTCGAGACCGGCCATCCCTGGATCACGTTCAAGGATCCCTGCAACATCCGCTCGCCGCAGCAGCACGTCGGCGTGGTGCACAGCTCCAATCTCTGCACCGAGATCACGCTGAACACCAACGAGTCCGAAATCGCCGTCTGCAACCTCGGCTCGGTGAACCTGGTCGCGCACATGAAGCCCTCCGCCAACGGCGGCTACGAACTCGACCACGACAAGCTCAAGCGCACCGTGGGCATCGCCATGCGCATGCTCGACAACGTGATCGACATCAACTATTACGCCGTGGAGAAGGCGCGCAACTCCAACCTGCGCCACCGCCCCGTCGGCATGGGCATCATGGGCTTCCAGGACTGCCTGCACATGATGCGCGTGCCCTACGCCTCGCAAGCAGCCATCGAGTTCGCCGACCGCTCGATGGAAGCCGTGTGCTATCAAGCGTATTGGGCCTCGAGCGAACTCGCCCAGGAGCGCGGCCGCTATGAATCGTATGAAGGCTCGCTGTGGTCGCGCGGCATCCTGCCGCAAGACTCCATCGCGATGCTGCGCGATGAGCGCGGCGGCAATGTCGACGTCGATGAATCGAGCTCGCTCGATTGGAATACGTTGCGCGCGCGCATCAAAGAACATGGCATGCGCAACTCGAACTGCATCGCTATTGCCCCAACCGCGACGATTTCCAATATCATTGGCGTATCTGCGTGCATCGAACCCACTTTCCAGAACTTGTACGTCAAATCGAATCTCTCCGGCGAGTTCACGGTCGTAAACGATTATCTCGTTCGTGATCTGAAGAAACTCGGTCTGTGGGACGAAGTCATGGTCGCTGACCTCAAGTACTTCGATGGCAGCCTGTCCCGCATCGATCGTGTTCCGACCGAACTGCGCGAACTCTACGCCACCGCGTTCGAAGTCGAACCGAGCTGGCTGGTCGAGTGCGCCGCGCGCCGCCAGAAGTGGATCGATCAGGCCCAGTCGCTGAACATCTACATGGCTGGCGCCTCGGGCAAGAAACTGGACGACACTTACAAGCTCGCATGGCAGCGTGGCCTGAAGACCACCTACTACCTGCGCACCATGGGCGCCACCAGCGCCGAGAAATCCACGGGCCGCGGCGGCGAACTGAACGCCGTCAGCGCTGGCAACCATAACGCCACGGCCCCCGTAGCCGCAGCACCTGTTTTGCCCGAACCCGAGATCGTCGGGGCGGTTTGCACGATGCGGCCGGGAGACCCCGGCTTCGAAGAGTGCGAAGCCTGCCAGTAACGACTTTCGGAGAATTCGATCATGCTTAATTGGGAAGACGACAACCTCGCCACGCAAGCCGCCAAGACGCCCGCCCCCGCGGCGGGCGCGGGTGGCGCCGCGCCCGAACCGGTGCGCGCCGCCACCGGCGTGTTTGGCGACTCGGCCTTGCCCACCCCGGCCGCGCCGCAATCCGCGGCCGACCTGGGCAATACCGCGCGCCGCGTGAAGGTCGCCGACAAGCGCATCATCAACGGCGAAACGGACGTCAACCAGCTGGTGCCGTTCAAGTACAAGTGGGCCTGGGAAAAATACCTGGCCACTTGCGCCAACCACTGGATGCCGCAAGAAATCAACATGTCGCGCGACATCGCCCTCTGGAAAAACCCCAACGGGTTGACCGAGGACGAGCGCCGCATCGTCAAGCGCAACCTGGGCTTCTTCGTGACGGCCGACTCGCTGGCCGCCAACAACATCGTGCTGGGCACCTACCGCCACATCACGGCCCCCGAGTGCCGCCAGTTCCTGCTGCGCCAAGCCTTCGAAGAAGCCATCCACACCCACGCCTATCAGTACATCGTCGAAAGCCTGGATCTGGACGAATCGGAAATCTTCAACGCCTATAACGAGGTTCCCTCGATACGCGACAAGGATGAGTTCCTGATCCCCTTCATCGAAGCCATCGCCGATCCGAATTTCAAGACGGGTACCCCGGAAGCCGACCAGACGCTTCTGAAGTCCCTGATCGTGTTCGCCTGCCTGATGGAAGGGCTGTTCTTCTATGTCGGCTTTACCCAGATCCTGGCGCTGGGCCGACAGAACAAGATGACCGGCGCGGCCGAGCAGTACATGTACATCCTGCGCGATGAATCCATGCACTGCAATTTCGGCATCGACCTGATCAACACCATCAAGCTCGAAAATCCCCATCTGTGGACGCCCGAGTTCCGCGAAGAAATCCGCGAACTCTTCCGCAAAGCAGTGGAACTCGAATACGCTTACGCCGAAGACACCATGCCGCGCGGCGTGCTGGGCCTGAATGCGCCGATGTTCAAATCGTATCTGCGCTTCATCGCCAACCGCCGTTGCCAGCAGATCGGCATCGAGCCGCTCTACCCGCAGGAAGAAAACCCCTTCCCGTGGATGGCGGAAATGATCGACCTGAAGAAGGAACGCAACTTTTTTGAAACTCGCGTGATCGAATACCAGACCGGCGGCACGCTGAGCTGGGAGTAGTCGGCAGGGCCTGGTGGCCCGCCATGGTTGTGCTCCCGGTTGGTGTATTCGGACACGTAGGACGTAGCGGTAGGCTGCCGGTTCGCCGGCGCCTACCGGCGCCATTTGAAATGGCTCGCGCCCGCGCGGGGGCCATATCAAATGGCTGTGCTGAATTCATTAGCGCAAGCCGTAAAGAACTGCCGCCCGCAAGGGGCAGTGGCATGCGCCGATGAATAGCCCGGGTGCGGTTCGCCGTTGGCGCTCCGTGACACGGGTTTAAGTTCTGGGACCCCTGAACCTAAGGAGCATGACCATGGCAACTGCCAAGAAAGCCGCCAAGAAAGCGGTGAAGAAACCCGCCGCCAAGAAGGCCGCGGCCAAGAAGGCCCCCGCCAAGAAGGCTGCGGTCAAGAAGGTCGCTGTGAAGAAGGTCGCCGCCAAGAAACCGGCGGTCAAGAAAGTCGCCGCCAAGAAGGTCGCCGCCAAGAAACCGGCCGCCAAGAAGGCTGTCGCCAAGAAGGCCGTGGCCAAGAAAGCCGTAGCCAAGAAGGCTGTCGCCAAGAAGGCCGTCGCCAAGAAGGCCGTGGCCAAGAAGGCTGTCGCCAAGAAAGCCGTAGCCAAGAAGGCCGTCGCCAAGAAGGCGCCTGCCAAGAAGGCTGCTGCCAAGAAGGCGCCGGCCAAGAAGGCTGCTGCGAAGAAGCCGGCGGCCAAGAAGCCTGCCGCCAAGAAGCCCGCGGCCAAGAAGGCTGCCCCCAAGAAGCCCGCCACGCCGCCCTCCACGGCGGCCGCCCCGGGCGCCAAGACCGCGCTGAATCCGGCCGCGTCGTGGCCCTTCCCCACGGGTGGCCGTCCCTAAGGGACTGGCCAGCCTGAGGTAGGCATCAAGCCGCCTGGCGCAAGCCGGGCGGCTTTTTCATTGCCATGCCGGCATCTTGCCGGCAACACCACGAAAGCCGCAGTGTTTTCACATTCATCATGCGACAATAGAAGGCGTTACTTCTGGTAGATAGTCCATGATCGGCGATATCCTGCGTTTCCTCATCGACATCCTGTTCACGCTGTTCGGCGCGGCCCTGTTGCTGCGCGCCTGGATGCACGCGGTGCGCCTGCATCCCTTCAACCCGCTGGCCCGCGCCATCTACCAGGCCACCAACTGGCTGATACTGCCCTTGCGGCGGATCATCCCGGCCACCGGCAGCGTCGACTGGACCAGCTTGTTCGCCGCCTGGCTGGCCGCCCTGGTGTTCTTCCTGCTGGTCATCCTGGTCAGCGTGGGCATGCTGCCCCCGGCCGGCGCCCTGCCCCGCGTTCTGCTGACCGCCCTGTTCACCGAAATGCGCTGGGCCTTGAACCTCGTGGTCTGGCTGACCCTGATCCAAGCGGTGCTGTCCTGGGTCAACCCCATGTCGCCCCTGATGGCGCTGCTGCAGACCCTGACCGCGCCGCTGCTCGATCCGATCCGGCGCATCCTGCCGCGCACCGCCATCGACTTCTCGCCACTGGTGCTGCTCATCCTGGCGCAGATCGCCGCCATGATGCTCACCCGGCTGTCCTACGGCGGCATCTGACCGCCGGACAGGGCAAGGGCGCCGCGAGGCGCCCTTGTCACGTCAAAGACCCGCGTAGATCTCCAGCAGTTTCTTGCGGTCGGTCTTGTGGTTGTTGGACACCGGCAAAGCCGGGCAGAGCACCAGCTCCGCGGGCACCATATAAGGCGGCAGGCGCTCGGCCAACAGGCGCTTCCATTCGGCCTGGGCCGCCTCGCCGGCAAAAGCCGGCGCCGGCACATCCGCATCCAGGAAACCGATCAGCCGCACGGCAGTGCCGTCCGGGCGGCGCAAGACCGCGCAGGCGCCTGCCCGCACGCCGGCCAGGCCATGCAGGGCCGCGTCGATCTCGGACAGCTCAATGCGATAGCCATTGAGCTTGATCTGGTCGTCCATACGCCCGCGGCAAAAGAGCAGACCGTCCTCGCCCTGCTCGCCCAGGTCGCCCGTGCGGAACCCCCGCCGGCCGTCGCTGGCGCGGAAACACTTGCTCGCGTTCAGGTCGGGGCGGTTCAGGTAGCCGCGCATGACATGGTCGCCTACGATGCAGAGTTCGCCCTCGTCGACATAGACGCGCGCCTGCGGCTTGGCGTAGCCGATGGGCAGCGGGTCATGCGCGGCGATCACGGCATCGTCGATGACGATGGCCGTCGTGGCCACCGTGGCCTCGGTCGGCCCATAGGTGTTCAGGATGCGCGCCTGCGGAAAACGCTGGCGCAGCTTGCGCGCCAGGGCCACGGTCAGCGGCTCGCCGCAGAAGAGAAAGGTATCGAGCGCTGGCAGGACCGCCGGCGCGAAATCGCGGTTGACCAGCTGCTGGTGGGCGAACGACGGCGTCGACACCCAGCAGCTGATGCCATGGGCCGCCAGGCGCGCATACCATTCGGCCGGCGCGGCGATCTGCTCGCGGGCATTCAGCACGCAGCTGCCGCCCAGGGCCAGCGTGCCAAATACCTCGTACATGGAGAGGTCGAAGCTGAAGGGGGCCTGGTTCATGAAGACCGGCGCCTCGCCCAGTCCAAAACCGCTCATCCATTCACCCAGCAGGGCCACGCTTTCGCGGCCGATCTGCACGCCCTTCGGATCGCCTGTGCTGCCGGAAGTGAAGATCACATAGGCCAGGCCCTTCTCGTCCAGCACGCTCGGCGCGCCAGCCTCGAAGCGGTCGGTCCGGGCGTCATAGACGGCGCCGGCGCGCACGATCTCGACGATGCGGCGCAGCCGCTCGACCGGATAGATGGTGTCCACCGGCACGAAAGGCGCGCCCAGCATCAGCGCACCGACCATGGCCACGAAGAATCCGGTCTCCTTGTGGCCGTAGACGACCACCGGCACATCGGCCGTGATGCCCTGCTCGCGGGCCCGCGCGGCCCAGGCCGCGGCGGCCTCGGCCAGCGCCTGCCAGCTCAGCGCGCCATCGGCGCCCGCCACGGCCAGCGCCTGCGGCGCGCGCGCCGACGGGACGAACTCGAAGGTATTCAGATCAAAACGCATGGCTGAGGGAATCAGATCGGACTGCGGCCGCTGAAGACATACAGCGCCAGCGCGGCCAGGATGAGCGTAAGCACGCGGCCGGCGAACTTCACCCAGCCGCGCGCCAGCCAGGCAGCCAGCGCGGGCCGCGTGCGGGCCGCGTTGACCAGCAGGTTATGGCCCACGGAATAGGCGCCGAACATCATGCCGCTGACCACGTAGTGCAAGGACAGCCCGTTCCAGATGCCCATGGCCAGCAGCGTGGCGAAAATGCCGATGTTCTGCGCGGCCAGGCGATGGCGGCCAAAGAAAGCCGTCTTGGACAAGGCCTTGTAGATGGGCATGAAGATCACATCGCGCAGCCACTCCGACAGGCTGATATGCCAGCGGCGCCAGAAGTCCTGCGGATTGACCGTGGCCAGCGGATTGCGGAAATTGACCGGCAACACGAAGCCGAAGAACATGCCGATGCCGACCGCCATGCTGCTGTAGCCGGCGAAATCAAAGAACAGATAGAAACTGTAGAGCGTCGCGTTGGCCGCCACGCCGGTAAAAGAGTAGTCGTGCGCGTCCAGCGTGGACAGGCCATAGCGCCAGATGGCCTCGGCCAGGCCGAACTTCTGGATGACGCCCAGCAGCGTCAGTTCCAGGCCGGTCAGCCAGGTATCGAGCGTCACGCCATCGTAGCCGCGCTTGAGATCGGCCTGGAAATTGCGCCAGCGGTACATGGGGCCGGCCAGCAGCGTGAGCGGAAAAAACAGATAGATGAAATAGTCCAGCGGCGAGACGCGCTCGTTGCGTTGCGCGAACAAGAGCACGTCGATGGCGCGGAAGGTCGCGAACGACAGGCCCAGCATGGCGGGCAGATGGGTGAGGCCGGTCTTGACCAGCAACAGCGGGGCCATGGTGACGATGACCGAAAGCCAGGTCGGGATCCACCCGCGCCGGTTGGCCCACAGGGCCGCGCCCGACACGGCGAACAGGCCCACGGGCTGCCAGGGGCGCACGCCGAAGACCGCCAGCCAGATGAGCACCGACAGCGCGGCGATCACATGGCGGTAGCCCAGCCGCCACGGCATGGCCAGCGATCGATAAAGCAACAGGCCCAGGCCGCCGACAATGGCGCCGCCGAAGAAGTTCAAGCTGCCGAACAGTTCCATGGCCGGGTCAGAACTGTTGATATTGGAATTCGACCTTGATCGGCCCGCCGCTGCCCGTGGGGGGCTGCGCTTGCAGGATGAAGACCAGGATCAGGCCGAGATAAAGGCAGAGATGCCAGAAGAAACGTTTCATCGCGAGAAGAACTCCGCAATGCCCCTGTCGGCCATGGCCCAGCCCACTTCGGCCAGGTGCATATCGTCGCGCACCATTCCAGGCTGGAAGGGGATGCTGTAGAGATCGAGGCAGCCCATGCCATAGCGTTCGCACATGCCCTTGATGGCCGTGACGACCGGATCGAAGCGCTCGACGTCCAGGATCAGCTTGGGATTGAAGGGCTGGATGATGAAATAGGCGCGCACCTTGCGCTGTTGCAGCAGCGCCATCACGCGCGCCAAGTCGCCCAGCTCGGGCCGGGTCATGGGCGGGACGTCGGGAAACTCGTTGCGCGCCGGCGACGGCAGCATCGCCAGGTATTTCTGGTAGTAATCGTCGCGCACGTCGTAGGGGTTCTTGCTGCCCAGTTGGCGTTCGACATCGACCGCCTGATCGATCAGTTCGCTCCAGTGCTGGCCCGACAGGCGGGCCGAGGACGGCCAGGTCACGAACTTGTGCGCCGGCACCGCCAGCGCGCTGCGCGGGCGATCCAGCGCCGGCTGGCTGCGCGCATGCCACCATGCGGCGACCTTGTCCTTGAACTCGGCGACCTGCCCATTGGCCAGCAGCCACAGCAGCCCCCAGTTGGCGTTGGCGCTGATCCAAGTCTGCATCTGCTCGCGGGTTGCCTCCCGGTCCCAGAGGCGGTCCCAGACCGGGCCGGTCACATGTTCGGCAAAGGCCGAGCGCGGCAGCTGGCCGCCGGAGGCGAACCAGGCCGGCGACACCATGACCACCAGGCGGGTATTGGGCGTGAGCGAGTCCGCCACCGACTCCAGCACGCTGACAATGCCAAAGGACTGGAACATGGCGTGGCCATAGGCCAGCGTCGGCACTTTGAGTTCGCGCGGGAAGAAATGATAGGGAACGAAGCGTAGATCGTGGCTGGAGAGCTCGGAGGACCCCAGCACCACCAGCGTGCCGTCGCTCAGGGCGCGCGACAGGCGGTTCAGATTGACATGCTGCGTGCCCCAATCCGGCCCCAGATTGGGCAGATAGTTATCCGTGACGGCGGGCGCACTGGAAATGGGCTGGACGTTGCGGTCCAGGAAACGGTCCGCGGCCCAATAGGCCATCATGGCCAGGACACAGGCCGTGATTGCCGCAGCGATATGCGACAACAGCCGGGAATTATGTATGGGCAGCGACATAGCCGGCGAGCGTGCGGACCGACTGCATGTGCTCGGCGATTTCCGGAGCGGGAATGCTGCAGCCGTACTCGGACTCGACAGCGAGGGTGATGTCCACCGCGGCCAGGGAATCGACCAGGCCGGAGGCAATCAGGGGAGTATCGGCGGTGACTTTCTTCAGGACGATCGACTCGACGATCTCGGCGATACGGGTATGGAGTTCTTGCTCAGTATGCATAGGTATATGGTGCTGCGCCGCCTCGCGAGGCCGATTACCCCCGCCCCCCGGAGTTAGCAGCGCGACTATACCAACAGATACTGACTGGCTTCTGAAAGCCCGGGATTTTTTTCGGGGCCGGTCGCGCCGTTGTCGGGATGGCGCAACACCGCCCGCCTCCGGCGCCCAAAAGACAACACCCTCCGGGTGCCCGGAGGGTGTTCATCGCAGGGCCTGGCCGTGGGATCAGTAGGGAACCACCCGGGTCGGGCCGCTGCCGCTGATGACCTGCACGCGCTGGCCCACGCTGACCGGCACGTCGGCTTCCTGGGCGACCACACGGGTTTCGCCGTTATCCAGGCGCACCGTGATTTCGTAACCCGAGGCCTTGCCGACCTGGTTTTCGACCGCATTGCCCGCCAGCGCGCCCAGGATGGCGCCGCCGACCGTGGCGATGGTGCGGCCCGTGCCGCCGCCGATGGCGTTGCCAGCCACGCCGCCCAGGGCGCCGCCGGCCACCATGCCGACGCCGCTGGACTTGTCGTTCTGGATGGTGATCGGACGCACGCCAGTCACCGTGCCCGTGCGGACGATCTGCTCGCGCTGGGCCTGGTCATAGCTGTAAACACCGCTGGACGCGCTGCGGTTGGCGCAACCCGCCAGCACCGCCATGCTGGCAGCCAGCGTGACCACGACGATTCCGCGACCGATACGGCCAGCCGAAATGGACGGAGAAATTGTTGTGCTCATTGAGACTCCTCGATCGGGATGTACCGACACATTCGATAATACTCTCCCGCAACACTTTTCGTTGCCGGGGTCGAAACAGGGTGCAACCAAATTGGGCGGCGCCGCCGCCTGACCATGACATATTGGAGAGGCGCCGCGGCGGCTTGGTTCCGGCTCCTTGCGTTTCTTGACGCTCAGGCCGGCAGCGACAGCCCATAGGCCTGCTGCAGGCGGCGATCGATCTCGGCCCGGCCGGGGGCGTGGTTCTGCGGACCGCGCGAGGCGATCTTGATGGCGCCCATCAGGTTGGCCAGGCGCGCG
Source organism: Bordetella hinzii LMG 13501 (assembly GCF_001548475.1). Classification (GTDB taxonomy): domain Bacteria; phylum Pseudomonadota; class Gammaproteobacteria; order Burkholderiales; family Burkholderiaceae_B; genus Bordetella; species Bordetella hinzii. The sequence continues at coordinate 44,283 of NZ_LRUJ01000010.1, forward strand.
CTGTCGGGCCAGCTCCAGCCCGAGGTCAGGCCGTAGAGCAGGCCGGCGCGATGGGCGTCGCCGCAGCCGGTCGGGTCCACGACGTCGTCGGCCTGGACCGGCTCGATCCGGATCTCCTGGCCCTCGGTGTACAGCGTGGCGCCCTGCGCCCCGCGCGTGACGACCACGGCGCGCAGGCCGCGGGCGATCTCGGCCATGTTGCGGCCGGTGCGCTGCTCGACCACGCTGGCCTCGTAGTCGTTGACCGTCAGGGCCTGGCACAGCCCGAGCATGCGCTCCAGGTCCGCGCCGTCGAACAGCGGCATGGCCTGGCCCAGGTCGAAGATGAAGGGGATGCCGCGCGCGGCCAGGGCCTGGGCGTGGGCGAACATGCCTTCCTTGGCATCGGGCGCGACGATGGCCCAGGCCGCCTCGGCCTGGCTCAGGTCATTCTGGGCGGAGAAAGCCATCGCGCCCGGGTGGAAAGCGGTGATCTGGTTGTCGTCCAGGTCGGTGGTGATGAAACACTGCGCCGTGAACGTCCCCGGCACGACCTTGACGCGGCGGGTATCGATGCCCAGGCCGTTCAAGCGCTCGAGATAATCACCGGAATCCTCGCCCACCGTGGCCACCGGCACCGGCTGGCCGCCCAGCAGTTTCATGTTGTAGGCGATGTTGCCCGCGCAGCCGCCATACTCCTTGCGCATGCCGGGCACCAGAAAGGACACGCTCAGCGATTGGATGCGGTCGGGCAGGATGTGATCCTTGAAATGGCCTTCAAAGACCGCGATGGTGTCGAACGCCATCGAACCGCAAACCAGCACAGGAGAAGCCATGGTGATCCTTCAGGGAAAGAATTTATCGAGTTGGTAGCCGTTGACATTGATGCCCTGGACCTCGACAGGCACCGCCAGGCTGACCTCGGCGCCCGCGCCGAACGGTCCGCTGGCCCGGGCGGGATCGAGGTAATCCTGGGGCATCAGCACCTTGCGCGCCACCACGGTATCCGAAATATCGGTCAACTCCAGCACCAGGGCGGGCCAGGGCTGGGGTTTATCGAAACGATTGCGCATGACCACATTGAGCACCATGGGCGAGCGGCCCTCGGCGGCGCTGGCCGCCGCGCCTTGTGGCGTGCGCAATGAGGACGACGTGATCGCGATGCGCTCCAGGCGCCGCACATAACCCACGCTGCAGTCCAGGGGTTTGCACGCCAACGCCAGCACGGGCCGCAACATGGGCACGTTGGTGGCGATGCTGCTGCGATAGACATAGACCAGCTGCAGGCCCAGGGCCAAGAGGGCCGCCAGGCAGGCAAGCGCCCACAGGCGCCGGCCCAGGCCGCGCGCGCGCGCCCGGTCGTCATCGAGGAATTCGGGCGGGGTGCGGCCGCTGTCGGTGGCGCTGGAATAGCGTGTGCGCCGCTCGCCGGGAAAAGCCAGGTCCTCGCCTTCATCCGGCATGGGCGCATCAGCCAGGCCAGGCTCGGCGGCCAGGCCCGACTCGCGCGGCCCCCCACGCCAGGAATCGCCGTCGCCGATGGTCCAGGCCCGCGCATCGTCCCAGGGCGCTTCGTCCCGGCCTGCGTGGAAATCGCCGCCTTCGTGGCGCGCGGACGCCGGATCGGGCGCGTCGTCATCTTGGTCGCCGTCCTGGCCCTCATCGTCGGCCGGCCCCGCCTGGCGCATGGCCTGGCGTCCGCGCAGCACGGCCGGCGCCGGCACGGGTTCGGCCGCAGGTCCGGGGACGGCGGCGGGCGTGGGCGGCATGGGCACGGCCTGTTCCACCACCGGCAGCGGCGCGCGCGTGGCGGGGTCGGGTTCGCCCGGCGTGACCAGGCAGGCCCTGCCGTCGAAGACGGTATTGCAGACGCCGCAACGCACCAGGCCATTGCGCACGCGCAGCTGATCGGCGACCACCTTGAAGGCGGTCGCGCAATGCGGGCAGCGGGTCACCAGCGACATGATCTCGCCCCGGCCCGGGGGTCAGGCCTTGCGGCCGTGCAGGCAGACCCAGCCATCACGGGCGCGCCACACCGACATGGCGATCCAGGGGGCATAGGCGGCGGCGACCTCCTCGGCCTGGCGCTCCAGCACCCCGGAGAGCACCAGATCGCCGCCAGGAGCCACGCGGCCGGCCAGCATGGGCGCCAGGACCTTCAGGGGGTTGGACAGGATGTTGGCCACCACGACCCGGAACTGGCCATCGGCCAGCCCCTCGGGCAGCTCGGCCGCCAGGCTTACCTGGTTCGCCGCGGCATTGTCGCGCGTGGACTGCACGGCCTGCGGATCGATATCCACCGCCGTGGTCGGGCCCGCGCCGAGCTTGCGCGCAGCGATGGCCAGGATGCCCGAACCGCAGCCATAGTCCAGCACGTCGGCGCCAGCGGGCAATTCGGCCTCCAGCCAGGCCAGGCAGAGGTGGGTGGTGGGATGGCTGCCGGTGCCGAAGGCCAGGCCGGGATCGAGTTCGATGCGGATGGCGCCTTCCGGCGTCGGCACGCTGTCGTCATCGCGATGCCAGCTGGGCACGATCCACAATTGGTCGGAAATGCGGATAGGGCCGAACTGCGACTGGGTCAAACGCACCCAGTCCGCATCGGGCACATCGCGCAAGGTCCAGCCGGCAAAGTCCGCCGCGTTCAGGCTGGCGGACTGGGCGGCCTCTTCGAGCAACTGGGCGGGATCCGCGCCGTCGGGCAGGAGCGCCACCACGCGATTGCGGTCCCAGGCCTGAACCGAAGGTTCGGTGCCGGGCTCGCCGAACAAAGGCCGCTCATCCTCGGTGCCCAGGTCGGCATCCTCGACGGACACCGACAGCACGCCGGCCTCCAGCAGCGCGTCGGACAGTGCCTCGGCCTGGGCCTCGCGGCAATAAAGGACCAATTCACGCATGTGCTTCTTCCTTGCGGCAAGGCCCGCGCATCGCGGGCCCTGTCGCCATCAATACAAAAAACGGGGCCGCGCGGGCCCCGGTCGCTGCTCAGGGACGCTGAGCCAGCTTGTTTTCCAGATAGTGGATGCTGGTGCCGCCTTCGATGAAGCGGGCATCCTGCAACAGCTCGCGATGCAGCGGGATGTTGGTCTGGATGCCTTCGACCACCATTTCGGACAGGGCAATGCGCATGCGGGCCAGGGCCTGTTCGCGCGTGTCGCCGTAGGTGATGACCTTGGCGATCATCGAATCGTAGTTGGGCGGCACGAAATAGCTGTTGTAGGCATGCGAATCGATGCGCACCCCCGGGCCGCCCGGCGTATGCCAGTTGGTGATGCGGCCGGGGCTGGGCACGAAGCGGAAGGGATCTTCCGCGTTGATGCGGCACTCGATGGCATGGCCCTTGAAGGTCACATCGCGCTGGCGCAGCGCGAATTTCTCGCCGGCGGCGATGAGGATCTGCTGCTGGACCAGGTCCACGCCGGTGATCAGCTCGGTCACCGGGTGTTCGACCTGGATACGGGTGTTCATTTCAATGAAATAGAACTCGCCGTTTTCGAACAGGAACTCGAACGTGCCGGCGCCGCGATAGCCCATCTTGCGGCAGGCGTCGGCGCAACGGTCGCCGATGCGCTCGATCAGGCGGCGCGGAATGCCCGGCGCCGGGGCTTCCTCGATGACTTTCTGGTGGCGGCGCTGCATGGAGCAATCGCGCTCGCCCAGCCAGACGGCGTTGCGTCCACCGTCGGCCAGCACCTGGATCTCCACGTGGCGCGGATTCTCCAGGAACTTCTCCATATAGACTTCGGGGTTGTTGAAGGCCGCGCCCGCCTCGGAACGAGTCATGTTGACCGCGTTGAGCAGGGCCGCCTCGGTGTACACCACGCGCATGCCCCGGCCACCGCCGCCGCCGGCGGCCTTGATGATGACCGGATAGCCCACTTCGCGCGCAACGCGCATGATCTCCTGGGGATCGTCGGGCAAGGCGCCCTCCGAGCCGGGTACCACGGGCACGCCGGCCTCGATCATGGCGCGCTTGGCGCTGACCTTGTCGCCCATCAGGCGTATGGTTTCCGGGCGCGGACCAATGAAGACGAAGCCGCTTTTTTCGACCCGCTCGGCAAAATCGGCATTCTCGGAGAGAAAGCCGTAACCCGGGTGGATGGCTTCCGCATCGGTGACCTCGGCGGCCGAGATGATGGCCGGCATATTGAGGTAGCTTTCGCGGGACGGCGCCGGCCCGATGCACACGGACTCGTCGGCCAGGCGCACGTACTTGGCCTCGCGGTCGGCTTCCGAGTGCACCACCACGGTCTTGATGCCCAGCTCGCGGCAGGCGCGCTGGATGCGCAGAGCAATCTCGCCGCGGTTGGCGATCAGGATTTTTTCAAACATTTTGCGCTATCAGCCAATGACAAACAGCGGTTGACCGTACTCGACGGGCTCGCCGTTCTCGACCAGGATTTCTTTGATCACGCCGGATTTGTCGGCTTCGATCTCGTTGAGCAGCTTCATGGCTTCGATGATGCACAGCGCATCGCCTTCCTTGACGCTCTGGCCGACATCCACGAAGGGAGCGGCGCCCGGATTGGGCGAGCGGTAGAAGGTGCCGACCATGGGCGCCTTGACCACATGGCCCTGGATGGCCGGGGCGGCCGGCGCCGCGGCGGGAGCGGCCGCGGCGGCGGGCGCGGCCGCCACGACGGCGGGCGCGGCTTCGGGCGCATGATAGGCGACAGGTTGCAGGGCCTGGGAGAACTTGACGATGCGAACCTTGCCCTCGCCTTCGGTGATTTCAAGTTCGGCAATGCCCGATTCAGCCACGAGGTCGATCAGGGTCTTGAGTTTTCGGAGGTCCATGGAAGCTGCTTCCCGATAATGTTGGCGGCACCCGCGCACAGCGGGAGCTCGTGATGTTTTGCTAAGGAAAAACGTGGGTCCGGGTGAGTTTCAATGCCGCGCCGCATAGCGCAAGGCCGCCTCGTAGCCGTTCGCTCCCAGGCCGCTGATAAGGCCGATGGCGATATCGGAGAGGTAGGAGTGATGCCGGAAGGTCTCGCGCTTATACAGGTTGGACAAATGTACTTCAATAAATGGGATCGCCACTCCGGCCAGCGCATCGCGCACCGCCACACTGGTGTGCGTGTAGGCTGCCGCGTTGATGATGATGAAGTCCGTACCGTCATGGGCGGCTGCCTGGATACGATCCACCAAGGCCCCTTCATGATTGCTCTGCCAAGCCGACAGGGTGACGCCGAGCTCCGCCGCCAAGGATTCGAGGCCCTCGTTGATCTGGGCAAGCGTGAGACTGCCGTAGATCTCGGGCTCCCGGGTTCCAAGGAGATTCAGATTCGGGCCATGCAATACCAGGATGCGTCGCGCCATTTGGCCTGCCAGTTGCTGGCAAAACAATCTATAAACCGCCTTTTTACGCCAATTCGAACTATTTGCGCAACTGGCTCAAGCCGCGAGCGCCAGAACGGTCTTTTCGAGCGTGACCGGATCGATCTGACCCAGGATCTTCTGGTTAATGCTGCCATCTGCATTCAAAACCAGCGTAAACGGCAGGCCTCCGGCCGGGTTGCCCAGGCCGCGCAGCACGTCGATCGCCCCGGCTCCCATCACCAGCAAGGGATAGGAAACGGGCACTTTCTCGACAAATTTTCGCATATTCTCGGCAGTATCGACGCCGATCCCGACAAAGCGCACTTTGCCGGCCTTTTTGTGCATATCGTCGAGCTCGGGCATTTCCTTGACGCAGGGCGCGCACCAGGTGGCCCAGAAATTGATCACCATGGGCTGGCCGCGCCATTGCGACAACGCCTGCGGCTTACCCTGCAGGTCCGGAAGCGACATGGCCAATAACGCCGCAAGGGGATCCTCGGCGGCCGGCGCCGCCGGCCGGTCCGAGCGCTGGTAGAAATAGCCTCCAGCCGCCGCCACGATGGCGGCCGCGCCCGCGGAAACAAAGAGACGTCGGTTCATGGCGCCCATCATATACCGCCCGCGCCGGCCGCGCCTAAGCCGGCCGCGCCCTTCCCCTCTACAATGCCGGAAGGAGAACCCCATGCATCTACATATTCTTGGCATTTGCGGCACCTTCATGGGCGGACTGGCGCTGATCGCGCGCGAGGCCGGCCATAAAGTGACGGGCTGCGATGCGGGCGTCTATCCGCCCATGAGCACCCAGTTGACCGAGCAGGGCATCTCCCTGATAGAGGGCTTCGGGGCGGACCAGCTGGCCCTCAAGCCCGACCTGTTCGTGATCGGCAACGTCGTCAGCCGGGGCAATCCCCTGATGGAAGCCATCCTCAACAGCGGCGCGCGCTATATCTCGGGCCCGCAATGGCTGGGGGACAACATCCTGCCGCAGGCCCATGTGCTGGCCGTGGCCGGCACCCATGGCAAGACCACCACCAGCTCGATGCTGGCCTGGATACTGGAACAGGCCGGCCTGAGGCCCAATTTCCTGATCGGCGGCGTCGCCCCGGGCCTGAAGGTCTCGGCCCGCTACCAGTCCGGTGCGCGTCCCTTCGTGATCGAGGCCGACGAATACGACACGGCTTTTTTCGACAAGCGCTCGAAATTCGTGCATTACCGTCCGCGCACGGCCATCCTGAACAATCTGGAATACGATCACGCCGACATTTTTCCGGATCTGGCCGCCATCGAGACCCAATTCCATCACCTGGTGCGCACCATCCCCTCCGAGGGCTGCATCGTCCTGCCCACCCGCAGCGAGGCGCTGGAGCGCGTGCTGGCCCGGGGCAATTGGTCGCGCACGGTGCGCTTTGGCGCCGGCGGCGCCTGGCAGGCCGGCCCGGCCGACGATGAGGGCGCCTTCACGGTGTTGCGTGACGGCCACGACGTGGGCACGGTGCGCTGGACGCTGGGCGGCGAGCACAACCGCATGAACGCCCTGGCGGCCCTGGCCGCGGCCGAGGATATCGGCGTGCCGGCGACCGACGGCGTGGCGGCCCTGAGCCGCTTTGCCGGCGTGAAGCGGCGCATGGAGGTGCGCGGCACGGTCAATGGCGTGACTGTCTACGATGACTTCGCCCATCACCCCACCGCCATCGCGACCACCGTGGCCGGCCTGCGCCGCCAGGTCGGCGCGGCCCGCATCCTGGCCGTGCTGGAGCCGCGCTCGAACACCATGAAACTGGGCACGATGGCGGCCCGCCTGCCGCAAGCCCTGGCCGGCGCCGATCTGGTGTTCTGCTTCGGCGCGCGCGAGGGCAAGCACGCGCTGGGATGGAACCCCGACGAGGTGCTGGCACCGCTGGAAGGGCGCGCCAGCAGCTACGATGACCTGGACGCCCTGGTGCAGGCGGTGAGCAAGGCCGCCCGCCCGGGCGACCACATCCTGGTCATGAGCAATGGCGGCTTTGGCGGCGTGCACGGCAAACTGCTCGACGCCCTGGCCCGTCCCCATTGAGGTCCCCGGCCATGCCTGACGCCAAGATCCTGTACCTGCACGGATTCCGCTCCTCGCCCGACTCGTTCAAGGCGCGGCTGATGGCCCAGGCCATGGCCGGCCTGGGCCGGCAGGGCGACTGGGCCTGCCCGGCCCTGCCGGCCAGTCCGCGCGCGGCGGCCATCCTGGCGCGCGAGACGGCGCAGGCCTTGCTGGCCGGCGCACCGCCGCGCCGGCTGACCGTCGTGGGTTCCTCGCTGGGGGGCTACTATGCCACCTGGCTGGCCGAGGCACTGGACTGCAAGGCCGTGATGATCAACCCGGCCGTGAATGCGCCGCGCGACCTCGCCACCCAGGTCGGCGAACACACGATGTATCATTCCGCGGCTCCGTTTGTCTTTCTGCCCGAATATGTGCAGGAATTGCGCGAGCTGCATGTCCCCATCCTGACCCATCCGGAACGTTATTTCCTGCTCGCCGCGACCGGCGACGAAGTCCTGGACTGGCGCGAGATGCGCGAACGTTTCGAGGGTTGCCGGCAACGCATCATTCCGGGCAGCGACCACGGCGTGTCCGACTTCGCGCAATGGATGCCGGAGGTGCTTGATTTTGCCCTGGGCTACCCCCACTGATTAAATTCCCGATACGCCAGGCCGCGCCGCGCCCCGGCCCGATGGACTGATATATGTACGTGTTTTACGAAGATGACGGCAGCTTCAAGGCCGGCAATATCCTGTCGGAGACAGACGCCAGCCTGCAGGTGGAGTCGGAATCGGGCAAACGCAGCAAGATCAAGCGTGCCAACACGCTGTTCACCTTTGCCTCGCCCGAACCCGCCGTCCTGATGCGCGAGGCGGCCGCGCTGGCCGAGGGCATCGACCTGGCCTTTCTGTGGGAATGCGCGCCACAGGAAGAATTCGACGCGCCCGCGCTGGCGGCGGAGTATTTCGGGCATGCGCCCAGCGCGGTCGAACAGGCCGCCCTGCTGATGCGCCTGCACGGCGCGCCGGTCTACTTCCACCGGCGCGGCAAGGGCCGCTACCGTCCCGCGCCCCCCGACATCCTGCAGGCCGCCCTGGCCGCGCTCGAAAAGAAACAGCGCCAGGCCGAGCAACAGGCGGCCTGGGTCGAGGACATGGCCCAGGGCAGGCTGCCCGAGGAAATCGGCCAGATGGCCGAAACCCTGCTGGTGCGGCCCGACAAGAACACCATGCAATGGAAGGCCCTGGACGCGGCCTGCACCCGGCTGCAGAAAAGCCCCGAGCGGCTGCTGCTGGAGCTGGGCGCCTGGCCGCACGCCCTGGCCCTGCACAAGCGGCGCTTCCTGGCGGTCAATTTCCCGCGCGGCGTGGGCTTTCCCGACATCATCCTGCCCACGGTGCAGCGCGAGCTGCCGCTGGCCGACGCCGAGATCTATTCGGTCGACGATGTCACCACCACCGAGATCGACGACGCCCTGTCGGTGACCCGCCTGTCGGACGGCCGCGTGCGCGTGGGCATCCACGTCGCCGCCCCCGGGCTGTCGGTCACGCGCGGCAGCGACCTGGACAAGCTGGCGCGCCAGCGCCTGTCCACGGTCTATATGCCGGGCGACAAGATCCCCATGCAGCCGGACTCGGTCATCCAGACCTTTTCGCTGGACGCCGGCCGCGAAGTGCCCGCCCTCTCGCTCTACGTGACGGCCGACCCGTCCAGCGGCGAGATCATCGCCTCCGAGACCCGCATCGAGCGCATCGTGGTGCGCGAGAACCTGCGCCACAACCAGCTCGACGCCGAGGTGACCGAGGCCGCCCTGGCCGATCCGGACGCCCCCCTGCCCTACGGCCACTGGCTGCGGCCCCTGTGGCAGCTGGCCCAGGCGCTGTCGGCGCAGCGCGACATCATCCGAGGCAAGCCGGAGAACAACAGCCGGGTGGAATACAGCTTCTACCTGGACGGCAACCCCGACGACCCCGATACCCCGGTGCGCCTGGTGCCGCGCCAGCGCAACGCGCCGCTGGACCGCATGGTGGCCGAGTACATGATCCTGGCCAACAATCTGTGGGGCGGGCTGTTGCACCAGCATGGGGTGCCCGGCATCTACCGCTCGCAGCAGGCCGGCCGGGTGCGCATGAGCACCCAGGCCCTGCCGCACGAGGCCATCGGCGTGCCGCAATATGCCTGGAGCACCTCGCCGCTGCGCCGCTATGTCGACCTGGTCAATCAATGGCAGCTGATCGCCGCCGTTGAGCATGGCGTCTCGGCCCGGCTGGTCGCGCCCTTCAAGCCCAAGGATGCCGATCTTTTCGCCATCATCGGCGCCTTTGACGCCCAGTACGCCGCCTGGGCCGATTTCCAGAACGCCATGGAGCGCTATTGGTGCCTGCGCTGGCTGCGCCAGCAGAACATCAGCCGCAGCGTGGCCCACGTGCTGCGCGACGATCTGGTGCGGCTGGGCAATGCGCCCTTCGTGACCCGGGTGGGCGGCCTGCCCGAGCTCGAACGCGGCGCGCCGGTCGAAATCGACATCATGGGCATGGACGAGCTGTCCCTCGAACTGGACTGCCGCTACCTCGGCCCGGCCTAGCGCCCGCCTGGGCGAGGAGCGGACGGTTCCCCTAAAATGCTGTCGTGCACCGCTCCCTCCTCACCCCTCTCCGGGCGCCCGGCCAGCACTATCTGCCGATCGCCATCGCCATCTCGCTGCTGGTCCATGCCGGCCTGCTGGCCTGGCGCTTCACAGCGCCGCCGCTGCCGCGCCCGCCGCTCACCAGCCTGGAGATCACGCTGGTCAACGCGCATACCGACAGCCCGCCGCCGCGCGCCCAGGTCCATGCCCAGGCCTCGGTGGACGGCGGCGGCAATGCCCGCTCGGGCGTGGCCAGCACGCCGCTGCCGCGCACGGGCGAATCTCCCGACACCATCGTGCTGCAGGCCATGCGCAAGCGCCAGGCCCAGCTCGAAGCCGAACAGGCGCGCCTGCTGACCCAGCTCACCGCCGAAGAGCGGACCGGCGCGGCGCGCGAGCCCGTGCATCCCTGGGATGAATCCCAGGCGCCGGGCGACAGTGTCGAGGACCAGGCCGGCATCGTGCAGAATGCCCAGGTCGCCACCCTGGCCAATCGCGTGCAAGCCTATAGCGCGCTGCCGCGCAAGACCTTCGTGGCCCCGGCCGCCCAGGCCTCGCCCTATGCCGCCTACCTGGACGCCTGGCGCACCCGCATCGAGACCGTCGGCACGCAGCACTTCCCCGAAGAAGCACGCGGACGCATCTACGGCACGCTGCGCATCACGGTCAGCGTCCGCCGCGACGGCAGCCTGGCCGGCTTCGACATCGACCAGCCCTCGCCGCACGCCGTGCTCAACCAGGCCGCGCGGCGTATTGTGCAGATGGCCGCGCCCTTCGCCCCCTTCCCGCCCGAACTGGCCCGGGATACCGACGTGCTGGTCATCACGCGCACCTGGCATTTCGTCAACGATTCCCTGGAAACCTCCGCCCCATGATCCCCACCCAGGCTCCCGCGCTGCTGCGCTACGCCGTCATCGGCAACCCGGTGGCGCACAGCCGTTCGCCGCAGATCCACGCGATGTTCGCCGAACAGACCCATATCGCCCTGGAGTACGAACGCCTGCCGGCGCCGCTGGACGGTTTCCGCGACACGGTCTGGAAGTTCTTCCTGGCCGGCGGCCGCGGGCTGAACGTCACGGTGCCCTTCAAGCAGGAGGCGTTTGCGCTGGCGCATGACCATCTATCGGCGCGCGCGCGCGTGGCCGGCGCGGTCAACACCCTGACCTGGCGCGACGGCGTGCTGCATGGCTGCAATACAGACGGCGTGGGCCTGGTCGAGGACCTCAAGCGCCTGGGCGCGCCGCTGCGGGGCGCCCACCTGTTGCTGGTGGGCGCCGGCGGCGCGGCGCGCGGCGTGCTGCAGCCGCTGGCCGAGACCGGCTGCGCCGAAATCCGCATCGTCAACCGCAACCCCGCGCGCGCGGCCGAACTGGTCGCCGCCTGGCAGGCCAGCGGCATACACAGCGGCACCCGCATAACCGCCGGCGGCCTGCCCGACGCGGCCCGCGCCGGCGGCTGGGACGTGGTGATCAACGCCACCGCCAGCGGCCTGCTGGACGAGGCGCCGGCGCTACCCGGGGACCTGTATGCCCCCGATGCGCTGGCCTACGACATGGTCTACGGCGCCCGCCCCACGGCCTTCATGCGGCAGGCCACGGCCGACGGCGCGGCGCGCACCGCCGACGGGCTGGGCATGCTGGTGGGCCAGGCGGCCGAGAGCTTTTTCATCTGGCACGGCCAGCGGCCCGACCCTTCCCCGGTGCTGACCGCGCTGCGCGCCGAGCTGTTGGCCGAGGGCTAGGCGGACGAGGCCCGAATGGCGCGCTCCCGTTCCTGGTTCCGCATCGTCACCGGCGCCATCATGGCGCTGCTGTGCCTGCTGCTCATCTATGAGCTGGCCATGTTTTCCATGGTGGTGTGGTATGCCTATCGCGATCCAGGCAGCAGCGCCATCATGCGCCAGGAGCTCTCGCGCCTGCGCGAAACCGATCCAAAGGCCGAGCTGCGCTACACCTGGGTGCCCTACGACCGCATCAACGCCTCGCTCAAGCGGGCCGTCGTGGCCTCCGAAGACGCCAACTTCACGGAACACGACGGCGTCGAATGGGACGCCATACGCAAGGCCTGGGAGTACAACCACGAGCAGCAGGCCCAGGGGCGCGGCAAGATGCGCGGCGGCTCGACCATCACCCAGCAATTGGCCAAGAATCTTTTCCTGTCCAGCTCGCGCAGCTATCTGCGCAAGGGGCAGGAACTGGTGCTGACCTATATGATCGAACACGTCATGCCCAAGGAGCGCATCCTGGAGCTCTACCTGAACGTGGCGGAATGGGGCGTGGGCGTATTCGGGGCCGAAGCCGCGGCGCGCCATTACTATGGCACGAGCGCGGCCGGCCTGGGCGCTTCGCAATCGGCCCGGCTGGCGGCCATGCTGCCCAATCCCCGCTACTACGACAAGCACAGAAACACCAGCTATCTCAACTCCCGCACGGCGACACTGTTGCGCCGGATGCGCATGGTGGACATTCCGTGACCCGCAAGGGGCGGGGCCGGCTCCATATTTGTTAAAGTCTGGTGTTTTAGGCGCCCCGCGCCCTGAAGGTTTTTGAGATTCATGCGTACAGCCCGCCGCTATCTGGCCCGCGAGATCTATCGCTCCTGCGCAGTGGTCCTCCTGGCCCTGCTGGGGCTGTTCACGTTCTTCGCCCTGGTCGACGACCTGGACAACGTGGGCGACAAGTTCAGCATGCTGGCCCTGCTCTATATGCAGGCGCTGGCGCTGCCCACCCGCCTGTACGACCTGCTGCCCATCGGCTTGCTGATCGGCGCCATCCTCGCGCTGGCCGGCCTGGCGCAGCGCAATGAGCTGGTCATCCTGCGGGTGTCGGGCGTGAGCGGCATGCGGCTGATGCGCATGCTGTGGATCATCACCATCCCGATGATGATAGGCGCGACCCTGCTCTCGGAGTTCGTCACCCCCATTGCCGAAATCAAAAGCGGCGAAGCCGACCTCACCTTCCGCGGCAAAGCCGGCGGCGGGCGCCTGAACAGCGGCTACTGGTTCAAGGAGCCGACCCGCGACGGCGGCACCCGCATCATCAACATCAAGACCCTGCTGGCCGACGGCCAGGTGCGCGACGTCACCTTGTACGAATTCAAGCCCAACCTGGAGCTGGAATCCCTGTCCACGGCCGCCACCGGCCAGTTCACCGGCGGCGATCTGGTCCTGACCGACGTGGTGCAGACGCGCATCGACGACAAGGCCGCCGAGGCGCTGGCCAACGCCAGACCGCCCGCCACGCCCCCGGCTTCGGTGAGCCGGCAACCCAACCTGCGCCTGGACACCACGCTCAGCTCCGAGCGCCTGCTGGCCCGCGTGCTCACGCCCGAGCGCATGTCGGCCGTCACCCTGCTGGACTACATCGATTATCTGCATCACAACCAGCTGCAGGCCGATCGCCAGATCGTCGCCCTGTGGCGCAAGTTCGTCTATCCTTTCACCCTGCTGGTGATGATCACCATCGCCGCGCCGATCGCCTTCATGCAGACCCGCCGCGGCGGCGTCGGCGCCAAGGTCTTCATCGGCATCCTGATGGGGGTGGCCTTCTTCATGGTCAACCAGCTGGCCCTGAACGTCGGCATGCTCAGCCGCTGGCCGCCCTGGCTGACGGCCCTGGGCCCGAACGCCGCCGCCATGGTGCTCGCGCTGGGCGCGCTGGTCATGATGGAGTACCGGCACGGGTTCACCCGTCAATCGCAACAACGCAAGGCCGCCTGAAAGCGGTCCTTGGCAAGACCTCCTCAACCCGGAGATTAGCGTCGGCATGACGACTGGCAGCATCTGGATGATCGGCGACGTGCAAGGGTGCTGCACACCGCTGCAGCAATTATTGGCGCACCCCGATATCGCGTCCGATCCCGACTCGCGCTTCTGGTTCGCGGGCGACCTGGTCAACCGCGGCCCGGAGTCGCTGGCGACCCTGCGGCGCATCATGGCGCTCGGCGACCGCGCCGTGGCCATCCTCGGCAACCACGACCTGCACCTGCTGGCCACGGCGGCGGGCGTGCGCAAGCCCTCGCGCTCGGACACGCTCGATGACATCCTCAATGCGCCGGACGCCGCCGACCTGATCGACTGGCTGCGCCACCGGCCGCTGGCGCACTACGCGCATGAGCACCTGATGGTGCACGCCGGCGTGCTGGCCAAGTGGGATGTCGAAAAAACGCTGGCGCTGGCCGGCGAGGTGGAGGCCGCGCTGCGCGGCCCCAACTGGCAGAAAGCGCTGCAGAAGATGTATGGCAACGAGCCGGTCAACTGGAAGGAAGACCACAAGGGCGGCAAGCGCATGCGCGTCATCATCAATGCGCTCACCCGCATGCGCCTGTGCACGCCCGCCGGCCATATGGAGTTCGCCACCAAGGTGGCTCCGGGCGCCTGGCCCAGCGGCCTGGTGCCCTGGTTCGATGTCCCCCGCCGCGCCACGCGCGACGTGACCATCGTCTTCGGCCACTGGTCCACGCTGGGCCTGCTGATCCGGCCTCACCTGATCTGCCTGGATACCGGCTGCGTCTGGGGCGGCGCGCTGACCGCCATGCGGCTGCAGGACCGCAAGCTGGTGCAGATCAAATGCAGCCAGTTTCAGGACCCGCTGTCCGAATAAAGCCTCAGAGCTGCGCCAGGATGGCCTCGCGCGCCAGGCGCGAGAGCTCCAGCCGCGTATAGGGCGTGCCGTCCTCGTGCAGGGTATGCACCGGCGGCAGGAACACCACCTCGACCGCCAGGCCGGTGGCGCCCAGCACGCGCCACAGATTGGCGACCAGCGTTTCCTCGCCGACAAAGGCCGCGAAGCCGCTGCGCTGGCCATGATGCAGAAAGCGCAAGGCCACGGGCTGGATGTCCACCCCGGCAGCCCGGGCCGGCTCGAACAGGCTGGCATGGAAGGGCCGCAGTTCGAAGCCTTCGGTCGTCGTGCCCTCCGGAAACAACCCCACGGCGTCGCCGCGCGCGAAACATTCATGGATGGACTGCCCCATGGCATGCACGGCGTGGCGCTGGCTGCGTTCGATGAACAGCGTCCCGGCGCCGGCGGCCAGCCAGCCGATCACCGGCCAGCCGCGTATCTCGCTCTTGGCGACAAAGGCGGTGGCGCGCACCGCATTGACCACGAAGATATCGATCCAGGAAACATGGTTGGCGGCCCAGAGGACGGCGCCTGTCAGGCGCGGCTCGCCCTTGATGGACAGGCGCACGCCGCACATGCGCATCAGCCGGCGCGACCAGAATCGGTTGAGCGCCGCGCGCTGTCCGGCGGACAGGAATCGATAGACCAGGCTGACGCAGAACAGGCCGAACAACAGCCAGGGCAGCACCAGCATGGCCCGCAGGACAAAGCGCAAGAGCTTCAAGCCGGCATCTCCCAGAGTATGTTCCCGCCTATCAAGGTGGCGCGGACACGGCCGGGCAGCATCATACCCGCGAACGGCGTCTGCGCGCTGCCGCTCTGCATCTCCGCCACCCGGCGTTCGTCGTCCAGGTCCACCAGGCAGAGATCGGCCGGCGCGCCCGGCGCCAGGCTGGGCGCGGGCAGGCCGAGCACGCGGGCCGGGCCCAGCGTGACGCAGGCCAGCGCGCGCGCAGGGGCCAGTCCGCGCGCGCGGGCCCATTTGAGCGCCAGCGGCAACAACAGCTCCACGCCGCTGGCGCCCGGCGACGTTTCGGCAAAAGGCCCGGCCTTCTCGGCCGCGCCCAGGGGACGATGGTCGGAGCACAGGGCGTCCAGCGTGCCGTCGGCCAGGGCCTGGGCGATGGCCTCCCGGTCGCGCTGGCCGCGCAAGGGCGGGCGCAGGTGGCAGCGGCTGTCGTAGAAGCCGATGTCCAGGTCGGTCAGGTGCAGATGGTGGATGGAAGCGTCGGCCGTCACGGGCAGGCCTTCGGCGCGCGCGGCCCGCAGCAAGGCGATCCCGGCGGCGCTGGACAAGCGGCACAGGTGCAGGCGTGCTCCGGTGGCGCGCTGCAGGGTGAACAAGGTGTGAAGGGCCAGGACTTCGGCCTGTTCCGGAATGCCGGGCAGGCCCAGCCGGGTCGCGTAGGCGCCGGCCGCCATCACGCCGCCGGCGGCCAGCCCGGCATCCTCGGGACGCAGCCACAGGGTGGCGCCCAGGTCGGCCGCGTATTGCATGGCGCGCCACAGCAGGGCGCTGCCCGGCAGGGGCGCGTCGCCCAGGGCGATGCCGGCGCAACCCTGGTCCAGCAGGCCGGCCATGGCCGACAGCCGGCCCGCCGCATCCAGCATGGGCCCCAGGCGCAGGCTCCGCGGCATGCCCGGACCGTCCGGGGCCTCTGCCGGCAGCACCAGGCGGACCACGCCGCCGGACAGGGCCGCGCGGCCTTCCCGCCGCGGGTCCGCGCCCAGCTGCGCGGCCAGGTCGGTCAGGCCCGGCAAGACCGCCAGCCCGCCGGCCTCGATCACGCGCTCGGCCTGGAAGCCGGCCGGCGCCTGGCCATGGGCGATGATGCAGCCGTCGGCCAGGAAAAGATCCGCGACCTCGTCACGCCCGTCGAGCGGGTCCAGATGGCGGGCCGCGCGGATATGGATTCTCATGGCGCCCCCGCGACAAGCTGGCGGAACACCGCCATGGACGCGGCCTGCAAGCCCGGTCCATCCGGCGGCCCGAGGCGCAGCACGCCGGGCGCGGCCGCGCCCAGCGTCCAGCGGCGCGCATAGTCTTCGGCCGAAGGCAGGGCCGACAGGGCCTCCTCCGTCAGGCCGAGCTCCACCACGACGTCGACGCCATCGACGGCCTGGGCCAGGGAATCACAGGCGCGCAAGCCCAATTGGGGCAGGCCTTCGGGCAACAATGCCCGGGGGCCGGCGGCGCGCAGTTCGGGCGCGCCCAGCGTGGTCAGGGCGTGCGCCAGCGAACGGCCGCGCCCCGAATGCGCGAAATCGCCGATGA
Organism: Bordetella hinzii LMG 13501; assembly: GCF_001548475.1. GTDB lineage: Bacteria > Pseudomonadota > Gammaproteobacteria > Burkholderiales > Burkholderiaceae_B > Bordetella > Bordetella hinzii. The sequence continues at coordinate 61,118 of NZ_LRUJ01000010.1, forward strand.
ATGCCACCCGCAACTCGGTGAACCCGCCCTTGGCTTGGCGGATCGCCAGCAAATCGGCCAGGGCGGCCAGCGGCCGCGCATGCCAGCCGTCGCCGGCGTTGACCACGCGAGGCAGGCGGGCCGCCAGCGCATGGGCCGCGCCGCTGGCATGGTGGCGCAGCACATGGATATCGGCCTGGCTGGCGGCCGGCGGCGCGGCCAGCCGGCGCGTGGCCGCGCCCAGCGCGAGCGCCGCCTGTTCCAGGGCCTGGAGGGCGGCGCCGTCCGGACCGATCAGGCAGACCTCGCGGCCGGCCAGCGCGGCGCCGCCGCCATGGACGGCGAGCAAGGACTCCAGCAAGCGCTTGGGCAGGCCTTCGGTGGACAGGAAATGCAGCAGCTCGCCGCGCGGGCTCAATTGCGGATTGAACATATGCCTCAGGGCAGACGGTCGAGATAGCGCTGCAGGATGACGGCTGCGGCCATGGCATCGTCGGGCGCATGGCTGCCCAGCTGCGCCTGGGCCTCCATGCTGGAGCCGCGCTCGTCGACCAGCTCCACGGCCAGGCCGAAGCGGCCATGCAGCTGGTTGGCGAAACGCCGGCAGCGCTGGGTGGCGGGCTGTTCGCCGCCGTCGGTGGCCAGGGCCAGGCCCACGACCACGCGCTGGGGCTGCCACTCCTGGAGCAGTTGCGCGATACGGCCGAAGCGCTCGTCGCGGCGCTCGGAAAAGATGATCTCCAGCGGCCGCGCCTGGCGGGTCAGCGTATTGCCGATCGCGATGCCGATTTTTTTTTCGCCGAAATCAAAGGCCAGCAGGGTTTCCTCAGGCATGGCCCGCTTCGCCGGCCAGCATCACCGGATCGATTCCCAGAAGCTTCATGGCGGCGGGATAGCGGTCTTCGGCCGGCACGTCGAAAATGACGGCGGGATCGGCCGCGACATTGAGCCAGGCGTTCTGGCTCATTTCGCTCTCCAGCTGGCCGGCGCCCCAGCCGGCATAGCCCAGGGTCACGAGCATGCGCGCCGGGCCATTACCGTCGGCCACCGCCTGCAGCACATCGCGCGAAGTGGTCAGGGCCAGCTCGCCCAGCTTGATGCTGGAGCTGTAGTCGCCGGCCGGCGCGTGCAGCACAAAACCGCGGTCGGTCTGCACCGGACCGCCGAAAAAGACTTTTGCGTCGCCGACCGGGCCGATCTCCAGCTTGAGGTCGATGCGCTCGAACAGCGAAGCCAGCGTGAGATCGGTGGGCCGGTTGATGACCAGGCCCAGGGCGCCGCGGGCGGTATGCTCGCAGATGTAGATCACGGTGCCGGCCAGGTTTTCGTCGACCATGCCGGGCATGGCCATCAGGAACTGGTTGGAGAAGTCAGTGGGCAACGCGCCCGCGTCGGCCTCGGAATGGGGAATGTCGGTCATGGCGGTCTCCAGAACCTGTAGGGGGCGGCCAGCCAGGGCCGCCTGATAGGCCGAGGACCGGGTCAGATTTCCATCAGCTCGAAGTCTTCCTTGCGGGCGCCGCATTCGGGACAGACCCAGTTGGGGGGCACATCCTCCCAGCGGGTGCCCGGGGCGATGCCCTCGTCCGGCAGACCGGCCTCTTCATCATAGACCCAGCCACAGATAAGACACATCCAAGTACGCATAGTTCTCTCTAGTTCTCTGTGCGCCCCGCCCCCGCGGGGGCAAAGCACGAATCGCATCCATTAGAATGGGCATATCTTACCGAAACCCCGTCAGGATGCCGTCTGATGCAGAGCAAAGAAAGCATCCCTCCCCGTCCAGCCCAGCCCTCCGTGACCGCTGTTACCCCCCCTCTCGTACTGATTCTGGGTCCCCTGGACCCCACCGGCGCCGATGGCCTGCCGGCCGACGCCGTGACCTGCGCGCAATTGGGCTGTCATGGCCTGGCATCCGTCACCGCATTGACGGTGCAGGACACCGCCGGCATCGAGGACATCCACCCGGTCTCGCCCGACCTGCTCGACGACCAGGCGCGCTGCCTGCTCGAAGACATGCCGGTACAGGCGATCAAGGTAGGCGGCATGTTCTCGCCCGAGACCGCCAGCGTGGTCGCCCAGCTGGCGGCCGACTACAGCCAGGTGCCGCTGGTGCTGCACCTGGGGCCGCGCGCGCCCACGCCGCAGGACGCGGTCGAGCAGGACGACGCGGAGGAGCTGCTGGCCGCCACGCTGGAACTGGTGCTGCCCCAGACGGATCTGGTGGTGGTCGAGCATATGCGCCTGGCGCAATGGCAATCCGATGGCAGCATCGACACCTCGGGCTCGCCTTCGCCCGCCCATGCCCTGCTGGCCGGCGGCGCCCAATGGGCCCTGGTGCTGGGCAGTCCGCTGCGCCCGGGCCATGCGGCCAATGTGCTGGTGGGCCAGGATGGCCGCAGCTTCACCTGGACCTGGCAGGCGCCCCCGGCCCGCAGCGGAGACACTGGCGGCCTGCTGGCCGCGGCGGCCGCCGCCCTGCTGGCCGCCGGCCGCGACGTGCCCGCGGCGGTCGAGCAGGCCCTGACACATGCCGAGCAAGGCCTGGCCGCCAGCTTCACGGCCGGCATGGGCCGTCCCCTTCCCAACCGGCTGCCCCGGCCATGACCCAGACCCGCTTCCCCATCGGCCTGTATGGCGTGACGCCGGAATGGGATGACACGGCGCGGCTGCTGGACGCCGTGCGCCAGGCGGCCGCCGGCGGCATGCGCGCCTTGCAGCTGCGCCGCAAGCACCTCTCGCGCGCGCAACGCCTGGCGCAGGCGCGCGAACTCGCCCCGCTGTGCCGCGAGCTGGGCGTGGTCTTCCTGGTCAACGACGATTGGCAGACCGCCCTGGAAGCAGGCGCCGATGGCGCCCACCTGGGCCGCGAGGACGCCTCGCTGGCCGAGGTGCGCGCCGCCGCCCCCGGGCTCATCCTTGGCGTGTCCTGCTATGCGGACCTGGAACGCGCGCGCGGCCTGATGGCCCAGGGCGCCGACTACATCGCCTTCGGCGCGGTCTTCCCCTCGCCCACCAAGCCCCAAGCCGTGCACGCGCCGCTGGCCCTGCTGGGCGAGGCGGCCGCCCTGGTGCGCGGCCAGGCCGCGCCGCGGCCAGCCGTGGTGGCCATCGGGGGCATCACGCCGGCCAATGCCGGGCAGGCCGCCGCCGCCGGCGCCGACAGCATCGCCGTCATCACCGGCCTGTTCGAGGCCCCTGACATCCGCGCCGCGGCTCAAGCCTGCGCCGCGCCCTTCCCTTCTTTCCTAGCCTAGAGAGCCATGTCCCGAAACGCTGAACTCTTCGAACGCGCCTGCCGCAGCATTCCCGGCGGCGTCAACTCGCCCGTGCGCGCCTTCCGTTCGGTGGGCGGCACCCCGCGCTTCATCAAGCGCGCGCTGGGCCCGCACATCTGGGACGCCGAGGGCAGGCAGTACATCGACTACATCGGTTCCTGGGGCCCGGCCATCCTGGGCCATGCCCATCCCGAAGTGGTGCGCGCCGTGCAGGACGCCGCTACCGGCGGCCTGTCTTTCGGCGCGCCGACCGAAGCCGAGATCGAGCTGGCCGAGCTGCTGATCGAGCGCCTGCCCTCCATGGAACAGGTGCGCCTGGTCAGTTCCGGCACCGAGGCCACCATGACGGCCATCCGCCTGGCGCGGGGCGCGACCGGCCGCAACAAGATCATCAAGTTCGAGGGCTGCTATCACGGCCACTCCGACAGCCTGCTGGTCAAGGCCGGCTCGGGCCTGCTGACCCTGGGCAATCCCAGTTCGGCCGGGGTGCCGCCGGAGTTCGTCTCCCACACCATCACCCTGGACTACAACAACCTGCCCGCGGTGCAGACGGCCTTCGCCGAGCATGGCGCCGACATCGCCTGCGTGATCGTCGAACCGGTCGCCGGCAACATGAACCTCATCAAGCCGGCAGCCGGCTTCCTCGAAGGCCTGCGCGAGCTGTGTACCCGCCACGGCAGCGTGCTGATCTTCGACGAGGTCATGACCGGCTTTCGCGTCGGCCCGCAAGGCGTGCAGGGCCTCACCGGCATCAAGCCCGACCTGACGACGCTGGCCAAGGTCATCGGCGGCGGCATGCCGGTGGGCGCCTTCGGCGGCAGCGCCGAACTGATGCGCCATATCGCGCCGCTGGGCGGCGTGTACCAGGCCGGCACGCTGTCGGGCAACCCGGTGGCCGTGGCCGCCGGCCTGGCCACCATGCGCCTGATCGGCCAGCCCGGCTTCTACGAAGATCTGTCGGCCCGCACCCAGCGCCTCGCCCTGGGCCTGGCCGAACGCGCCCGCGCCGCCGGCGTGCCCTTCAGCGCCGACGCCGTCGGCGGCATGTTCGGCCTGTACTTCATGCCGCGCGTGCCCACCACCTTCGCCGAAGTCTCGGGCGCCGATACCGAAGCCTTCAAGCGCTTCTTCCACGCCATGCTGGAGCGCGGCGTGCATTTCGCGCCCTCGGCCTTCGAAGCCGGTTTTGTCTCGGCCGCGCATGACGACGCCACGCTGCAAGCCACCCTCGATCACGCCGAAGCGGTGTTCAAGCAGCTGCGGCACCCGGCCTGATCCCGGCCTCGCCTGCCCGCCCCCTTGCGCCGCGGGGGAGCGGGTTTTTATCTGGAATCAGTGACATAGCCTGAGAAACCCGCACAAAAAAGAACTCCCTCGGCCGGACGAATATCGCTTAATATGTCTTGGTATTTCTAGTTATTACTTAGCGATATCGCGCTCGTCCCCCCCAAGCGCCGGGTCAGGAGCCAGCGCCGCAGAGGGAGAAGCATGCCGCCTGTCGAAGAAGCGTTCCGGCTGGTGCTGGACGAGAACACCCGCGCCCTGATCGCCAGCTATACCCCCGAAGGGGAGGAAAGCGAGCCGCCGTCCTGGGAGACGCTGACCGCGGCCGTCCAAGCCCAGGGCTGGGAAACGGACGTGCTGGACCAGACCAGCGCGGTGAACTTCATCGAAGCCTGCCGCGAAGCCGGCGAGCCCGTGCTGGCCTCCGTGGGCGAAGTGCGCAACGGCAGCTTCGAGCTGGAGATTTCGCCCGACCGCATGGCGGTGGTGCTGTCGGTCAGCCCGCCGCGCGGCGGCCGCCGGGTCACGCTGGCTGATGTACAGGCGCAGCTGATCGAACTCGGCGTGGTCTATGGCGTGCGCGATGACGCCATCCTGAGCGCCGTCTCCGACCGGCGCACCAACACCGCTGTCATCGCCCAGGGCACCCCGCCCACGCTGGGCACGCCCGCCAGCTTCGAAAGCCTGCTGGATGCGCTGAAGACGCGCCAGCAGGAAGACGACGACAATGCCGTGGTCGATTACCGCGAACTGGGCAATCTGACCCTGGTGGCGCCCGGCACGCCGCTCATGCGCCGCATCCCGGCGGTACAGGGCAAACCCGGCCTGAACGTGCTGGGCGAGGCCGTGCCGCCGGCGCATGTGGCGGACACGCCCTTCGCCCCCAACCTCACCGGCGTCGCCGTCGACGAGAACGATCCCTGTCTGCTGCGCGCGGCCAGCGCCGGCTCGCCCATGGTCGTGCCCCAGGGCGTGCTGGTGAATTCGCTGGTCGAGGTCGACCGCGTGGACCTGTCGACCGGCAATATCAATTTCGACGGCACGCTCAAGGTGCGCGGCGACATCACCGCCGGCATGGAAGTCCGGGTTTCCGGCGATGTGGTGGTCAACGGGACCGTCGAGGCCGCCCATGTGCATGCCGGCGGCAATATCAGCGTCAACGGCGGCATCATCGGCATGGCCGAGCTCAAGCAGACCGGCGCGCGCGGACCCGGCAACCCGTCGCAGTCCGCCCAGACACGCACCGCGCAGATCACCGCGGGCGGCTCGGTCAAGGCGCGCTTCATCGAGAATGCCGTGGTCAACGCCGACAAGAATATCGCCGCCGAGCGCGAAGTCCGCCAGAGCCGGCTCTATGCCGGCGAAAGCGTGACGGTGGGCCCGCCCAAGTCCAATCAGGGGGTGATCACCGGCGGCGAGATCCATGCCACGAAATCGGTCAATGCCGGCACCATCGGCTCGCTGGCGGCCGTGCCGACCCTGGTCTGCGTCGGCCTGCATCCGCACGCCGAGGCCAAGCGCGCCGCGCTGCTGCAACGCCGCAACAGCCTGCAGGACGAGAAAGGCAAGCTCGAAAAACTCATTGTCTTCCTGCACAACAACCCGGCCAGGAATGTCAACGGCATGAGCGACCGGGCGCGCGCCACGCACGCGCGCGTGACCGGCGACCTGAACCTGCTGCAGGCCGAGGAGGAACGCCTGGACGAGCAGCTCCAGCCCCTGGACAACGCCACCATCGTGGCGCTCAAGCGCTTCCATGGCGGCGTCACCCTGCGGGTCAGCGGCAAGGTGCTGGAGATCATGGAAGAGCGGCCCGGCGGCCGGGCCATGCTCGACGCCGAGGCCGGCCAGGCGGTGATCCGCTGACCGCCGCGCCGCGGGGTCAGCCCTCCACCACCGCCGTGACCTCGATCTCCACCTTGGCGCGGTCCTCCACCAGGTCGGCGACCTCCACGGCGGTCATGGCCGGGAAATAGCGGCCTATCACTTCGCGGTAATGCCGGCCGATCTCCGGATAGGCGGCGACGTATTCCTGTTTGTCCTTGACATACCAGGTCATGCGCACGATGTGCTGCGGCCCCGCGCCGCCTTCCTTCAGGATGGCGACGATGTTCTCCAGCGTCTGGCGCACCTGCAGCGCGAAGTCGTCAGTCTCGAATTGCTGCTGGCTGTTCCAGCCGATCTGCCCGCCCACGAAAAGCAGGCGCGAGCCCACCGTCAGCTCGGTCATCATGCCGTTGGAATAGCCCCGCGGCGCCAGCCAGTCCGGCGGTTGCAAGATCTTCATAGCGTTCTCATCCTTTTGTATTAAGCCTGCGCCGTCAGCAAGAAATCCTGCATGCGCGCGCGCAAATCATCGGGCAGCGCCGTGGCGCGCATCCGGGACAGATCGACGGTGACAATGGTCACCGCCGCGGTCAGCCGGATTTGCCCGTCCTCCCCCTCGAATCGCACCGCCGCCTGGAACGACGCGCCGCCGATGCGCCGCAGCTCCAGCACCTGCCGCAGCCGCTCCCGCCAGCGGCTGGGCCGCTGGAAATCGCATTGCACCGAAACGGTGGGCGTGCCGATGCCGCGTTCGGTATGCAGGGTGTGGAAAGACAGTCCCAGGCCCTTGTCGAACCATTCCTCGACGAAGTCATTGATCATCTCGAAATAGCGCGGGTAGAACACGATGCCGGCCGGGTCGCAATGCCGGAAACGGATCTCCACCTCGCTGACGAAGGGCCCGGCCATCAACGCCCTCCCGAGGCCAGCTGGCGCAGCACGAAGCGCTGCAGCTTGCCGGTTTCGGTGCGCGGCAGCGTCGCCACGAACTTGATGACGCGCGGATACTTGTAGGGCGCGATGCTGTCCTTGACATAAGCCTGCAGCGCGGCCGCCATCTGCGGCGTACCCTCGAAGCCGGGCTTGAGCACCACATAGGCGGCCACCACCTGGCCGCGCTCTTCGTCGGGCATGCCGACCACGCCGCACTCGGCCACCGCCTCATGGCGCATGAGCGCGTCCTCGACCTCGGGTCCGGCGATGTTGTAGCCCGCCGAAATAATCATGTCGTCGTTGCGGGCCTGGTAGTACAGATAACCGTCGGCATCCTGCACAAAGGTGTCGCCAGGAAGATTCCAGCCCTGCTGCACGAACTTCGCCTGGCGCGGATCGGCCAGATAGCGGCACCCGGTAGGGCCCTTGACGGCCAGGCGTCCGGGCGTGCCATGAGGTACGGGCCGCATGTCGTCGTCGACCACCTGGGCGACATAACCCGGCACCACCTTGCCGATGGCGCCGCTGCGCACTGATTCGGGCGGGCTGGACACAAAGACGTGGATCATCTCGGTGCCGCCGATGCCATCTATCATCTCGATGCCGGTGGCCCGTTTCCAGAGCTGGCGCGTCGCGTCCGGCAAGGCTTCGCCCGCCGACACGCTTTTTTTCAGGCTGCCCAGGCGGAAACGGCCGGCCATGGGCGCCATCTGCCGGTAGAAGGTCGGCGCCGTGAAAACGATGGTGGCCTGGAAGTCCTGGATCAGCTGCAGCAGGGACTCGGGCGTAAGCTTCTCGGCCAGCACGGTGCTGGCGCCCACCCGCAAGGGAAAGCACAGCAGCCCGCCCAGGCCGAACGTGAAGGCCAGGGGCGGCGTGCCGCAAAAGATGTCGTCCGGTTCCGGCCGGATCACATGGCGCGGGAACAGATCGCACATGGCCAGCACGTCACGGTGAAAGTGCATGCAGCCCTTGGGCGCGCCGGTGGTGCCGCTGGTGAAGGCGATCAGGCAGACGTCGTCGGCCGAGGTATCGCAGGCCTCGAAGTCGTCCGGCTTGCCCGCCGCCAGCCGGTCCAGCGCGCCGGGGCCGTCGTCGTTGAACAGCATGATCTGCCCAAGCGTGGGGCAGAAATACTGGCCGGCGCCATCCAGGCAATCGAGGGCCTCGTCCTTCAGGCGGACATCGCAAAGCATGGCCTGCACTTCAGCCTTGTCGATGATCTGCTTGAGCTCCTTGGCGCGCAGCAGCGGCATGGTCGGCACGGTCACCAGGCCGGCCTTGATGGCGCCCAGCCAGGCCGCCGCCATCATGGGATTGTTGGGACCGCGCAGCAGGATGCGGTTGCCCGGCACCAGCTTCATGTCTTCGACGAGCACGCGGGCGATGCGGTTGCTCAGCGCCTGCAATCCGGCATAGCTCATGCTTTCCTGTCCGCCTTTGGCGGCCCAGCGCAGCGCGATGCGCTCCCCGCCACCCTGGCGCACCATGGCGTCGACCAGTTCGACGGCGCAGTTCAGCCGCGCCGGATAGGCGGTGTCGGGCCCGTCCAGCAGCAGCTCGGGCCACTGCTCGGCGGGCGGCAGATTGTCGCGGGCGAAAGTGTCCTTGTGCGCGGATGCTTCCATGGTGTTCCCCTGTCGCTATAGGTGATCAGTTTTTCAACAGTTCTCGGGCAATGATCAACTTCTGCACTTCCGTGGCGCCTTCGTAGATACGCAGCGCTCTGATTTCCCGATACAGCTTCTCGACCGGCTGGCCGCTCACCACGCCGGCGCCGCCGAACATCTGCAAGGCGCGGTCTATCACCTGTTGGGCGGATTCGGTGGCCGCCATCTTGGCCATGGCGGCCTCGCGCGTGCTGCGCTCGCGCTTCACGTCGCGCGTCCAGGCGGCGCGATAGGTCAGCAGCGCGGCGCTGTCGATCGCGCAGGCCATATCGCCCAGCGCGGCCTGCGTCAGCTGCAGATCAGCCAGCGTCTGGCCGAACATGCGGCGTGAACGCGCGCGCGCCAATCCCTCGTCCAGGGCGCGGCGGGCAAAACCCAGGGCGGCGGCCGCCACGGAGGCGCGGAAGATGTCCAGCGTCATCATGGCCAGCTTGAAGCCCTGCCCGGCCTCGCCCAGGCGCTGGCCGGCCGGAATACGGCATTGCTCGAAAGACAGCGTGGCCAGGGGATGGGGCGCCATCAGCGCGATGCGTTCGGAGACGCGCAAGCCCGGGGTATCCGCGTCGACCACGAAGGCGCTGATGCCGCGCGCGCCCGGCGCCTCGCCCGTGCGGGCGAAGACGCAATAGAAATCGGCGATGCCGCCGTTGGAGATCCACGTCTTGCTGCCGTCCAGCACATAGCTGTCGCCGTCCAGGCGGGCCGAACACTGCATGGCGGCCACATCGGAGCCGGCCTCGGGCTCGGAGAGCGCGAAGGCGGCGATGGCCTCGCCGCGCGCCACGCGCGGCAGATAGCGCGCGCGCAACGCGGGCGATCCCATGAGCGAGATTGCTCCGCTGCCCAGGCCCTGCATGGCCAGCGCGAAGTCGGCCAGCCCTTCATGGCGGGCCAGGGTTTCGCGCAGAATGCACACGGCGCGCGAATCGACCTCGGCCAGCTTGCCGCCCCAGGCCCCGTCGGGCCCGGCCGGCACGCAATAGCGCAGCCAGCCGGCCTTGCCCAGCGCCGCCACCAGCTGGCGGCAGGCCGCGTCCGTGTCGTGATGGTCGATGCGGGGCAGCTCGCGCGCGCACCAGGCCTGGAGATCGCGGGCGAGCTCGCCGTGCCAGGGCTCGAAGAAGGGCCAATCCAGCCAGGTGGCGTCCTGCATGGCTCAATCCCCTTCGAACACCGGCTTGCGCTTGTCCACGAAGGCCTCGTAGGCGCGGCGGAAATCGCGCGTCTGCATACAGATGGCCTGCGCCTCGGCCTCGGCCTCGATGGCCTCGTCCAGGCCCATATTCCACTCCTGGTGCAGGAGTTTCTTGGTCATGCCATGCGCGAAGGTCGGACCGGCCGCCACCTGGGCGGCCAGCTGCGCGGCCGCGCCGGCCAGCTCGGCGGATTCGTGCAGGGCATTGAAAAACCCCCAGGCCAGGCCTTCCTCGGCGCTCATGGCGCGGCCGGTGTAGAGCAGCTCGGAGGCCCTGCCCTGGCCTATGGTGCGCGGCAGCAGCGTGCAGGCGCCCATGTCGGCGCCGGCCAGCCCCACGCGGGTGAACAGAAAGGCCGTGCGCGCGGCCGGCGTGCCCAGGCGCATATCCGAGGCCAGGGCCATCATGGCCCCGGCGCCGGCGCACACGCCATCGACGGCCGCCACGATAGGCTGCGGGCAGGCGCGCATGGCCTTGACCAGATCGCCGGTCATGCGCGTGAAATCCAGCAGCTCGGGCATGCTCATGCGCGTGAGCGGCCCGATGATTTCGTGCACGTCGCCGCCCGAGCAGAAATTCCCGCCCGCGCCGGTGATCAGCACCACCTTGATGTCGGTGGCATACACCAGCCCGCGGAACAGATCGCGCAGCTCGGCATAGGAGTCGAAGGTCAGCGGGTTCTTGCGTTCGGGCCGGTTCAGCGTGATGGTGGCCACCTTGCCATCGGCGCTGGTCTGCCACAGGAAATGCCGTGGCCGATAGCCGGCCCAGGGCTGTTTGTGATGCTTCATGCTGTGCGCTTCCTGACTCATGCTGTCTCCTTTTGCTCAGGCGGCGGCTTCGCCGCCATCCACCGCGATGGCTTGTCCATTGACCGAGGCGCTGGCCGGCAAAGCCAGCCAGGCCACGGTATCGGCGACCTCGTCGGCCGACACCAGGCGGCCCTGGGGATTGCGTTCGGCCAGCCGCGCGCGGGCGGCGGCTTCGTCCATGCCGGTCTTCCTCATGATGTTGTCCACGGCCTCGCGCACGATGTCCGTCTCGGTATAGCCCGGGCACACGGCATTGACCGTGATGCCCTTGCGGGCCACTTCCTGCGCCAGCGCGCGGGTCAGACCCACCACGCCGTGCTTGGCCGCGCAATAGGCCGAGACATAGGCATAGCCGACCAGGCCGGCGGTGCTGGCCACGTTGATGACGCGCCCCCAGCCGCCTTGCAGCATGTCGGGCAGCGCCGCCTGGGTGCAATGAAAGGTGCCGCTCAGGTTGACCTGCAGCATCTGCTCCCAGAGCTGCGCCGAGGTCCGGTCGAAGCGCTCGCTCAAGGCCTGCCCGGCGTTATTGACCAGGATCTGGATCGGGCCGCGCGCCGCGCGCGCGGCCTCGAAGGCGTCGGCCACTTCCCCGGGACGGGCGACATCGGCCGCGGCCACGCTCACCGAGATGCCATCGCCGGCCAGGCCCAGGCGCGCCGCCTCCAGGGTCTGGATATTGCGCCCCAGCAGCGTCACGTCGGCGCCTCGGCCGGCCAGCGCGCGGGCGCAGGCCAGACCGATGCCGCGCGCCCCGCCGGTCACCAGGGCATGGCGGCCCCGCAGCTCAGGAAACGGCGTCATTTCACGTCCAGTTGCGCCATGCTGGCGGCGCGTTCGAAGTTGGTTTCCAGCTGGCGCTTGCCAGCCAGGTAGGGGTCCGGCCAGGCGATATCGCGATAGCCCACGCGGGCGGTCTCGCGCAGCGTCCAGGCCGCGTCGGCCAAGTGCGGGCGCGCCAGCGCGCACAGATCGGCCCGGCCCGAGGCGATGATGCCGTTGGCATGATCGGCCTCGAAGATCGCGCCGACAGCGATGGTCGGGATCCCGGCCTCATTGCGCACCCGGTCAGCGAAGGGCGTCTGGTACATGCGTCCGTAGACCGGTTTCTGGTCGGGGCTGACCTGTCCGGAGGAACAATCGATCATGTCGGCCCCCGCCTCCTTGAAGCGGCGGGCGATCTCCACCGCCGCATCCGCGTCGATGCCGCCCTCGACCCAGTCATGGGCCGAAATGCGCACTGACATGGGCTTGTCCTCCGGCCAGGCCTGGCGCACGGCGCGGAACACCTCCAGCGGATAGCGCAGGCGGTTCTCCAGGCTGCCGCCATAGTCATCGCCCCGTTGATTGGTGATAGGCGAGATAAAGCTGGACAGCAGATAGCCGTGGGCGCAATGCAGTTCCAGCCAGTCGAACCCGGCGGCCGCGGCGCGCGTCGCGGCCGCCGCGAACTCGTCCCGCACGCGGTCCATGTCGGCCCGCGTCATTTCGCGCGGCACCTGGGAAACCCCGGGCAGATAGGGCAGCGGCGAGGCCGACACCAGCGGCCAGTTGCCGGCCGGCAGCGGATGATCGATGCGTTGCCAGCCCAGCTGGGTCGAGCCCTTGCGTCCGGCATGGCCCAGCTGGATGCCGATGCGGGCCGGGCTGTTGGCATGCACGAAATCCACGATGCGCGCGAAGGCGCGGGTCTGCGCTTCGTTCCACAGGCCCGGGCAGCCCGGGGTGATGCGGGCATCCGGCGCGGGGCAGGTCATCTCGACCATGACCAGGCCGGCGCCGCCCATGGCGCGCGCGCCCAGGTGCACCAGATGGAAGTCGCCCGGCACCCCGTCCTCGCAGGAGTACATGGCCATGGGCGAGACCACGATGCGGTTGGGCAGGGTGACCGAGCGCGCCCGGTAGGGGGTGAGCATGGGCAGCGGCGGGCGCGCCCCGGCGCGCACCGGCAACCCGCCCTGCTCGGCCAGCCAGCGCTCATAGCCCTGCAGCCATTGCGGGTCGCGCAGGCGCAGGTTTTCGTGCGAAATGCGCTGCGAGCGCGTCAGCAGCGAATAGGCAAACTGCTCGGGCGGCAGGTCCGCGTAGCGCGCCACATTCTCGAACCATTCGGTCGAATTGCGCGCCGCGTTCTGGATCTTGAGCACCTCGACGCTGCGCACGGCCTCGTATTGCTTGAGCGCGCCGGGCAGGTTGCCCGGCGAGGCGTCCATGCAGCGGGCCAGCTCGATGGCGTCTTCGAGCGCCAGCTTGGTGCCCGAACCGATGGAGAAGTGAGCCGTATGCGCCGCATCGCCCATCAACACCACGGGCACATCGCGCAGGCCGCGCGCGGTCTCCAGCGTGTTCCAGTGCACCCAGGTGTCGCAGATGACCCGCGGGAAGCGGATCCAGATGGCCGAGCCGCGCAGGTGCGCGGCGTTGCTCATCAAGGGATGGCCGTCCAGCCAGGGCGCGAACAGCTTCTCGCAATAGGCGATGCCCTCCTCCTGGCTCATGCGTTCGATGCCGGCGGCCTGCCAGGTTTCTTCGGGGGTTTCCACGATGAAAGTCGACAGCCCGTCCTCGAAGCGATAGGCATGGGCCTGGAACCAGCCGTGCTCGGTCTGGACGAAGGCAAAGGTGAAAGCGTCGAAGACCTTGCGGGTGCCCAGCCAGACAAAGCGGCAGCGCCGCTGGTCGATGTCGGGCCGGAAGGTGGCGGCGTAGCGCCCGCGCACCTGGCTGTTGATGCCGTCCGAGGCGATCACCAGGTCGGCATCGTACTGGCGCGCAATCTCCTGGTCGTCCTGCACGAAGGTCTCGAAGACCAGCTTCACGCCGACGTCCTCGCAGCGCGCCTGCAGGATATTGAGCAGGCGCTTGCGGCCGATGCCGATGAAGCCATGGCCGCCACTGCGCACGGTGCGGCCCTTGAAATGGATGTCGATGTCGTCCCAGTGGTTGAAGGCCTCGCCTATGGTGCGCGCCGACACCGGATCGGCCTGGCGCAGATTCTCCATCGTCGCGTCGGAAAACACCACGCCCCAGCCGAATGTGTCGTAGGGCCGGTTGCGCTCAACCACGGTGACGTCATTGTCCGGATTGCGCAGCTTCATCAGCAGGCCGAAATACAGGCCGGCGGGCCCGCCGCCGATGCACACGATCTTCATTGCCTCTCGCTCCTTACGACCTGGCCTGCCGCAATAGACTTTAGACCTTGATAGTTTAGGCTTGAAATATATACCGCAAACGGCGGGCCGCGCCAATGGGGAAACTCCCCGGGCGCAAAATTGGGGACGATCAGTCCCCGGCAGCCTGCTGGCGGGGGACGCCGGGCAGCGCGACGCGGTCGCGGCCGTCGTGCTTGGCGAGGTAGAGCGCCTGATCGGCGCGGCTCAAGGTGTCAGACAGCGTCTCTCCCACCAGGTGGTCGGCCATGCCCACGCTGACCGTCAGCCGCAGGGTTTCGCCGCCCACGGCGATGGACAGGGCGCGGACCGCGCCCACCACCCGGTCCATGGCCAGCTGGCCGGCGGCCAGATCGGTCTCGGGCAGCAGCAGCAGGAACTCCTCGCCGCCCCAGCGGCCGCAATGGTCGCTGGCGCGCATGCTCTGCTGCAACACCCCGGCCAGCTCCACCAGCACGCGGTCGCCCGCCTCGTGGCCATAGCGGTCGTTGACCGACTTGAAATGGTCCACGTCCAGCATGGCGACCAGGAAAGCCTTGCCGCTGGCATCCGAACGCTGGACCTCCAGGCGGATGATGTCCATGAGCGCGCGCCGATTGAGCAGGCCGGTCAAGGGATCGCGCCGCGAGGTTTCTTCCAGTGTGCGGTTGAGGTCCCGCATCATGCTCTGGTAGTGATCGGAGATGCGCGCGATACGCGCCAGCCGCTGCAGCTGCCGGTCGAAACGCTCGTACAGGCCCTGCTCGCGCCGCAAGGCCATGGACTGATAGGCGTCGGAGATCTGCGTGATCCGCTCGATGCGGGCCATGTGCTCATTGGCCTGCAGCCAAAGCGTCTCCAGGGCTGCCCGCAGGGGATGGCCCTCATAGGCCGGGTCCGCCAACAAATCGGCAATACGCCGGTCCAGGTCGGACTTGGCGGCCATTACGTCCGCCCGACGACCGAGAAGGGGAAGGTGCAGTCTTCCTTGAACTCTTCGGCCAGCTCTCCCACCCGTTCGTTGCGCATATCGTAGTACCAGGTGACCGCCACGTCGCGGCCCTTCTGGTGGAAGGCTTCCAGGATGTCGAAGATGTCCATGATGGACTTAATGCTGCTGGTATTCAGGTACAGCAGTTCGAGCTCCAGGCGCAGGGGCTGGCTGCCGCCGGACAGGAAGTTCTCCACCCATTCGATCACAGGGCCGAACAGTTCGAAGGAGTTTTCCGGATAGGAGTCCCCGCCCATGAACAGCAGCCCCGCGCTGCTGTCCGTGCGGATGGCAGGCGTGGACTGCGTCCCGGCAATATTCAAATCACTACTCATTGATCGCTCCAAAATTGCTTGCGAGGGCGCTTGCACGGGCTCAGATCTCCACGCTGAGGCTGAAGAAATCCCAGCCCGCCTGGGCGCTGGGGCTCAGGCTGGCCCGCAACGGCGCTCCGGCGCGCCGCGCGATGTCTATCAGCCCCAGGCCCGCGCCGCTGGCCGCGCCGGGATCGCGCGGCCTGTGCAGCTGCGTCTTGTAGGCCGCCTTCAGGGCGGCCTTGTCCAGCGTCGCCAGCTCGGAAATCCGCCGCACCAGCACCTGCCCGTCCTCGGATTTGACGAGATTGCCCGCCGACACCTCGTAGCGGTTCTCGCCGCCGCGGCCGATGACCACCGTGGCGCGCGCCTCGGTCGACCCATGGGCCGCCGCATACTGGCGGATGTTCTGCACCATCTCGATATAGACCGAGAACACGTCCATGGCCTCCGCGGGCCGGGCGTGCTCGGCGTTCAGGTAGTTCTTGAGCGCATTGCCGATCTCTTCGATCAAGCTGCGGGAGATCGGGCCGTTGAAGCACAGGAGCACCCGGTTCTTGTCGAACCGCTCACCCAGCGCGTAGAGATCGGCAGCGTTCATGCAATACCCCAAGAAAAATTCAATCGAAGCGGAAAGACAGCAAGGTGATGTCGTCTCGCTGCGGCAGCTCGCCCTGGTATTCGGCCAGGGCCTGGGAAAACGCCTGGGCCTGCTCCTCCATGGAGCGCCGCGCATGGCGTTTGAGCATGGCCGCGAAACGGGTATTGCCAAAACCGAACCCGAACTCGCCGCCGGCCTGGTCCAGGAAACCATCGGTCACCAGGTAATACGTCCAGCCTGCCTGCAGCGGCAGCTCGATGTTCTCGTACTCGCCCATGCGCTTGTCGCCCAGGGCCCGGCGCCCGCCGTGCACCTCGCGCGCGTCTTCGCCATTGCTGGCATACAGGGAAATCTTCGCGCCGGAATAAACGAGCCGGCGCTTCTCGCGGTCAATATATACCAGGCCGGCGTCCGTGTTCGTCGCCAGGGCGCGCGGCAGCTGCGCATCGGCCAGCATCGCGCGGATGGCGCTGTCAGTGCGCCTGAGGATGCCGGCCGGGTCGCGCGGGCCGATTTCGGTCATGGCCAGGTCGATGGCCGCGCGCGCCAGCATGGTCATCAGCGCGCCCGGCACGCCATGGCCGGCGCAGTCCATGATGCCCAGCAGGCAATTCGCGCCGTCGGAGCGGAACACATAGAAGTCGCCCCCGACCACATCGCGCGGCTTCCAGAGCACGAAATGGTGCGCCCCCAGCGACTGGGTCATCTGGCGATCCGGCAGGATGGCGCGCTGGATCAGGCTGGCATAATCGATCGAATCGTCGATTTTCTTGCGGGCCGCGGCCATGGCGCGGTTGGCGGACTCCAATTCGGAGGTGCGCTCGCGCACCTTGCTCTCCAGTTCGGCGGTGTGCTTGCGGACCTTGTCGGCCATCACGCCGAAGGCGCGGCTCAGGTCGCCGATTTCATCCTGCCCGCCCGGCGGCAGGCGCACATCGTAGCTGCCATCGGCGATGGCGCGGGCCGATTGCTGCAGGCGGTGCAGCGGACGCAGCATCAGGCGCTCGATGGCAAAGCCGAAACACAGCACCAGGGCGACGAACAGCAGCACCA
The DNA here is from genome assembly GCF_001548475.1 of Bordetella hinzii LMG 13501. GTDB lineage: Bacteria > Pseudomonadota > Gammaproteobacteria > Burkholderiales > Burkholderiaceae_B > Bordetella > Bordetella hinzii. The sequence continues at coordinate 78,205 of NZ_LRUJ01000010.1, forward strand.
GGCCGATGGCGCCCGGCCACAGCCAGCCCGGATCCACCACCCGGGCCGCGCCGAAATCGACCAGCGTCACCACATGCCAGCGCAGCTCGGGCATATAGGCCACGGCCACCAGCTGGCGGGCGCCGTCCACCATGGCCCAGGTCATGGCCACGGCGCTGGCGTCTTCCCGGGCCTGACGCATCGCCGCCTCGAGATTGCCGCGGCTGTCGCCGGCGTCCAGGAGACTGAACACCAGGCCGCGCTCCTTGGCCTGCCCCTGGGCGCCGGAGTTGTAGGCGATGCGCGTGGCGTCTTTATAGGCCTGGATGGCGCCCTGCTCGTCGACAATGACCGGCGTGACGCCCGCCCGGCCGCTGTCGACGAACTCGCGCAGGAATCCCCCCACGTCCAGGCCGGTGCCGCTCAGGCCCAGCACTTGGTCGCCGTCGCGGATCTGCACATTGATCCAGACCTTGGTCGCCTTGAGCTTGATATCCGGATTGACATTGATGTTGTAGCGCTCGGGCGATTTGAGCGAGGCATAGAACCAGCCGTCCTCGGCGTCGTCCCGGCTCAGGGTGTAGCGCGGCTTGCCAGGGTGCTCGGCGGTGTCGCTGAAGTAATAGTTGCCGCTGGCCGCGCTGGCGATGAAATAGACATGGCCCATGAAATCGCGCCGATAGCCTTCGGCCTCGCGGAAGAAGAGCTCACGCGCGTCGGGGTCGTTTTCATGGCGCAGCCAGCGCCGCGTCACCTCGCTGTTGGCCAGGCGGATGGACAGCGCCATCTCGCGCGAGACCGGCGCCAGGATGCGCTGGCGGCTGAGCTGCGTGAAATTCTCCGCGAACGCGCGGCCGAAATGGTCTCGCACACCATCAAACACCAACCACGCAATCAAGATCGCCGGCGCCAGCATGACGATGCATGCCAACAGCAGCGCCATGAAGGACTTCTTGCGCAAACCCCACTTCGCCATACCTTCTCCCCAGCGGCCGGAACATCTTGCCACGACGGGGACCGCCGGCCGGGCCTGCCTGACTCCCCACTCTTGTTTCGCGATTGCGCTTGTGCCGCGTCGCGAAAGGCGCCGCTAGTGTAGATGCCAGCAAGGGGGTTGGAAACATCCGCACACGCCCGGCTTCTACTATGTCAACTTGTTGCGCAAGAAGGCGTTAGCGTCTGATATTTATTGCCGTAAATATCGAAAAATTCCGATCTGTCGCGCCTGCCGGCGGCGGCGCCCCCAAAGGACTAGACGCCCAGATAGCGCTCCCACAAGCCGCGGTCGTCGTCCAGGGCCGCCGAATCGCCGCTCCAGACCACCTTGCCCCGCTCCAGGATGACATGGCGGTCGGCCAGCGCCAGCAAGCGCTCGACATATTTATCGATCACCAGGATGGTCTGGCCCGCGGTGCGCAAGCGGGCCAGGCACTGCCAGATTTCTTCGCGTATCCTGGGCGCCAGCCCTTCGGTGGCCTCGTCCAGGATGAGCAGGCGCGGGTTGGTCACCAGCGCCCGGCCGATGGCCAGCATCTGCTGTTCGCCGCCCGACAATTGGTTGCCCATATTGCCGGCGCGTTCGGCCAGGCGGGGGAAGAGCTCAAAGACCCGCTCCGGCGTCCAGGGCTGGCCGATGTCGGGATTGCGCCGGTCGGCAAAGGCCGTCAGGTGTTCGCGCACGGTCAGGTTGGGAAAGCACTGCCGGCCTTCGGGCACCAGGGCCAGCCCGCTGCGCGCGATGCGGTCCGGGCTCCAGCCGCCGATGCCGCGTCCGGCGAATTCAATGCTGCCGGCCCGCAGGGGCAATTGGCCGAACAGCGTGCGCAGCAAGGTCGTCTTGCCCATGCCGTTGCGGCCCAGCAGCGTCACCACCTGGCCGGCGCCGATCTCCAGATCCACGCCAAACAGCACCTGGCTGGCGCCATAGCCGCTGACCGCTCCCTTGATGCTCAGCATGTCTTCTCCCGGGCATGTTCGCCATCGTCGCCGAGATAGGCCTGGCGCACATCGGGATTGGCGCGGATTTCCTCGGGCGTGCCGGTGGCGATCACCCGCCCGTACACCAGCACCGAAATCCGGTCGGCCAGGCGGAACACCGCCTGCATATCGTGTTCGACCAACAGCATGGCGGCCTGCCCGCGCAGCGATTCGATCAGTTCGGTCAGGCGCAGGGTTTCGTCCGGCCCCATGCCCGCCATGGGCTCGTCCAGCAGCAGCACGCGAGGCTTGGCGGCCAGGGCCAAGGCGAACTCCAGCTTGCGCTGTTCGCCATGCGGCAAGGTGCCGGCCTGGCGGTCCAGCAGGCTGGCATCGATGGCGCACTGGCGCGCGAGCTCCCGCGCGGCGTCATAGAGCGCGGTTTCCGAGGCGCGGGGACGCCAGAAACGGAAACTGCTGCCGGCATGCGCCTGCACCGCGAGCAGCAGATTGTCCATCACCGTGAAGCCGCGGAAGATGTTGGTGATCTGGTAGGAACGCGACAGCCCGCTGGCCACTCTCTGGTGGGCCGACAGGCGCGACACGTCGGTCTGGCCCACCATCAGCCTGCCCGCGTCGGCGGCCAGCGTGCCCGACAGCAGATGGATGAGCGTGGACTTGCCCGCGCCGTTGGGGCCGATCAGGGCGTGGATCTCTCCCGGCGCCAGGGTGAGGCTGACGTGGTCGGTGGCCAGCAGCGCGCCGAAACGGCGCACCAGCCCGGTGGCATGCAGCGCCGGCGTGGTGTGCGGGGTCATGATTGCGCCTTCGGAGAACGGCCGCCGAACCAGGGCGCGGCCAGGCCGGCCAGCCCGCGCGGCGCGCCCAGCACCACGGCCAGCAGCAACAGGCCCAGGGGCAGGTGCCAATACTCGGTCCATTGCCGCAAGGCCTCTTCGAGCACCAGCATGACAGTGGCGCCGGCCACGCCGCCATAGCGCAGGCCGATGCCGCCCACCAGCACCATGATGAGCAGGTTGGCCGATTGGGTCCAGTGCATCAGGCTGGGCGAGATGAAAAGGTTGTGGTTGGCCAGCAGCGCGCCGGCCAGCCCGGCGGCCGCGCCGCTCAGCACGAAGGCGGTGAGCTTGATACGGTAGACGGGGTAGCCCAGGGCCTCCATCCGCGATTCGTTTTCGCGCACGCCCTGCAGGGCCGCGCCGTAGCGCGACGCCACCAGCCGGTTGAAGAGGAACATCGCCGCCACCAGGATGGCCAGGACCAGGTAGTAGAAAACCACGTCATTGGCCAGGTCCAGCCCCGGCAGGGTCGAATAGCCCGCGAGGTTGAGCCCGTCCTCGCCGCCGTACTGCCGCAGCGAGATGAAGATGTAGTAGACCATCTGCGCGAAGGCCAGCGTGATCATGATGAAGTACACACCGCGGGTTCGCAGCGAAATCGCGCCTATCACCCAGGCCAGCGCGGCGGCCAGCAGCATGGCCGCCGGCCACACGATGAGCGCCGCCATCACGCCCGAGGCGCCCAGGATGCCCACGGCATAGGCGCCGGCCCCGAAGAAAGCCGCGTGGCCCAGGGCCACCATGCCGCCATAGCCCAGCACGAGGTTCAGGCTGGTGGCCGCCAGCGCGTAGATCAGCACGCGCCGCACAAAAGAGATATAGAAATCCAGCCCCAGCGCCGGCGCGGCCAGCGGAAAAGCCACCAGCGCGGCCAGCAGGATCAAGGTGAAGACCAGGCTTTTGCTCATGGTCAGCCCCGCGCCGGAAACAGGCCCGACGGGCGGAACACCAGGATGGCCGCCATCAGGACGTAGATCAGGATGGCCGCAAGGGTCGGGCCGACGCTGGAGGCCACCGCCGGCGAGAACACCTGGCGCAGCAGCATGGGCAGGAAGGCGCGCCCGGCCGTATCCACCATGCCCACCAGCAGCGCGCCCACGAAGGCGCCGCGTATGGAGCCGATGCCGCCGATGACAATGCAGACCAGCACGAGGATGAGGATCTCCTCGCCCATTCCGACCTGCACGGCCGTCACCGGCCCCAACAGGGCGCCGGCCACCGCGGCCAGCATGGCTCCCAGCGTGAAGACGCCCAGGAACAGCACCGGCACGCGCACGCCCATGAGCGTGGCCATCTGGCGATTGGAGGCGCCGGCGCGCACCAGCACGCCGGCCCGGGTCCGCGTGACGAACCAATACAGGCCGGCGGCGGCGGCCAGGCCGAAGATGATGATCATCAGGCGATAGGCCGGATACAGGAGATCGGGCAGCAGGCGCACGGGGCCGGACAGGGCGGCGGGCATGTTGAGCATGACGGGCGCCGGCCCCCAGATCATCTTGACGAGGTCATTGGCGATCAGGATGACCGCGTACGTGCCCAGGACCTGGGCCAGGTGATCGCGCACGGCGAGCCGGCGGATGAGCACCAGCTCCAAGAGCGCGCCCACCGCGCCCGTGGCGATGGCCGCCACCAGGACGGCGGCGGCGAAGGAGCCCGTGCGCTGCATGGTCTCGGCGGCGACATAGGCCCCGGCCATATAGAGCGAACCATGGGCGAGGTTCATGATGTCCATGATCCCGAACACCAGCGTCAGCCCCGCCGCGATCAAAAACAACATCAACCCGAACTGGAGACCATTGAGCAACTGCTCGACGACCAGCGTAAACGTCATGAACCTTTCCCCGTGTGCCGCGGGCGGCGGCCGCGCCGCCCGCGTTCATCCCCGCGATGGGATTACAGCTTGCACTCGCCGACGTAGACGTCCTGGTACTTGTCGAAGACCTTGCCCACGAGCTTGTTGGTGATGCGGCCGCTGCCGTCCTTGTCGACCACGCGCACGTAGTACGACTGGATGGGATAGTGGTTCTTGCCGTAGGTGAAAGGCCCGCGCACCGAGGAGAAATCGGCCTTCTGCAGCGCGGCCACCACGGCGTCGCGGTCGCTGGCCTTGCCGCCCGATTGCTTGACGGCGGCGTCGATGGCCATGATGACGTCATAGGCCTGGGCGGCATAGACCGAAGGATAGCGGCCGTTGTATTCCTTGCGGAAGGCCTCGACGAACTGCTTGTTCTGCGCGTTGTCCAGGTCATGGGCCCATTGCGCGGTGTTGTACATGCCCAGCATGGGTTCGCCCACCGCCTGGATCACGTCCTCGTCGGCCGAGAACCCCGGGCCGATCAGCGCCGTGCCCTGCGACAGGCCCGCCGAGACGAACTGCTTGACGAAATTGATGCCCATGCCGCCGGGCAGGAAGATATACACCGCATCGGGCTTGGCGGCGCGGATCTGCGCGATCTCGGCGGCGTAGTCCAACTGGCCCAGCTTGGTATAGAGCTCATCGCTCACGGGCGTCTTGTAGCCGCGCTTGAAGCCGGTCAGGGCGTCCTTGCCGGCGGGATAGTCCGGCGCCATGATGAAGACCTTCTTGTAGCCGCGGTCGGCGGCCACCTTGCCGGCGGCCTCATGGAAGGCATCGTTCTGGTAGGACAGGCCGAACCAATAGCGGTTGCACTGGGCGCCGGCGAACTGGCTGGGGCCCGGGTTGTTCGACAGATAGGGCACCTTGGCGGCAAATAGCGCCGGCCCCACGGCCAGGGCGACATTGGAGCCGATCGGGCCCGTGAAGAAGTCGATCTTGTCGCGCTGCAGGTAGCGCGTGACGAGCTGGCGCGCCTGGTCGGGGTTGCCGCCCATGTCGGTCTGCAGGAACTCGGCCTGCTGGCCGCCCAGCTTGCCGCCAAGCTGCTTGATGGCCAGGTTGAAGCCGTCGCGCGCCTCGGCGCCCAGCGCCGCGAAGGGGCCGGAAATGTCGTTGGCGATACCGACCTTGATGGTGTCGGCCGAGGCCATGGCGGGCATCAGGACGGCGGCGGCCAGAAGAGAGGGGAGGAAACGCATGGTGGAGCTCCTTGCGCTCGCGCGCGGCAGAGATATTGTTATTTCGGCGTTCGGATGGGTTGGCGAGTGCTGCGGCAATGCCCGCGACGCCACGACGTGATCCCCGGGGCGCTCTCCAGTCGGCAATACCGGAGAAGAAACTGGCATCCGGCATAGTTTAGGTTTAAAGTATTCGGCAAAACAAGTCTAGGGTTTGCCCCAGGCCCGTCATTTTCCCAGCCCGTCTTCCCCAAGCCCGGTTACAAGCGCCGATGACCCTGCTCTACCGCAACTACGACCGCAGCGCGCTGGACGTGCAGTACAACGCACGCGCGACAGTACCCGACATCCAGGCGATACTCAAGCAGTACGCCGATGAGAGCCGCCGGGCGCGGCTCGCCGTGGCCTGCCGGGCCGACATCGCCTATGGGCCGCATGCCGACGAAACGCTGGATATCTTCCCAGCCCGCCAGGCCGATGCGCCGGTGTTTTTCTTCATACACGGCGGCTACTGGCGCGCGCTGTCCAAGGACGACTCCTGCAATATGGCGCCCGCCTTCACGGCCGCCGGCGCCACCGTCGTGGTCATGAATTACTCGCTGGCGCCGGCCGTCACGCTGGACCGCATCGTCGACCAGGCGCGCCGGGCGCTGGCCTGGGTCCACGCCCATATCGGCGAGCATGGCGGCGATCCCCGGCGCATCCACGTCTGCGGCAGCTCGGCCGGCGGCCAGCTGGTCGGCATGCTGCTGGCGCCCGGCTGGCAGGCCGCCCATGGCCTGCCCGACGACGCCATCCGCGGCGCCGCCTCGCTCTCCGGCCTCTACGACCTGCGGCCCCTGGTCCACACACACATCAACGAGTGGATGCGCATGAGCCCGGCCGACGCCGAGCGCAACAGCCCCGCCCTGCTGCCGCTGCCCGCCCGGGGCTGCCCGCTGCTCATTACCTACGGCGAAACCGAGACCGACGAATTCAAGCGCCAAAGCCGCGACTATCTCGCGCAATGGCGGGCGGCCGGCCATACCGGACGCTATGTGGACATGCCGGGCAGCAATCACTTCGATCTGGTGCTCAAGCTCAACGATCCCCGCGCCGCCCACACCCGCGCCATTCTCGAACAAATGGGCCTGGCCCCCGGGCCGGCAGCCTCCTGACATCCCGCCGAGACCACCATGACCGACACGCCCGATCTGGAAAGCCGCGCCGCGCCGGAAGACCACCACGCCCTGCGGCTCTGGCTGCGCATGCTGACCTGCTGCAATCTGATCGAATCCGAGATCCGCAGCCGGCTGCGCACCGACTTCGACACCACCCTGCCCCGCTTCGACCTGATGGCCCAGCTGCAGCGCGCACCCAAGGGCATGAAGATGGGCGAGTTGTCGCGCCACATGATGGTCACCAACGGCAATATCACCGGCATTACCGACCAGCTCGAAAAAGAAGGCCTGGTGGTGCGCACCAAGGTCGAGTCGGACCGGCGCAGTTCCGTGCTCAAGCTCACACCGCAGGGAAAGAAAACCTTCGCCCGCATGGCCCGCGCCCATGAGTCCTGGGTCAAATCCATGTTGGGCGACCTGCCCGAGGCCAGCCGCAACGCCCTGTACAAGGCGCTGGGCGAACTCAAGCTGCAGGTGGTGGCGCGCCAGGGACGGCCATAGCGGCCGGGCGGCGGGAGAGCAAAAAAGCGCATAATGCCCGGCATGATTCCGGTATCTCTTCCTGGCGGTAATTTCTATGTAACCATGGGCCTGTCCCTGGTCTGCCTGGCGACCCTGCTGACCTGGGCCGCCATGCTGGCGCGCAGCCGCGATGCGCGTCTCTGGCTGGCCGGCCATCGCCGCCTGGGGCCCGTGCTCATGGCCGTGCTGGCGGGCGTCGGGGCCGTGTTCCCGTATCAGCAGTTCAGCAACTGGGTCGAGAACCAGCGCGTGGCGCGCGCCGAGGCTGCGCGGCGCACCGTGCTGGCCCAGGCGCGCGAGCTGGCCGGCATTGCCATGCCCGCCGGCACGGAATTGCGCCTGCGCGCCGCGGACGACCCCGCGAGCTTCGACCAGGCGCGCTTTCCCGCCCCCACGCCGGTGGCCGGCGTCAAGGCCGCCCGCCTCGTCCGGCACTTCGACGCGGCCGGCGGCCCGGCCGCGTGGTCGCTGGGCTTGGCGCAGGATGAACCGGTCTCCGGCTGGACCTGCAGCCGCGGCCATATGGCCGAGTTCCAGGTGCGCCAGGGCCGGCCCGAATTCGCCAGCTGCCACCTGGCGGCGGGCAACCAGCTCGATGCGCAGCAACTGCCCCCCGGCACCTGGCTGCAAGCCATCCCCGAAGGCTGGCTGCTGCGCACCGACGGCAGCGAAGCCTTGCGGCTGGACGGCCTGGATCTGCTCAAGGCCGACGTGCGCCTGGACCCGGGCCGCCGCCGGCTGGGTTTCGAGGGCCTGCTGGCGCATGAATCAACCCTGGGCGACATGACCTATCCGGCCGGCACCCGCGTGACGCTGGCCGGCGCCAAGGTGCCGGGCGCCCAGCCCGGCGACCTGCTGTTCTCGCCCTCCCGGGGCCGCAGCGCGCGGCGCGCCGGCGGCGCCGAGATCGCGGCGGGCAAATCCGTGCTGCAGGCGCCCGACGGCGCCGTGCGGGCCGTGCTGGGCAACCGCGAGGCCGGCGTGCTGGACGTCGCCAGCGTGCGGCTCGGGCCCTGACTCACCCCGGCGCGCCAGCGGTGGGATAATACGGTTTTGACCGCCGCCCCATCCGGGCGGCCGCAACCGCCCAGCCCAGCGAGACGTACTCATGGCCGTTAATCTCCAGATTCCCTCCGAATCCGAAATCTTTCCCGTCGCCGGTGTCGAAATCGGCGTGACCGAGGCCGGCATCCGCAAGGCCAACCGCCGCGATCTCACCGTCTTCCGCCTGGCGCCGGGCGCCACCGTGGCCGGCGTGTTCACGCGCAACCGCTTCTGCGCGGCGCCGGTCCAGGTCAGCCGCGCCCACCTGGCCAAGGGCGGCCCGATCCGCGCGCTGGTCATCAATACCGGCAACGCCAATGCCGGCACGGGCGAGCCCGGCCTGAAGAACGCCTTGGACACCTGCGCCGAACTGGGCAAGCTGCTGGGCGTGCCCGCCGAGCAGGTCCTGCCCTTCTCGACCGGCGTCATCCTGGAGCCGCTGCCCATGGACCGCCTGCTGGCCGGCTTGCCCAAGGCCGTGGCCGCGCTGGGCGGCAACCAGTGGTTCAATGCCGCCCACGGCATCATGACCACCGACACCCTGCCCAAGATCTTCTCGCGCCGCGTGCAGATCGGCGGCAAGACCGTCACCCTGACCGGCATCAGCAAGGGCGCCGGCATGATCCGCCCCAATATGGCGACCATGCTGAGCTTCCTGGCCACCGACGCCGGCATCGCGCAGCCGCTGCTGGACAAGCTGGCGCTTGAACTGGCCGACCAGTCGTTCAACCGCATCACCATCGACGGCGACACGTCGACCAACGACTCCTTCATCGTCGTGGCCACCGGCCAGTCCGGCCTGCAGGTCGATGCCGCCGGCGATGCCGATTACGCCGCCCTGCGCCAGGCCCTGGCCGACGCCGCTGCCGACCTCGCGCAGAAGATCGTGCGCGACGCCGAGGGCGCCACCAAGTTCATGACCATCCGCGTCGAAGAGGCGGGCAATACCGAGGAAGCCCTCAAGGTCGCCTATGCCGTGGCCCACTCGCCGCTGGTCAAGACCGCTTTCTACGCCTCCGACCCCAACCTGGGCCGCATCCTGGCCGCCATCGGCTATGCCGGCATCGATGACCTGGACGCCAACAAGATCCGCCTCTGGCTGGACGATGTGCTGGTGGCCAAGGACGGCGGCCGCAACCCCGACTACCAGGAAGAAGACGGCCAGCGCGTCATGAAGCAGGCCGAGATCCTGGTGCGCATCGCGCTGGGCCGGGGCCAGGCCAGCGATACCGTATACACCTGCGATTTCTCGCACGAGTACGTCAGCATCAACGCCGACTACCGTTCCTGATTCGCCCCCAGAGGACGGGCACGACGCCCGTCCCGCGCGCGCCGCGCTACCCGCGCGGCGCCCGATCGCCGTCGCGTCCTTTGCAACCTCCTGGCCGGCGCCGGCGTCCTCACGAGACCGTGCTGTTAGACCGATGCCCTCCTAGGAAACGAAGTGACCGCAACTGACTTCACCCAACTGATCGCCCGCGCCGAGCGGGTGCTGGCGCAATTGGAAGCCTGGCTGCCCGCCGCGCCTCCGGAAATCGACTGGAACGCCCACGCCTTTCGCTGGCGCCGGCGCGGCTCGCGCGGCTGGCTGGACGCCGTGCGCCATGTCGCCCGCATCCAGAAAGACGACCTGCAGCATATCGAACGCCAGAAAGACATCATCGACCGCAACACGCGCCAGTTCCTCGAGAAAAAACCGGCCAACAACGTGCTGATGACCGGCGCGCGCGGCACCGGCAAAAGCTCGCTGGTCAAGGCCATGCTGGCCGCCTACGGCGACCGCGGCCTGCGCCTGATCGAGGTCGACAAGAGCGACCTGGGCGACCTGCCGGAGATCGTCGAACTGGTGGCCGCCCGCCCCGAGCGCTTCATCGTCTTCTGCGACGATCTCTCCTTCGAGGAAGGCGAGGCCGGCTACAAGGCCCTCAAGTCGGTGCTGGACGGTTCGGTGGCCGCGGGCGGCGACAACCTGCTTATCTACGCCACCTCCAACCGGCGCCACCTCATGCCGGAGTACATGAGCGAAAACCTGCAGGCCAAGCACCAGCCCGATGGTGAAATCCATCCGGGCGAGACCGTCGAGGAAAAAATCTCGCTGTCCGAGCGCTTCGGCCTCTGGCTGTCCTTCTACCCCTTCAAGCAGGACGACTATCTGGACATCGTCCATCACTGGCTGCGCGAGCTCGGCTGCCCGGCCGACCGCATCGAGGCTTCGCGCGCCGAGGCCTTGCAATGGGCGCTGGAACGCGGCTCGCGCTCCGGCCGCGTGGCCTACCAGTTCGCGCGTGATTGGGCCGCCCGCCATGTCTGACAAGATCATCGACGTCGCCGCGGGCCTCATCATGCGGCCCGACGGGCAGCTGCTGCTGGGTCAGCGGCCCGAGGGCAAGCCCTGGGCGGGCTGGTGGGAGCTGCCCGGCGGCAAGCTGGAGCCGGGCGAGACCGTGCTCCAGGCCCTGGCCCGCGAACTGCGGGAAGAAATCGGCATCACGGTCACCGAGTCGCGCCGCTGGGTGACCTATGTCCACGCCTATCCGCATACGACCGTTCGGCTGGCCTTCTGCTTTGTCACTGGCTGGACGGGCGAGCCGCGCAGCCTGGAAAACCAGCGCCTGGCGTGGGTGGATCCGCGCCAGGCCGCCCAGGTCGGCGATCTGCTGCCGGCCACGCTGCCGCCGCTGCGCTGGCTGCAGCTGCCCGTGGCCTATGGCATCAGTTCGGCGGGTTCGCCCGAAGGCATGCCGGCCTTTCTGCAGCGCCTGGACCAGGCCCTGGCCGGCGGCCTGAAGCTCGTGCAATGGCGCGAGGCGGCCTGGCCGGGCGGTCCCTCCGCCTCGCAGGCCGGTTTCGAAGCCGCGCTGGAGCGCTGCCGCCGGGCCGGCGCCCGCCTGCTGGTCAACAGCGCCCACCCGCAAGCCTGGTGGCGCCTGGCCGACGGCGTGCACTTGCGTGCCGCCGATGCCGCCAGCCTGCACAGCCGCCCGGACCTGCCCGCGGGCAGCCTGGTCGGCGTCTCGGCGCACAACCACGCGGAAATCCTTCGGGCCCGCGAGCTGGGCGCCGACTTTGCCGTCGTCGGCCCCGTGGCGGCCACCCCCAGCCACCCTGGCCAGCCGCCGTTGGGCTGGGACGGTTTCGAGGCCGCCAACCGCGATGCCGGGCTGCCGGTCTACGCGCTGGGCGGCCAATCGCCGGCCACCCTGGCGCAGGCGCAGGCGCATGGCGCGCACGGCGTGGCGGGGATACGCGGCCTGCTGGGCTGATCGCCCTGTGTCCGATCCGGAATGGGGCGGCCCTCTCGGACGTCCCGGTTTCCATGGCGATTTTCCGCTGTTTCCGAGCCATGCGCCGGGCAGACTGGGCGCTCATGAAAACACCATCCCTCGGCAAACCGCCCTATGCAATCCGCAATCCGCAATCCGCAATCCGCAATTGAATGCGTAAAGATCGCCGCCGCCTCGCTGGCCGTGGCGGGAGCGATGGGCCTGCCGTCCGCCCATGCCGCCGACGGCACCATCACGATCACCGGCGAGATCACCGACACCACCTGCAAGATCGAGAGCAAGGATCCGCCCCATGACCTGATGGTGACGCTGCCCAAGATCAGCAGCAAGACCTTGAAGAACGTCAACGACACGGCGGGCGCTACGGTCTTCGCCATCCGGATCACTGACTGCCCGGAGGATCTCAGCGGTAGCGTCAAACTCTATTTCGAACCCGGCCCGACCACGGATTACGGCACCGGCAATCTCATCGCCTACGCCGAAGCGGCGCCGGTCAACGCGGCGAGCAGCATCCCGGACCGCAGCGGCGCCACGGTATTCAACAATGTGCAGATCCAGCTGGCCAATCTCGACGGCAGCCCCATCATGCTGGGCAAATCCGTGGCGGAACAGGCCGTCCAGGGCGTGCCGTTGAGCAATGGCAGCGGGGACGCCAAGCAGGCCACGCTGCGCTATCTGGCGCGCTACATCAGGACCTCGGACAACGCCATCACGGCCGGCAAGCTGCTGACCTACGTGCAATACACCGTCGTCTATCCCTGACCGGCTCAGGGCTGGGCCGGCGGGTCCAGCCCCTCCCAGCCGCCGCCCAGGGCCGTCACCAGCTGCACGCTGGCGATCAGTCGATTGCCCAAGAGGCTGATCGCGTTGCGCTCGCTGGCCAGCGCCGTGGCTTCCACCACGGCCACGCTCAGGTAATCCACCAGTCCGGCCTCATATTGGTTGCGCGTCAGGCGCAAGGACTCCCGCGCCGACTCCAGCGCCCGCCGCTGCACCTGCTGCTCCTCGGCCATGACGCGCAGCTGCACGAGATAGTCCTCCACCTCGCGCAGGGCGGTGAGCACTGACTGGCGGTAGGCAGCCGCCTGTGCATCATAGGCGGCGCGCGCCGAGGCGATCTGCGCCTCGCGCGCGCCGCCGTCGAAGATCGTCAAGGCCAGCGCCGGCCCCAGGGACCAGAAGCGCGCCGGCGCGGTCAGCCAATCGGCGAACTGCCCGCTACGAAAGCCGCCCGAGGCCGACAAGGTCAAGTCCGGAAACCAAGCCGATTGCGCCACGCCGATTTGCGCATTGGCCGCCGCGGCGCGCCGCTCCGCCGCCGCGACGTCCGGGCGGCGCTGCAGCAAGGCCGAGGGCAGGCCCACCGGGATCTCCGGCAACTGCTGCGTGAACGTCACCGGCGGCAGGGAAAACTGCGAGGGCGCCGTGCCCACCAGCACGGCGATCGCATGCTCGTACTGGCCGCGCTGCCACTCCAGGTCCACCAGTTGCGCCCGCGTGCTTTCCAGCTGGGTCTGCGCCACGGCCACATCGGCCTTGCCGGCCACGCCCGCGTCATAGCGGTTGCGCGTCAGGGTCAGCGACCGCTCATAGGCTTGCACGGTCGCCTGCAGCAGGCGCTTCTGCTCATCGAGCACCCGCAGCTGCAGATAGTTCTGCGCCAGCGCGGCCTGCGCCGACAGGCGCGCCGACGCCAGATCGGCGGCGCTGGCCGCTTCGCTGGCGCGGCTGGACTCCAGCTCGCGGCGCAGGCGGCCCCACAGATCCAACTCCCAGCTCACATTGCCGGTCAGGGAATACTGGTTGCCGACGGAGGCGCTGCCGGACGAGGTCCCGCCGCCGGAGCGCGTCACCCCGGCGCCGACGCCCACGGTCGGGAAAAAGCCCGCCCGCGCCACGCCCACCAGCGCCCGGGCCTGGCGATAATTGGCTTCGGCCTGGGCGATGGTCTGGTTGGCCGAGTTCAGCCGGGTCATCAGGCCGTCGAGCAGCGGATCGCCGTAAATCGTCCACCACTGGCCGCGCGCGACGGTATCGGCCGGCTGCGCCGGCCGCCAGCCGGGCACGGTCTGCTGGCCTTCCTTGAAGGCCGTGCCCACGTCGATGTCCGGCCGCTGGTAGTCCGGGCCGACGGCGCAGCCCGCCAGCAGGGCGGCCAGCGCCAAGGGCAATGCTCGGGCGGGAAGGAACTTAGGCATCATGGCTGGTCGGGTTCAGGATGGGCCGGCGATTGGCCCACAGGCGGAAACGGTCGAGATAAAGATAGACCACCGGGGTGGTGTAGAGCGTCAGGATCTGGCTGAGCACCAGGCCGCCGACAATGGTGATGCCCAGCGGCCGGCGCATTTCCACGCCCGCGCCCGTGGCCAGCACCAGCGGCAGGGCGCCGAATATCGCGGCCAGGGTCGTCATCATGATGGGCCGGAAACGTGTCAGGCAGGCCTGGTAGATGGCCTCGCGCGGCGTCAGGCCCTGCCGGCGCTCGGCCTCCAGCGCGAAGTCCACCATCATGATGGCGTTCTTCTTGACGATGCCGATCAGCAGAAAGACCCCGATCAGCGCGATCAAGGTGAACTCGGTATTCAGCGCCATCAGGGCGAGCAGCGCGCCAATGCCGGCCGAGGGCAGGGTCGACAGGATGGTCAGCGGGTGCACCAGGCTCTCGTACAGGATGCCCAGCACGATATACATGGCGACCAGGGCGGCCAGGATGAGCCAGGGCTGGCGCGCCAGGGTCTTCTGCAATTCCGCCGCCGTGCCCTGGAACCCCGCCTGGATCTGGTCCGAGGGCAGCCCGATGCGCGCCACGGCGGCGTCGATGGCCCGCGTGGCCTGCTCCAGCGACACGCCCGGCGCGGTGGCGAAAGAGATGGTGTCGGCCACGAACAGGCCCTGGTGGCTCACGCTCAGCGGCGCGTTTCCTACCTCCAGCCGGGCGAAGGCCGCCAGCGGCACCCGGCTGCCATCGGCGGCCACCACATGGAGCTGTTTGAGGGACTCCGCGTCCTCGGCGAACTTCTGGTCCACGCCCATGACGACGTGATACTGGTTCAGCGGCCCGTACATGACCGACACCTGCCGCTGGCTGTAGGAGTTGTTGAGCACCGCGGCGATGGTGGCCATATTGATGCCCAGCCGGGTGGCGGTCTCGCGGTCGATGATGAGGTTGATCTGCCGGCCTTTGTCCTCGACGTCGGCATCGACGTCGGTCAGCTCGGGCAGCTCCGACATGGCGCGCTGCACCCGCGGCATCCAGGTGCGCAGCAAGGCCAGGTCGCCGGCCATCAAGGCGTAGTCATAGGAACCCGTGCTCTGGCGGCCGCCGATGCGTATGTCCTGCTGCGACACCAGGAAGAGTTGCGCCCCGGGTTCGCGCTGCAGGCGGCCGCGCAGGCGATTGATCACCTCGTCGGCGCTCACGCCACGCTCGGCCAGGGGCTTGAGCTGGATCTGCATGAAGCTGGTGTTGCTGCCGCCGCGCCCCCCGGCATAGGCGGTGATGCTCTGCACCGCCGGATCGGCCATGATGATCTTGCGGAAGAACTCCAGCTTGGGCACCGTGGCCTGGAAGGACGTGCCCTGGTCGACACGGAAGAAGCCCAGCAGCTGGCCCGTGTCCTGCTGCGGCAGAAAGCCCTTGGGCACGGCCGTATAGAGGTAGACATTGAGCGCGATCGTGCCCAGCAGGATCGCGATCATGAGACGCCCATGGCGCAGGGCCCAGTGCAGGGAGCGGCCGTAGCCCTCGCGCATGCCGTCGAAAAACCGCCCGATCCAGCCGGCCGGCCGGCCCGCGGCGCGCATTTCGGGCTCGGCGCGCAGCAGCCGGGCGCACATCATGGGCGTGAGCGTGAGCGAGACCACCAGCGACACCATGATGGCGGCCGACAGCGTGACCGCGAATTCACGGAACAGGCGCCCCACCACGCCGCCCATGAGCAGGATGGGAATGAACACCGCCACCAGCGACAGGCTCATGGACAGCACCGTGAAACCCACCTCGCGCGAGCCGCGCAGCGCCGCCCGCATGGGCGGCACGCCGCGCTCGATGTGGCGCATGATGTTCTCCAGCACCACGATGGCGTCGTCCACCACGAAGCCGGTGGCCACGATAAGCGCCATCAGCGAGATAGTGTTCAGCGTGTAGCCGCACAGATACATGATGCAGAACGTGCCCACCAGGGACACGGGCACGGCCACCGAGGGGATGATGGCCGCGCGCCAGCGCCGCAGGAACATCAGTACCACCATCACGACCAGGCCCACGGCGATGACCAGGGTCAGCTCGGCCTCGTGCAGGGAGGCGCGGATGCTGGGCGTGCGGTCCTGCGCCACGGAGAGGTCCACATCGCCGGGCAGGAAGGCGGCCAGTTGCGGCAGCTGGGCCCGCACCGCGTCGACGGTTTCGATGATGTTGGCGTCGGCCTGGCGCCGCAGGATGAGCAGGATGGCCTTGCCGTCGTTGTAGAACCCCGTCTGGAACAGATCTTCGACCGAATCCTCCACCGTCGCCACATCCGACAACCGCACCGCCGCCCCGTTGACCCAGGCGACGATGAGCGGCCGGTATTGCTCGGCGCGGCTGAGCTGGTCGCTGGCCAGGATCTGCCAATGGTATTCGTCATTCTCGAGCAGGCCCTTGGGGCGCAGGGCGTTGGCGTTGGACAGCGTCTGGCGCACCTGGTCGAGCGACACCCCGCGGTTGGCCAGCGCGCCCGGATTCAGGCTCACCCGCACGGCCGGCAGGGAGCTGCCGCCCACGGTCACCTCGCCCACGCCGTTCACCTGGGCGAGCTTCTGGGCCACGATGGTCGAGGCCAGGTCATAGAGCTGGCCCTGCGTCAGCGTCTTGGACGTCATGGCCAGCGTCATGATGGGCGCGGCCGAGGGATTGGCCTTGTGATAGGTCGGATTGCTGCGCAGGCTGGTGGGCAGCAGCGAGCGCGCGGCGTTGATGGCCGCCTGCACGTCGCGGGCGGCGCCGTCGATATCGCGGCTCAGGTCGAACTGCAGCGTGATGCGGGTGGAGCCCTGCGTGCTGCGCGAGGTCATCTCGGTCACGCCGGCGATGCTGCCCAGCGAGCGCTCCAGCGGAGTGGCCACGCTGGACGCCATGGTCTCGGGGCTGGCCCCGGGCAGGCTGGCCGTGACGGAAATCGTCGGAATGTCCACCTGCGGCAGCGGCGCGACCGGCAGCAGGCGGAAAGCCAGGGCACCGGCCAGCACCACGGCCAGCGCCAGCAAGGTGGTGGCGACGGGCCGGACGATGAAGGGCGCCGACAGGATCATGGCTCGGTCCGCGCCCGGCCGGCCGCGCCGCGCGGGCGGGCCAGGCGGTCAAACATCAGATAGATCACCGGGGTGGTGAACAGCGTCAGCACCTGGCTCAGCAAGAGACCGCCCACCATGACCAGGCCCAGGGGCTGGCGCAGCTCCGCGCCGGTGCCGGTCGAAAGCATGAGCGGCAAGGCGCCGAACAGCGCGGCCAGCGTCGTCATCAGGATGGGCCTGAAGCGCAGCAGGGCTGCCTGGTGGATGGCTTCGCGCGGGGCCATGCCCTGCTTGCGTTCGGCTTCCAGGGCAAAGTCGATCATCATGATGGCGTTCTTCTTGACGATGCCGATCAGCAAGATGATGCCGATGATGCCTATCATGTCCAGGTCGGTGCCCGACAGCAGCAGGGCCAGCAGCGCCCCCACCCCGGCCGAGGGCAAGGTCGAGAGAATGGTGATCGGGTGGATGTAGCTCTCATAGAGCACCCCCAGCACGATGTACATGGTCACCACCGCCGCCAGGATCAGCCACAGCGTGCTGGTCAATGAATTCTGGAAGGCCAGCGCCGCGCCCTGGAAGCGCGTCTCGATGGCCGTGGGCATGCCGATTTCGCGTTCGGCCGCGGCGATCGCGTCGACGGCGGCCGACAGGGAAGCGCCCGGTGCCAGGTTGAAGGACACCGTCACCATGGGGAACTGGTCCAGCCGGTTGATGGCCAGCACCGTATGCCCTTCCGAGATGCGCGCCACCGACGACAGGGGCACCTGGCCGCCGCCGGCGGTCGGCACATGGATCTGGTCCAGCGCCGAGGCGTCGCGGCGGAACTGCGGCAACACCTCCAGCACCACGCGGTACTGATTGGATTGCGTGAAGATGGTGGAGATCAGGCGCTGCCCGAAGGCGTCGTAGAGCACCTCGTCGATGGTCGATGCCGTGATGCCCAGCCGCGAGGCCGCGTCGCGGTCGATTTCCACCCAGGTCATCAGGCCCTGGTCCTGCAGATCGTGCGAGACATCGGCCAGCTCCGGCAGCTGGCTCAGGCGCTCCACCAGCTTGGGCGCCCACTCGCTCAGCTGGGCGAGATCCGGGTTGGACAGCGTCATCTGGTATTGCGTGCGCGCCACGCGGTCTTCGATGGTCAGATCCTGCACGGGCTGCAGATAGAGCGTTACGCCGTTGTTCATGCCGGCCACGGCATCCTGCAGGCGCTGCATGGTCGCCTTCTGGCTGGAACTGCGCTCGCCCTGCGGTTTGAGCGCGATCTGCATGCGCCCGGCATTGAGCGTGGCATTGCTGCCGTCCACGCCGATGAACGACGACACGGCCTCCACGTCCGGGTCTTGGGCAATGCGATTGGCGACTTCCTGCTGGCGCTGCGACATCGCCGCGAAGGAGATGGTCTGGGGCGCCTGCGTGATGCCTTGGATGAGGCCGGTGTCCTGCTGCGGGAAAAAGCCCTTCGGGATGGCGATATACAACAGGACCGTCAAGGCAAAAGTCGCCAGCGCCACCAGCAGCGTAAGCGCCTGGTGCTCCAACACCACCTTGAGCATGCGGTCGTAGCCGGCGATGACGCGGTCGATGGCGTTGCCGGTCCACCGATGGAAGCGCCCATGGCGCTGGGCCGACTCGGGCTTGAGCAGACGGGCGCACATCATGGGGGTGAGCGTGAGAGACACCACCAGCGAAATCAGGATGGACACCGCCAGCGTCACGGCGAACTCGCGGAACAGCCGGCCTACCACCTCCTGCATGAAGAGCAGCGGAATCAGCACGGCGATCAGCGAGAAGGTCAGCGAGATCAGCGTAAAGCCGATCTGCGAAGCGCCCTTCAGGGCGGCCTGCATCGGCGACTCGCCCTCCTCGATATGCCGGGCGATGTTCTCGATCATGACGATGGCATCGTCGACCACGAAACCCGTGGCGATGGTCAGCGCCATGAGGGTCAGGTTGTTGATGCTGAAACCGGCCAGGTACATGATGCCGAAGGTGCCGATCAGCGACAGCGGCACGACCACGCTGGGAATGAAGGTCGCCGTGGCGCTGCGCAGGAAGACAAAGGTCACCAGCACCACCAGGGCGACGGCCATGAACATCTCATGCTGGACGTCCTTGACCGAATCGCGGATGGTCTGGGTGCGGTCGGAGACCACGTGCAGGTCCAGCGTGGCGGGCAGGGCCGCGCGCAGCTGCGGCAGCATGTCGCGGATGCGGTCCACCACATCGATGACGTTGGCTCCCGGCTGACGCTGCACATTCAGCAGGATGGCCGGCTTGTCCCCCACCCAGGCTGCCTGGCGCGTATCCTCGGCGGCCTGGACGGCGCGCGCCACATCCGACAGGCGCAACGGCGCGTTGTTCTTGTAGGCGATGATCAGGTCGTTGTAGTCGGTGGGCGATTTCAGCTGGTCATTGGCGTCGATAGTGGTCGAGCGCAAGGGTCCGTCCAGGTTGCCCTTGGGCTGGTTGACGTTGGCGCCCACCACGGCCGTGCGCAGGTCGGACAGGCCCAGGCCGGCGGCGGCCAGCGCCTGCGGATTGACCTGCACGCGCACGGCTGGCCGCTGGCCGCCAGCCACGCTGACCAGGCCCACGCCCGGCACCTGCGACAGCTTTTGCGCCATGCGCGTATCGACCAGGTCGCGCACCTGCGGCAGGGGCATGGTGGGCGAGGTGATGGCCAGGGTCAGCACCGCCGCGTCGGCGGGATTGACTTTGTTGTAGACCGGCGGCACCGGCAGGTCGCTGGGCAGGAGATTGGATGCGGCGTTGATGGCCGCCTGCACCTGTTGCTCGGCCACGTCCAGCGACAGGCTGAGGCTGAACTGCAAGGTGATGACCGAGGCGCCGCCCGAACTGGTGGACGACATCTGGTTCAGGCCCGGCATCTGCCCAAACTGGCGCTCCAGCGGCGAGGTCACCAGCGAGGTCATCACATCAGGGCTGGCGCCCGGATACAGCGTCACGACCTGGATGGTCGGATAATCGACCTCGGGCAGCGCCGACACCGGCAGCAGCCGATAGGCGATCAGGCCGGCGATCAGGATGGCCACCATGGACAGCGTGGTGGCCACCGGCCGGAGGATGAACAGACGCGACGGGCTCACGGCCGCTTACCTGGCGGCGTGCCGGCGGCCGGCGGACGCGGCGGCCGGCGGCGCCTCCGGCGCGCCCTGGGCGGCAGGCGGCGTCACCTGGACCTTGGACCCCGCGCGCAGGCGGTCGGTGCCCTCGGTGACCACCCGGTCGCCCGGGGCCAGGCCCTCGTTGACCGCCACCCAGCCGGCATTGACCGCGCCCAGCTTCAGCGGCTTGACGGCCACGGTGTCATCGGCCTGGACCTGGAACACGAAAGCGCCCACCGAGCCCTGCTGCACGGCGGCCGTCGGAATGGCGGTCACGCCGCCGCGGGTCTCGACCAGCAGATGCACATTGACGAACTGGTTGGGAAACAGCCGCTGGTCGGCGTTGTCGAAACGCGCCTTGAGCTTGACCGTGCCCGTGGACACATCGATCTGGTTGTCGATGGTCTCCAGCACGCCCGAGGCGATGCGCTGCGTATCGGCGCGATCATAGGCCTGGACTGTCAGCGTCTTGCCGGCGCGGACCTGCTCCAGCACCTGCTGCAACTGCGTCTCGGGCAGCGTGAACAGCACCGAGATGGGCTGGGTCTGGGTAATGACGACCAGACCGTTGGCATCGCTGCTGGACACCAGATTGCCCTGGTCCACCTGGCGCAGGCCCAGCCTGCCGCTGATGGGCGCGGTGATGCGCGAATAGGCCAGGTTCAGTTTGGCGCTGTCGACCGCGGCCTGGTCGCTCTTGACCGAGCCCTCGTACTGCCGCACCAGCGCCGCCTGGGTGTCGAGCTGCTGGCGGGCGATGGAATCCTGCTTGAACAGCGTCTGGTAGCGCTGCAGGTCGCGCCGGGCATTCTCCAGCTGGGCCAGGTTCTGCTGCTGCTGGCCCTGCGCCTGAGCCAGGGCCACCTCGAAGGGGCGCGGATCGACCTGGGCCAACAGATCGCCGGCCTTGACCATCTGGCCTTCGGTGAACGCCACCTGCACCAGTTCGCCGCTGACCTGGGGCCGCACCGTGACCGTGTTGTAGGCGGTGACCGTGCCCAGCGCGCGCAGCACGATCTCGATGTCCTGGGCGCGCGCCTCGGCCACCTTGACCGGTATGGCCATGTTCATCAGCGCCGCCGGCCCGCCCGGCCCGCCGCGCCCCATGCGGCCGCCGGGTTTGCCCGGCTTGAGCACGACCCAGGCCACCGCGGCCAGCACGACGACGACAAGCGCGATGCCGATCCAGCGGCGGCGGCGCGAGGCGGTGAGGGAGGATTCAGGCATAGGACGGGCCCAGGATGCGAGAGGTAAAGAAGGGACGGGGAGCGGCTATTCTCCCTCAGACCCGGGCCGAACGTCAGGGTTCTGACGCCTCTCTGAAATCCCGCGCAACATCTTCCCCCGGGGAGAAATAACCTGTCCCCGTTATAGACGGCAGATGAGGCAGGCCGGAGCGGCGCTCAGGAGGCGCACAAAGACATCTTGAACCCGATGTCCCGCCCCACTTGCTGGGGCTTGAGATCGCCATCCTGGGTGGAAAAACGGATCCAGACCATGTATTTGTTGGCGCTGATTTCCGGGAAGCAGCCCGTCTCCGGATCCACCCAGACGCGCAGCAGCTGGAAGGTCTTGCCGCCCAGCATCTGCTGGTAGGCGCCCTGCTCGGCCAGGGCGTCGTTGCGCCGGCCAGCCTCGCGCAGCAGGCGCAAGGCCAGGCCCAGGCCCTCTTGCAGCGGCTGGAAGGGCTGCATCCAGTTTTGCAGGTCGGCCACGCGCACGGCCTCGGGCTTGTTCTGCCAGGCGTAGTAGGAAGGCATGTCGACCTGGGTGGCGCCGCCCGGCACGGCCAGCCGGCCGCGCAGGCTGCCCAGCCATTCGTTTTCGCGCAGGCCCTGCCCAGTCTTGCCGACCACCGACAGGGCGCCGAACACCCGCTCCAGTTCGCGCAGCATGGCATCGAGGGCATGCGGATCGACGCTGGGATGGTCGCGCAGGCCGTTCAAGGTCATCCGCTGGCGCTCCAGATCCTGCAGCACCGCCCCCTTCATGTCCGTGCGCTCGCAGGCATCGAGGATGTCGAACAGCGACGTGACGGCGACCTGGTGCTGGCGGGCATCACCCTCGCGCGCGAAAAAGGCCAGGCGGTCGAAGAGATACTCCAGCCGCAGATAGGCCCGGATGCGTTCGTTGAAGGGGTATTCGTACAGGATCACGCTGGCTACAGGCCCGTCTTGTATCGGCCGCGAGGCCGAGGTTGGTCAAGGATTGCCGGCTCCGGGATGCCCTGGCCGGTCCTGCGCGCACGCCAATGCAAGATAGCGTTCGTGCAGACTTCTTGTCCGCGCGAGCAGGACCTCGGGCGTGGTGGAGCCGTCGTTGACGATGACATCATCGGCGGCTGCCAGCCGGGTCGTTCGCGCGGCCTGTGCCGCCATGATACGCCTGATGTCGGACTCCGTCAGCCCGCTGCGGGCCTGGACGCGGGCGATCTGCGTCTCGGGGTCGCAATCGACCACACATATGCGATCAACCCGCTGGCGCCAGCGCCCCGATTCGACCAGCAGCGGCACCACGAAAACCACATAGCTGCCCTGCGCGCGCTCGGCCGCGGCCCGCGTCTGCCGGCCGATCAGCGGATGCAGGATGGCCTCCAGCCGGGCCCGCGCCTCGGGCTCGCGAAACACCAGGGCGCGCATCCAGTCGCGGTCCATGGCGCCGTCGGCGCGCGCGGCCTGCGCGCCGAAGGCTTCGATGATGGCGGGCATGGCCAGCCCGCCCGGCTGCGTGAGGGCATGGGCGATGGCGTCCGTGTCGATGACGCAGGCTCCCCATTGCCCCAGCATGTCGGCCACGCGGGTCTTGCCCGACCCTATGCCGCCGGTCAAACCAATCTTCAGCATCCCGTTTCCGTTCAAAACAGCCCGTCCCAATTCGGCGGCCACAGCAACGCGACCACGCCGGCCATGGCAAGAAAGGGCGCGAAGGGCTGCGGCCGGTCCGGGCCGCCGCGCAGCCGGGCCGCCACCCCCGCCACCACGCCGGCCAGCGCGGCCAACAGCAACAGCGGCGCGAGCACGCCCACGCCCAGCCAGGCCCCCAGCGCGGCGGTCAGCTTGAAATCGCCATAGCCCATGCCTTCGCGTCCGGTGCAGCGCTTGAAGACATGATAGAAGACCCAGAGCAAACCATAACCGAACACCGCCCCCAGCACGGCTTGCGGCAAGGGCGTCAACGCGCCATCCAGGTTCACGAGCAGGCCGGCCCACAGCATGGGCAAGGTCAGGATATCGGGCAGGATACAGCTGCGGCTGTCCACCCAGGCCATCAGCAGCAGCGCCAGGCAATAGACCATCGCGCACACGGCCAGCCAGCCGGCGCCGAAGCGCCAGACGCAGGCCATGAACAGCACCGCCAACAGCAGTTCCGGCCAGGGCGCCCGCCAGGCCGCGCCGCGGCGCCCCGTGCCGTCGCGCGCGGCAAGATACCAGCCTATCCAGGGCCAGGCGCGCCGGCGCGCCCGCGGCGGCAGGCAGGCGCGCGCCGGCCGGCCGCGCCAGGCGCGCCGCAGATAGGCGGGCAGATAGTGGCTGAGCACCGTCACCCAGCCGCCCAGCGCCAGCCCCGCCAGCGCGGCCACGAGGTAGACGACGGAGACAGACATGCGCTCAGCCTTGTGAAACGAGCCGTTGAAGGGAGTAAGCAAACGCTTGCACTGTCGCAGTGTATCGGACGAAATAACGTTCGCGTGGCGGTTTATGGGCATAAAGCGTTGTCAAAGACACGCGCTGCCGGGCGCCGGCGTATCGAATCAATGCAATCGTGCGTAAAATCAGGACAGACCAACAAATTCCGGACACGCTGCCATGGCTGCCCTCACGCTCGCACTCCGAATCCGCCCTCTCCCCCTGGCCGGCGCCCTCTTGGCGGCGGCGCTCATGGCCGGCTGCGCGCAACAGCGCGGCGACGGCTACTACAACCCGCCGGCCGAAAGCACCGTCACTGATGCGCAGTCCCAGGCCCAGGGCGCGGGGTATCGCACGGTGGTGCATGCGCCCTCGCAGCTGCAGATCGAACTCAAGCCGCGCCAGCCCGGCCGCCAGCAGAATGTGCAGCAGACCACGGCCAGCAACGAAGAAGGCGTGGCGGCCCCGGACAACGACAGCAGCGACGGCGCTGCGGCCGCCGCCCCCGCGGCGGCCTCGACGGCCGCGCGCACGCTGGTGCCCCAGGCCCAGACCTACCAAGGCACCCTGCCCTGCCTGAACGCCGAACTGAACTGCGACGCGCAGCGCGTGACGCTCACCCTGGCGCCCACTGGCCAGTGGCGGGCCCGCATCGCCTACCTCGAGGGCCATCCCAACGCCGGCAAGCCGCTATTCGAGCAAGGCTGCTGGGATGCCCTGCAGGAACGCCCGCCGCGCGTGCTGCTGCTGGACCGCAGCGGCAACGTGCGCGCGGATTTCTCCGTGCCCGTGAACAACACCCTGCGCGTGCGCTCGGTCAACGGCAAGACGCCCAATCTCAACTACACCCTGACGCGCCAGCCGGACCTCGATCCGGTGTCCGAGCTGGACAAGCAACCGGCGCCGCGCTGCGGGCAGTAAGCCCCCCGGCCAGGCAGGCCGGCGCCGGCTCGGCCAGCGCCGGCCGGTAGGGACACAGCCGGCAGACCAGCTCTAGCACATTGCGCACCCCGAGCTTGCGGAAAATCCGCGCCCGGTGCGCTTCCACGGTGCGCATGGAAATACCCAACTCGATGGCAATGACCTTGTTGGCCCGGCCGCGCGCCAGATAGGCCAGGACTTCGCGCTCACGGGGCGTAAGCGCGGCCCCCAAAGAAAAATCAGCGTGCATGAAAACCGCCTGCAATCCTGTGTTGCAGCGCAGTCTGTCATCCGAGGCGCGCTCCGGCCATCTGATTCTTCCGAGGCCAGAGCGCTTTTGCGACAGTTTCTAGATTTCGAGGTTGTCGATCAGCCGGGTCGCGCCCAGCTTGGCCGCGGCCAGCACCACCAGGGGCTCGCGGGCATCGAAGTCGGCCGTCGTGGGCGGCTTGAGATCGCGCTGCCGGCGCAGCGACACGTAATCCACCTTCCAGCCATGGCCGGACAGCGCGGCCGAGGCGTCCTGCTCCAGCGCGGCGGCCTGCCGCGCGCCGTCCAGCACGCGCTGGCGCAGCTCGCCCAGCACAGCATAGAGGCGCGGCGCCTCGGCGCGCTCCTCGGCCGACAAATAGCGGTTGCGCGAGGACAGCGCCAGGCCGTCGGCGGCGCGCACGGTCTCATGCGCCAGGATCTCCACCGGCAGCTGGAACTGGCGGCACATGGCGCGCACGATCATGAGCTGCTGATAATCCTTCTTGCCGAACACGGCCACGCGGGGCTGCACGCAGGACAGCAGCTTGAGCACGACCGTGCACACCCCCTGGAAGAAGCCCGGGCGGAACTCGCCCTCGAGGATGTCGCCCAGGTCATCGGGCGGCTGCACACGGTAGTTCTGCGGCTCCGGGTACATCTCGCGCTCATCCGGCGCGAACACCATGTAGACGTCGCGCTCGCGTTCCATCTTCTCGACGTCGGCCTGCAGGGTGCGCGGGTAGCGGTCGAAGTCCTCGCTGGGACCGAACTGCAGGCGGTTGACGAAAATGCTGGTGACGACCGGGTCGCCATGCTGGCGCGCCAGCTTCATGAGCGCCAGGTGGCCTTCATGGAGATTGCCCATGGTGGGCACGAAAGCGATGCGGTTCTGGCCGCGCAGATGGTCGCGCAGGTCCTGGATGGTGTGGACGACTTTCAAGAAACTCTCCGGATCTAGGCCGCGGCCGTCACGCTGGTGTAAGCCAGGCGCACGTAGATCGGCGCATAGGGTTCGGCCTGGGTGATATCCAGCAAGGACTCGCGCGCGAGCTCCAGCATGGCAATGAAATGCACCACCACCACCGCCACGGGCGCGCCTTCGGTGATGCGCTCCAGGAAGAGATCGGTGAACTCCATGAAGCGCACATCGTTCAGGCGCCGCAGGATGTGCGTCATGTGATCGCGCACCGAGAGCTGTTCGCGTGTGATGTGATGGTGCTGGTTCAGGCGGGCGCGCTTGATGATGTCGGCCCAGGCGCTGCGCAGGTCCTCGAGGCTGACCTCGGGCATCATGCGCTCGACGCTGATCTCGGCCACGCCCTGGGCGCGCTGGAAGTCTCGGCCCAGCTGGGGCAGGGCATCCAGGCGCTGCGCGGCCAGCTTCATCTGCTCGTACTCGAGCAGGCGGCGCACCAGCTCGGCGCGCGGATCCTCCGGCTCTTCGCCCGTGTCGCTCTTCTTGACGGGCAGGAGCATGCGCGACTTGATCTCGATCAGCATGGCCGCCATGAGCAGGTATTCGGCGGCCAGCTCCAGGTTGTGCGTGCGGATCTGCTCCACATAGGAGAGATACTGGCGCGTGACATCCGCCATGGGGATGTCCAGCACGTTGAAGTTCTGCTTGCGGATCAGGTAGAGCAAGAGGTCCAGCGGCCCCTCGAACGCCTCGAGAAAGACCTCCAGCGCGTCGGGCGGGATATAGAGGTCCGTGGGCAGCTGGAACAGCGGCTCGCCGTAGAGGCGGGCAAAGGCCACGCTATCGACGGTGTCGGGCGTGCTGTCGACCGGCGGCTGCACCAGCGCCTGCAGGTCGTCCCCCGGGATCATCGTGTTCTGCGACATTCGCGCCCGCCGCTATCCAGGCTCAGTCGGCCTGGTAGACGTAGGGCTTCTGGGGTACGCGGCCCGCGCGGAATCCTTCCAGCAGTTCGGTGTCCTGCGGCTTGTCCCAAAGGCGGGCGCGGCCTTCGCGCTGGCGCTCTTCGGTGCCGGGGTGCTTGGCCTTGTAGTCCTTCAGGAACAGGGTGATCTCGGATTCGTAATTCTTGGCCATGGCAAAGCGAGCAAAAAGAGGTTTACGGGATGGCACATAGTGTACTGTAGCCCGGCCGGGCCGCCGCCTCCGACGGCGTTACAATCGACCGGCACTATCGCCCCCGCCCCTGCCGCCCATGCCCGCCGAACCCGCCTCAGCCGCCGCCTCGTCTTCCCTGACCGATCCCAAGGCCGCGCGAGCGGCGCGCATGATCCCCTTCATCGTCGGCTGCGCCCTGTTCATGCAGATGCTGGACTCGACCGTCGTGGCCACGGCCCTGCCGGCCATGGCGGCGGCGCTGGGCTCCACGCCGGTGCGGCTCAATGTCGCCATCACCTCCTATCTGCTGGCGGTCGCCGTGTTCGTGCCCGTCAGCGGCTGGGCGGCCGACCGCTTCGGCGCGCGCCGCGTCTTCATCGGCGCCATCGCCCTGTTCGCCCTGAGTTCGGTGGCCTGCGCCTTGTCCCAGGACCTGGCGCAGCTGGTGATCGCCCGGGTGGTGCAAGGCATCGCCGGCGCCATGATGGTGCCGGTGGGCCGGGTGATCCTGCTGCGGACCGTGCCCAAGCAGGACCTGCTCAAGGCCATGTCCTTCCTGTCCATCCCGGCCTTGCTGGGCCCGGTCATCGGGCCGCCGCTGGGCGGCTTCATGGTCACCTATATGTCCTGGCACTGGATCTTCCTGATCAACGTGCCCATCGGCATCATCGGCATCTACCTGGTGCTGCGTTTCGTCGAGGAGATCCGGATCGAGAACGCCCCGCGCCTGGACGCCATCGGCTTCATCCTGAGCGCGGTCTGCCTGGCCGGCCTGGTCAGCGGTTTCGAGGCCCTGGGCCATGGCCTGCTCAGCCCCGCGCTGCTGGCCCTGCTGCTGGTGGGCGGCCTGGCCTGCGGCCTGCTCTATGTCTGGCACGCCAGGCGCGTCGAGCACCCCATCCTCGACCTGTCGCTGCTGCGCATCCCGACCTTTGCCATCTCCACCCTGGGCGGCAATCTGTGCCGCTTCGCCGTGGGCGCCGTGCCCTTCCTGCTGGCCATGATGCTGCAGGTCGGCTTCGGCCTGTCGCCCTTCTCGGCCGGCATGATCACCTTCGCCAGCGCCGCCGGCGCCCTGCTGATGAAATTCGTCGCCACCCCCATCGTGCAGCACTTCGGTTTCCGCCGCGTGCTCACGGTCAACGCGGTGCTGACCGGCCTGTTCATCATGTGCTGCGCCTTCTTCACGCCGGACACCCCGGTCTGGCTCATGATATTGATCCTGCTGATCGGCGGATTCTTCCGCTCGCTGCAGTTCACCGGGGTCAACACCCTGTCGTACGCCGACATCCCGCCCGAGAAGATGAGCCGGGCCAGCAGCTTCGCCGCCATGGCTCAGCAGCTGGGCATCAGCCTGGGCGTGGGCGTGGCGGCCATCACCCTGAACCTGAGCATGATGGCGCGCGGCGCCGACCACCTGGCCGTCTCCGATGTCGTCGTCGCCTTCATCACCATAGGCGTGCTGTGCGCGCTGTCCACGCTTTCCTTCCGCCGCCTGGCGCCTGACGCTGGCGCTTTACTCAACCGGAACAAGGTGCAAAGTGACGACGAGTGATTATGTGCTCGCCCTGGACCAGGGCACGACCAGCTCCCGCGCCATCGTCTTCGACCGCAAGGGCGAGCTGCGCGGCGTGGGCCAGCGCGAGTTCCGCCAGTACTATCCGCGTCCGGGCTGGGTCGAGCACGACGCCGTCGAAATCTGGACCAGCCAGCTCGAAGTCGCGCGCGAGGCATTGCGCAACGCGGGCGTAAGCGCGGCCGACCTGGCCGCCATCGGCATCACCAACCAGCGCGAAACCACCCTGCTCTGGGAGCGCGCCACCGGCCGCCCATTGGCGCGCGCCATCGTATGGCAAGACCGCCGCACCGCCCCGCTGTGCGAACAGCTGCGCCGCGACGGCCATGCCGACTGGCTGCAGGCGCGCACCGGGCTGGTCGTGGACGCCTATTTCTCGGGCACCAAGCTGGCCTGGCTGCTGGAGCATGTCCCGGGCGCGCGCCAGGCCGCCGAACGCGGCGAACTGGCCTTCGGCACGGTCGACACCTGGCTGGTCTGGCAATTGACCGGCGGAGCGGTGCACAGCACCGACCCCAGCAATGCCTCGCGCACCATGCTGTTCGACCTGCACACCCAGGACTGGAACGAAGACATCCTGGCGCTGCTGAACATCCCGCGCTCGGTGCTGCCCCAGGTCGCGCCCAGCAGCGCCGTCATCGGCCGTGCGCAGCCCGAATGGCTGGGCGGCCCGGTCCCCATTGCCGGGGTGGCTGGCGATCAGCAGGCGGCCACCTTCGGCCAGGCCTGCTTCGCGCCCGGCATGGCCAAGAACACCTATGGCACGGGCTGCTTCATGCTCATGAATGTGGGCGAATCGCCGGTCGCCTCGCGCAACCACCTGCTATCCACCGTGGGCTGGGGGCTGCCCGGGCCGCAGCGCTGGCGCGCCACCTATATGCTGGAAGGCGGCGTCTTCGTGGCCGGCGCGGCCGTGCAATGGCTGCGCGACGGGCTGGGCATCATCCAGCACGCCGAGGACATCGAACCGCTGGCCGCCAGCGTGGCCGACACCGACGATGTCTTCATGGTGCCGGCCTTCGCCGGGCTGGGCGCGCCGCACTGGGATCCCTACGCGCGAGGCACGCTGGTGGGCCTGACCCGCGGCACGACCCGCGCCCATATCGCCCGCGCCACGCTGGAGTCGATCGCCCTGCAAAGCGCCGAGCTGCTGGCATGCATGAACGCCGACAGCGGCATCCCGCTCTCCGAGCTGCGCGTCGACGGCGGCGCCGCCCGCAATGACCTGCTGATGCAGATGCAGGCCGACCTGCTGGGCGTGCCGGTCGTGCGCCCCCGGGTGGCGGAATCCACCGCGCGCGGCGCGGCCGGCCTGGCCGGCCTGGCGGTCGGAGTCTGGAGCGGCCAGGAGGAATTTGCCGGCCAATGGCAGGCCGAACGCCGCTTCGAGCCGCGCTGGCCGGACGATGTGCGCCAGGCGCGCATGCAGCGCTGGCGCCAGGCGGTCGAACTGGCCAAGCACTGGACCCGGCCGGCGGCCTGAAGCTCAGAAAAAAGGCTTGGCCACGGCCAGGGTGACGGCCAGCGCCGTCAGCAGGAAGACCGCGGCGCCGGACAGGCCCATCCAGCCTGGGGCGCGGTAATCCGCATGGGCGCGCGACAGCACGCGGGTCTGCCACAGCTGCAGCAAGGTCAACAAGGCCACCAGGCCCATCTTGACGTCCAGCCACGGCTGGCCGAACCATCCCACCATGCCCGCCATGGCCAGGCCGAAGCACCAGGTCAGCACCATGGCCGGCAGCACCAGCCGATGATTCCAGCGCGCCAGCCGGCGCAGGCTGGCCGGCGCGGCCGAGAACCCGGTGCTCGAGCAGAGCCAAAGCAGGCCCAGGATCCAGACCGTGATCGCCAGCACGTGCAGCACCTTGAGGACGGAATACAGCATGGTCCGGCAGGGGCGGGATCAGTTCAGGCTGGCGCCCGAGATCTTGACGATCTCCTGGTATTTGTCCTTCTCGGCCTTGACGAAGGCGGCGAATTGGTCGGCGCTCATCGGCTCCTGCTCGGAGCCCATGGTCAGCAGGCGCTGGCGCACGTCGGGCAGGCGCAGCGCATCGCCGTAGGCCTTGTTCAGCTTGGCGACCACCGCGGCCGGCGTGCCGCCCGGGGCGAACACGCCGAACCACGTACCCAGGTCGAAGCCCTTGACGCCCGACTCCTCGACGGTGGGGACATCCGGCAGCAGCGAGGACCGCTTGGCCGTCGTGACCGCCAGCGCCTTGACCTTGCCGTCCTTGATGAGCGGGGCCGAGGCGGCCAGGTTGTCGAACATGAAGTCCGACTGGCCCGACAGCAGCGCCAGCTGGGCCGGCGCGGCGCCCTGGTAGGGGATGTGTTCGGCGGCGATGCCCGCCCGGGCCTTGAGCAATTCGCCGGAGAGGTGGCCGGCGCTGCCATTGCCGCCCGAACCGTAGTTCAGGCGGCCGGGGTTCTTCTTGGCGTAGGCGACCAGGTCCGCCACGCTGTTGATGTTGTTCTTCTGCGCGAATTCGAGGTTCATGACCAGCACATTGGGCACCGACGCCACGATGGTGATGGGCGCGAAGTCCTTGATGGGGTCGTAGGGCAGGTTGGCGAACAGGAAGGGGTTGATGGCATGCGTGGCCACCGCGCCCATGACCAGGGTGTAACCGTCGGGCGCGGACTTGGCGACCAGGTCCGCGCCGATGTTGCCGCCCGCGCCCGCCTTGTTCTCGACCACCACGGGCTGGCCCAGCGAATCGCGCACCTTCTCGGCCAGCAGGCGGGCCATGGTGTCCAGCGGGCCGCCGGGCGGATAGGGCACGATGAAACGCAGCGGCTTGCTCGGGAAATCGGTTTGGGCGGCGGCAGGCGCGGCCATCAGGGAAAGACCGGCCGCCAGGGCGAGGGCGCCGCCGACCAGCGCGCGGCGCGTGGCGGACACGAGAGAGCGAGTCATGGAAAGTCTCCGGACAGGGGGTGTTATGTGTGCGTATGTTTCAGCGTGGCCCGTAGCATAACGCAGCCCCCCTGCCGCGGCCATGCCCGGCCGCGTGCCGCTTCAATGCAAGATCTGGCTGAGGAAGAGCTTGGTGCGCTCGTTCTGCGGGTGGTCGAAGAACTCGTCGGGCGTGTTCTCTTCGATGATCTCGCCGCGGTCCATGAAGATGACGCGGTTGGCGACCTTGCGCGCGAAGCCCATCTCATGGGTCACGCAGAGCATGGTCATGCCGCTCTCCTGCGCCAGGCTGACCATCACGTCCAGCACCTCCTTGACCATTTCCGGGTCCAGCGCCGAGGTCGGCTCATCAAAGAGCATGATCTTGGGGCTCATGCACAGCGAGCGCGCGATGGCCACGCGCTGCTGCTGGCCGCCGGAGAGCTGGCCGGGGAATTTTTTCGCCTGGTCCGGGATGCGCACGCGCTCCAGGTATTTCATGGCGGTGGCCTCGGCTTCGGCGCGCGATTTCTTCAAGACCCAGACCGGCCCCAGCGTCAGGTTTTCCAGCACGGTGAGGTGCGGAAAGAGATTGAAGTGCTGGAACACCATGCCGACATCCTTGCGGATGGTTTCGATGTGCTTGAGATCGTTGGTCAGTTCGGTGCCGTCGACGACGATCTTGCCCTGCTGGTGCTCTTCGAGCCGGTTGATGCAGCGGATCATGGTCGATTTGCCCGACCCCGAGGGGCCGCAGATCACGATGCGCTCGCC
Organism: Bordetella hinzii LMG 13501; assembly: GCF_001548475.1. Classification (GTDB taxonomy): domain Bacteria; phylum Pseudomonadota; class Gammaproteobacteria; order Burkholderiales; family Burkholderiaceae_B; genus Bordetella; species Bordetella hinzii. Next base: position 110,528 of record NZ_LRUJ01000010.1, read on the forward strand.
AGGCTCCACGTCCAGGTTGATATTGCGCAGGACGTGGAACTGGCCGTACCACTTATTGACTTCCTGCAGGCGGATGATGGCATTGGACATGCCTGTACTCCTGAAAAAGTGACCGGCCGCCGCGAGGTCGGCCGGCGCGTTTCTATCGTTGATGACCGGTCGCCAGGCGGCGCTCCAGCCGCTGGCTGTATTTGGACATCGAGTAGCAGAAGACAAAGTAGATGAGCGCGATGAAGATGTAGGCCTCCACGCCGAAGCCGCGCCAGGCCGCATCCGACAACGCCGCCTTGGCCGCCAGCGTCAGGTCGAAGATACCGATGATCACGACCAGCGAGGTGTCCTTGAACAGCGCGATGAAGATGCTGACCAGCGGCGGGATGACGATCTTCAGCGCCTGCGGCAGGATGATCTTGCGCATCTTCTGCCAATACGACAGGCCCAGCGAATCCGCGCCCTCGTATTGGCCCTTGGGGATGGCCTGCAGGCCGCCACGCACCGTCTCGGCGATATAGGCCGCCGCGAACATGATGATGGCGATCTGCGCGCGCAGCAGTTTGTCTATCGTGAAGCCTTCGGGCAGGAACAGCGGCAGCATCACCGAGGACATGAACAGCAGGCTGATGAGCGGCACGCCGCGGATCAGCTCGATGTACACCACGCACAGCGCCTTGATGGCCGGCATGCGCGAGCGGCGGCCCAGGGCCAGCAGCACGCCTATCGGAAAGGCGAAGGCGATGCCGAAGGTCGACAGGATGAGCGTCAGCGGCAAGCCGCCCCAGCGGCTGTTCTCGACATAGGTCAGCCCGAGGATGCCGCCCCACATCAGGATGGCCACCAGGGTCAGGCCCACGATCCAGATCAGCGCCAGGATGGGCTTCCAGAAGCGGCGCATGCCGCTCATGACGATGACCGCGATCAGGATGAAGGTCGCGATCAGCGGACGCCATTGTTCGTCGTAGGGATAGGTGCCGAACAGGATGAGCCGGTGCTTCTCGGCGATGAAAGCCCAGCAGGCGCCGCCCGAGGCGCGGCACTCCTGGGCCGAGGTGGCCGTGAAGTTGGCGCGGATGAAGGCCCATTCCACCAGCGCCGGCACGGCCATGATGACCAGCCAGGCCAGCAGGACGGTCGCCAGGATGGACAGCGGCGAGGAGAACAGGCGCGTCTTGAGCCAGGGCCAGACGCCGACGTGGCTCGACGGCGGCGGCAGGTCGGCGCGCGGGGTTTGCGTAGTGCCGCTCATATCAACGCTCCACCAGCGCGATGCGCTTGTTGTACCAGTTCATGAAGATCGAGATCGACAGGCTGACGGTCAGGTAGGCCCCCATGATGATCAGGATGCCCTCGATCGCCTGCCCGGTCTGGTTCAGCGTGGTGTTGACCACCGACACGATGTCCGGATAGCCGATCGCCACGGCCAATGAACTGTTCTTGGTGAGGTTGAGATACTGGCTGGTCATCGGGGGGATGATCACGCGCAGCGCCTGCGGCAGCACGACCAGGCGCAGCACCAGCGAACGCCGCAGGCCCAGCGCGCCGGCCGCCTCCCACTGGCCGTTGTTGACGGCCTGGATGCCCGAACGCACGACCTCGGCGACGAAGGCCGAGGTGTAGATCACCAACCCTGCCAGCAGAGCCGCGAACTCCGGGGTCAGCGTCAGGCCGCCCTGGAAGTTGAAGCCCTTGAGCTCGGGCAAGGACAGCGTCAGCTGCATGCCGCTGGCCAGCCAGCCCACCACGGGGCAGGCGATGAGCAGCGCGATGGCGGCGCGGCCCAGCGGAAAGACCTGCCCGGTCGCGTGCTGCCGCTTCCTGGCCCAGTGTCCCAGCACCAGGGTGGCGATGATGGCCACCGCCAGCCCGGCCAGTATCCAATCCAGCGAAGCGCCCATGGCCTCGGGCACCTTGACGCCCCGGTTGGATATGAAAACGCCAGGCAGCGGATTGTGCGCCTGGCGTGGTCCGGGCATGTTCTCGGTGATGAGCGCATACCAGAAGAAGAGCTGCAGCAGCAGCGGCACGTTGCGCATGACCTCGACGTACATCGAGGTCAGGCGCGCGACCAGCCAGTTCTTGGACAGCCGTCCGATGCCGATCAGCGTGCCCAGGATGGTGGCCAGCACGATGCCGATGACCGCCACGCGCAGCGTGTTCAGCAGGCCCACCAGGATGGCGCGGCCGTAGGTGTCTGCGGGGGTGTAGGAGATGGGGGTTTCCCCGATCGCGAAACCGGCTTCCCTGTCGAGGAATCCAAAGCCGGTGGAGATGTTGCGCACCGCCAGGTTGTGCAAGGTGTTGGACACCAGGAACCAGGCGGCCAGTGCCACCAGGACCAGCGCGACGACCTGGTAGACCACGGCGCGCACGCCGGGGTCATTCCAGTTGAGACGACGTCGCGGAGCCTGGGCCGGGGCGTTTTTCTGGGTTGTCGCCATAGATGCTTCTGCCAATAACGGATTCAAGGCGGCTGGAGGCCGCCCATTGCTACCCGCTCCGCACGGGCTCGGCCGGGCGTCGTACGCCCGGCCGGTCTGCCTGTGCTCAGCGCACCGGCCAGCCGTACATCAGACCGCCCTGCTTGTAGGAAGCGTTCAGGCCGCGCTCCAGCTTCATGGGGCCGCCCTTGCCCAGGGTGGCCTCGAAGCTTTCGCCGTAGTTGCCCACCTGCTTGATGATGTTATACGCCCACTTGTCGTCCACGCCCAGGTTCTTGCCCATGCCCGGGGTCACGCCCAGGATGCGCTGGATGTTGGGGTTGGCGCTCTTGGCCTGCTCGTCGACGTTCTTGGACGTGATGCCGTATTCTTCGGCCTCCAGCATGGCGTTGAGGGACCAGCGCACCACGTTGAACCACTGCTCGTCGCCCTGGCGGACCATGGGGCCCAGCGGCTCCTTGGAGAAATCCTCGGGCAGGATGATGTACTTGTCCGGATTCTCGAGCGTGGTGCGGGTGGACGCCAGCTGCGACTTGTCGGTCGTGAAGGCATCGCAGCGGCCGGCCGAGAAGGCGCGCACGATTTCGTCGTACTTGTCGATCACGACGGGCTTGAATTCGATCTTATTGCCGCGGAACCAGTCGGCCAGGTTGAGCTCGGTGGTGGTGCCCGGCTGCACGCAGATGGTGGCGCCGCCCAGTTCCTTGGCGCTCTTGACGCCGAGATCCTTGGAGACCATGACGCCCTGGCTGTCGTAGTAGTTCACACCCACGCCGATCAGGCCCAGCGTGGTGTCGCGCGTCAGGGTGACGGTGGTATTGCGGGTCAGGACATCGACTTCGCCGGACTGCAGGGCGGTGAAGCGCTGCTGCGTGTTCAGGGGCGTGACCTTGAACTTGCTGGCGTCGCCGAACATGGTGGCCGCGATGGCGCGGCACATGTCGACGTCGATGCCTTTCCATTCGCCCTTGCTGTCAGCGATGGAGAAGCCAGGAATGCCGGTGGATACGCCGCACTGGACAAAACCTTTCTTCTTGACGTTGTCGAAGGTTGCGCCCGCATGGGCCGCCGAGGTTGCGGCGAACAAAGCGGCGCCCAGGGCGGCCAATTTCAGTGCTTTCATGGTGATCTCCGTGTAAGGATGACATCGAAGCGCCAGCCTGGTGGGCCAACGTGCTTGGGCGGATGGTAAAGGTTGGTTAAATTTGGGGACATGGGGGAAATCCCTTTCCGTATTTTCCTCATTTTGGGGACATATTTCGCTGCCCTGGCCCGGGATAAGACGCTTGCCGTTCCCCCGGACGGCGCACCTGGCACCCGGAGAGAAGGCGGAGTTACTATTGCGGCTTCATCTGCCTGCTCGCCATGATCGAATTCCAGCACGTATTCAAATCCTATGGGCGCGGCCGGAACATTCTGGCCGATATCAACTTCCGCGTGGATGCGGGGGAATTCGTGTTTGTTTCCGGGCCTTCGGGCGCGGGCAAATCCACCTTGCTGAAACTGATCGCCGGCCTGGAGCCGCCGACCCGGGGCTCCATCCAGGTGCACGGGCAACGCCTGGACAAGCTCTCGGCCCGCGCCCGTCCCTATTTGCGGCGCGCGGTCAGCGTCATCCTGCAGGACACCCATCTGCTCTACGACCGCAGCGCGCTGGCCAATGTCATGCTGCCGCTGTCGGTGACAGGTCAGGCCTCGGACTCGGCCGCCGCGCGCGCGCGCGCCGCCCTGGACAAGGTGGGCCTGGCGGGCAAGGAAGACCTCAACCCCATCGAACTGTCGGGCGGCGAGCAGCAGCGCCTGGCCATCGCCCGCGCCATCGTCAACCGGCCGGCCATCCTGATCGCCGACGAACCCACCGCCAACCTGGACGATGACAACGCCCAGCGCATCATGAATGTGTTCCGCGACTTCAACCGGGTCGGTGTCACCACCCTGATTGCCTCCCACGACCAGCAGCTGATGGCGCGCTATACGCGGCGCACACTGCGTATCGACCACGGCAAGTTCCTCGATACGCAAGGAGAGGCGGCATGAAGTCCTGGCTGCGGCAACATCGCTACGCGCTGGCCATCACCCTGAAGCGGCTGGCGGCCCAGCCTTTTTCCTGGCTGGCCAACCTGCTGGTCATGGCCCTGGTGCTGGCCCTGCCGCTCTTGGGCAGCGCCGTGCTGGTCTCGGTCCAGCCCCTGGCCCGGCAGATTTCCGTCACGCCGGAACTCACCCTCTACATCCAGCCGGCCGCCCCCGCGGGCACGGCCGCGGCCATCACCGACCGCATCGGACGGGAATTCAGCGGCCAGATCGCGGCCGTGCGCCAGGTGCCGCGCGACCAGGCCCTGAAGGCCCTGCGCCAGAATCCCGCCTGGGAAGAGGCCCTGGCCGTGCTGCCCGGCAACCCCCTGCCCGATGCCGTGGTGGTCACCCTGGCCGGCGGCGAGGACCTGGCCCAGCGGGCCGGCCTGCTGGCCGATGGCTGGCGCAAGTGGCAATACGTCGACCAGGTGCAGCTCGACAGCGCCTGGGTGCAGCGCCTGGAGGCCATCCTGCGCTTCGGCCGCCTGGGCCTGGGCTTTCTGGCGATCTGCGTGGCCGTGGTGGTGCTGGCCACCGTGTTCAACACGGTGCGCATGCAGGCCTTGACCCAGCGCGAGGAGATCGCCGTGGCCCGCCTGGTCGGCGCCACCGAGTCCTTCGTGCGCAGGCCCTTCCTCTACCAGGGCGCCCTGTCCGGCGCGCTGGCGGCCCTGTTGGCCATCGGCGCGGCGGCCGCCGCGCTGGTGCCGCTCAACCATGCCGTCCTGGGCCTGGCGCGCAGCTACGGCGCCGAATTCGCCCTGCACCTGCCCGAGCTGCCCGCCCTGGCCCTGGCGGTGCTGGCCGCCGGCATCCTGGGCGCGCTCTCGGCGCGCTGGTCAGTGACCCGCAGTACGCGCTTTTAAGTCCCTTAATCGTCCGAAAGAAAGCGCCCGCCCGGGACTACAGTCGCCGGACGGGCGCTTTTTTTGCGCCCCATTTGACCGGCTGCAAGACAAACTTCATGCTTGTCCGGCAAAATATTGCGAACGATAATAACAATTTGAAATTTTTCACCGGTTTTTGCGGCCTGACCCCCCGCTGAGTCTGCCCTATGCCTGCCCGCCTTGACGCCCGCGCGACGCGCCACTACTTCGACATCACCTTCGACCGTCCCGCGGTCAAGGTCTTGCCGAACGAGTACTTCGTCACCAGCGGCGAAGACATCATGCTGTCCACCGTGCTGGGCTCCTGCGTGGCCGCCTGTATGCGCGACCCTGTCACCGGCGTGGGGGGCATGAACCATTTCATGCTGCCCGAAGGCGACGCCCAGTCGCCGGCCTCCTCGACCATGCGCTATGGCGCCTTCGCCATGGAAGTGCTGATCAACGAACTGCTCAAGGCCGGCGCGGCGCGCGAACGCCTGGAAGCCAAGGTCTTTGGCGGCGGCGCGGTCCTGAGCGCCATGCAGCAGATGAATATCGGCGAGCGCAACGGGCAGTTCGTGCTGCAATATCTCAAGACGGAAGGTATCCCGGTGCGCGCCCAGGACCTGGGCGACATCCATGCGCGCCGCATCCATTACTTCCCGCGCGACGGGCGCGTCCTGGTGCGCAAGATGGCGCCCCACCACGCCCGCGCCGAGGAAGTCATCGCCCACCGCGAACAGCTGGCCGCCCAGAAGGCGCAGGACAACTCGCGCTCGGCGCCGCGCGTGGAACGTTTCGACCGCCCCAAGATGAAGGTCGAACTGTTCAACATGCCGCGCCGCCGCCCGGCCGACGTGCCTTCCTAGGCCCGGACGCCTGGCTGGCGCCAGGCGTCCGGCCCGCTCATGCCGCGCGCGCCCCGCCAATGGGCAGGACGGCGGCGCTGAACTCGCGCAACAGCGTCTCGCGCTTCTCGGCCGCGCGCGCCATCGCGGCCTCCTTGACGTGGCCATAGCCGCGGATCTCCTGCGGCAGGCTGGCCAGGGCCACGGCCTGCTCCAGGTTGCCCCGGTTGAGCTTGCCGATGATCGCCGTCATGTGTTCGGCGTACTCGCGTATCAGTTCGCGTTCGGCGCGCCGCTCCGCCGTGCGGCCGAAGACGTCCAGGGCCGTGCCGCGCAAAAAGCGCAGCCGCGCCAGCAGCGAGAAGACGCGCAACATGCCGGGCCCGTAAGCGCGCTTCTGCAGATGGCCCTGGCTGTCGCGCTTGGCCATCAGGGGCGGCGCGAGATAGAACTTGAGCTTCCAGTCGCCCTCGAACTGCGCCGCGACCTTCTTGAGGAATTCGCCGTCGCTGTAGAGCCGCGCCACCTCGTACTCATCCTTGTAGGCCATGAGCTTGAAGTAGTTGTGCGCCACCGCCTCGGCCAGGCGCGTGCCGCCCGTGGCCAGACGCTCGGCCTGGGCCACTTTGTCGACCAGGTCGGTATAGCGCTTGGCATAGGCGGCGTTCTGGTAGGCGGTAAGGAAATCGCGCCGCACCGCCACCAGTTGCTCCAGCCCCGTGGCCGGACGCTTGAAATCCACCACGGCCTGCTCGCCGCGGCGCACCTCGACGATTTCCGCCTCCTGGCTGGCCGGCGCCAGGCCGATCAGGGCCTGCACCGCCGCCAGGTCCTGGGCGGCGCGCCGGCCCCAGGCAAAGGCGGCCTGGTTGTTGGGCACCTGCTGGCCATTGAGCTCGATGGCGCGCAGCAGGGCCGCCTCGCCCAGCGGCAGCCAGCCCTTCTGGTAGGCATAGCCCATCATGAGCGGGTTGGCATAGATGGCGTCGCCCAGCAGGCCGACCGCCAGCGCCGCCGCATCGATATGGGACACCGCCGCGCAGGCGCGGCCCAGGTCGCCCTGCAGGTCGGAACCGGGCAGGGTCCAGTCGGGGTTGTGGACGAAGGCGGCGGTCGGCGCCACATCGGTATTGACCAGGGCGCGCGTGCGGTCGGGGCGCATGCGCGCCACGGCCTCCTGGCTGGTGCCCACGACCAGGTCGCCCGCCAGCACCAGGTCGGCCTCGCCCATGGCGACACGGGTATTCATCAGCTCGCCCGGGGTGGGCGCCAGCACCACATGGGAATAGACCGCGCCACCCTTCTGGGCCAGGCCCGCCATGTCCAGCACCGAACATCCCTTGCCTTCGAGATGGGCGGCCATGCCGATCAGCTGCCCGATGGTGACCACCCCGGTGCCGCCCACGCCGGCGATGAAGACGCCGTAGTGGCCGGCGATGTCGGGCGTGCGCGGCTCGGGCAGGCCGGCGGCGATGTCGCCTTCCGGGGCCAGCGCGCGGGGCTTGCGCAGCGTGCCGCCCTCGACCGTCACGAAGCTGGGACAGAAGCCCTTCAGGCAGGAGAAGTCCTTGTTGCAGCTGGACTGGTTGATCGTGCGCTTGCGGCCGAACTCCGTCTCCAGCGGTTCAACCGACAGGCAATGCGACTTCTCGGAGCAATCGCCGCAGCCCTCGCAGACACGCTCGTTGATGACCACGCGGCGCGCCGGATCCGGATAGGCGCCGCGCTTGCGGCGGCGGCGCTTCTCGGTGGCGCAGGTCTGGTCGTAGACCAGGATGGACACGCCGGGGTATTCGCGCAGTTCGCGCATGACGCTGTCGAGCTCGTCGCGATGCTTGACCGGCACGCCCGGCGCCAGGCCGGCGACCTGCTGGTATTTCTCGGGCTCGTCGGTGACGACGATGATCTTCTCGATGCCTTCCGCGGCCATCTGCCGCGTGATCATGGGCACGCTGATGGGACCGTCGACCGGCTGGCCGCCGGTCATGGCCACCGCATCGTTGAAGAGGATTTTGTAGGTGATGGGCGCCTTGGCCGCGACGGCCGCGCGGATGGCCAGCAAGCCCGAGTGGAAATACGTGCCATCGCCCAGGTTGGCGAAGACATGCTTTTCTTCGGTGAAGGGCGCCTGGCCTATCCAGGGCACGCCCTCGCCGCCCATCTGGGTGAACACCTGGGTATTGCGGCCCATCCAGGTGACCATGTAGTGGCAGCCGATGCCGGCCAGCCCCCGCGAGCCCTCGGGCAGGCGGGTGGAGGTGTTGTGCGGACAGCCCGAGCAGAACCAGGGTTTGCGATCGACCACCAGGCGAGGCCGGGACAAGGCTTTTTCGCGCTCGGCGATGAAGGCCAGCCGCGCCTCGATGCCGGCGCGCACGTCTTCGGGCAGCTCCAGGCGCAGCAGGCGCGCGCCCACCGCCTTGGCCACCATGGCGGGCGAAAATTCATAATGCGCCGGCAGCAGCCAATTGCCCTGCGGCACCGACCATTCGCCGCCGTCCTTGTCGTCGAACTTGCCGACCACGCGCGGGATCTTCTTGCCCGTGCCGATCCACGAAAACAGCTCTTCCTTCAGCTGGTATTCGATGACCTGGCGCTTTTCTTCGACCACCAGGATCTCGTCCAGGCCCTCGGCGAACTGCTGCATGCCGGTCGCCTCCAGCGGCCAGACCATGCCGACCTTGAACAGGCGCAGGCCGATGCGCTGGCAGATGGCCTCGGACAGACCCAGGTCGGACAGCGCCTGGCGCGTATCGAGATAGGCTTTGCCGGAGGTGATGATGCCGAAACGCGCGCGGTCTTGCGGCACGCTCCAGAGTTCGCGGTTGAGCTTGTTGGCGCGCGCATAGGCCAGCGCCGCATACAGTTTGTAGTCCAGCAGGCGCGCTTCCTGTTGCAGCGGCGTGTCGGGCAGGCGGATATTGAGGCCGTCGGGCGGCAGGGTGAAATCCTCGGGCAGCAGGATGCGCACGCGGTCGCAATCGACCTCCACCGAGGCCGAGACCTCGACGATGTCGGTAATGGTCTTCAGGCCGACCCAGACACCCGCGTAGCGGCTCATGGCCCAGCCGTGCAGGCCGAAGTCCAGGACCTCCTGCACGCTGGACGGAAACAGCACCGGGATCATGCAGGCCTTGAGGATGTGATCGCTCTGGTGCGGCAGCGTCGAGGACTTGGCCGGATGATCGTCGCCGGCCACCACCAGCACGCCGCCGTGGCGCGAGGTGCCCGCGGCGTTGGCGTGCTTGAAGACATCGCCGCAGCGGTCCACGCCGGGGCCCTTGCCGTACCACATGCCGAACACGCCGTCGTACTTCGCGCCGGGAAACAGATTGACCTGCTGCGACCCCCAGACGGCGGTGGCCGCCAGGTCCTCGTTGATGCCCGGCTGGAACTCGATGTGATGTTCCTTCAGGTACTTGGCCGCCTTCCACATGTTCTGGTCCACGCCGCCCAGGGGGGAGCCGCGATAGCCCGAAATGAAGCCGGCGGTATTGAGGCCCGCGCGCGCATCACGCTCGCGCTGCATCATGGGCAGGCGCACAAGGGCGTGGATGCCGCTCATCCAGGCACGGCCGGTTTCCAGGGTGTATTTGTCGTCCAGATGTACGGACTGAAGCGCCGCGCGCTGCGCGGGCGTGAGAGGGGCATTCATGTCTACTCCGTTGGTGTGGATTGCCGACACGAGCGCTCGAAACAGCCCTTGTGGGGCACACGGATCGCTGCGTCGGGCGCTTACGCCTGTTGTTTCCCCTCTTTTTACCTGTCCCCAACCGTCCCCGCAATAGGGCGATGCGATAATCCCGGCATGGAATTCGCCGCCCTCATCGCCGACTGGCAGGCCCGCCATGGCCGCCACCGCCTGCCTTGGCAGAACACCCGGGACCCCTACCGCATCTGGCTCTCGGAAATCATGCTGCAGCAGACCCAGGTCGCCACGGTCATCCCTTATTACGAGCGCTTCCTGGCGCGCTTTCCCGACGTGGGCGCGCTGGCCGCGGCCAGCCAGGAAGACGTCATGCCATACTGGGCCGGCCTGGGCTACTACGCCCGCGCGCGCAACCTGCACCGCTGCGCCCAGGAAATCATGGCCCACTGGAACGGCCGCTTTCCGCCCGATGCCGAGCGCATCGCCAGCCTGCCCGGCATCGGCCGCTCCACGGCGGCGGCCATCGCGGCCTTCGCCTACGGCGAGCGCTCGCCCATCATGGACGGCAACGTCAAGCGCGTCTTCGCGCGCCATTTCGGCATCGAGGGCGACCCCTCCAAGCGCGAAACCGAACAGAAACTCTGGCAGCTGGCCGACAGCCTGGTGGCGGCCGTGCCCAGTCTGGACATGACAGCCTATACCCAGGGCCTGATGGACCTGGGCGCCACGCTATGCACGCGCGGCAAGCCTGATTGCAGCCGCTGCCCGGTGGCGGACTCCTGTATCGCGCGCCGCGACGGGCGCCAGCAAGAACTCCCCACGCCCAAGGCCCGCCGCGCCGTGCCCGAGCGGCAGACGGCCATGCTGGTGCTGGAGCACGAAGGCGCCATCCTCTTGCAGCAGCGGCCTTCGCCGGGCATCTGGGGCGGATTGTGGAGCCTGCCGGAATTCGACGCCGCGGGCGACGCCAGGCAGGCCTCCGAGGCGCTCGGGCTGGAGCCGCAGGCGCATTACGAGCTGGCGGCCTTCGCGCATACCTTCACGCATTACCGCCTGCATGTGCGCCCCTGGTATGTGCCGGTGCGCGCGGCCGGCCTGCGCGCCGGCGGCCAGCCGGAACGCTGGGTGCCGGCCGCCGAACTGGGCGCGGTGGCGCTGCCCGCCCCCATCCGCAAGCTGCTGCTCGGCCTGGCCGAGGCCGGCCTGCCCGGCACGCTGGCGCTGCGCGCCTGAGCGCGGCCCTCAGGCCGCGGCGCCGCCGAAGACCACGCGCCGGAAGAACTCCGCCAGCACGTTTTCGGCCATCTCGGCCGACACCGCCTGGGGATCGAAGGCATAGCTGAATTGCACCCCGTCGCACAGGGCGATCAGGCCCAGGGCCAGGTGCTCGGGCGGCATGGAGAGCGGCGTGCCCGCCAGGGCCGAGAACTGCCGCGCATATTCCGTGATGGCTGCGCGCTGCTCGCGCATGAAGGCGATGAAGCCCACCCGGAAATCCGGATCGCGGGCCGCCTGCAGCTTGGCTTCTATCCAGAGCAGGAAACAGGAGTTGTCGCGGAAGTGCTGGCTATAGAAACGTAGCACCTGCTCTTCCATCTGGGCGCGGCCAGGCTGGGCCTCGAAGATGACCCGCATCTCGCCGATCATGTGTTCATGGTCGCGCCGCAGCAGCTCCAGGAACATCTCGGCCTTGGAGCTGAAATTCGAATAGAAAGCGCCCCGCGTGTAGCCGGCGGCCGCGGCGATGTCTTCCACGCTGCTGGCGGAATACCCCTGGCTCAGGAACAGCTCTTGCGCCGCGTCGAGCAGGCGCTGGCGCGTCTGTTCACGGCTCTGCTCTCGCGTCAAACGGACTTTTCCCATGAGCGCGAGTGTAGCACCGCCGGCGTTTTCAAATACAGACTTGTATTTGAAAACAGATGCGAATTAGAATCCGTCCTGCATTCCAATCCTAGACTCCACACGGGATGAGCCGCCTCGGCGCGGACCTCCTGGCTTGAGGTGATCGTGTCCGGTCCGCGTATTCCCCCCTCCCCGTCCCGCGCGCTGCGCGGCCTGGGCGCCGCCTGCGTCCTGCTGCTGGCAGCCTGCCAGAGCCGCGAAGAAGCGCCGCCGCCGCCCAAACCCGTGGTCGCCATGCCGGCCGAGCGTGATGCCGGCAGCGCCGGCCTGGCCGTGCCGGGGCAGATCGACGCGCGCTACAGCACGCCGCTGTCTTTCCGGGTGGGCGGCAAGATCATCGAACGCCAGGTCAGGCTGGGCGATGCCGTGCGGGTCGGCCAGGTGGTGGCCCGCCTGGACCCGGCCGACGCCGCCAAGAACGCCGCCAGCGCGCGCGCCCAGCTGACCGCCGCGCAGCACCAGCTTGAATTCGCCCGCCAGCAATTGGCCCGCGACCGGGCCCAGGCGCGCGAACAGCTGATCGCCGCCAGCCAGCTCGAACAAAGCCAGAACAACTATGCCGCCGCCCTGGCGCAGCGCGACAGCGCCGCGCAGCAGGCCGCGCTGGCCGCCGACCAGCTGTCCTATACCGAACTCAAGGCCGACCATGCCGGCCTCATCACGGCCGAGCGCGCCGACACCGGCCAGAATGTGTCCTCGGGCCAGCCGGTCTATACGCTGGCCTGGAGCGGCGAGGTGGACGCCGTGGCCAACATCCCCGAAAACGTGCTGGCGCGGCTGTCCATCGGGCAGACCGCCCGCATCACCCTGCCCGCCGCGCCCGGCACGACGCTGGCGGCCACGTTGCGCGAACTGGCGCCGGCGGCCGACCCGCAGACCCGCAGCTTTCGCGCCAAGCTGACCGTCCAGGATCCGCCGCCCGGCCTGCGCCTGGGCATGACGGCCACCATCGCGTTTGACGGCCGGACGGACGCCACGCCCACTTACACGCTGCCGGCCACGGCGCTGTTTCATGACGGCGCGGCCACGGCCGTCTGGGTGGTCAAGCCGGGCGAGGACATCCTGGAGTTGCGCCGGGTGACGGTGGAGCGCTACACCGACCGCCACATCGTGCTGTCCAGCGGCTTGCAGCCGGGCGAGCGCGTGGTGTGGCAGGGCGTGCACACCGTCTCAGCCGGGCAGAAAGTCAAGCCGGTGGCCCCGCTGCATCCCGAGGACTTCGCATCGTGAGCACGCCGCAGCGCCCCGATGCGCACCATGAAGAAGGCCGTTTCAACCTGTCGGCCTGGGCCCTCAGGCACCAGGCGCTGGTGGTGTTTCTCATCACGCTGGCCACCGTGTTCGGCGTGCTCTCCTACACCCGGCTGGCCCAGTCCGAGGACCCGCCCTTCACGTTCCGGGTCATGGTGATCCGGACCTTCTGGCCGGGCGCCACCGCCGACCAGGTGCGCGAGCAGATCACCGACCGGATCGCCCGCAAGCTGCAGGAAACCCCCTATACAGACTTCATCCGCAGCTATTCGCGTCCGGGCGAATCGCTGCTGTTCTTCACGATGAAGGATTCGGCGCCCGCCAAGGAAGTGCCCCAGGAGTGGTACCAGATCCGCAAGAAAGTGGGCGACATCCAGGCCACGCTGCCGCGTGGCGTGCAAGGGCCTTTCTTCAATGACGAGTTCGGCGACGTCTACACCAATATCTACACCCTGGAAGGCGACGGCTTTTCGCCGGCCAATCTGCGCGACTATGCCGATGCCCTGCGCACCGTGCTCCTGCGCGTGCCCGGCGTGGCCAAGGTGGACTACTTCGGCGAGCAGGAAGAACGCATCTATATCGAGATCCCGAACGCCCAGCTCGCGCGCCTGGGCATCTCGCCCGAGGAGATCGGGCGCGCCGTGGACACGCAGAACGGCGTGAACGCGGCCGGCACGCTCACCACGGCCGACGACCGTGTCTTCGTGCGCCCCTCGGGCCAAGTCAAGGATGTGCGCGCCCTGGGCGAGACCCTGATCCGCGTCAATGGCGGCAATGTGCGTCTGGGCGACATCGCCACCATCCGCCGCGGCTACACCGAGCCGCAGGTCACCGAAATGCGCGCCGGCGGCAAGCCCGTGCTCGGCATAGGCATCACCATGCAGCCCAACGGCGACGTGATCCGGCTCGGCCAGGCCCTGGATGCCAAGACCCGGGAGCTGCGGCAATTCCTGCCGGCCGGGCTGACGCTCACCGAGGTCTCCAGCATGCCGCGCGCCGTCTCGCATTCGGTGGACGACTTTCTGCGCGCGGTGGCCGAGGCGGTGGTCATCGTGCTCCTGGTCAGCCTGGTGTCGCTCGGCCTGCGCACCGGCATGGTGGTCGCGATTTCCATTCCCGTGGTGCTGGCGGTGACCGCGCTCTTCATGTATCTGTTCGACATCGGCCTGCACAAGGTGTCCCTGGGCACACTGGTGCTGGCCCTGGGCCTGCTGGTCGACGACGCCATCATCGCCGTCGAGATGATGGCCGTGAAACTCGAACAGGGCTGGAGCCGGGCGCGCGCGGCGGCCTTCGCCTACACCAGCACGGCCTTTCCGATGCTGACCGGCACGCTGGTCACGGTGTCGGGTTTCCTGCCCATCGCGCTGGCCAAGTCCAGCACCGGCGAATACACGCGCTCCATCTTCCAGGTGTCGGCCATCGCCCTGATCGCCTCCTGGTTTGCCGCGGTGGTGCTGATCCCGCTGCTGGGCTACCGCCTGCTGCCCGAACGCAAGCCGGCCGCCCACCTGCCGGCCGGCCACGAACACGATATCTACGACACGCGCTTTTATCGCCGGCTGCGCGCCTGGGTCGCCGGCTGCGTCGAGCGCCGCTATCGGGTGCTGGGCCTGACGGCGCTGCTCTTCGGCGGCGCGATGGCGGCCTTCAGCCTCGTGCCGCAGCAGTTCTTCCCCAGTTCGGACCGGCCCGAGCTGATGATAGATGTCACCCTCGGCGAGGGCGCCTCTTTCGCGGCGACCAAGCGCCAGGTCGAGCGTCTGGAGGAGACGCTGCGGGGCCGGCCGGAGATCGAGCACGTGGTCAGCTTCGTGGGCACGGGCGCGCCGCGCTTTTACCTGCCGCTGGACCAGAAACTGCCGCAACCCAATTTCGCGCAGTTCATCGTCACGGCCAAATCCGTCGAGGAAAGGGAACAGCTGGCACGCTGGCTGGGGCCGGTGCTGCGCGAGCAGTATCCCGCCATCCGCACCCGGCTCTCGCGCCTGGAGAACGGCCCCCCGGTAGGATTTCCGGTGCAGTTCCGGGTCAGCGGCGACCAGATCGCCACCGTGCGCGCCACGGCCGAAAAATTGGCCGATGTGATGCGCGCCGACCCGCGCACGGCCAATGTGCAGTTCGATTGGGACGAACCCTCCGAGCGCTCGGTGCGATTCGAGATCGACCAGAACAAGGCGCGCGAAGTCGGCATCACGTCCACCGACGTGGCCAATTTCCTGGCCATGACGCTGTCGGGCGCCACGGTCACGCAATACCGCGAACGCGACAAACTCATCGGCGTGGACCTGCGCGCGCCGGCCGCCGAGCGCGTCGATCCCTCCCGGCTGGCCACGCTGTCGGTGCCCACGCCGCAGGGGCCTGTGCCCCTGGGCAGCCTGGGGAGGGTGCATTACGACCTGGAATACGGCGTGATCTGGGAGCGCGACCGCCAGCCCACCATCACGGTGCAGGCCGATGTGCAGGGCGGCGCCCAGGGCATCGAGGTCACCCAGGCGATCGACAAGCAGCTGGCCGGCCTGCGCGCCGCGCTGCCGGTCGGCTACCGCGTGGAGATCGGCGGATCGGTCGAGGAAAGCCAGAAGGGGCAGTCCTCGATCAATGCCCAGATGCCCTTGATGGCCATCGCGGTGCTGACCCTGCTCATGATCCAGCTGCAGAGCTTTTCGCGCGTCATGATGGTGGTGCTGACCGCGCCGCTGGGGCTTATCGGCGTGGTGATCGCGCTGCTGGCCTTCGGCAAACCTTTCGGCTTTGTCGCCATGTTGGGGGTGATCGCCATGTTCGGCATCATCATGCGCAACTCCGTCATTCTGGTCGACCAGATCGAACAGGACATCGCCGCCGGCCACCCCCGCGTCGATGCCATCGTCAGCGCCACGGTGCGCCGCTTCCGGCCCATCACGCTGACCGCCGCCGCCGCCGTCCTGGCACTCATTCCGCTGTTGCGCAGCAACTTCTTCGGTCCCATGGCCACCGCCCTGATGGGAGGCATCACCAGCGCCACCGTGCTGACGGTGTTCTTCCTGCCGGCGCTCTATGCGGCCTGGTTCCGCGTGCGCAACGACGAGCGCGACGAACCGCCGGGCGTGCCTCCGGGCGCCGATGCCGGCCATTTGCAGGAGGCCCACTGAGATGAAACCCCGCCTGCTCTGCGCAGCCCTGCCGCTGGCGCTGGCCGGCTGCGCGCTGGCGCCCGACGGCCGGACCCCGGACATGCCCCATCCCGCGCACTATGGCGTGGCCGCCACGCCGCCGGCCACCGTGTCCGCGCAAGGCGTGGCGCAGCGCCTCATCCCGGGCGGCGGCGCCGTCGCGCAATGGTGGCGCGGCTATGGGTCGCCCGAATTGGATGCCTGGGTCGACGAGGGCCTGGCCAACAGCCCCGACCTGGCCGCGGCCGACCGCAGCCTGGCGGCCGCGCGCGAACAGCTGCGCGCCCAGGTGGGCGAATCCATGCTGCCCTCGGTGGACGCGGGCGCCCAGGCCAACCGCCAGCGCCAGCTGGGCCTGCCCGTCTTCGAATCGCCCACCGCCCTCTACAACACCTTTGTCGGCCAGGTGCGGGCCCAATACACGTTCGACCTGTTCGGCGCCTCGCGCTACGCCAACGCGGCGCTGGCGGCCCGCGTCGACCAGCAGGCCCTCAGGCTGGAGGCCTCGCGCCGCGCGCTGGCCGCCAACATCGTCACCACCGCCATCACCGCCGCCGCGCTGCGCGAACAAGTGGAGCTGACGCAGCGCCAGGCCACGCTGGCGCGCGAGGTCGCGCGCGATGCGCGGCGCCGCTTCGAACTGGGATCCGCCTCGCAGCAGGAAGCCCTGGACGCCGACCAGAATGCCAACGACATCGCCGCCGGCCTGCCGGGCCTGCGCAGCCGCTGGCAGGCCACGCGCCACGCCCTGGCCGTGCTGCTGGGCCGCACGCCCGACCAGGCGCCGCCCGACCTGGCCTATGCGCGTCTCCAGGTGCCGGCCGACATCCCGGTGAGCGTCCCTTCGCAACTGCTGGCCCAGCGGCCCGACATCCTGGCGGCCGACGCCGCCCTGAAGGGCGCGGCGGCCGAAGTCGGCGCGCGCACCGCCCAGATGCTGCCCCAGCTGTCCCTGTCGGCCTCCATGGGCCGCGGCGGCTTTGACTGGGGCCGCGCGCTGTCCGGCGCCGGCGGCGGCATCTGGGCCATCGGCGCTTCGCTGACCCAGCCGCTGTTCCATGGCGGCGCGCTCATGGCCGAGCGCCGCGCCGCGCAGCAGGAGTACGAAGGCGCGGCCGCGCAATACCGCCAGACCGTGCTGTCGGCCTTTCGCAATGTGGCCGACAGCCTGGCCGCGCTGGAAGCCGACAACGAAGCCTTGGCCGCGGCCGAGGCCGCGCGGCGCGCCGCCGAAGGTTCCTGGCGCAACACCGCTCGCCGCGTCGAATTGGGCGCCTTGCCCGGCTACCAGGGCCGCGCCGCCGAGCTGCACTATGTGCAGGCGCGCGTGGCCGAACTGCGCTACAGCAGCGACCGGCTCGGCGCCACCGCGGCGCTTTTCCACGCCATGGGAACCACGCAGCCGCCCACGCCGCCCTCCGGGCCGCTCAGGCCTGCGCCGGCTCGCGCAACAGCATCACCAGCTTGAGTTCCGGGTGGGTGGCCAGGCGGAAGGTCACCTGCTGCAAGCGCAACAGGCCGCGCGCGGGATGGTCGAAATCGCGCAGCCCGCCCTCGCGCTCGACCACCGCATGGCGGGTCCACCAGTGGGCGAACACGGCGCTGGAGCGCACCAGCTCGTCGATCAGGCCGCGCACATCGGACTCGTCGAGGTGGGCGCCGGCATCGGCGCGGAACTCCGCCACCACGCGCCGGGCGCGCTGCTCCCAGTCCACCACCAGCGAGCGGGCCGCCGGATCCAGAAAGATGTAGCGCAGCAGATTGGGCTGCGGATCGCGCTCGGGCCAATGGTCAAAGAGTTCGCGCATGGCGCTGTTGCTGGCCAGCACCTGCCAGGCGCGGTCCAGCACATAGGCCGGCGCGGAGACGGCGTCCACGCAGGCCTGCAACAGCAGGCCGGCGGCCCCGGCGGGTTCGTCGCGCGGATGCTGGGGGTCGGCGCATTCGGCCAGCTCGAACAGATAGGCGCGTTCGGCGCGCGCCAGCTGCAGCACATTGGCGATGCGCGACCACACCGCCGGCGAGACGGAAACCTCGCGGCCCTGCTCGATCCAGGTGTACCAGGTGACGCTGATATCCGACAGCTGGGCCACTTCTTCGCGGCGCAGGCCCGGGGTGCGGCGGCGCGAGCCCGCCGGCAGCCCGGCCATTTGCGGGGTGATGCGCGAACGGGCGTTGCGCACGAATTCGCCCAGGGTCTGGCGGCGCAGGGTGGAGCCCGGGGTGGCACTATTCATACCAGGATGGCCTATGGTCTTGTACGGGTACTGTCGATTGCCTATCTTAGCCGGCATCCCCCTACCCGCGCATAAAGGAAATTCCATGACCGCACCCAGCCATGACGCCGCCGTCCAACGCCAGTTCAGCCCCCAGGCCTCGGCCTACCTGACCAGCGCGGTGCACGCCCAGGGCGAAGACCTGAAACAAATGGCCGGCATCGCGGCCGCCCACCCCGGCGCGCGCGTGCTGGACCTGGGCTGCGGCGGCGGCCATGTGAGCTTCAATGTGGCGCCGTTGGTGGCCGAGGTGGTGGCCTACGACCTGTCGCAATCCATGCTGGACGTGGTGGCCGCCGAGGCCGCCAAGCGCGGCCTGGGCAATCTGCGCACCTGTCGCGGCAAGGCCGAGCAGCTGCCGTTCGGCGACGGCGAGTTCGACCTGGTGATGAGCCGCTATTCCACCCACCACTGGGAAGATCCCGGCCTGGGCCTGCGCGAAGCGCGCCGGGTGCTCAAGCCGGGCGGCCTGGCCGTCTTCGCCGACGTGGTCTCGCCCGGCCAGGCCCTGCTCGACACCTGGATACAGACCATCGAGGTGCTGCGCGATACCTCGCATGTGCGCGACTATTCGCAGGCCGAATGGCTGGCCATGCTGGCCGATGCCGGTTTCGTGCTGCAAGGCATGACCTTGCGCCGCCTGCCGCTGGAGTTTTCGTCCTGGGTGGCGCGCATGCGCACGCCCGAAGCCCTGGTGCGCGCGCTGCGCGAGATGACGGCGATCGCCCCGCAGCCGGTCAAGGCGCACTTCGAGATCCAGGACGACGGGTCCTTTACCAGCGACAACGCCGTCATCGTGGTCATCAAGCCTTGAGGCGCGCGCGCGCTCAGCCGCCCAGGTTGGGCGCCAGGGTGCGCCGCACGTCCTCCTCGGTCCGGCCGCTGCGGGCCACGTAGTCGGCCAGCTGGTCCTCGCCGATGGGGCCCACATTGAAGTACTGCGACTCGGGGTGGCTGAAGTAAAAGCCCGAGACGCTGGAGGCGGGGAACATCGCGTAGCTGTCGGTCAGCGCCATGCCGATGTCCTCGGCCTCCAGCACACGGAACATATCGGTCTTGACGACATGCTCCGGGCAGGCGGGATAGCCAGGCGCCGGGCGGATGCCGACATACTTCTCGGCGATGAGGGCCTCGTTGTCGAGCTGCTCGTCGGCCGCATAGCCCCACAGATCGCGCCGCACGCGGGCATGCAGGCACTCGGCGAAGGCCTCGGCCAGCCGGTCGGCCAGCGACTTGAGCATGATGCTGGAGTAGTCGTCCAGCGCCGCCTGGAACTCGGCCTCTTTTTTCTCGATGCCCAGGCCGGCGGTGACCGCGAACAGCCCGATATAGTCCAGCTTGCCGCTGTCCTTGGGCGCGATATAGTCGGCCAGGCTCTTATTGCTCACGCCTTCGCGCTTGACGCCCTGCTGGCGCAGGTTGCGGTAGGTGAACAGCACCTCGCTGCGGGTCTCGTCGCGATAGACCTCGATATCCTCGTCATTGACCCGGTTGGCCGGATAGAAGCCGATCACGCCGTTGGCGGTCAGCCAGCGGCCCTCGATGATGCGCTTGAGCATGGCCTGCCCATCGGCATAGACCTTGCGCGCCTGCTCGCCCACGACCTTGTCGTCCAGGATGGCCGGGAAGGCCCCGAATAGACTCCACGTGATGAAGAAGGGCCCCCAATCGATGTAGCGCGCGATCTCGGCCAGGTCATAGCTCTTGAAGGCGCGCCGGCCGATGAACTTGGGGCGCGGCGGCGTATAGCCGGCCCAGTCGATCTGCGGACGCGAGGCGCGCGCCTCGGCCAGCGGCATGAGCGGCGTGGCCTTGCGATTGGCATGGCGGCGGCGCACGTCTTCGTACTCTTGCGCCAACTCGTCCAGATAGGCTTGCGCCTGGTCGGACATCAGGCTGGTGGCCACGCCCACCGAGCGGCTGGCGTCGGGCACATAGATCACCGGGCCTTCGTAGTTGGGCGCGATCTTCACGGCCGTGTGCACGCGGCTGGTGGTGGCCCCGCCTATCATCAGCGGCGTCTTGCGCTCGCGGAAATAGGGATCCCGCTGCATCTCGGAGGCCACATAAGCCATTTCTTCGAGGCTGGGCGTGATCAGGCCGGACAGGCCGATGATGTCGGCGTTCTCTTCCTTGGCCTTGTCCAGGATCTGCGCGCACGGGACCATGACGCCCATGTTGACGACTTCGAAGTTGTTGCACTGCAAGACCACCGAGACGATGTTCTTGCCGATGTCGTGCACGTCGCCCTTGACGGTGGCGATGACGATCTTGCCCTTGGCGCGCACGTCGCCGCCGGAGGCCGCGATCTGGCGCTTTTCTTCCTCGATGAAGGGGATGAGGTGGGCCACGGCCTGCTTCATCACGCGGGCCGATTTCACCACCTGCGGCAAGAACATCTTGCCCGCGCCGAACAGGTCGCCGACGACGTTCATGCCGTCCATCAACGGGCCCTCGATCACCTCGATGGGACGCCCGCCGCGCGCGGCAATCTTCTGGCGCACCTCTTCGGTGTCCTCGACAATGAAGCTCGTGATGCCATGCACCAGCGCATGGGCCAGCCTCTCCTCGACCGGCTTGGCGCGCCAGGCCAGGTCTTCTTCCTTCTTGGCGCCCGAGCCGCGGATGGTGTCGGCGAACTGCACCAGGCGCTCGGTGGGCGTGCGCTCGTCGCCGGGCTCTGTCTTGCCCAGGGGCTCGGCGCGGTCCAGGATCACATCCTCGACCAGGTCGCGCAAGGCGGGATCCAGGTCGGCGTAGACGCCCAGCTGGCCCGCGTTGACGATGCCCATGGTCAGGCCTTCGCGGATGGCGTAATACAGGAAGACCGTGTGGATGGCCTCCCGCATCGGCTCGTTGCCGCGGAAGGAGAAGCTCACATTGGAGATGCCGCCCGAAATCCGCGCATGCGGCAGGTTCTGGCGTATCCAGCGCGTGCCCTCGATGAAGTCGACGGCATAGTGGTTGTGCTCGTCGATGCCCGTGGCCACGGCGAACACATTGGGATCGAAAATAATGTCCTCGGGCGGGAAGCCTTCTTCCTCGACCAGGATGCGATAGGCGCGGCCGCAGATCTCGCGGCGCCGCTGCAGCGTGTCGGCCTGCCCCTGTTCGTCGAAAGCCATGACGACCACGGCCGCGCCGTACAGCCGGCACAGGCGGGCATGTTCCCGGAAAGGCGCCTCGCCTTCCTTCATGGAGATGGAGTTGACCACCGCCTTGCCCTGCACGCATTTCAGGCCCGTCTCGATCACCTCCCACTTGGAGCTGTCGATCATGATGGGCACCCGGGCGATATCGGGCTCGGAGGCGATCAGGTTCAGGAAGCGGTGCATGCAGGCCACCGAATCCAGCATGGCCTCGTCCATGTTGATGTCGATGATCTGCGCGCCGTTCTCGACCTGCTGGCGCGCCACCGCCAGGGCCTCATCGTATTTCTCTTCGCGGATCAGGCGGGCGAACATCTTGGAGCCGGTGACGTTGGTGCGCTCGCCGACGTTGACGAAAAGGGTGTCTTCGTCGATGTTGAGCGGCTCCAGGCCCGACAGGCGGGTCTTGACCGGCACGTCCGGCACCACGCGCGGCGTCAGGCGCTCGATTTTTTCGGCGATCGCGCGGATGTGATCCGGCGTCGTGCCGCAGCAGCCGCCCGCCATGTTGACCAGCCCCGAGGCGGCGAACTCCTCCAGCAGGGCCGAGGTGTCGGCCGGCGTCTCGTCAAAGCCGGTCTCCGCCATGGGGTTGGGCAGGCCCGCATTGGGGTAGACGCAGACATAGGTGTCGCAGATCTTGGACAGCTCGGCCACATAGGGCCGCATCAAGGCCGCGCCCAGCGCGCAGTTCAGGCCGATGGTGACCGGGCGCGCATGGCGCACGGAGTTCCAGAAGGCCTCCACGGTCTGGCCCGACAGGATCCGGCCCGAGGCGTCGGTCACGGTGCCGGAGATCATGACGGGCAGCCGCACGCCGCGCTCGGCAAAGACCTGTTCGACCGCGAAGATAGCCGCCTTGGCGTTGAGCGTGTCGAAAATGGTCTCGATCAGCACGATGTCGATCTCGCCGTCGAGCAGGCCGTTCAATTGTTCGACATAGGCCAGGCGCAATTCGTCGAATGTGACATTGCGCGCGCCCGGGTCGTTGACGTCGGGCGAAATGGACGCCGTCTTGGGCTGGGGGCCCAGCGCGCCGGCCACGAAGCGCGGCCGCTCGGGCGTGCTGTAGGCGTCACAGGCCTCGCGCGCCAGCCGGGCCGACACCAGGTTCAGTTCATAGGCCAGCCCGGGCAGGTCATAGTCGCCCTGGGCGATCGAGGTCGCCCCGAAGGTATTGGTTTCGATGACGTCGGCGCCCGCCTCCAGGTACTGGCGGTGGATCTCCGAAATCACCTGGGGCCGCACCAGGGACAGCAGCTCGTTGTCGCCCTTCAGGTCCTTGTGGTGCTCGGCAAAGCGCTCGCCGCGGAAGTCCGCCTCGCTCAGCTTGTAGCGCTGGATCATGGTGCCCATGGCGCCGTCCAGTATCAGGATGCGCTCGCCCAGGAGACGAACGAAATCGGCGCCGCGCGTATAGGCGGACAGCGGATAAGGCATGCGGGGATAAGACACAACGAGGTCCCAGTGTGGCAAAAAAGGCAAAAAATGCCCGAAATGAACACTAGATGGTAACAAAATGGGCTTAATCCCGGCAGGACGGTGATACAGTTCCGACCCCGAACCGGTACTTTCGGCGCCCCCGGGCGTGCGCAAGATTTAAACGGGAAACAGGAAGGCCATGCCGCCGCGAGGCGGCCGCCCAGCCTGTGCTGCCCCCGCAACGGTCCCCACGGCGTTTCCGCCGTGGCAGCCCGACACCGGCCGGTTCGCTAGCCGGGCACGCCCCTCGCCGGGGCGGCCCTTATCCCGAGAACGACGTGCGGGGTCGCGCGTCAACCGAGAGCCTGTCAATGAAAACCCGCTCCCTCCGGCGCTACGCCGGTGTCCTCGCCGTGGCCGCCCCGGTTGCCGCCGGCGCCCAGCAAGCCGCCACGCCCGAACTCGCTCCCGTCGTGGTCACCGGCAGCCTTACCCAGCAAGAACAGAAAGACGCCCTCGGCGACATCAGCGTGATCGACCGCGCCGCCATCGAGCGCGCCGGCCAGAGCAGCGTGGCCGAGCTGCTGCAGCGCCAGCCTGGCGTGGAAATCAACAACAACGGCGGCCCGCAGACGGCCACCAGTATCTTTCTGCGCGGCGCCAACGCCAACCAGACGCTGCTGCTGGTCGACGGCCGCCGCATGAACACCGCCACCCTGGGCGCGGGCGACTTCCAAGGCATGCCCCTGGATAACATCGAGCGCATCGAGATCCTGCGCGGCACGGCCAGCAGCCTCTATGGCGCGGACGCCATCGGCGGCGTGATCAACATCATCACGCGCAAGGGCGGCGGCGACCGCCCCCTGAGCGTGCACGGCAATGTGGGCTATGGCACGCACGACACCAGCCGCGTAAGCGTGGGCCTGGACGGCGCCGCCAACGGCTGGCGCTACGCGCTGGATGCCGGCTATGGCCGCAGCCGCGGCTACAACGCCACGGCCAAGACCGTGGGCGGCGCGCCCAACTGGGGCTACAACGCCGACCGCGACGGCTACGAGCAAGACAATGTGTCCGGGTCGCTGGGCTACACCTGGAAGCCCGGCCAGGAAATCGCCTTCGACTTCTATCACAGCAAGCTCAACGGCCAGTTCGACGCCGGCGGCGGCACGCCGCCGATGAACGAATACGACGACCGCCTGCGCCAGATCATCAACCTCTACACGCTCAGCAGCACCAACCAATTGACCGGCTGGTGGCGCAGCACCCTGCGCCTGAGCCAGAGCAACGACACCCAGCGCAACCTGGTGGCCCCCGGCACCTACGGCTATCCGGAAGACGGCCGGACGCGCTTTCGCACCCGCCAGGAGCAATACACCTGGCAGAACGACTTCCAGGTGGCCGCCAACCAGACCGTGACCGTGGGCTATGAGTTCCTCAAGCAGCGCGTCGACGGCGATCTGTACGACGCCTCGGCCCCCTGGCCGGCGCCGCCCTCCATCGCCGGCTACGGCGTGGACTCGCGCATCACCAATTCCTTCTTCGGCGAATACCGCGCCCGCTTCGACCGCCACCATCTGCAGCTCAATGTGCGCAGCGACCACAACACGCTGTACGGCGGCAAGGTCACCGGCGGCGCCGAATACGGCTTCGATATCACCCCGAACCTGCGCGCCGGCATCGGCGCGAGCACGGGCTTCCGGGCGCCGACCTTCAATGACCTGTATTGGCGCAACGATGGCGGCACGGTGGGCAACCCCGACCTGAAGCCGGAGAGCTCGCGCAATATCGAACTCTCGCTGAACTACGCCGACGAAACCACGACCGCCGGCATCGTGGCCTACCGCAACCGCGTCAAGGACATGATCGTCTGGGCCGACCGCAACGACGGCTCCTTCCTGTGGTCGCCGATGAACATCGGCCGCGCCGAGCTGCGCGGCATCACCCTGACCGGCAGCCAGCGCTTCGGCCAGACCACGCTGCGGGCCAGCGCCGACTTCCAGGACCCGCACGACCGCGACAGCGGCAACGTGCTGCCCCAGCGCGCGCGCCAGGTCTACCGCGCCAGCGCCGAACAGCGCTTCGGCCCGGCCAGCGCCGGCATCGAGTACCTGTGGTCCGGCTCGCGCTACAACGACGCGGCCAACAAGCAGGAACTGGGCGGCTATGGCCTGGTCAATCTCACCGCCTCCTACGACGTGAGCAAGAACCTGACGGCCCAGCTGCGCTGGAACAATGTCTTCAACAAGGACTACACCTTGGCGCGCGGCTACCACACGCCGGGTTCGACGGTGTTCATGAACCTGGCCTGGCGCATGTAGACCGGCGCGGGTAGGATGGGCGGCGCAATTTCCTCCTTGAGGGCATGAGCTTGTTGCGGACCCTGCTTCTCGTCGCCTGGGCGCTGGCCGGCCTGCCGGCCGGCGCCCAGCCCATCGCGCTGACCGACGACGCCGGGCGCGCCGTCTCCCTGCCGGGCCCCGCCCGGCGGGCCATCGCCCTCACCCCCCACGCCACCGAACTGGCCTACGCGGCCGGCGCCGGCGCCTACCTGGCCGGCGCCGCGCGCGGCAGCGACTATCCCCCCGCCGCCCGCGAGCTGCCCAGCGTGGGCGACGCCTTCCAGCCCGACCTCGAACGCCTGCTGGGACTGGCCCCCGACCTGTTGATCGCCTGGCAGCCCTCGGCCACCGGCACGCTGGCCGGCCTGCCCGCCAAATGGGGGATCCCCATCTACTACAGCGATCCGCGCAAGCTGGACGACATCCCCGCCGCCATCGAGCAGTTCGGCCGGCTGTTCGGCACCGAAGCCGTCGCCCGGGACGAGGCGCGGCGGCTGCGCGCCCGTCTGCAGGAGCTGCGCCGCCGCTACGCCCACGTCAGGCCGGTGCGTGTCTTCGTCCAGGCGGGCGTGCAACCTCTGTACACCATCAGCGACAACAGCATCATCGGCGACGCCCTGCGCCTGTGCGGCGCAGTCAACGTCTTCGGCGCCTCCCAGCTGCTCGCCTCCCAGGTCAGCATCGAGGGCGTGCTGGCCGCCGCCCCCGAGGCCGTGGTGGCCGGCGTGAGCTCGGCGCGAGAGGCCGAAACCCTGCAGCACGATTGGCGCGCCACCGGCCTGCCCGCCGCCCGCGCCGGCCATGTCTATGCGGTGGACGCCGACACGCTGTACCGCCCGGGCCCCCGCCTGATCGAAAGCGCGGCGACGCTTTGCGAGCAGATCGACCGCGCCAGGCGGCAATAGGCGCGGCCGGCATAGGCGCGGCCGGCATCGGCGCGGCCGGCATCGGCGCGGCCGGACAAAGACCCGGCCGCCGCCAGGGTCGGGGCGGCGGCGGCCGGCGGGTGCTTTATCATTGGGGCGTCGCTTGTTTTCCGGCCGGGCCCCGCCCGCCGTCCCGTCCCGCATCGCCATGAACTCACCAGACCTTCTCACCATCGCCGGCAAAAGCTACTCGTCCCGCCTCCTGGTCGGCACCGGCAAGTACAAAGACTTCGAGGAAACCCGCGCCGCGCTGGATGCCAGCGGCGCGCAGATCGTCACGGTCGCCATTCGCCGCACCAACATCGGCCAGAACCCCGGCGAGCCCAGCCTGCTGGATTACGTGCCGCCATCGCGTTTCACGCTGCTGCCCAACACCGCCGGCTGCTACACCGCCGAAGACGCCGTGCGCACCCTGCGCCTGGCGCGCGAGCTGCTCGACGGCCACGACCTGGTCAAGCTGGAAGTCCTGGGCGACCCCACCAATCTTTTCCCCAACATGCCCGAGACGCTCAAGGCCGCCAAGACCCTGGTCGACGAAGGTTTCAAGGTCATGGTGTACTGCACCGACGACCCCATCCAGTGCCGCATGCTGGAGGACCTCGGCGTGTCGGCCATCATGCCGCTGGCCTCGCTGATCGGCTCGGGCATGGGCATCCTCAACCCCTGGAACCTGCGCCTGATCATCGACCAGACCCAGCTGCCGGTCATCGTCGATGCCGGCGTGGGCACGGCCTCCGATGCCACCATCGCCATGGAAATGGGCTGCGACGCCGTCCTCATGAATACCGCCATCGCCGGCGCCAAGGATCCGGTGCGGATGGCCAGCGCCATGAAAAAGGGCGTGGAAGCCGGCCGCGAGGCCTACCTCGCCGGCCGCGTGCCGCGCAAGCTGTACAGCGGCGTGCCCTCCTCGCCGACCGAAGGCATGATCGCGCCGGCCAAATGAGCGCGACCTCCGCATCGGCCCAGACGCGCCGCATCCCCAATGCCCTGACCATCGCCGGCGTGGACCCCTCGGGCGGCGCTGGCATCCTGGCCGACGTCAAGGCCATGAGCGCGCTGGGCGCCTATGGCTGCGCCGTCATCGCCGCGCTGACCGCCCAGAACACCCAGGGCGTGACGGGCATCCTGCCGGTCGATCCGGCTTTCGTCGGCCAGCAGATCGACACGCTGTTCGCCGACGTCCGCATCGATGCCGCCAAGATCGGCATGGTCGGCCAGGAACCGGTCATCCGTGTCGTGGCCGAAAAGCTGGCGCGCTGGACGCCGGCCCACGTCGTGCTCGACCCGGTCATGGTGGCCAAAAGCGGCGACCTGCTGCTCGAACGCGGCGCCGTCGGCGCCATGCGCGAGTCGCTGCTGCCGCAGGCCACGCTGCTCACCCCCAATCTGCCCGAAGCCGGCGTGCTGCTCGAAGAACGGCCGGTCGAGACCATCAAGGAAATGCGCCGCGTGGCCGAAAAGCTGCGCAACAAGCTGGCCTATTCCGGCCAGCGCTGGGTGCTCCTGAAGGGCGGGCACCTGCCCGGCAGCGAAACCGTGGACCTGCTGCACGACGGCGACCGCATGCTGGAGCTGCCCGGCCGGCGCATCGACACGGCCAACACCCACGGCACCGGCTGCACGCTGTCGGCCGCGCTGGCGGCCCTGTTGCCGCAAACCGGGGACGTACCGGAGGCGGCCCGCCGCGCCAAGGCCTATCTCACCGAGGCCATCCGCCACGCCGACCGCCTGTCGGTCGGGTCGGGCCATGGCCCGGTGCACCACTTCTCCGCGTGGTGGTAATCCCGCAGCCCGCCCCGCCACGGGGAGCCGGTACAATGGCCTGTTAGTTCACTGTCCATCTTTTTTTCAAGCCGTCATGAACGCTTCAACCCTGCCCGACGTAGAACAAGCCCGTTTCAACATGGTGGAGCAACAGATCCGCCCCTGGAATGTCCTGGACCCGCGCGTCCTGGATGCCCTGTTCGCCGTGCGCCGGGAACAGTTCGTGCCGCCGGCCCTGCGCGCCCTGGCCTTCTCCGACCTGGAGCTGCCGCTCGAAATCAACGCGGTGGACACCCGCCAGAACATGCTGGCGCCCAAGCTGGAAGCCCGCCTGGCCCAGGAGCTGCAGCTGCAGCCCACGGACTGCGTGCTGGAGATCGGCACCGGCTCGGGCTACCAGGCCGCCCTGCTGGCCCATCTGGCCCAGCAGGTCACCACGGTGGAGATCGACAGCCGCCTGGTGGCCTTCGCGCAGCAAAACCTCCAGCTGAACAACATCACCGACGTCAAGATCGAGACCGGCGACGGCCGCAATGGCTGGGGTTCGACCGAATATGACGCCATCCTGGTCACCGGCTCGGTGCCCGTGGTGCCCGACGCGCTCAAATACCAGCTGCGCGTGGGCGGCCGCCTGGTCGTGGTCGTGGGCGAAGCCCCCATCATGACGGCCTGTCGCATCACCCGCACCACCGCCGCCAGCTTCGAGACGGTGGAGCTCTTCGAAACCGTCATCAAACCTCTGCGCGGCACCGCCGTTTCGCACTTCAAATTCTGAAAGAATGCGCGTCCGGTCCGTTGCGGCAGTACTGACTCTGTTCTGCGCCGCGGCAACCGGCGCTTGCGCACATGCCCAGGACCTCATGCAGGTCTGGCGCGATGCCCTGGCCCATGACCCGGTTTATGCCGCCGCCCGCGCGGCCTACCGGGCCAATACCGAAAAACTGCCCCAGGCCCGGGCCGGCCTGCTGCCCCTGGTCAGCGGCGAGACCGGCGGCGTCTACAACGAGGCGCGCAGCACGCGCGGCCTGGCCTACGACAGCAGCGGCGGGCGCGGCACCTGGGACCTCGTCCTGACCCAGCCCCTTTTCGACTGGGGCCGCTGGCAGCGTTTCGAACAGTCCAAGCTGGTGGTGGCCGATGCCGAGGTCCAGCTGCAGCAATCCCTGCAAGGGCTGCTGCTGCGGGTGGCCGACGCCTATTTCGGCATCCTGCGGGCCCAGGATGCGCTGACGGCCACCGAGGCCGAGAAGGCCGCCGTGGCCGAACAGCTGGCCGCCGCCCGGCGCAAGTTCGAACTCGGCAATGCCACCATCACCGACACCTACGAGGCCCAGGCGCGCTACGACCTGATCCTCGCCGAGGAACTGCGCCTGCAGAACGAGGTGCAGACCCAGCGCGACATCCTCACCAAGATCATCGGCCAGGCGCCCGGCGCCCTGGCCGAACTGCCCGCGGGCGTGGCGCTGCCCATGCCGCAGCCCGCCCGCCTGGCCGACTGGTCGGACCAGGCCCAGGGCGCCTCGCTGGACGTGCTGCGGGCCCAGCTGCAGACCCGCATCGCCGGACGCGATATCGAGATCGCGCGTTCCGGCCACTATCCGACGCTCAATCTGCGCGCCTCCAGCGGCAGCGCCTCTGACGGCGTGCTCAAGGGCACCGGGCCCGGCCGGCCCATCGAGAACACCGTCGGCGTGACCTTGTCCATCCCGCTTTACGCCGGCGGCGGTATCTCCTCTCAGGTAACAGAAAAAGTCCAACTGGAACAAAAAGCCCGCCAGGACTACGAAACCGCCAAGCGGGAGGCGCTGCGCGCCGCCCGTCAATATTTCAATGGCGTGGTCACGGGGCTGGCGCGGGTGCGCGCGCTCGAAGCGGGGGAAAAATCCAGCCGGGCCGCGGTCGAGGCCAACCAGACCGGCTATGAACTCGGGGTGCGCATCAACCTGGATGTGCTCAATGCCCAGCAGCAGCTCTACGCCACGCAGCGCGACTTGGCCCAGGCGCGCTACCAGACCTTGCTCGACGGCCTGCGCCTGAAGGCCACCAGCGGCACCCTGGCCGAGACCGACCTGGACGCCGTCAACCGGCTGCTGCGGCTGCCGCCGCCTTGAACGGCGCGGCGCTCAGGCGCCGCGTATCTTGCGCACCAGCGCCGTGGTCGAACGCTCGAACTGGAAAGGGACCGCCACGGCGCGGCCGCCCCAGCTGCGCACCAGCGCGGTCTCGGGCAGTTTTTCCATATCGTAATCGCCGCCCTTGACGATGATGTCGGGGCGCAATTCGGCGATCAGCGCTTCGGGCGTGTCTTCGTCGAACGCGGTCACCGCATCGACGCATTGCAGCGCGGCCAGCAGCGCGGCGCGGTCGGCCTGGGTGTTCAGCGGCCGCTCCTCGCCCTTGCCCAGGCGGCGCACCGAGGCGTCGGTGTTCACGGCCACGACCAGGCTGGCTCCCAGGCGGGCGGCCTCGTCCAGGTAGGTGGCGTGCCCCCGGTGCAGGAGGTCGAACACCCCATTGGTGAACACCAGCGGACGCGGCAGCTTCCCGGCGGCCACGGCGGCCACCAGGTCTTCGCGCGCATAGATCTTGGATTCGAAGCGGGCTTGGGACATGGCGGGATTGTAACGGCTGCGGCCGCTCAAACCCCGATCAGCACGCCGTCGGATTCGCCGCGCACCGAACGCGCCAGCCGGCCGGCCAGCTCCTTGCGGTAGCGGTTCAGGTCCTTGACGTTCTCGAAGGGGCTGTCCAGCAGCTTGGACAGGATGTGCAGGATGCGGCTGCTCACCTTGTTTTCCCATTGCCCGTCAAAGCGGATCTGGGTGTCCAGCCAGTGCTCCAGCCAGCCCGGCTCGGGCAGGCGCGACTGCACCGTGTCATTGGGGAACAAGGCCTTGTTCACGTGCAGATTGGTCGGGTGCATGGCCTGGTTGCTGCGGCCGGCCGAGGCCATCAGCACGCCGATCTTGGCAAAGGCATGGCGCGCATCGCCGCTGACCGCCTCGCCGCGGTCGTGCAGGGCGCGGCGCATGTATTGCAGGTAGGCGCCGGCGTGGCGCGCCTCGTCCTGGGCGATCGTCTTGTAGATGGCGCGGATGACGGGTTCGGTATGCCAATCGGCGGCGCAGCGGTACCAGTGGTTCAGGCGGATCTCGCCGCAGAAGTGCAGCATCAGCGTCTCCAGCTCGGGAGCCGGATCGAACTCGAAGCGCACTTTGTGCAGTTCTTCCTCGGTGGGCATCAGGTCCGGGCGGAAACGGCGCAGGTACTCCATCAGGACCAGCGAGTGTTTCTGTTCTTCGAAGAACCACACCGACATGAAGGCGCAGAAATCGCTGTCGCCGCGATTGTCGCGCAGGAACATTTCGGTGGCGGGCAGGGCCGCCCATTCGGTGATGGCGTTCATCTTGATGGTGAACGCCTGCTCCTCGGACAGCTTGCTGCGGTCGAAATCGTCCCAGGGAATGTCGGTCGCCATGTTCCAGCGCACGGCTTCCATGGTCTTGAAGAGGTCAGGATAAAGCATGAGTCGCCCTTTTTGGAGTTCCCGCTGAAAAGCTCAGGGTGTGGGAGAGACGCTCAAGTCCCGGTCTCCCCTGTTCCACAGGTTTATAGGAATGGTTCTAGTTATCGCCCGCCAACACGAAGCTGTCGTGACAGCGCGGTGACGAACTTATGACAGTGCGGGGCTTACAACACGTGCACCGCCTTATCTCGTCAGCGCCCACAGCGCCACCGCGATCCCCACGGCAAGCACCGCGGTCAGCGCGGCCACCAGGCGATTGCCCTGCTCCTGCGCTTGGCGCAGGCGCTGCATCTCGGCCAGCATCTGGGGCGAGACATTGGGGCGGCTCAGATAGTCGTGCATCAGCCGGGGCATGGCCGGCAACATCTGCGACCACTGCACCGCCTCCTTGGCCAGGCTGCGTTTCAGGCCATCCCAACCCACCCGCTGGCGCATCCAGCGCTCCAGGTAGGGCTTGGCCGTCTTCCACAGGTCGAGGTTGGGATCCAGCTGCCGCCCCAGGCCCTCGACATTGAGCAAGGTCTTCTGCAACAACACCAGCTGAGGCTGGATTTCGACGTTGAAGCGCCGCGAGGTCTGGAACAGGCGCAGCAGCACCTGGCCCAGCGAGATCTCGGCCAGCGGCCGGTCGAAATAAGGTTCGCAGACCGCGCGCACCGCGCCTTCGAGCTCTTCTTCGCGCGTGTCGGGCGGCACCCAGCCCGATTCGATATGCAATTGCGCCACGCGCCGGTAATCGCGGCGAAAGAAAGCCAGGAAGTTCTGCGCCAGGTAATTCTTGTCGAACTCCGAGAGCGAACCCACGATGCCGAAATCCAGGGCGATATAGCGCCCCAGCGTGGCCGGATTGTCGGAGACGTAGATATTGCCCGGGTGCATGTCGGCATGGAAAAAACCATCCGTGAACACCTGAGTGAAGAAAATCTCCACGCCGCTGCGCGCCAGCGTCGGGATGTCGATGCCAGCGGCGCGCAGGCGGTCTATCTGCCCCACCGGCACGCCGTACATGCGCTCCATGGTGAACACGGTGCTGGCCGTGAACTCCCAGATCACCTCGGGCACGATCAGGATGTCGCCTCGGCCCGATTCCGGGCTGAAGTTGCGGCGCAGCTGGCTGCAATTCGAGGCCTCGCGCACCAGGTCCAGCTCATCGTGCAGATACTTGTCGAACTCGGCCACCACCTCGCGCGGTTTGAGCCGCCGGCCATCGGGGCCCAGACGCTCGATGACGCGCGCCACGATGCGCAGCAGCGCCATGTCCTTCTCGATGACTTCGCGCATGCCCGGACGCAGGACCTTGACCGCCACCTCGCGGCCATCGTGCAGGACGGCGAAGTGCACCTGGGCGATGGACGCCGAGGCCACCGGATCGGTCTCGAACTGGGCGAACAGCTGCGTGGGCGGCGCGCCCAGCGCCGCCTCGATGGAGGCGGCCGCCTGCGCCGAAGGGAAAGGCGGCACGCGGTCCTGCAGCAGCGCGAGTTCGTTGGCGATGTCGGCGGGGATGAGATCGCGCCGGGTGGACAATACCTGCCCGAACTTGACGAAAATAGGCCCCAGCGACTCCAGCGCCCGGCGCAGGCGTTCGCCGCGCGGAGCGCGCGGCCGCGTGCCCAGGCGCATGACGCGCAGCAGGCAGGTCGCCAGCGGGTGGTTCAGGCTGGACAGCACCAGCTCGTCCAGGCCGTAGCGCAGCGACACGAAGATAATGCGCAGCAGGCGCAGGAAAGTCATCATGACCTCGCGCCCCCGGGCGCCAGGCCCGCCAGCCGGGCCTGCAGGGCGGCGACCGAGTGCGCCAGGCGCTGCGTCTCGCGCTCCAGGTCGGCTTGGTCCAGACGCCATTGCTCCAGGGCCGGCCTGCCGGCCAGCATGCCGCTTTCTTCGGCCAGGTATTCGGCGGCGTTGCCCGCCAGCCGGCCCGCGGCCTGCCGCGAGCCTTGCAGCACGGCCTTGGCGCCGGAAATCAGGCGCAAAGCCGGGATATCACCCACCACGCGGGCCAGGTCGTCCTCGACATCCCAGCGCAGGTCCCGCGCCAGATCGGCGACCACCTGGGCCAGGGCGGCATCGCCCGAGATATGCGTGACTTCGGCCAGGTCGGGCCGCGGCGAACCCGGCAGCAGGCGCAGCAGGCTGAAACGCTCGGGCACCGCCGATAGCGTCACATCGGGCACGATGGCCGGATCGGCCTCCTGCAGACGTCCCTCGCTGTCTATGGTCAAGGCCGCGCCGAAGCCGCCCAGCGCAAAGCGCAGGGTCTTGCCGCTGTGGCGGACCAGGCGTTCGCGGGCCCAGGCCTCGCGGTCAAGCAAGGTGTTCAGGACGCGCAAGGCGACACGCGCGGGAGTGGGCAGGACGGGAAATGGCAGCATCGAGGACAAAAGACGGACGAACCCGCTGGGCGAGCATTCCAGGAGTTTACCGTTTTAAGGCGCCGGCGGCCCGGCCAGCCTAGCGGCTGGCCCGCGCCATCAGCGCGTCCAACACGCGCAAGCGATGCTCCGCTTCGTCCGGGCCCACCCCCGGGTCCACCGGAAAGGCCAGGCTGGTCAGGCCCAGCTCGCGGGCTACCGGCAGCGGCGCGGGCGGCGCGAGGCCCGCGCGCCGAAACGCCGCCTCGCGGTAGATCTCGGGGCAGGATCCCTGGAAGGCCCTCACGCCATGCGCCTGCAAGGCCGCCAGCAACCCGTCGCGCGTCCAGCCGGCCCGCAGGGCCCGCGGACGCACGAACAGATAGCAGCGGTAATAGGCATGGCCGATATGGGCCGGCGCACGCGCCACGCGCAAGGCCGGGTAGCGCGCCGCGGCATCCATCAAGGCTTGCGCGCGCTCGCGCCGCGCCGCCACCCAGCCGGCGCACTTGCCTAGCTGGAGACGCCCGATGGCGGCCTGCATCGCCGTCATCCTGGCATTGCCGCCGAACTCCTCATGCACCCATTGGAAGCCCGGACCGGCGCCAGCTGGCCTGCCGGGCTGCTTGCCGTGGTCTTTCAGGCTCCAGACGCGGCGCCAGACGGCCTCGCAGGCGGTGGTCACCATGCCGCCTTCCCCGCCGGTGGACATGATCTTGTCCTGGCAGAACGACCAGGCGGCCGCGTCGCCCAGGCTGCCGGCCGGCCGGCCCCGGTAACTGGCGCCATGGGCCTGCGCGCAGTCCTCCACGGTCTTGATGCCATGCTCGTGCGCCCAGGCCAGGATGCTGTCCATCTCGCACATCCAGCCCGCCAGGTGGACCAGCACCGCGGCGCGCGTGCGCGGCGTGCGGGCCGCCTCCAGGGTCCGCGCCGTGACGTTCTGGCTGTCGGCATCCACGTCGGCGAATACCGGACGGGCGCCAAGGGCCACGATGGCGCTGGCCGAGGCCATGAAAGAACGGGCCGTGACCAGCACCTCATCGCCAGGCCCTATCCCCAGCCCCTTGAGGGCCAGCTCCAGCGCCACCGTGCCATTGGCCAGCGCCACCGCATAGGGCAGGCCCAGGTGCGCGGCATAGGCTTGCTCGAAGGCCGCCACGTCCGGGCCGGACCAGGCATTGCCCTGCCCGCGCGACAGCACATCCGCCACCGCCGCGATCTCGTCCTCGGCATATACCGGCCAGCTCATGGCCCGCCTCCGTCCGAACCCCGGAACTCCTCTCCCGTCGGGCGGCCGGGCGAGCCTATGCCCGTCCCGGCAAGGACGATCCCTGCCGTCCGCCACAGGATGCGCAGGTCCAATCGCCAGCTGGCGTGATCCACGTACCAGACGTCGAGCCGCAGGCGCGCCTCCCAGTCCAGCGCATTGCGCCCATGCACCTGCGCCCATCCCGTCATCCCGGGCCGCAACCCGTGCCGGCGGGCCTGTTCGGGGCTGTAGCGCGGCAGATAATCCAGCAGCAAGGGCCGCGGACCGATGAAGTTCATCTCGCCGCGCACCACGTTCCACAGGCCGGGCAGCTCGTCCAGGCTGCTGCGCCGCAGCCAGCGTCCCAGGCGCGTGAGCCGCGCCGCGTCCGGCTCGCCGTCAAAACGGGGCGCCCGCATGGTGCGCAGCTTATACAGCGGAAACGGCGCGCCCCTCAGGCCGGCGCGCCATTGCCGGAACAGGACCGGCCGGCCCTGCGTCAAGACCAGCGCCAGGGCCAGCGCCGCCAGCAAGGGCGCCAGCAGGACAAGCAGGGCGAGCGCCAGGCCGCGCCGCGCCAGGCCACTAACGCAGGACACGGATCTCGTCCGCCACGAGAGAATCGCGTATGACGCCGGACTCGACATCCTGCCGTATGGCCAGCGTGTCGTAGACCACCACGCCCCGCCCGAGCTTGACCGCCGTCGACTCTCCCCGGTAGCCGTGCACGCCGCCCACCACGCACCCATCGGCCAGGTAGCTGCCGCTGCCGACCTCGCTGCCGCGCTTGACCACGCAATGCGCGCCGATGAAACAGTGATTGCCGATGCTGACGCCGTCCTCGATGATGGCGCCGGGACCAATGATGGTGTTAAAGCCGACCACCGCGCCCGCATCGACGATGCTATGGGGATAGCAAATGGATCCGCTGCCGATACGCGCGTCGCGGCTCACCAGCGCCTCTTCGAACACTGCGCTGCCCAAGGACACGCCCAATGCCTTCAGTCGCGTGAAGATGGCCGTGCGGGGCGAATTGGAGAACATACCGTCGCCAAACAGCAGGCCCTCGGCGTCCGGGCACGCCAGGCTGGCGATGGCGGCCGGGTCGGG
Organism: Bordetella hinzii LMG 13501; assembly: GCF_001548475.1. Taxonomy (GTDB): domain Bacteria; phylum Pseudomonadota; class Gammaproteobacteria; order Burkholderiales; family Burkholderiaceae_B; genus Bordetella; species Bordetella hinzii. The sequence continues at coordinate 146,831 of NZ_LRUJ01000010.1, forward strand.
CCCGAGATTCGGCAAGCAATCCAGGGTCTGCACGGATGCCTCCGGAAACCTGGCGGCGATAAACCGCCGGACCAGCCCGGGAAGATAGGGTTGAGCAAGAATGATCTGCATGAACGTCAATGATGGCCAGGTTGGGGCTCTTGGTAGACGACTCCGCCCATGTAACGCATGAATTGCATGATCGGCGTCTCGTAATCGCCCTGCGTGAAACGAAAGCGGCGCTGCGACATCGCCGCCAGGTTTTGCTGCACACGCCGCAGGATGACGCTGTCTTCCTCGATGACGTGGCGCTCCGAACGCGCAATTGACGTCAGCAGCGGCTGGGCGTCGAAACGGCGCAACATCTGCGGCATCGCGATGCTCAGGCGGTAGTCAAACGTCGTGGCGCTGGTCGGCAGGTACTGCTGCAAGCCGTAATAGCGTCCACCCACCGAATAGAGATTCGTATTGGGAAACAGCAGCATGTCCACGAAGCGGTCTTGCGGCAGCGAGCGCCGCAACAGGCCGTCATACCAATAGCTTCCCTCGTCGAACTCGGGCGTCCAGACATAGCTCAGCTCGCGCAAGGCCGGAATGGGCATCTCGTGGCGGGGCCAATCCTCGCCCTCCGTCGGCCGCAAGCGCACCATGCGATCCTGGCTGAAGGCCTCGGTGGCCTTCGGCAGCACGGGCGAGAAACTGTCGGCGTGCACGAAGAAAGGGTGCAGCGAATCGCGCACGTTCTCGGCGTTCAGCTTCCAGTTGAAATCACACTTGAAGCTCAGCTGGATCATGGCGGAGGTCTGCCCCATGCGCTCGAACCACGCGATGAGTTCCGCGCTGAACTGTTCCTCGAAGGGCAATGGCTGCTCGGCGAGATTGACGAAGATCAGCGGCCCGACACAATGCACCGCCAAGGGTTTGAGACGGCGGCCGCAAGAGCGGTCCCTCAAGGCGCCGTCGTGCTCGAACTGCGAGGCCATGGGCACGCCGGTCAGCTCGCGGCCCTCGCGGAAGGCCCAGCCATGGTATTTGCATACCGGGCGTGTATTGCCCATCTCGGCGGTGGCGATGACCCCGCCGCGGTGCGGGCAGGCATCCACATAGGCAACGATCTCGCCGCCCAGGCGGTGAACCAGCACGCGCTGGCCATGGATCATCAAGACGAAATAGTCGCCATTGTTACGGATGGCGGAACTGAAGCCCGCGGCCAGCCAGAGTTTCTCGAACAGGCGGACCCGCTCATACTCGGCATACTCTGGGCTGACATACCACTCTGGCTTGAAGACGGCCTGCTTCATGACATGCCCGCCACGCTCATGCCGCCAGCCATGGCGCGGTTGCGGCAAGCCGGCACCCTGCGCCAGCCGCCATCATGGCAACGAACGACATTACGGCGCCTCGGCTCGGCTCGGCTCGGCTCGGCTCGGCTCGGCTCGGCTCGGCTCGGCTCGGCTCGGCTCGGCTCGGCTCGGCTCGGCTCGGCTCGGCTCGGCTCGGCTCGGCTCGGCTCGGCTCGGCTCGGCTCGGCTCGGCTCGGCTCGGCTCGGTAAGCATTATCTGCCACATACTTCATGAAATCCATCAGCGGCCTCTCATAATCACCTTGGGAAAATCGGAAATCCTGGCCGACCAAGGCCGATAGATTTCCCTGCACTTTCTTCAATATGACCGAGTCCTCATCGATGACGCAGCGCTCCGACCGGGCGATGGAGACCAACAGCGCGCTGGCGTCGAAGGAGCGCAGCATGCGGGGCATGGCCAGCGTCAGGCGATAGTGGAAATCGGATGCGCCGGTCGGCAGGTATTGCTGCATGCCGTAGTAGCGGCCGGCCACGGAATACAGGTTGGTGTTCGGGAACAGGACGATCTGGAGAAAGCTCTCACGCGGCATGCAACGGTCCACGAGCGCGTCGTACCAATACTGGCCCTCGTCGATGCGGCTGTCCGTGATGAAGGACAGCGTACGCAAGTCCGGCGTTTCGGCGCCGAAGGCCTCATACCGCCGCGGTGGTGTCTCCAGCACCCGCTGGACGCGGTCTTCCCGCAACAGGTTCAGGGCGTCGGGCATCACGCCGGAGAACGAGGCGGGATGCACGAACAGGACATGCAGCGCGTCCCGGATGTTCTCCGCGTTCAGCTTCCAGTTGTAGCCGCCCATGAAATCCGCCTGGATGGCCGCCGACGTCGTTCCCATGCGCCGTATCCAGCCGAGGACCTCCTCGCTGAACTGCGCTTCCAGCGGCAAGGGGTGCTCGCCGAGATTGACGAAAATGACCGGCCCGACCACCTGGATCGCCACACGCCGGAGTGCGCGGCCGCAGGATTTATCACGCCAGGCCTCGTCGGCCTCGAAATCGCTCGCCATGGGGATCCCGGTGAGCGCCGCGCCGTTGCGGAAAGCCCAGCCGTGATACTTGCAGACCGGGCGCGTATTGCCATGGTCGCCCGTGGCGACCACGCCGCCGCGGTGTGGGCATATATTCAGGTAAGCGACCAGTTCCTCGCCCAGGCGATGCACCACGATTTCCCGGCCATATACCGCGAGCGTGAAATAGTCCCCGCTTTTCTTCAGGGCGGACGCGAAACCCGCGGTCAACCAGAGCTTTTCGAACAGATGCTCGCGCTCCAGCTCGGCATAACGCTCGTCGCAATACCATTGCGGTTGAAAAACGGCTTCTCTCATCCCACTCTCCTTGCCGGATTGCCCAGCATTACCGCCTCGGCCGGAACGTCCCTGAGCACGACCGCGCCCATGCCGATCTCCGCGCCCCGTCCCACGACCACGCCGCGGCCGATACAGGCCCGGGGGTGGATGACCACGTCATCCTGGATCAGGCAGTCGCCGCCGATGAAAACGCTGTCGCCGATATGGCAGTAATCGCCGATGCTTGAGTCGTGCCCCACCACCACGTCCGCGGACAGGTGGACATAATCGGCCACCCGGCAATCCGGCGAGACCCTCACCCCGTCAAACGCGCAAGACCGCCCGAACTGGCTGCGCTGGCCCAGTATTGCCGGCGGCAGCGAGACCATGTGGCCGCCGCGCGCCACGATGCCGGCGACCAGGCGGCGCTTGAGCTGCGGGCTGCCAACCGCGCACAGGAATCCCAGCCCCTCGTCCAGCGCAACGTTGTCCGGCGTGCCCAGTATCGGCAGGCCGCCGACGAACTTTCCCCGCATGGCCTCGCGGGTGTCGACAAAGCCGACGACCCGCCGCTCCAGCCACCCCTGCAATTCCCTGGCCAACCCTCCGGCGCCCAACAGGCAGATACGCGGCGTCATACGTCGACCACCCCGCCGGTCATCAGCGTGTCCCAGCCGTTGAACATGCGCGCCTCGTCCGACAGCAGAAAGAGCACCAGCGCGGCCACATCCTCCGGCGTGGCCACGCCCATGGGATAGCGTTCGCGCGCCATCTCATCCAGGCTGAACACATCGCCGCCGGCCGTCATCTTGGTGCGCACCATGGCGGGCGAGACGGCATTGATCCGGATCTCGCGGCGTTGCAGCTCCAGGGCGATGTTGCGCACCGCCGCCGACAGCGCCGCCTTGGACATCGCATAGGGAGCCACGCCCTCCGTGGCCGTGTGCGCGCTGATGGAGGACAGGACCACGACAGAAGCGCCCGCCCTGAGCTTGCGCGCCCGCAACAAGCCGGCCAGCACGGCGATAAAGCTGCCCACATTGATCTCCATGACGCGACGCACGGCGTCCCGGCCCAACATATGAGCCGGCATGAGCAGCGCGTGGCCGATGCAGAACACCATGCCGTCCTGCGGATGCTCCAGCTCGCGCACACAGCGCTTGAGATCCTCGTCATCGAGCAGATCGGCGGCCGCCACGGCGGCATCGGCCTGCGGTTGCCGGGCCACGCCCCGCACCGTGGCCCCCAGGGCCCGGGCATGGCGGGCCGTCGCCTGGCCGATATCCGAGCCGGCGCCCACCACCAGCAGGCGCTTGCCCTCCAGGGACATGAATGGCGCGGCGCTCATGACAGGGGCACCTTGCGCAGGCCCCGGCCTCGATCAGCCACCATGAGGCTGCCCGTCATCCAGCGCGAGGCCTCGCTGAGCAGGAAGAGCACCGGCCCCGAATCCAGGTCTTCGCCGGACAGGAAATTGACCCGGATACCAGCCTGCAGCAGTTCACGCCGGCCATGAAAGAATGCATGCTGCAAGGCGGCCGACGCCGCCGCGGCCGGGCCCGCTCCATCGGCCAGCCGCAGCACAAGCGAGGCACCCGCCGCCAGGCCGCCGCCGGCCATCAAGCCGGTGACGAGTTGCAAAGGCGCCAGGAAATTGCGCACCAGGCCGGCTTCCCATGCCTGGCCGTCGCCCAACAGCTTGGCCGGTCCGCCATGTGTCGGCGCGATCACCGCGCCATGCAGCCGCATGCCGCCCAGTCTGCGCGACAGCGCTTCGGCATCCGGCTGGGCACGCGCGCCGATGCGGCACGCCTCCAGCTCGGGCTCCAGCGCGTCGGCGCTGGCGATATGCACCTCCGCGCCCAGGGCCAGCAAACGGCGCGCGGCCTGCATCTCCGGGCCGGCGGCATCGCCCAGCGCCAGATAGCGGCGCTCACGAAACCCGAGTCGGCTGGAAATCATAGCGATGCTCCAGGACAAAGGGCTCGGGCGCGTAAAAGGGCTCGGTCTCCAGATACAGCGTGCCCCAACTCAGGCCAATGCCGAAACCACACCACAGCCAGCGCAGCTTGCGCGCCCCGGCCACCGCGCTCAATTGACTGGAAATCGTCACCGGGATGCTGGCGGAACTCGTGTTGCCATATTGCTCCAGCGAGGAGGGCCACTGCGCCGGCGATCCGCCGACCTTCTGGCGTATGGTGTTGTTGATCATGCGATTGGCCTGGTGCATGACGAAATAGTCGACATCGGCCACCCCCGAGCCCAGATGATCCAGCATGCGGCGTATCGCCTGGGGCGCGCGCAGGGTCGAGAAACTCAGGATGGCCGGGCCATCCAGCCACACATCGTCGGCGCGGCGCTGCACGCCGTCGACGCACAGGCGGGGCCGGCGGCTGTCCTCGCTGGACGGATAGCGTTTGCCGCCATGCGGGATGATGATGGCCTCGTAGCCCGAGCCATCGGAAAAGCCCTCGAAATACAGTGGCCGCGCCCCGGGGTCGAACTCCAGCGCGGTCGCGGTGCAGGCATCGCCAAACAGGATGTCGCGCCCATTGTCCAGGCCGTCGTTGGACGCCGCCTGGTCGCCCACCAGCACCAGCACCCGGCGAAAGCGATGCTCGCCCACCAGCGCGGCGGCATTGAAGACGCCATAGGTATAACCGGAGCAGCCCAGGTTGATATCGAAAGCGGCGGTGCTCTCGGGCAGGCCCAGCCGGTCCTGCAGGATGATGGCGGTCGCCGGGATCAGGAATTCGGGCGACTGGGTCACCAGGATGAGGGCGTCGATGGACGCCTTGTCCCAGCCCAGTCCCGCGATCAGCTGCTCCGCCGCGTGCTGCGCCAGGTCGGAGAAGATCATGCCTTCGGCGCAATACGGCCGCCATCGCACGCCGATATTCCTGACCAGGCGCTCGCGCTGCGCCAATTGCTCCTGCGGCACCGCCAGGTTATCCAGGCGCCAGCCCGGCACCGCGGTCGTGATGCCGCGCAGCGCCACCTGATCCAGACGCACGACAGCCATCAATCCGCCCCTTGCGCATAGGCATGCAGCGCCGCGACGCTGCCGAGCGTGAAGACCTTGTCCGCCGTCACCGGCCGGCCGTACTCGGCCTCCATCATGATGATGACGCCCAGCATGGCCAGGGAATCGAAATCGGCCATCTCCTCGAAGCGGCTTTGCCCGGTCACCCGCACCTCTTCGACAAAATCACACGCCATCAAGAACGATTCGATAAATTCTTCCAGACTCGTGGTTTTCATTTCTTCTCTCGAATTAACTACAACGCTGATGGAGCGACTTCCCGCAGGCGGCCATGCTCCAGCACGAACACTCGATTGCAGTACCGGCGCAACAGCTGGCGATCGTGCGAAGCCAGCACCGTGATGTGCGTGCGGTCCATCATCTGCCGCAGGCGCCGCAGGCTTTTGTCCTGGAACTCGGCATCGCCGGTCGAGAACCACTCATCCAGCAGCAGGATCTCCGGCGTGACGGCGGTCGCCACGGCAAAGAGCAGGCGCATGCGCATCCCGCTGGAATAAGCCCCGACCGGCACATCGCGCCATTCTTCCAGGCCGCTGAAGGCCAGGACTTCGGGTTCTATGCCACGGCATTGCGCCACCGACAGGCCCATGATGAGCCCGAGGTTCAGGACGTTCTCGCGTCCGCTCAGCTCGGGATCCAGCCCCGCCTCGATATCGAACAGCATGGCGGCCTGGCCGTGGACGACGATACGGCCGCGCTGGGGCGGGTAGATGCCCGCCATGGCCCGCAGCAGCGTGCTCTTGCCCGCGCCATTGTGGCCATACAGGCCGACCCGGTCGCCCTTGCCGATCTCCAGATCGACATCACACAGAGCCGCGATGCTGCGCACCTGCCCGCCCCGACGGCGCAACAGGCCCAGCGACATCCACTTGGCGATCTGGTTGCGCAGAAAGGACGCCTGGAGATCGAATAGCGGGTAGGTCAGCGACACCCCCTCGAACCGGATGCCCGCCATGTCAGATCCAGAACAAGATGCGGCGCGGATTGCGCCAATAGATCGCGGCGCAGACGAGCAACATGAGCACCAGGATGGCCGCCCCGCCCTGGTACACCCAGTCGGCGGGCCGCGGCGGCCCGCCCAGCGTGGACAACAGGGGCGCGCGCACCAGTTCGATGAGATAGGACACCGGGTTGAACCAGATGTAATGGCTCACCAAGCTCTCCGGCCGGAAGAGCACCGGGCTGACGAAGAACAGCAGCGGCAGGCTGACCTCGATGGCATAGCGCACATCCCGGTAGCGCGCCCCCAGGGCGGCCAGGGCCAGGCTGAACAGCGCACAGATCGCCACCACCAGCGCCAGGCCGGGCACGAACCACGCGAGCCCCAGGGTGAGTCGGGCGCCATAGAAGATCAGCACGGCGGCCACCAGCAGCAGGTTGTGCGCGAGGTTGATCAGGTGATAACCCTGGATGCGGGCAACGAAAAACCACACCGGCACGCGCAGATTGCGCATGACGGCGGCGTTCTGGGTATAGGCCGTGACCCCCGAGCTCAGGCAGCCCGAGATGTACTGCCAGAACACCAGCCCCACTGTCAGGGACGGCACGAAAACGGCGCGCTCCACGCGCAGCAACTGCGCCCACACGGCGCTGAAACCGACGATGGCGATGGTGTTGCCCAGCGTCAGCCAAAGCGGCCCCAGCACGCTCTTGCGATAGCGCGTGCGGACATCGACCCAACTCAGATGCAGGGCGTTGCGCAGATAGCGCAGACGCCCTTTTCCCTCGTGCTTCACGCACAGACCTCCACGGACCGCCTTGTTGCAGGCGGTGATCATCACGAACGCAGAGTCTATAGACGAGCCAAAATAGCGTCTGTCGGTCATCCGCACGGCGCTAAACGCCGATTTCCTTTGTGCGCCCCCGCCGACGCCTCGCCCAGCGGCGGGAAAGTTCCGTGACGGTCCTAGCGGAACACGCGGATGGTGTCGCCCACGCTGGCATCGATCATGACATTGGAGGCCATGTCGTCGCGGATCCGGGTGGCATCGCGCACGGCCACGCCGCGCCGGATGGTGATGAAGGGCCGGTCAGGGAAGCTGCGCGCTTCGCCCACATGGCAGCCGTCGGCCAGCAGGACGCTGCTCTCGACGCGGGTGCCGGCCTTGAGGATGACATTCGCGCCGATCACGCAATGATTGCCGATGACACAACCCGCCTCGATGATGGCGTTGGGACCGATCAGGGTGTTGTAGCCTATGCTGACGCCGCCATCGATGATGGCCTGCGGGTAGACCAGCGTCCCATGGCCGAGGGTCACGTCTTCGGCGAGCAAGGCGGCGTCGAACACGGCCGGCAGGATGCGGGCGCCCGCCCGGGTCAGGCTGGCGAAAAGCCCTGCGCGCGCCGTCGTGTTGCCGTCGCTCCCCATGCCGGCGAACAGCAGGCATTCCCTGCCGGCAAGCTCGGCGAGCATGGCCTCGTCGCTGTCAAAGCCCATGCCGGGCCGCCAGTCGACCCGCCGGATGTCGGCGCCGGCGACACGATGGCCGAGGTACCGGCGCACCATGCCCGGCAGATAGGGTTGGGCCAGAATCACGGGGATGCCGCTTGTCACCATCCTCATTCTCCGTATACGCGCTCTTTCAACCAGGTCATCTGGCGCATCAGATTGACCTCGTAGTCGCCCTGCGTGAACCGCCAGCGCCGGCCGCGGAGGCTCGCCATCCCGCGCTGCACCCGCTCCAGCACGACGGAATCTTCGTCAATGACATAGCGTTCGGCCCGCGCGATGGACAGCAGCGTCGGCACCACGTCGAACTTCTCCCGCATCTCCACCAGGGCCAGGTTGACGCGGTAGCGAAAGCGCCCGGCATCGACGGGCAGGTATTGCTGCATCATGTAATAGCGCCCGGCCACCGAGCAGAAGTTGGTGTTGGGAAACAGGAAAATATTCTCGTAATGGTAGGCGGACAGCTTGCGCTTGATCTTGTCGTCATACCACTGCCGCTCGGTGCGCAACAGGCCTTTGACGAGATAGGAGAGCTGCCGCACATCGGGCGCGCCCTCCTCGAAGCGGGCGAAACGCTCGCGGCCGGAGGCCTTGACGCGGGTAACGGGATCCGCCTCGAGGCTCGCGTCGGCCACCGGCAGCACATCCAGAAAGGTCGAGGGATGCACAAAATAGATGTGCATATAGTCCTTGACGTTTTCCATGTTGAGCTTCCAGTTGTAGCGGGCGTCGAAGTCGGCATGCAGCACCGTGCTGGTCTTCCCGGCGCGCTCCAGGCGAGCCAGCACTTCGGGCGGGAACTGCGCTTCGATCGGCAGGGGCGCTTCGGCCATATTGATGAAGATGACAGGCCCGACCACCTTGACGGCCAGCGTGGTCAAGCCCCGGCCGCAGGCGTCGTCCACGCGCTGCGGATCGTGCTCGAACTCATGGGCCATGCGCAGGCCGGTCAGCGCCGCGCCCTCGCGGAAAGCCCAGCCATGGTATTTGCACACCGGGCGCGTATTGCCCGCGATATCGGTCACGATGGCGCCGCCGCGATGCGGACAGAGGTTGAAATAGGCCCTCACCGCGCCGTTGAGCAGGTGGATGACAACCTCGCGGCCGAAGAAGGCGACCGTGAAATAGTCACCGTCTTTCTTCAATGCCGACAGGAATCCGGCCGTCAGCCAGAGCTTTTCAAACAGCCGGCTCTGCTCCAGCCGGGCGTAGCGTTCGTCGGCATACCAATCCGGATCGAGTACGGCTTCTTTCATGGGCGCCCCCTCAAGCCGTGGTCATCGCGCCGGCCGACAGGATGATGTCCGTGCCGTTGATGGCGCTGGCCTCATCGGAAAGCAGGAAGAGCACCGGCGCGGCCACATCGACCGGCTCGCCCAGGCCCTGGGGGTAATGGCGCTTGCTCATTTCCTCCAGCCAGGCCTGCTGCTCCGGCTCGAACATGCGCGTGCGCACCATGACCGGGGAAACGGAGTTGACGCGCACGCCATGGCGCATCAGCTCATTGCTGAAGGTCCTCGTGGCGACCAGCAGGGCGCTCTTGGTCATGGCATAAGGCGCCATGCCGCGCACCCCCAGATAGGCGCTGACGGAAGACACCAGCACCACCGACGCTCCGCGCTTGAGCTTGCGCGCCATCACCAGGGCCCTGAGCATCACGATCAGCGTGTTGAGGTTGACATCCACCGCGCGGTGCACGACATCGGGCGTCAGGCTCGAGAGGGGCGCCTTGATGGAGTCGCCTATGCAATAGACCAGGCCGTCCAGCGGTGTGTCCAGGCGCCTGACATACGCCTCCACCGCGAGGGCATCCAGCAGATCCAGCGCCTCGACCGGAAAGCCCATGTCGCCGGGATCCTGCCTCACGATGCCCTGCACCTCGGCACCCAGGTCCCGGGCGTTCAGGGCGATGGCCCGGCCAATGTCCGCGGTGGCGCCCAGCAGCAGGATGCGCTTGCCGGCCAGATTCATGAAATCGTTCATCGGATAGGTATCAAATTCAAACTCAGACCGGCGTCCACGAGAATGGAGCTGCCATTCATCCACTTCGCGGCCCGTGTCAGCAGAAACAGGGCCGCCCCCGCCGCCTCATCGGCGCCCACCACCCGGCCGGTCCCCGCGCGGTCAGCGGCGTCCGGCACCACCTCCCTGAGCAGGTCGGTATCGACATAGCCGTAGATCACGAAGTTGACCCTCACGCCGCGCAGATCGCGCGCGGCGCTGCGCAGACCGACGTGCAAGGCCGCCTTGGCGGCGGCGTAGGTGGAGGTCGCCGCCGGGGCATAGAAGGCCGCATGCGCGGTGTTCACCACCACCGAAGCCTCCCTGGCCAAGCGCCGCCGGCGATACAGCGATTGCAGCAGCAGATAGGGCGCCACGAAGTTCAGCTCCAGCTGCTGGCGCAGCATAGCGGCGTCGACCATGGGAAAGGGCGTCAAGGCCGCGGCCTGACCGGCATTGAGCAGCAGCCCGTCCAGGCGCACACCGTCCAGCGCGGCCACCACGTTCTCGCGCTGGTCCGCATCGGTGAGGTCGCAAGGGATATGGCGGACGTCCAGCCCCTCGGGAGGCCGGCGCGACGCCACCCAGACCTCGGCGCCGCAGCCGCGCAAGCGTTCGGCCACGGCCCGCCCGATACCGCGCGAGCCGCCCGTGATCAGGTAATGCCTGTCACGAAAATCGATCATTGCGGAAATCATATTTCTCCGTCATTGCAATGGGTTGCGGCGCATAGAAGGGCTCCGTCTCCAGGAACAGCGTGCCCCAGCTCAGGCCGATGCCGAAACCGCACCAGATCCAGCGCAGGCGCTGGCTCGAGGCCTGCTCGGCCAACCGCGCCGAAATCGTCACCGGGATGCTGGCCGAACTCGTGTTGCCGTAGTCATAGAGCGAACTGGGCCACTTCTCGACGGCGCCGCCCATTTTTTTCCGGATGGTTTCATTGATCATGGCGTTGGCCTGGTGCATGACGAAGTAGTCGATGCTGGCGGCGTCCGCGCCGATACCCTGGATCAGCCCGCGTATGGCCTCGGGCGCCCGGGCGGTCGAGAAATTGAGGATGGCGGGGCCATCCAGCCAGACGCCGTCCAGGCTGCGCACGACCCCGTCCGGGCAGGTCAGCGGCGCGGCGCTGTCGGGCCGCCACGGATAGCGCTTGCCCCCGTGGGGCACGATGATGGCGTCGTAGCCCGAGCCGTCGCTATGGCCCTCGAAATACATGGGCGCGGCGGCAGGGTCGTACTCCAGGGCCGTCGCGGTGCAGGCATCGCCGAACAGGATGTCCCGCCCGGCGTCGGCCGCTCCGACCGACGCGGCCTGGTCGCCCACCAGTACGATGACGCGGCGCGCGCCTTGCGCGCCCACCATGGCGGCGCAGGTATAGACGCCGTAGGGGTAGCCCGAGCAGCCCAGGTTGATATCGAAGGCCATCGTGCGCGTGGACAGCCCCAGCCGATGCTGCAGGATGACGGCGGTGGCCGGGATGAGGAATTCCGGCGACTGGGTCACGACGATGAGCGCATCGACCGAGGACCAGCCCAGGCCTTGCATGAGCACCTCGGCGGCGCGTTGCGCCAAGTCGGAAAAAATCAGGCCATGCGCGCCGCAATAATGGCGCCAGCGCACCCCAACATGCTTGACCAGGCGTTCGCGCTGACGCCGCTCCTGCGCCGGGACATTGAGGTTGTCCCAGCGCGCCCCGGGCACGACGCTGACGATACCTCGCACGGCGACATGGTCGATACGCGCAATGCTCACGCGCCCTCCTGCGAATAGGCATGCAATGCCGCGATCGTCCCGAGCCGGAACACCTGGTCGGCTGTGACCGGAGTGGAAAAGCGCGTCTCCATCATGATGATCACACCCAACATGGCGAGCGAGTCGAACTCGGCCATCGCGTCAAAGCGGCTCTGCCCGTCTACCCGCACCTCGTCGACAAAATCACAAGCAACGAGAAACTCCTCGATGAATTCATCGAGTTCCATTTTTTTCATGAAAAGACCACCTCAAAGAGAACAGCCGCGCGCCACCAAGCGGCGGCCGCGGCGGCAAAGCCGCAACGGCGAGCGCAGCGGAACAGCGCGCACCGTGCGGATTAAGGGGAAATAAGGGGAAATAAGGGGATGGCGTGGCGCCCGCCGGGACGACAGCGGAACACCTCCGGCGCGGCCGGAAAAGGGAAGCAAATGAAGCGGGCGGAGCGAGAGAAATGTCCGCCAGACGACGGCCCGGACAACGCCCGGACCGGTGATTACTAAGACCCGGACGCAGGTGTCCTGTCCTGTCCTGTCCTGTCCTGTCCTGTCCTGTCCTGTCCTGTCCTGTCCTGTCCTGTCCTGTCCTGTCCTGTCCTGTCCAACTTCACTCCCCTGTTGGGCCACCCGGCATATGCCGGGGCAACTCTGGCAACAGGAACAGTCTAGAGAAGCGGCGTCGTGGCGTATGTCGGCGCTTTCGCGCAAACCGGCGCCGGTTTCCTGGCTGCCTGTCAACCAGGGCTCGCAGCGGACAAGAAAAATGCCCGCGCATAGCGCGGGCATATCAAAGGGGTACTACGGAGCCTGACAGATCAACTGGCGTGTTCGACAGGGATCTGCTGGATGCCGGCCAGGAGCCAGCCGCCACTGGTGGGCTTGAAGAGGTTCCAGACCTCTTCGAAGCGGAAAGCCTCGGCACCCGGGTTTTCGCGCAGCATGCCGGAGAAGCGGACGCTGGCCAGGTGGCCGTCGGAGACGGTCTCGATGCCCAGGAGCTCGGCATTGAGCAGCACGACTTCGGTCTTGTTGGACTCGTTGCCGCGCGCTTCAAGCTGCGGCTTGAGCTCGGCGATCAGGTCGTCGGTGAGCAGGTCGCGCAGGTTGTCGACGTTGCCGCTATCCCAGATGGCCTGGATGCGCACGAACTGCTCCTTGGCCTGCTGCAGGAAACGCGGCGTGTCGAAGTCGCCCGGAATGAACCAGTTGCCGTCCTCGCCCGCCTTGGGCAGGGTGGCGGCGGCCGGTGCGGCGGCGGCAGGCGCCGGCGCCAGGCTCTCGCGCCAGATCGGCTGCTGCTGCGGTTGGCCGGCGGAGGCGTTGTAGGCGCCCTGCATGGCCTGGCGCGGCGCGGCGCCGCGCAGGCGGCGGACGATGAACAGCACGGCGAAGACCACCAGGCCGATCAGCAGGGCGCTGCCGAGGAACTCGGCCAGCGCGCCGCCCAGTCCCAGGCTGGAGAACAGCGCGGCCAGGCCCAGGCCGGCCGCGATGCCGGCGATGGGGCCCAGCCAGCGCGAGGCGCCGCTCTTGGCCGCGGCGCCCGCGGCGGCCGTGCCCGCCGCGGCGG
>NZ_LRUJ01000011.1 GCF_001548475.1 Bordetella hinzii LMG 13501
GCGCGGCCCGAGGCGGCCGCGCCCGAGGCGCCGCGGCCCGCACCCAAGCCGGCGCCCAGGCCGGTACTCAAGCCGGAACCGGCGGCCACGGTGGCCGAGGCGGTGGCCCCCGCCAGCGCCGGCATCGAGGTGGCCCGTCGCGTGGCCGGCTTCGATCTGGGGCAATTGCAGCAGGAAGTGCTCGCCTGCACGGCTTGCGGCCTGTGCCAGGGGCGCAAGCACGCGGTGTTCGGCGACGGGGCCCGGCCGGCGCGCTGGCTCGTGGTGGGCGAGGCGCCCGGCGAGCAGGAAGACCGGCGCGGGCTGCCCTTCGTGGGCCGTTCCGGCCAGCTGCTCGACGCCATGCTGGCCTCGGTGGGCATGAGCCGGGAGCGCGATGTCTTCATCGCCAATGTGATCAAGTGCCGTCCGCCCGGCAACCGTAATCCCAAGCCGGAAGAAATCGCGGCCTGCAGTCCTTACCTCATGCGCCAGATCGCCTTGCTGGCACCCGAGCGCATCCTGGTGCTGGGGCGTTTCGCCGCCCAGACGCTGCTGGGCACGGATGCCACCATAGGCAGTCTGCGCGGGCGCAGACATGTCCTGAAGACCGACGCGGGGCGGGAGATCCCTGTGGTGGTGAGCTACCACCCCGCCTATCTGCTGCGCAGCCCTTCCGAGAAGGCACGGGCCTGGCAGGACCTGCAGCTGGCCCTGCGGGCCGCTTGAGGCGGGCGGCCCAGCCTCAGTGCACGGAGTCCAGGGCCTTGCCGTGGCCCTCCTGGCCGATCTGCTCGTGCAGTTCGGGATGCAGGGCGAGATTGCGCTTGCTCCAGCGCATGAAGATCAGCATCAGCACCGTCACGATCAGGCCGAAGATCACGATCACGGTGTTGATGGACATGTCCAGCCACAGCATCAAGGTATAGGCGGCCACCATGAGCAGGATGTTGAGTTGCTCATTGAAGTTCTGCACCGCGATGGAGTGGCCCGCCGACAGCAGCACGTGGCCGCGATGCTGCAGCAGGGCGTTCATGGGCACGACGAAAAAGCCGGCCAGGCCGCCGGTGACCAGCAACAGCAGGTAGACGCTCCAGGGCGAGTAGACCAGGGGCATGAGCAGGACCACCAGGCCCATGGCCGCGCCCACGGGCAGCACGCACAGGGCGCGCCGCAACGGGATGCGGCCGGCGGCCACCGAGCCGATGACCGTGCCCAGGGCGGCCACGCCCATGAGGATGGAGGCCTGGTCCAGGCGGTAGCCCAGATGGCTGCGGCCCCATTCGATGACGATGAGCTGCAGAGTGGCGCCGGCGCCCCAGAACAGCGTGGTGACAGCCAGGGAGATCTGGCCCAGTTTGTCGCGCCACAGCACGCGGACATAGCCGGCGAAGGTGCGGACCAGCTTTACCGGGTTTTTCTGCTGCGGCGGATAGCGCACATGGGTGTTGGGAATCAGCAGGTTGCACAGCGCGGCCAGCAGGTAGACCACGGCGATGACCAGGATGGCCGCCTCGGCGGGGGTGCGCACCAGCTTGCCCAGCCCCGGATGGTGCAGCAGCACATCGGAGACAGTGGGCGAGATCAGGGCGCCGCCCAGCACGGTGCCGATGATGATGGACAGCACGGTCAGGCCTTCGATCCAGCTGTTGCCCTTGACCAGCATGTCGGGCGGCAGCATCTCGGTGACGATGCCGTACTTGGCCGGGGAATAGGCGGCCGCGCCGATGCCGACCAGGCCGTAGGCGCAGCAGACCAGGTAGGTTTGATAGGCCACCGGCACGCCCAGGCTGGCATAGGAGAACATCAGCAGGCAGCCGGCGACCTTGAGCGCATTGGTCACGAACATGACGCGCCCCTTGGGGTAGGAGTCGGCGAAAGCCCCCACGAAGGCCGCCAGCACCACGTAGGCGAGGGCGAACGACCATTTCATCAGGGGGGCCATCCAGTCCGGGCCACTGAGCTCCAATATCAGGGCGATCGCGGCAATGAATAAGGCATTGTCCGCCATCGAAGAGAAGGCCTGGGCGGCCATGACCAGATAAAACCCGCGTTTCAAGAATGTCCCCGCTGCGCCCGGCCCGAACGCGGCCGAATTGTTGAATTCAGTGTCAGATTGAGAGTGTCAGCGAGTATAGCGTCCACGCCCCAGGAGCGTGCGTCGGCGTTTCCCCGTGTCCCGGGGCGGGCGCCGGCCTTTGCCGCGCAGGCTCCTGGGGTATCATACGACCGTTACCAGACCGGCCTTCGAGGCCGGTTTGCCAATCTGTGCGGCAGGTCCGTTCAACGCCCCTCGTTCAACCTACCCGGTCCGTCATCTCCAGTGCGCCTTACCCAACTCAAACTCGCCGGCTTCAAGTCTTTTGTCGACCCCACCGTGATTCCCGTGCCCAGCCAGCTGGTCGGCGTGGTGGGTCCGAACGGCTGCGGCAAATCCAATATCATCGACGCGGTCCGCTGGGTGCTGGGCGAGGCCAAGGCCTCCGAACTGCGCGGCGAGTCCATGCAGGACGTCATTTTCAATGGCTCCGGCAACCGCAAGCCCGCGGCCCGCGCCTCGGTGGAGATGGTGTTCGACAACAGCGAGGGGCGCGCGGCCGGCCAATGGAGCGCCTACTCCGAGATCGCGGTGCGGCGCGTGCTGACCCGCGACGGCACCAGCAGCTACTACGTCAACAACCAGCAGGTGCGGCGCCGCGACATCCACGACATCTTCCTGGGCACCGGCCTGGGCGCGCGTGGCTACGCCATCATCGGGCAGGGCATGATCAACCGCCTGATCGAGGCCCGCCCCGAGGAGCTGCGCGTGTTCCTCGAAGAGGCCGCCGGCGTGTCGCGCTATAAAGAGCGCCGGCGCGAAACCGAGAACCGGCTGTCCGACACCCGCGAA
Source organism: Bordetella hinzii LMG 13501 (assembly GCF_001548475.1). GTDB lineage: Bacteria > Pseudomonadota > Gammaproteobacteria > Burkholderiales > Burkholderiaceae_B > Bordetella > Bordetella hinzii. Next base: position 2,870 of record NZ_LRUJ01000011.1, read on the forward strand.
AACCTGACCCGCGTCGAAGACATCCTGCGCGAACTGGGCAGCCAGCTCGAAAAGCTGGAGGCCCAGGCCGAGGTCGCCAAGCAATACCGCGATCTGCAGGCCGATGGCGAGAAGAAACAGTTCGCGCTGTGGTTCCTGAAGGAAACCGGGGCGCGCGACGAGCGCGACCGCAAGAACCAGGAAATGGCCGAGGCCCAGAACCAGCTGGAAGCCGCGATTGCCCAGCTGCGCGCCGGCGAGGCGGCCCTGGAGTCGCGCCGCCAGGCGCATTACGCCGCCAGCGACGCCGTGCACCATGCTCAGGGCCAGCTCTACGAAGCCAATGCCCAGGTCAGCCGCCTGGAGGCCGAGATCCGCCATGTGGTGGACTCCCGCAACCGGCTGCAGGCGCGGCGCGACCAGCTGTTGGCCCAGATCGAGGAATGGAACGCCCAGCAGGAGCACTGCACCGAGCAGATCGCCGCCGCCGAGGATGACCTGGCCAGCGCCGCCGCCCGCAGCGAGGAAGCCCGCGCGGCGGCCGAGGATGCCCATGCTGGGCTGCCGGCCATCGAGGCTCGTGTGCGCGAGGCGGCCGCCGGCCGCGACGAAATGCGCGTGGCCCTGGCGCGTGTCGAACAGAATCTCGCCCTGGCGGCGCAGACCCAGCGCGATGCCGACCGTCAGCTGCAGGCGCTGGAGCAGCGCCGCGAGCGCCTGCAGCAAGAGCTGCGCGAATTGCATACGCCCGATCCGGCGCGCCTGGAACAACTGGCGGGCGACCGCTATGCCGGCGAAGAGCAACTGGAGGCCGCGCAGGCGGAGCTGGCGGCCCTGGAGGGGCGTGTGCCCGAGGCCGACGCCGAGCGTAGCCGCGTCCAGGCCGCCGCCCAGCAGGAAGCGCAGAACCTGGCGCGCCTGGATGCGCGCCTGACCGCCCTGGTCAAGCTCCAGGAAGACGTGCAGAAGCAGGGGGCGCTGGAGCCTTGGCTGGCCAAGCACGAGCTGGCCGGCCTGGGCCGCTTGTGGCAGAAACTGCATATCGAACCCGGCTGGGAGGCCGCGCTGGAGGCGGTGCTGCGCGAACGCATGGCCGCCCTGGAAGTCCGCAACCTGGACTGGACCCGCGCCTTCGCCGACGACGCGCCGCCCTCGCGCCTGGCGTTCTACCAGACGCCGCCGGCCGCGCCGGCGCCGGCCGCCATGCCCGGCTTCACGCCCCTGGCCAGCCTGTTGCGCATCACCGATCCGGATCTGCGCGCGCTGCTCAATGACTGGCTGCGCGGCGTCCATGTCGCCGATGATTTCGCCCAGGCCCTGGCCGCGCGGGCGACGCTGCCGGCCGGCGGCGTGCTGGTGGTCAAGGCGGGGCATCTGGTCGATGCCCACAGTGTGCGTTTTTACGCGCCCGACTCCGAGCAGGCCGGCATGCTGGCCCGCCAGCAGGAGATCGAAAACCTGCAGCGCGAAATCAAAGCCCAGCAGCTGATCGCCGACCAGGCGCGCAGCGCCGTGGCGCGTGCCGAGGCTGCCTGGCAGCAGGTGTCCCAGGCCTTGGGCCCGGCCCGCCAGCGCGTGGGCGAATTGACCCGGCGCCTGCACGATGTGCAGCTTGAGCATTCGCGGCTGCAGCAACAGGCCGAGCAATCCGGCGAGCGCGCCAATCGCCTGCGCGAGGATCTCCAGGAGTTGGCCGCCCAGGAAGAAGACCTGCGCGCCACCCGTGAGGAAGCCGAGGCGCGCTTCGAGGCGCTGGACGCCGAACTGGCCGAGCACCAAGGGCGTTTTTCCGATGCCGAGATCGACGGCGAAAGCCTGGCGGCGTCGGCGGAAGCCGCGCGCGCGCGCCTGCGCGAGCTCGAGCGCGGCGCCCAGGAGGCCGAATTCGCCGAGCGCGGCATCCAGGCGCGCATCACCGATTTGCAGCGCAACCGCCAACTGGCCATGGACCAGAGCCAGCGCGCCGGCACCGAGCTCGCGCAGCTCGAAGTCGATCTTTCGGAGCTCGACGCCTCGGCCACCCAGGCCGGCCTGCAGGATGCGCTCGAACAGCGCGCCGAGCGCGAAGAGGCGCTGACGCGCGCGCGCCAGGAGATGGACAACCTGGCCGCGCTGCTGCGCGGCGCCGACGAAGACCGTCTCCAGCAGGAGCGCCTGCTCGAGCCCTTGCGCGCCCGCATTACCGAGCTTCAGCTGCAAGAGCAGGCCGCCCGGCTGGCCGAGGAGCAATTCACCGAACAGCTCAATGCCCGCGAGGTGGACCGCCAGGCCCTGGCCCAGGAATTGGCCGCCATGCCCGAAGAGTGGCGCCGCGCCAGCTGGCTGCAATCCGAGGTCGGGAAGATTTCACGCCAGATCGATGCCCTGGGCCCGGTCAACCTGGCGGCCCTGGACGAGTTGAGCACCTCGCGCGAGCGCAAGACTTTCCTCGATTCGCAGCAGACGGACCTGATGACCGCCATCGAGACGCTCGAGGACGCGATCCGCAAGATCGACCGCGAAACCCGTGAGTTGCTGCAGGAGACCTTCAATACGGTCAACGGCCATTTCGGCGAGCTTTTCCCTAAGTTGTTCGGCGGCGGGGAGGCCAAGCTCACCATGACGGGCGACGAAATCCTGGATGCCGGGGTGCAGGTGATGGCCCAGCCGCCTGGCAAGCGCAACAGCACCATCCACCTGTTGTCCGGTGGCGAAAAGGCGCTGACGGCGACCGCCCTGGTGTTCGCCCTGTTCAAGCTCAACCCTGCCCCCTTCTGCCTGCTGGACGAAGTGGACGCGCCGCTGGATGACGCCAATACCGAGCGCTATGCCAATCTTGTGAGCAGCATGAGCGAGCAGACCCAGTTCCTGTTCATCTCGCACAACAAGATCGCCATGCAGATGGCCAAGCAGCTGGTCGGCGTTACCATGCAGGAGCAAGGGGTTTCGCGTATCGTTGCCGTAGATATTGATTCGGCCGTGCAGATGGCCGCTGAAGCCGCTTAACCACCTCTATATTGAAGGGCGCCTTTGCCGGCGCGGGATTTTTAAATGAGTGATTTGCAGATTGGGCTGATCGTCCTCGGCGTACTGCTGATACTGCTGGTATTGGGTTTCAACTGGTGGCAGGACCGCCGGGTGCGCCGCCGCATGCAGGAGCATTTCCCCGCCAGCGAACAGGATCCCTTGCTGGGAGCGGGCGAGACGCCGCGCCCGGCCCCCGTCGCGGCCGACACGCCCAGGCAGCGCCGCGAGCCCGGCATTGGCCAGGCGGCGGCCGCCGCCCCGGCGAGTGCCCTCGTCGAGGCGCCCGCCGCGCCCGAGGCCGATGACGGCGAGGAGCCCGATCCCGCCGTCGAAGTCGTGATCGAAATCCATTTCGCCGAACCTGCCCGCGGCGCCGACCTGCTGCCCTATATGCAGTCGCTGCGCCAGGTCGGCAAGAAGCAGCTGCGCGTTTTCGCCAGTACCGACCGGGGGCGCCACCGCAGCCGGATCGCCGCCGAGGAGTCGTACAGCGCGCTGCAATTGGCCGTGCTGCTGGCCAATCGCAGCGGTCCTTTGACCGCCATCGAATGGTCGCAGGCCTGGGCCCGCGCCCAGGACCTGGCCGATCGTTTCGAAGGCAGCATCGAAGGGCCGGACCAGCAAGCCGTGCTGGAGCAGGCCGCCCGCCTGGATGACGTCTGTGCCGCGCTGGACACCCAGGTGGGGCTGACGCTGATGCTGGGCGGGGCCCAACCCGCCGCCGAGGTGCTGACCGTGGCGCGCAGCATGGGCTTTGCGCCCGACGGGGCGCGCCTGGCCTGGCTGAGCGACACCGGCGCCGTGCGCTTCACGCTGGCCCGCGGCGATGGCGCGGCGTTTGATGCCGGCATGGGCGGCATCGAACGCCTGCACCTGCTGCTGGATGTGCCTTGCAGCCCGGCTGATCCGCATGCCTTCGGCCGCATGGTCGAGGTGGGCCGCGACCTGGCCGGCCGCCTGCGCGCCGAACTGGTCGATGACCAGGGCCGCCCGCTTGCCGAAGGCGCGGAAAAAGTCATCGATGAGCGCCTGCAGGTGCTCTTCGAGCAGCTCGAGCAGGCCGGCCTGCGCGCCGGCAGCGAGCGCGCGCAGCGGGTATTTGCCTGATGGCCAGCAACGCCGCCGAACGTGCCGCCCGCCTGCGGGCCGAGATAGCGCAGCACAACGTCCGCTACTACGTCTACGACGACCCCACGGTTTCCGATGCCGAATACGACGCGCTGATGCGCGAGCTGACCGCGCTGGAAACCGAGCATCCCGAATTGGTCACGCCGGACTCGCCCACGCAGCGCGTGGGCGCCGCGCCCCTGGCCGAGTTCGGCAGCGTGCGGCACGCCGTGCCCATGCTCTCGCTGGGCAATGGTTTCGAGGACGAGGACGTCCATGCCTACGACAAGCGCGTGAGCGATACCCTGCGTGGCGCCGGCCTGCTGGGCCCGGCCGAGCAGGCGCATTATTTCTGTGAACTCAAGCTCGACGGCCTGGCGATCAGCCTGCGCTATGAAAACGGCGAGCTGGTCCAGGCGGCCACCCGCGGCGATGGACAGACCGGCGAAGACGTCACCGCCAATATCCGTACGATCAAGGCCATCCCGCTCAAGCTCAAGGGCCGGGCGCCGGCCGTGCTCGAAGTGCGCGGCGAGGTCTTGATGAACCGCGCCGAATTCGAAAAGCTCAACCAGAAACAGGCCGCGCGCGGCGAAAAGGTCTTCGTCAATCCGCGCAACGCGGCCGCCGGCAGCCTGCGCCAGCTGGACCCGCGCATCACGGCGCAGCGGCCGCTGCGCTTTTTCGCCTATAGCTGGGGCGAGGTCCAGGGCCTGCCCTCCGGCCTGACCGAGGCCTTCGACGAAACCGCGCCCGGCATGGGCGCGGCCTCCACGCTGCCGCGCGACACCCATGGCGGCATGCTGCAGTGGCTGTCCGAGCTCGGCCTGCCGGTCAATGTGCGCTTCAACCACAAGGCGCAGGGCGCCGAGGGCCTGCTGGCCTTCTACCGCCGCATCGGCGCCGAGCGCGCCGGCCTGCCTTATGACATCGACGGCGTGGTCTACAAGGTCGATTCGCTGGCCGCGCAGCGCGTGCTGGGTTTCGTGGCCCGCGCCCCGCGCTGGGCGCTGGCCCATAAATTCCCGGCCGAGGAAGCCACCACCGATTTGCTGGATATCGAAGTCCAGGTGGGGCGCACGGGCGCCATCACGCCGGTGGCGCGGCTCAAGCCCGTCTTTGTCGGCGGCGTCACCGTCACCAACGCCACGCTGCACAACGAAGACGAGATCCGCCGCAAGGACGTGCGCGTGGGCGATGTGGTCGTGGTGCGCCGCGCCGGCGACGTGATCCCCGAAGTGGTCGGCCCCGTGCTCGAGAAGCGCGGCGGCGAGCTGCCTTTATTCGTCATGCCCACGCATTGCCCGATCTGCGGCTCGGCCATCGAGCGCCTGGAAGACGAGGCCATCGCGCGTTGCACCGGCGGCCTGTTCTGTCCGGCGCAGCGCAAGCAGACGCTCCTGCACGCCGCCGGCCGCAAGGCGCTCGACATCGAAGGCCTGGGCGAGAGGCTGGTCGAGCAGCTGGTGGACAACGGCCGCCTCAAGACCCTGGCCGATGTTTTCACGCTGGATGCCTTCGAGCTTGCCGCGCTGGACCGCATGGGCAAGAAGTCGGCCGAAAACCTGGTGGCCGCCATCGACCGGGCGCGCCAGCCCTCCCTGGGACGCCTGCTCTTTGCCTTGGGCATACGCCATGTGGGCGAGACCACGGCCCGCGACGTGGCGCGTCATTTCGGCAGCATCGACAAGATCATGGATGCCGACGAGCAGGCCCTGCTGGCCGTGCCGGATGTCGGCCCGGTGGTCGCCGGCTCCATCCACCGTTTTTTCCGCGAGGCGCACAATCGTGACGTCGTGCACCAGCTGGAAAAGCAGGGCGTGGCGCCGCAGGCCGAAGCCCAGCCGCAAGGTGGCAGCCTGGCGGGCAAGACCTTCGTGCTGACCGGCACCATGCCCAATTGGAGCCGCGACGAGGCCACGCGCCACATCCTGGCCGCCGGCGGCAAGGTCAGTGGTTCGGTATCCAAGAAGACCTCCTATGTGGTGGCCGGCGAAGAGGCCGGCAGCAAGCTCGTCAAGGCGCAGGAACTGGGCCTGGCCATCCTCGACGAAGACGGCCTGAAGGCCTTGCTGGGGCAATAGCCCGCGCGTCTAGACGGGCTGCCCCCACTCCTGGGGCAGACCCTCGGTCAAGGTGGTGGCGAAGGCCTGGGTGCGCGGATCCCGCGCTTGAGTGAACACTTCCCGCGGCGTGCCGGCCTCCACTACCTGGCCCGCCTGCAGAAACACCACCTGGTCGGCGATGCTGGCGGCCAGGCGCAGATCGTGCGTGGCCATGATCATGGTCATGCCTTCTTCGGCCAGCCGCTTGAGCACGTCCACGACTTCACCGGCCAGGGAAGGGTCGAGCGCCGAGGTCGGTTCATCGCAGAGCAGCACGCTGGGCGAGGGCGCCAGGGCGCGGGCGATGGCCACCCGCTGTTGCTGGCCACCCGACAGCGTGGCCGGCCAGGCTTGGGCCTTGGCCGCCATATCGACTTTTTCCAGCAAGGCCATGGCGCGTTCGCGCGCCCGTGGCTTGGGCCACCTGAGCACGGTCACCAGGCCCTCCATGACGTTGTCGATGACGGTCTGGTGCGGAAACAGCTGGAAATTCTGGAACACCATGCCCGTCTGGCGCCGCACGCGCTGTATGGCGTCGCGCGGCGGCCGCTGGCCGGCGAAGACCAGGTTCTCTTCGCCGATCCGCAGGCTGCCGCGCTCGGGGATTTCCAGCAGGTTCACGCAGCGCAGCAGGGTGCTCTTGCCGCTGCCCGAGGGGCCGATCAGGGCTGTCACGCTGCCTTGCGCCACCCGCACACTGACCCCGCGCAAGACATGGTTGTCGGCAAAATGCTTGTCGATGTCGCTCAGGGCTATCATCGCTGCTGCTCCGCAAAAACGGCATGCTGGCCGAAGCGTTTCTCCAGGCGCACCTGCAGGGCCGACAGCACTGAGCTGAAGACCAGGTAGATCAAGGCGGCTTCCGTGTAGAGAATCAGGGGTTCATAGGTCACGGCCGCGATGCGCTGCGCCGCCTGGAAAATCTCGGGCACCGTCAGCACGGCGGCCAGCGAGGTATCCTTGACCAGCGCGATGAAGGCATTGGACAGGGGCGGCACGGCCACCCGGGCGGCCTGCGGCAGCACGGTGCGGCCCAGGGCCTGGGCGCGCGTCATGCTCAGCGAATAAGCGGCTTCCCATTGGCCTTTGGGCACGGCCTCGATGGCGCCGCGTATCACCTCGGAGTTGTAGGCCCCCACATTCAGCGTGAAGCCGATGAGCGCCGCTGGCAGCGGGTCCAGCACGATGCCCACGCTGGGCAGGCCATAGAAAATGACAAAGAGCTGCACCAGCAGCGGCGTGCCCCGTATCAGCCAGACATAGAAGCGCATCAGCAGGGCGATGGGCCGGGGGCCGAACAGGCGCAGCATGGCCACGGCAAAGGCCAAAAGCAAACCGGCCGCAAACGATATCAACGTCAGCGGCACGGTGAACTTCAGACCTGCGATAAGCAGCGGCCAGAAGGAATCGAGCATCAATTGGAGCCAGGCAGGCGCCATAGGCATCTCCAGGTCGGGCCGCTATGGAATCAGGGCGTGGCGGACAGGTCGGCGCCAAAGTATTTTTCGCTCAGGCGTTTGTAGGTGCCATCGGCCTTGATGTCGGACAGGGCTTTGTTGATGGCCGCCTGCAGCTCCGGGTTGCCCTTGCGCAGCAGCACGCCCGATTCGCTGAACTCCTTGCTCTTGTCATAGGCCGCGATGTGTACCGGCGCGTTGGGCTTTTGCTTCTTGAAGTCCAGGAAAGACAGCTTGTCGTTGACCGTGGCGCGCACCCGCCCGGACAGCAGCAGGTCGATGGCCTCGTTAAAGCCCTGCACCGGCACCACTTCGGCGCCATAGCTCTGGGCCAGCTTGCCGAAGTTGCTGGTCAGCGTGTTGGCCGAGCGTTTGCCCTTGATGTCGGCGAAGGCCTTGATGTCCTTTTCGTCGTCGCGCACGATGAGCACCGCCTCGGACGAGATATAGGGATCGGAGAAGTCATATTTCTGCTTGCGCGCATCGGTGATGCCCACCTGGTTGATCACCGCGTCGTAGCGCCTGACGTCCAGGCCGGCGATGAGCCCGTCCCACTTGCCTTCGACGAACTGGGCTTTCACGCCCAGCTTGTCCGCGATGGCGCGGCCGATCTCGACATCGAAGCCGGTCAGTTCGTTCTTGGCGTCGTGGAAGGAAAACGGGGCGTAGGTGCCCTCGGTGCCTATCTTGATGACGCCGGCGGACTTGATCTGCGCGAGGTCATCGGCATGCGCGGCGGCCAGGGGCAGCAGTCCGGCGGCCAGGAAAGACATCAATGTGCGGCTCAGGATGTTCATCGTGCTTCACTCCGGAAAAGAGGTTGATAAAGCACTCTAAAGGCAGGTCTATTTTTCCACAAAGAATATAAAAACGTGAAAACATGAGAAAAAGTTATATTCAATGCCCGCCCGGGCACTGACCTGCCGAGGGCCGCGGCGGCCCGGCCGCGGCAGCCGTCATGCCGGCGCCTGCCGCTGCGATGGAAGCCCCCTGACAGCCACTGGCGAGAAGCCAAAACGCTTCTTGAATCGAACCGAGAAGCGTGAGGCCGATTCATAGCCGACTTGGCAGGCGATGCTTGCAATCGGACGGTCGGTGACCTGCAGCAGTGTCAGTGCCGTCGTCATGCGCACGTCGATCAGGATGTCGTTGAACGACTGTCCGGATTCCGCGAGCCGGCGCCTGAAAGTCGCTTCGCTCATTGCCAGGGATTGAGCCAGATCTTTTGCGAGCCATTTTTTTCCAGGAGCGGCTCCGATCATCAGGCGCACCTTTCGTTGCAGATCGGCGGGCGCCGCCGGATTGAAAACCAGCTTCACATGCGCCAGCCAGGCCAGGAGTTCCTGCATGCGGTGTTCGGCGACGACATCAGGGACATGGCCGGGCGACACAATGGCCTGGACCGTCCGCTCGAATGACTGCACGAACTCGCCGCCCAGACCCTGCAGGGCGGCGATGGTCGCCAGTTTGGGATGATTCGGATATGCCCGTTCGAGCTTGGACAGTATCGGATCGGCGCAGACGATCCACGTGGACTCGAACTGGCCCCGTTCGGTTGCGTTTTGCACATCGCATATCGAACCCGCCGCAATCGCCACCGCGTCGCCTGGCGACAGGACGATCTTCTTGCCATTGGCCTGGACGGTTTTTCTGCCTCGCCTCAGCAGAATGAGCGACGGATGGTCGGTGACGAAGGTGTGAACGCGCAGATCGTTCCGCTGCAGGACGGATGCGGCCAGGCCTATGCCCTGTCTCGACCAGACCACTCGTTGGATTCGCGGTTCAGTGCGCATGTGCGGCCTTGGCGTGAGCGGGGAAGATCGATCCGAGCGGACAACATTGATCGGATCAGCACATCAAGTGATTGTACCGGCACAGCAGGCGGAGCAGTCCGCGTCTATTCTGGACTCCCGCATTTGAACGATGAAGACGGAGACGCCGCAATGATTTTGTACTCTTCGCCGCTGGCCTGTTCGTGCGCGGCCCACATGGTCCTGCTGGAACTCGGCCTGCCGCATGCAGTCGAGTTTGTCGACATCTATGTGCAGCCGCATGTGCTGGTCGGCAATGGCATGTCATTCAGCGAGGTGAGCCCGAAGGATTCGGTGCCCGCGCTCAGGCTGGACTCCGGCGAGCTGCTGACCGAAATTGGAGTCATCCTGCAATACATCGCCGGCCTCAAGCCCGATTCCGGCCTGTTGCCTGAAGCGGGCAGCATGGCGCGCCTTCGCGTGATGGAGTGGTTGAGCTATGTCGGCTCCGAGGTGCATAAGACCATCGGGCCGCTGTTCCACCCGCATATGCCCGAGGCCGCGAAGGAAATACACAGGCAGAACCTCCATCGCAGGCTGTCCTATATCGAAAGGCAGTTGGCGCAGCACGCCTATTTGACGGGCGAAACCTTTACGGTGGCCGATGCCTACCTGTTTGTCATGATCGGCTGGCGGCCTTATTTCAAATTCGACATCACGCCGTATCCGGGCATCATGAGCTTCCATGAGCGGGTCGTTTCAAGACCGTCATTCGCCCAGGTCCTACGCATCATTGAACCCATGCTTGCGAAAATAAACCTTCCGGCATTTCCCGATGCAAAGTCCCGCTGAGGCCCCTGCCGCCGGCCGCCATGAAAAAACCCGCCGGGCGGCGGGTTTTGGCGGGGCAGGCGGGTTTATTGCACCTTGGCCTTTTCGCGCAGATCCTTCTGGAAGGCGTTCAGCTTTTGCTGGCGCATCATTTCTTCCAGTTGCGGACGGACCTGGTCCAGCGGCGGGAATTCCACCGGGCGGGTGTCCTGCACCTGGATGATGTGCCAGCCGAATTGCGTCTGGACCGGCTTGTCGACCGTCTGGCCCTTCTTCAGCTTGGTGACCGCGTCGGCGAAGGGCGGCACGTAGTTGGTCGGGGGCGCCCAGCCCAGGTCGCCGCCGCGCTCGGCGCTGCCGGGATCCTTGGAGTTCTTCTTGGCGGCGTCTTCGAACTTCAGCTTGCCGCTCTTGATCTGGGCCAGCAGGTCGTTGGCCGTCTTTTCGTCCTCGACCAGGATGTGGCGGACCTGGTACTCCTGCTTGCCGGCCTGTTCCTTCTTGATTTTTTCGTACTCGGCCTTGACGGCATCGTCGGTGACCGGGTTCTTTTGCAGGTAGTCGGCCATCAGGGCGCGCACCAGGATGCCTTGGCGGGCCAGCTCGATTTCAGTCTGGATATCGGCCTGCTTGCCAATGCCTTGCTTTTCGGCGGCCTGCACGAAGACCTGGCGATTGATCATTTCCTGCTTGACCTGTTCACGCAGTTGCGGCGAGTCCGTGGCGCCCTGGGTGACCAGCAGCTTGACGAAGTCGTCCAGGCTCTTCTGGGTGATGGCCTTGCCGTTGACGGTGGCGACGTTTTGCGCGTAGACCGGCATGGCAATGGCGCAAGCTGCAGCCAGCATGAGGATGCGTTTCATGAATGTCCTTCCTGGGGAGTGTATGGGTGAATTTGGCAGGAATGTACTACGGAGCTCGCGTATCCAGTGCAAGCGCGTGTATCGGGAACGGAATCAGATCGTGCAAATGATGATACACCAGGCGATGCCGGGCAACAGGCGTTAATCCCGCAAAGGCTTCTGACACAATCAGGACGCGATAATGCCCCGCGCCGCCCTGTGCGCCTGCATGGCCGGCGTGCAAATGGGACTCATCCGATATCTCCAGCTGCGAAGGCGCCAGCGGCGCCAGGCGTTCCCGGATGAGGGCGGCACGGTCTTGTGAGGAGGTCGGGTTCATATCAGTCGGGGCGGCCGTCCTTGTCGGCGCCGGGCTCTTGCATGTGGCGGCCCAGCCAGAGAGATTGCACGATGACGAAGGCGATCAGGAGTCCCATCAGGCCGAAGACCTTGAAGTTGACCCATTGCGATTCGCTGAAATGGCCCGAGAAGGCCACATACAGGTTGACCGCGCCGGCGGCCAGGAAAAACAGCGCCCAGCTCAGGTTGAGCTTATTCCAGAGCGCGTCGGCCAGGCTGATCTGTTTTTCGAGCAGGCGGCGGATCAGGTTGCGGCCGAACAGGTAGCGGCTGGCCAGCAGGGCGCCGCCGAACAGCCAGTACAACACCGTGGGTTTCCATTTGATGAAGACGTCGCTGTGCAGCCAGAGCGTGGCGCCGCCGAAGATGACGATCACCGACAGGTTGATCCAGTGCATGCCCTCGATCGCCTTGCCCGTCAGCTTGAGCCAGAAGATCTGCGCCACCGAGGCGGTGATCGCTACGGCCGTGGCGGCATAGATGTCGGCAAAGCGGTAGGCGGCGAAAAAGAGGATGAGCGGGAAAAGATCGAAGAGGAACTTCTTCATGCGGGATCCAGCGGCTCGAACTTCAGGGACAGCGAGTTGATGCAATAGCGCAGGCCGGTCGGCTCGGGACCGTCGGGAAAGACATGGCCCAGGTGCGAGTCGCAGATATTGCACAGGACCTCGGTGCGCACCATGCCGTGGCTGGTGTCGGTTTCCTCGCGCACGCGCGCCGGGTCGATGGGCTCGAAATAGCTGGGCCAGCCGCAGCCGGCGTCAAACTTGGTATCGGAGGCGAACAGCGGCGTGCCGCAGCCCACGCAGCGGTAAATGCCTTCGGTGAAAGTATCCCAATAGCGGCCCGTGAAGGCGCGTTCGGTCCCTTTTTCTCGGGTGACGTGGAATTCCTGGGGGCTGAGCTGGGCACGCCATTCGGCGTCGGACTTACGGACTTTTTCCATGGCAGATTGGATCGGCGCAGTGCGAAATGGTTCGGGCATAATCCCGCTCCATGTTAATCGAGTTTGATCAGGCGGTCGTGATCGTGGAGGGCAGGCCGCTTTTGCAGGTGCCCGGCCTGACCCTGTCCGAACGTCGCGTGGGCATCGTCGGACCCAACGGGGCGGGCAAGAGCACGTTTTCGCGCCTGATCAACGGCTTGTTGCTGCCCGACCAGGGCCAGGTCCGGGTCAATGGCCTGGATACGCGCCGCGAGGCCCGGGCCATCCGGCGCCAGGTCGGCTTCGTTTTCCAGAATCCCGACAACCAGATCGTTTTTCCCATCGTGCGCGAAGACCTGGATTTCGGGCTCAAGCCCCTGGGGTTGCCGGCCGCCGAGCGCGCCGCCCGGGTGGCGGCCCAGCTGGAGCTCCTGGGCATCGCTCATCTGGCCGAGCGCAGCAGCTTCAGCCTGTCCGGCGGCGAGCGGCAATTGGTGGCGCTGGCGGCCGTGCTGGTGCGCGAGCCGGGCCTGGTCGTGTTCGATGAGCCCACCACCCAGCTGGACCTGCGCAACCGCAACCGCGTGCGCGATGCGATCGCGGCGCTGGCGCCGTCGGCCTGCGTGGTCAGCCACGACTTGGAGCTGCTGGCCGATTTCGACCGCGTGCTGGTGATCAGCGAGGGGCGTATCGCCGCCGATGACCGGCCGGCCGCCGCGCTGCGCTGGTATCGGGAGCACTGCGCATGATGGAGCCGCTCTATACCCCCGGCCATACGCTGCTGCATCGGCTGCCGGCCGGCCTGAAGCTGGCATTGCTGATGGCCGCCGGCGCGGGCCTGTTTGCCCTGGATGACGCGCATTGGCTGAGCCTGGCCTGCCTGGCGGCGGCGGGGCTGGTGGCGGCCTGCCGTCCCCGGCCGGCCAAGCTTTGGCGCCAGGTACGTGGGCTGGTGCTGATCCTGGCCGCCGTCGGCCTGTTCACCGGCTGGACGCAGGGCCCGCAGGCGGCCTTGGCCGTGTTGGCCCGTTCGGCGGCGCTCATCGGCCTGGCCATGGCCGTGACCCTGAGCACGCCGGTGCCGGCCATGTTGGCGGCCATAGAGCGGGGCTTGTCCCCGCTGTCGCGCTGGATGGACCCGGGCCGCGTCAGCCTGGCTTTCGCGCTCTGCCTGCGTTTTGTGCCGGAGATCTGGCGCAACTACCAGGAGATCCGCGAGGCCCAGGCCGCGCGGGGCCTGGGCCATCATCCGCTGGCCTTGCTGGTGCCGCTCATCGTCCGCACGCTCAAGCGCGCCGAGGAAGTGGCCCAGGCCATCGATGCCCGCTCCTGACCCGGGGCGGGCATCGCCCATATACCAATCGAGGGGAAGACGCATGACAAGCAAGAACCTGGTGCTGGCGGCCCTGTTTGCCGCGCTGATCGTAGTCCTGAGCCTGATGCCGCCCATTCCTCTGCCGGGCATTCCCGTGCCCGTCACGCTCCAGACCCTGGGCGTGATGCTGGCCGGCGTCATGCTGGGCCCCTGGCGCGGCGCGGCGGCCTGCCTGCTGTACCTGGCGCTGGCCGCCATCGGCCTGCCCGTGCTTCCTGGAGGACGGGGAGGCCTGGGCGTGTTCGCCGGACCCACGGGCGGGTTCCTGGTTGGCATGTTGCTCGGCGTCATCGTGGCGGGCCTGCTGGCCCGCGCGCTGGCCCGCGGCGGCATGTGGCGCGCCTTGGGCGCTTATGTGCTGGCTTGCTTGCTGGGCGGCATCGTGGCGGTGTACGCCATTGGCGTGCCCTGGCTGGCCGCGGTGACCCAGATGGGCTTGGCCAAGGCGGCCATGGCGGTGGTGGTCTTCCTGCCCGGCGACCTGGCCAAGGCCGCCGTGGCCTCCTGGGTCGCCTGGCGCGTCGAGCGCGTGTGGCCCTTGCTGCGGCGTTGAGCTCCCCGGGATTTCCCGGAAAGACGTTTGGCGGTCTTCCGGAGACAATTCGCCATTATCAAATGCATTTGTTTGGACGGATGGACGCCATCCTAGGGTAGATACCGGGACATTCGAGGACGTGTCCTGATACTCTTTTAACCCTATAATATTTTTTTCTGTATAACTTTAAACAGGCCTTTCGCCCGCTCCCTGGGCATCTCGGCCACCACAGGAGACAAAAATCATGCGCAAGCACTTTGGCTTGTCGGCGGTTGCCGCCGCCCTCGCCCTGGGTCTGCCGCTCCTCGCGAGCGCGCAGGTCAAGGTCGGCGTCACGGTTTCCTCGACCGGTCCGGCCGCCTCGCTGGGCATTCCCGAGCGCAACACCGTTGCGCTGCTGCCCAAGGAAGTCGCCGGCCAGAAGATCGAGTGGATTGTGCTGGACGACGCCACCGACACCACGCAGGCCGTCAAGAACTCGCGCAAGCTGGCCTCCGAAGACAAGGTCGACGTGCTGGTGGGCACCTCGGTGACGCCGGGGTCGCTGGCCATGGTCGACGTCGCCGCCGAAACCAAGGTCCCCATGATCAGCGTGGCCGCCAGCGCCAAGATCGTCGAGCCGGTGGATGACAAGCGCCGCTGGGTGTTCAAGACCCCCCAGAATGACGCCCTGATGGCCAGCGCCCTGGCCGACGCCATGGTCAAGTCCAAGGTCAAGACGCTGGGCTTCATCGGCTTTGCCGACGCCTACGGCGACGGCTGGCTGGCCGTGATGGAAGCGGCCGCCAAGGCCAAGGGCATCCAGATCACCAGCATCGAGAAGTACAGCCGCACCGACACCAGCGTCACCGGCCAGGTGCTCAAGCTGGTGAGCGCCAAGCCCGACGCCATCCTGATCGCCGGCGCCGGCACGCCCTCGGCGCTGCCGCAGAAGGAACTGAAGGCGCGCAACTACGGCGGCCTGATTTTCCAGACCCACGGCGCGGCCAACAATGACGTGCTGCGCGTCTGCGGCAAGGACTGCGAAGGCATGCTGCTGCCGGCCGGCCCGCTGCTGGTGGCCGCCCAGCTGCCCGACAGCAACCCGGTCAAGAAGTCGGCGCTGGAGTATGTCCATGCCTATGAAAAAGCCCATGGCGACGGCTCGGTCAACACCTTTGGCGGTCATATGTGGGATGCCGGCCAGCTGATCGTCGCGGCCATTCCCGAAGCCATCAAGGGCGGCGCCAAGCCCGGCACGCCGGAGTTCCGCGCCGCGCTGCGCGATGCGCTGGAAAACGTCAAGAACCTGGCCGTTTCGCAGGGCGTGTTCAACATGAGCCCGACCGACCATGCCGGCTTTGACGAGCGTTCGCGCGTCATGGTCAAGGTCAAAGACGGCAAGTGGACCTACCAGCCCGATCTGTAAACCGTGCAAGGCGGCGCTGTTCGCGGCAGCGTCCGCCCGGCTGACGTAGTATCGCGGCTGCATCACCACGCACCGGCCTTACGGGCCGGTGTGTTGTATTCGCAGTGTCCCAGGTGGGGCCGGGACACGAAGAACCACAAGTCGTACATAAGGTCGTAGTTCGATGGATTCCTCAATTGCGCTCATCTTGCTGCAAGACGGTATCGTCAACGGCGCCATCTATGCCCTATTGGGCATGGCACTGGTGCTGGTGTTCGCCGTCACGCGCGTCATCTTCATTCCTCAAGGCGAATTCGTCGCGTTCGGCGCCTTGACGCTTGCCATGCTGGTCGACGGCCGGATACCGGGCACGGTCTACCTGCTGGCCCTGCTGGGCGGACTGGCCTTCCTGTTCGAACTGCTGCGCGCGGCGCGCACCGGCGTGTGGTCCTCGCTGCCCAAGAGCCTTGCCGGCTATATCGTCCTGCCCCTGCTGCTGCTCTGGATCGCGACGTCGTACGCGGCCCCCGGCAATTCGCTCTGGCTGAACATGCTGCTGACCCTGGTGCTGGTCATCCCCATGGGCCCCATGGTGTACCGCATCGTCTACCAGCCCCTGGCCGAGGCCAGCGTGCTGGTCCTGCTCATCACCTCCGTGGCCGTGCACTTCGCCCTCATGGGCCTGGCCCTGGTGTTCTTCGGCGCCGAAGGCTGGCGCACGCCCGCCTTCGTGAGCGGGCAGGTCGACCTGGGCTTCACCACCTGGTCGGCGCAAAGCCTCTTCGTGGTCGCGACCTGCGCCATTCTCATCGTGGCCCTGTGGCTGTTTTTCGGCAAGACGCTGTATGGCCGCGCCCTGCGCGCCACGGCGGTCAACCGCCGAGGCGCGCGCCTGATGGGCATCAGCACCACCATGTCGGGCAGCCTGACCTTTACCCTGGCCGTGGCCATCGGCGCCATGTCGGGCATGCTGATCGCGCCCATCACCACCGTCTATTACGACACGGGCTTTCTCATCGGCCTGAAGGGCTTCGTCGGCGCCATCATCGGCGGCCTGGCCAGCTATCCGGTGGCCGCCGCCGGCTCGCTGCTGGTGGGCGTGCTGGAAGCCTTCTCTTCCTTCTGGGCCAGCGCCTACAAGGAAGTCATCGTCTTTACCCTGATCATTCCGGTTCTGGTCTGGCGTTCGTTCAGCAGCCGTCATGTGGACGAAGAGGAATAAGCCATGAACCGCATCCTGCTCGCCTTGTTCATTGTCGTCCTGGCCGCGCTGCCAGTCCTGTCCGCCACCCCCGAGTTCTGGATCACCCAGCTCAACTACATTGGCCTGGCCAGCCTCGTGGCCCTGGGCCTGGTGCTGTTGACCGGCGTGGGCGGCCTGACGAGTTTCGGCCAGGCGGCCTTCGTCGGCCTGGGCGCCTACACCACCGCCTACCTGACCACGCAATACGGGACCTCGCCGTGGCTGGCCCTGGCGGCCGGCCTGCTCATCACCGCGGCCGTGGCTTTCTTCCTGGGCCTGATCACCCTGCGCCTGTCGGGCCACTATCTGCCGCTGGGCACCATCGCCTGGGGCCTGTCGCTGTTCTACCTGTTCGGCAATCTCGACTTCCTGGGCAAGCATGACGGCATCGCGGGCATCGAGCCCGTGTCGCTGTTCGGCATGTCGCTGGCCAGCGGGCGCCATATCTATTACCTCATCTGGGTGCTGGTGCTGCTGGCCCTCTGGGCGACGCGCAACCTGCTGGACTCCCGGCCCGGACGCGCCATCCGCGCCTTGAAGAGCGGCGCGGGCATGGCGGAGTCCATGGGCGTCAACACGGCCAGCTACAAGATCATCATCTTCGTCTGGGCCGCCTTGCTGGCTTGCCTGTCGGGCTGGCTCTATGCGCATATGCAGCGCGCGGTCAGCCCCAGCCCCTTTGGCCTGAACTACGGCATCGAGTATCTCTTCATGGCCGTGATCGGCGGTGCCGCCCATGTCTGGGGCGCGGTCCTGGGATCGGCCGTGATCCTGGGCCTGAAGGACCAGCTGCAGAACTGGCTGCCCAAGCTGCTGAACACCGACGCCAATTTCGAGCTTATCGCCTTCGGCGTGCTGATGATCCTGGTGCTGCAGTACGCCAGCCAAGGGCTGTGGCCGATTTTCGCGGGCTGGTGGGCTCGTCTCACCGGCGGGGCGGCCTCGCGCCGCAGCCTGGCGCCACCGCCCGAGGCCGCGGCGCTGCCGCAGCGCCAGCGCCCGACCGCGGGCGAGCTGGTGCTCGAAGTCGACGCCATCCGCAAGGAGTTCGGCGGTCTGGTCGCCGTCAATGACATCAGCTTCAAGGTGCGCGCCGGCGAGATCATGGGCCTGATCGGCCCCAACGGCGCGGGCAAGAGCACGACCTTCAATCTCATCAGCGGCGTGCTGCCGGTCACGCGCGGACAGGTGCGTTTCCTGGGCCAGCGTACCGATGGGCTGTCCGCCCGCGCCATCGCCCAGCTGGGCGTCGGCCGCACCTTCCAGCATGTGCAGCTGCTGCCGACCATGACCGTCCTGGAGAACGTGGCGCTGGGCGCGCACATGCGCTCGGACGTCGGGGTGCTGGCCGGCGCGCTGCATAGCGAGCGCGGCCGCGAAGCCCAATTGCTGCATGAGGCCGCCACGCAGCTGCGCCGGGTCGGCCTGGGCGACTATCTCTACGAGCAGGCGGGCAATCTGGCGCTGGGCCAGCAGCGCATCCTGGAGATCGCGCGCGCCCTGGCCTGCGATCCGGTGCTGCTGCTGCTGGACGAGCCCGCTGCCGGCCTGCGCTACAAGGAAAAACAGGAGCTGGCCCAGGTGCTGGAGCAGTTGCGCGCCGAAGGCCTGAGCATCCTGCTGGTTGAACATGATATGGATTTTGTGATGCGCCTGACCAATCACCTGGTCGTCATGGATTTCGGCACCAAACTGGCCGAGGGCGTGCCGGCCGACGTACAGCAGAACCCCGCCGTGCTGGAGGCCTACCTGGGAGGCATCGACGACGATCTGCCCGAGGCCGACCGCGCGCCCGCCGCCGCCGGAGGTGTGCAATGAACGCCGTCCTCGAAGTGCGCGGCCTGTCGGCGCGCTATGGCAAGGTGGGGGCGCTGACCGACGCTGCGCTGCAGGTGCAGGCCGGCAGCATCGTGACCGTGATCGGCGCCAACGGTGCCGGCAAATCCACCATGCTCAATGCCATCATGGGTTCGCTGCCTCAGACCGGTCACGCGGCCGGCGCGGTGCAGTATGCCGGCAATGAAGTCTCGGGCTGGCAGGTCGAGCGCCGGGTAGCCGCGGGCATGTCGCTGGTGCCCGAGCGCCGCGAGCTGTTCGGCAGCATGTCCGTGGAGGACAATCTGCTGCTGGGCGGCTTCCGCCGCTATCGGGCCCGCGAGGCGGGCTGGCGCGACACGCTGCAGGAGGTCTTCGAGCTCTTTCCGCGCTTGCGCGAGCGGCGTGCCCAGCAGGCGGGCACGCTGTCCGGCGGAGAACGCCAGATGCTGGCCGTGGGCCGCGCGCTGATGGCCAAGCCGCAGCTGCTCATGCTGGACGAGCCCAGCCTGGGCCTGGCGCCGCGCATCGTGCGCGAGATCTTCCATATCATCGCGCGGCTGCGCGAGACCGGTGTGGCCATCCTGTTGGTCGAACAGAACGCCCGCGCCGCTCTCCAGGTGGCCGACTATGGCTATGTGCTCGAAACCGGCGAGATCGTCCTGCACGGCCCGGCGCATGAGCTGGCGGGCAATCCGCGCGTCATCGAGAGCTATCTAGGCCTGGGCAAGCAGCACTGAGGCGGCTCATATCGTCAGGCGCAGCGGCCCGCCCATGGCGGGGTCCGACACGGACGGCTGGCCGTTCTCCATGCGGCCGGCCAGCCGGCGATAGAAGTCCGCGTCGTCCGGGCTGTCGATCTCCACGTCGTACCAGCGGCCCGCTGCCGCCACGCTCCATTGCAGGGAGGCTTCTTCGCCCGGGGCCAGGCGCAGCGTCTGCTGCGCCAGGTCCCCGTAGGTGCTGCCGGCCAGCCGCAGGCGGCGGGGCCGGGTATCACCGTTGATGGCGCTAAGCCGCAGCATCCCAGCCTCGGGCAGATAGGCCAGCCGGACATGGACGGCCATGCGGCCGGCGTAGCGCCAGTGATAGCCATTGGGCCCCAATATCCAGAGATCGTGGCGGCCCTGCGCCCAGACGTCGCGCAAGCGCTTGCCCGGCTCGACGGTGTAGCGGCGCGGCGGGCCCTCCAAATGCAAGCGGTCGTAGACGTGAAAGACAGCCCCGGCGCGGCCGTCATTGATGAATTCCAGCTCGATGCCGCGCGTGCTCAGGCGCTCGCGCACATGCAAGGCGTAGGGTAGGGGGCGGGAGGGCCGCGTGCCGGCCTGCTGGCTTGCCGGCGGCGCCTCGGGCGGCGGCAGCGGCAAGGTCGTCCCGGCCAGGCCGGCAGCGCGCCGGGCCGGGGCTTCGGTGGGCGGCAGGCCGGATGGCGGGGTAGCCGGTTCGACGCGGAAATCGAAGATGGAAGTCAGGTCGCCGCAGACCGCGCGGCGCCAGGCCGAGATATTCGTCTCGGCCACGCCGAAGCGCCGCTCGATGAAGCGCAGGATGGACGTGTGGTCGAAGACCTCCGAGTTGACCCAGCCTCCCCGGGTCCAGGGCGAGATGACGTACATGGGCACGCGCGGTCCCAGGCCATAGGGGCTGCCGCGCAATCGCGGAAAATCATCCTGCTCCACGCCAGTGACGATCTCGTGATATTCGCCCGTGGTGTCCACCGTGGAAGCGCCCGCCAGCTGCGCATGCGCTTGTCCCGGGTCCCGCGAGGGCGGCGCGGGCGGCGGCATGTG
Organism: Bordetella hinzii LMG 13501; assembly: GCF_001548475.1. Lineage (GTDB taxonomy): Bacteria > Pseudomonadota > Gammaproteobacteria > Burkholderiales > Burkholderiaceae_B > Bordetella > Bordetella hinzii. Next base: position 23,381 of record NZ_LRUJ01000011.1, read on the forward strand.
ATCAAAGAAACCGTCGTTCTCGTCGAACATGAGCAGCAGCACCGTCTTGCTCCAGACGTCGGGGTCTGCGGTCAGCGCGTGCAGCACGCGCGCGGTGTAGTCGGCGCCCTGGGCCGGGCTCGACGGGCTGGGGTGCTCGGAGCCCGCCTTGGTCGCGCAGATCCAGGAGACCTGCGGCAGCCGGCCGGCGCGCACGTCCGCCTCCAGGCTTTCCAGGCTATGGGTGGTCAGGGCTTCGCGCTTGAGGGCGGCCAGGGCGCCGGGCAGGCCCTGATAGGCATCGCGATAGGCCTTGAAGCCCGCGGTCGGATTGAGCGAATAGTTGTCTTTCATGTCCTGGTAGATGCGCCAGCTGATGCCGGCGCGCTCCAGGCGTTCCGGATAGGTCGTCCAGGTATAGGCGCCTGCCGGATCTCCGCCCGATAGCTTGTTATAGGTATTGCCCAACGCCGGGCCATGTCCGCGGCCCAGGCCATCGTTGCTGCCGCTCCAGGCGAACAGCCGGTTGGTGTTGGTGCCGCCCATGAACGAACAGTGATAGGCATCGCAGACGGTGAAGGCCTGGGCCAGGGCGAACTGGAAGGGCAGGTCGGCCTGGGCGAAATAAGCCATCGAATGGTCGCGCTTGAATACCGGCCAGCGGTGCATGCGCCCCATGTCCCAGGCATCCTGGGCATTGGACCAGGTATGGGGAGTGCCCTTGACGCGCATCAGCTCGAAGGTGCGCTCGGTGTCCAGGCGGAAAGGCCTCAGGACGCGCGGTGCGCCTTCATCGTTGAGCTGATTCCAGACCGTGGCATTGCGGCGGCCCTCGTGGTCGGGCACGGGGATGGGAAAGCGGTCGCCAAAGCCGCGCACGCCGGCCAGGGTGCCGAAATAATGGTCGAAGGAGCGATTCTCCTGCATGAAGACGACGATATGCTCGACGTCCTCGATGGTGCCGCTGCGGCGGCGCGGCTCGATGGCCAACGCCCGCCGAATGACGCCGGGAAACAGGCCCAGGGCAGTGCCTGCCATGGCCGTACTGCGCAGGAAATCACGTCGGGTCTTCATGGCCGGTCTCCGTCAGGCGCGCCACCAGGCCCGGCGCGCGACGGCCAGCATACCGCGCCCCGCCTGACAAACAGGTGAGGCGCTCAGGCGCTGCCTTCGGCGTAAGACATATACAGCTGATGGGCGCGCCGGGCCATGGGGCCATACGGCAGTTCGCGCGCCTCCACGCGGTTGGCGTGCACCACCTTGCCGTAATTGCCGGTGGAGAAGACTTCATCGGCCTGCTCGATATCGGCCCGGTTCAGGCTGCGCTCCTGGACGTCCACGCCGTCGGCGCGCAGCAAGGCGAGCACGCGCTGGCGGGTGATGCCGTTCAGGAAGGTGCCATTGGGCACGGGCGTGGACACCACGCCGTCCTTGGCGATCCAGAGATTGCTGGAGGCGAACTCCGCCACATGGCCGTCGCCATCGCACATGATGGCATTGTCGAAACCGCGCGCCGCCGCGTCGGCGATGGCGCGCTGCCCGTTGGGATAGAGGCAGGAGGCCTTGGCGTCGGTCGGCGCCATGTTGGGCCAGCAGCGCGCGTAAGGAGAGAAGCAGGCCGAGAAGCCCTGCGTGCCGGGCATCGCCGCCTGGAAGACGTGCAGCACGAACTGCGTCTTTTGCGCGTCCGGCAGCAGGAAACCGTCGGCGCAGTAGAACATGGGCTTGATATAGAGCTCGGTGCCTGCCGGAAAACGCGCGATGGCTTCGCGGCACAGGGTTTCGATCTCGGTGGCGCTGAGCGCCGGCTTCATGAGCATGCGCTCAGCCGAGCGCACGACGCGCTGGCAGTGCAGGTCGAGGTCGGGCGTCAGTCCGCGAAAGGCGCGCGCGCCGTCGAACACCATGCTTGCCATCCAGAAGGCATGATCGGCCGGGCCGAGCAGCTTGGGGTTTTCGGTCAACCACTGGCCGTGATACCAGAATAGGGCGTCCATCTTGAGTCGGTCCTTCAGTCGCGGGCGGTTGCCCAGGGACGGGGGCTTCAGGCGTCGGGCGGGGATTTCAGCGCCAGCCTCAGTCCCATGGCGCGCAGGATGGCCAGCAGGCTGCTGAGGGCTGGATTGCCCTTGGGCGAGAGCGTGCGATAGAGCTGGGTGGTGTTGAGCTGGGCTTGCTGGGCGACCGCCTGCATGCCCCCGAAAGCGTGCGTCAGATGGCGCAGCACGGTCAGCAGCCGGGCCTGGTCGCCGTTTTCCAGCAGGGCATTGAGATGCTCCAGCGCCAGCCCCGGATCGCGGCGGTACAGCTCGGCCATCGCTTCGTCGTCATGCGACAGGGTGCTCATTGCCCCTTCCTCCGCCAGTCTTGTGCAAGGCGCCCCGCCCGCGGTCAGGCGGGCGCGGCGCTCGGGTGCTGTGTATCAGGCGCGCGCGGCGCGGCGCCGCTCCAGCCAGGCGCTGAATTCGCCCACCAGGCCGCGTCGGAAGGCCATGACGCAGATCACGAAGATCAGGCCGATGACGATGGTGACCGATTCGCCCAGGCGCAGGAACCAGTCTACTCCTGTCAGATTGGCCATGAACTGGCCAAAGTCTCCGACTTTGTTTTCCAGCAACACCACCACGAAGGCACCGATAATGGGGCCGGTGAGTGTCCCCAGGCCGCCGATCAGGGTCATGAGGATGACCAGGCCGGACATCTGCCATGTGGCGTCCGAAAGCGTGGCCGACACGAAGACCAGGGTCTTGGTGGCGCCGGCCAGCCCGGCGATGGCGGCCGACAGCACGAAGGCCAGCAGCTTGAAGCGGTCGGTGTCATAGCCCAGGGAAATGGCGCGCGGCTCATTCTCGCGCAGGCCCTTGAGCACCTGGCCGAAGGGCGAATGCACCGCGCGCCAGATGATGAAATAGCCGATGGCGAAGATAGCCATCACCAGGTAGTAGAGGTTGATATCCTGCGACAGGTCTATCATGCCCAGCAGCTTGCCGCGCGGCACGCCTTGCAGGCCGTCTTCGCCGCCGGTGAACTTGGCCTGCAGAAAGAAGAAGAACACCATCTGCGCCAGGGCCAGCGTGATCATGGCGAAATAGATGCCGCTGCGGCGGATGGCCAGGGCGCCGATCACCAGGCCCAGCAAGGCGGCGGTCAATACCCCGAAAAGCAGCCCGAGCTCGGTGGGCCAGCCCCAGACCTTCAGGGCCTGGCCGGCGGCATAGGCCGCGCTGCCCAGGAAGGCCGCATGGCCGAAGGACAGCAGCCCCGTGTAGCCCAGCAGCAGGTTGAAGGCGCAGGCAAACAGCGCATAGCACATCACCTTCATGGCGAAGATCGGATAGACGCCCAGGAACGGCAAGGCGCCCACGATGATCGCGGCGGCGAGATAGCCCAGAAGTTGACGGTTCATTTCTCTTTTCCAAACAGCCCGGCCGGGCGCAGCAGGAGCACGATGGCCATGATGATGAAAACGACGGTGCTCGAGGCTTCGGGCCAGAACACCTTGGTCAGGCCCTCTATCACGCCCAGCCCCAGGCCGGTGACGATGGCGCCCATGATCGAGCCCATGCCGCCGATCACGACCACGGCGAACACCACGATGATGAGGTTGGAGCCCATCAGCGGAGAGATTTGCAGCACCGGCGCGGCCAGCACGCCCGCGAACCCGGCCAGCGCCACGCCGAATCCATAGGTCAGCATGACCATGCGCGGGACGTTCACGCCAAAGGCTTCGACCAGGCGGGGATTCTCGGTGCCGGCGCGCAGCAGGGCGCCCAGGCGCGTGCGTTCGATGACGAACCAGGTGGCCAGGCAGACCACGATGGAGGCGACCACCACCCAGCCCCGGTAGATGGGCAGGATCATGAAACCGAGATTCGTGGCGCCGCGCAGCAGCTCCGGCGTCGGGTAGGGCTGTCCCGAGACGCCATAGACGCTGCGGAATAGCCCTTCGATCAGCAGTGTCAGCCCGAAGGTCAGCAGCAGGCCGTAGAGATGATCCAGCTTGTAGAGGTGGCGCAGCAGCAGGCGCTCGATGACGATGCCGAACAAGCCCACCACCAGCGGCGCGACGACCAGCATGACCCAGTAGTTCAGGCCCAGATAGCTCAGGCCCATCCAGGCCAGGAAGGCGCCCAGCATATAGAGCGCGCCATGGGCGAAATTGATGACGTTGAGCAGGCCGAAAATGACCGCCAGCCCCAGCGAGAGCATGGCATAGAAGGAACCGTTGACCAGACCGAGCAGCAGTTGCCCTAGCAATGCCTGTATGGGGATGCCGAAAATATCAGTCATCTTGTAAGAGTCCTGCGCGAGCGATGGTAATCGTTGCGATGAGCGGCGCGGCCCTGCCGGTCAGGCAAGGCCGCGCTTGGGAGGGACGGTTTACTTCTTGACCAGCTTGCAGGTCGATTCGGACAGCTTGGTGTAGACCTCGTTGCCGGGCAGCGTGGCCACCACCTTGTAATAGTCCCAGGGGGCCTTGGACTCGGCGGGCGTCTTGACCTGCATGAGATACATGTCGTGGATCATGCGGCCGTCTTCGCGCACAAAGCCGCCCTGGGCGAAGAAGTCGTTGATCTTGTTCGACTTCATCCATTTCATGAGGGTGTCGGCATCGTCGGTGCCGGTGGCCTTCACGCCGTTGAGGTAGAAGCTCACGGCCGAGTAATCGGCCGCCTGCAGCATGGAGGGCTTGCGGTTGATCTTGGCTTCGAACTTCTTGGACCAGGCGCGCGAGGCGTCGGATTGATCCCAGTACCAGCCGTCGGTCAGGTACATGCCCTTGGTGGCTTCCAGGCCCAGCGAATGGATGTCGTTGATGAAGACGAGCAGGCCGGCCATCTTCATGGTGCTGGTGATGCCGAATTCGTTGGCGGCCTTGATCGAGTTGATGGTGTCGCCGCCGGCGTTGGCAAGGCCCAGGATCTGGGCCTTGGAGCTCTGCGCCTGCAACAGGAAGGACGAGAAGTCCGAGGCGCCCAGCGGGGCGCGGACCTGGCCCTTGACCTCGCCGCCCGAGGCCTTGACCACGTTGGCGGTGTCGCGCTCCAGCGCATGGCCGAAGGCATAGTCGGCCGTCAGGAAGAACCAGGTCTTGCCGCCATCCTTCACCACCGCCGAGCCCGTGCCGCGCGCCAGCGCCACCGTGTCGTAGGCGTAGTGCACCGTATAGGGCGAGCACTGGGCGTTGGTCAGGTCCGAGGCCCCGGCGCCGATGGCGATGAAGGGTTTTTTCTTCTCGGCGGCGACCTGCGCCATGGCCAGGCTGGTGGCCGAGTTGGTGCCGCCGATCAGCACGTCCACCTTCTGCTGGTCGAACCACTCGCGCGCGCGTGCCGAAGCGACGTCCGCCTTGTTCTGGTGGTCGGCCGACAGCAGCTCGATCTTCTTGCCATTGATGTTGCCGCCCGCGTCCTCGATGGCCATGCGGATGGCTTCGACGCCAGCCTTGCCGTCAATGTCCGAGTACACCCCCGACATGTCGGTGATGAAGCCGATGCGTATGACGTCATCGGAAATGCCTTGAGCCTGGGCGGGTAGCCCGGTGATTCCCAGGCCGGCGAAGGCCAGTGCAGCAGTGATGGTGTGCAACTTCATGGGATGACTCCTCTTCCTGTGGTGGAACCGGGCGGGCCGGTGGGGGACAGGTGTTCTCAGACGCCCAACAATTCGTTGAGCGTGTCCTGTTTCTCAGGCAGTTCGGCCGCGCCGAAGTGTTCGACGATCTGGCCGTGTTCCATGACGTAGAAACGATCGGCCAGCGGGGCGGCAAAGCGGAAATTCTGTTCGACCATGACAATGGTGTAGCCGCGCGCCTTGAGGGCGGTGATCATGCGCGCGAGCGCCTGCACGATGACCGGGGCCAGGCCCTCGGAGATTTCATCGAGCAGCAGCAGGTTGGCGCCGGTGCGCAGGATGCGGGCCACGGCCAGCATCTGCTGCTCCCCGCCCGACAGGCGCGTGCCGGGAGAGTGACGGCGCTCATGCAGGTTGGGGAACATTTCGTAGATCTCGGCCAGCGACATGCCACCGCCCAGCGCGCCCACCGGCGGAGGCAGGAGCAGGTTTTCTTCGCACGACAGGCTGGCGAAGATGCCCCGCTCTTCGGGGCAATAGCCCACGCCCAGATGCGCGATCCGGTAGGTGGGCAGGTCGATGGCCTCGGTGCCATGGATGCGCACCGAGCCGCTGCGCGATCCGGTCAGCCCCAGGATGGCCCGCAGCGTGGTCGTGCGGCCGGCGCCATTGCGCCCCAGCAGCGTGACGACCTCGCCCTGCGAGACGCTCAGGTTGACGCCGTGCAGGATGTGCGATTCGCCATACCAGGCCTGCAGATTGTTGATTTCCAGCGCGGGCGAGCTCATGCATGGGCTCCTTGCAGTTCGCCTTCCGTCGTGCCCATGTAGGCCTGCATGACGGCCGGATGCCGCGATACCTCCGCATAGGGGCCTTCGGCCAGGACGGCTCCGCGGGCCAGCACGGTGATGGTGTCGGCGATGGACGACACCACGTTCATGTTGTGCTCCACCATGAGAATGGTGCGGCCCGCGCTCACGCGCTTGATGAGCTGGGTGACGCGGTCCACATCCTCGTGGCCCATGCCCTGCGTGGGTTCGTCCAGCAGCATGAGTTCCGGCTCCATGGCCAGCGTGGTGGCGATCTCCAGCGCGCGCTTGCGGCCGTAGGGAAGATTGACCGTGACCTCATCGGCGAAGCCGCCGAGGTCGACCTCTTCGAGCAGCGCGCGCGCCGGTTCATTGAGGTAGTGCAGACCGCGTTCGCTGCGCCAGAAGTGATAAGACAGCCCGGTCTTGCGCTGCAGGCCCAGGCGCACGTTTTCGAGCACCGTGAGATGCGGGAATACGGCCGAGATCTGAAACGAGCGTATCACGCCGCGCCGCGCGATCTGGGCCGGCCGTTCGCGCGTGATGTCCTGCCCATTGAAACGGATGCTGCCGGAGGTCGGCGACAGGAATTTCGTCAGCAGATTGAAGCAGGTCGTCTTGCCGGCGCCGTTGGGGCCGATGAGAGCATGGATCTGTCCACGCTTGACGCGCAGGTTGACGTTGTTGACCGCGACAAAGCCGCGGAACTCCTTGGTCAACCCTTTTGTCTCCAGGATCGTATCGTCCATTACGCTGTACCCGCGTGGCTTTTCTAGAAGTTGCGGCGAGTATGCGATACCTGATCCCTCAAATTCCATGAGGGTTTTTCATAGGTTTTGCGCTGCGCAATGCGCGATTGTCAGCCAGGCGACATTGGCCCTTGGCGCGAGGGGCAATGGAAGTTACATGCTGTCATCGCAACGCAGCAATCGGAACGATTTCCGTTGCCGGGCGGCAGGATCAGGCAGGCGTCTTGGACTTGAATTCGCACAGATCCGAGATGCCGCATTGCGGGCACTTGGGTTTGCGCGCCACGCAGATATAGCGGCCGTGCAGGATCAGCCAGTGGTGGGCGTCCTGCTTGAACTCCGCCGGAACGACTTTCTCCAGCTTCAGTTCAACGTCCAGCACATTCTTGCCCGGCGCCAGCCCGGTGCGGTTCGAGACACGGAAAATATGCGTGTCCACCGCCATCGTAGGCATGCCGAAAGCGGTGTTGAGGACCACATTGGCCGTCTTGCGGCCCACGCCAGGCAGCGCTTGCAGCGCCTCGCGGCTTTGCGGCACCTGGCCGCCATATTGCTCCAGGATGATGCGGCTGGTGGCGATGGCGTTCTTGGCCTTGGTGCGAAACAGACCTATGGTCTTGATGAACGCCGTCAGGCCGGCTTCGCCCAACTCCACCATGCCCTGCGGCGTGCCGTGCCGGGGAAAGAACTTGCGCGTGGCGATGTTGACGGACTTGTCCGTGGCCTGGGCGGACAGCAAGACCGCGATCAGTAACTGGAACGGCGTTTCGTATTCCAGTTCGGTGGTCGGCTTCGGGTTGGCGGCTCGCAGGCGCTCGAAGATTTCGCGTCGTTTGGCGGCGTTCATGGTGGGTTCGACGGGCCGGCGGGCCCTGCATTAAGGACGTTGGCCGCGGCGCGCGCGGGCGCGCGCCAGCGCGGCCTCGATGGCGGAGCGCTTCTGGGCTTCAGCCTGGGCCGAGGGCTGGGGCTCGGCCGGCGCTTGGACCGGGGCCTGGGCCATGAGGCGGGCATTGTCGGCGGTTTCGCGCGCCAGCCGGGCCGCGCGGTCGGCATGGCGCTGGCGCGCGGCCTGGGCGTCCTGTTCGGTCCAGGCGCGGCCGGCGGGCACCATCTCGATGCAATCGACCGGGCAGGGCGCCACGCACAGGTCGCAGCCGCTGCACAGCGCCGGCAGCACGGTGTGCATGCGCTTGTTGGCGCCCACGATGGCGTCCACCGGACAGGCGCGTATGCAAAGCGTACAGCCTATGCAGTGCGTCTCGTCGATGCGCGCCACCTGCAGCGGGCCGGGCTCGCCGCGCGTGAGGTCCAGCGGCAATTCAGCCGTGGCCAGCAGGGCGGCGAGCGTCTTGACGCCCTCCTGGCCGCCGGGCGGGCAGCGGTTGATCGGCGCGGCCTGCTCGGCCATGGCCTGGGCGTAGGGTCGGCAGCCGTCGTAGCCGCATTTCGTGCATTGCGTCTGCGGTAGTACGGCGTCGATGCGGTCGGTGAGTGAGAGCGGCATACAAAGAGAAACGGGCCCTGCGGGCCCGTTGGCAGCGCGTTGCGGGACCCGTCAGGACTGGCGGATGAATTCGGCGATTTTAGGGCAGACCAGTTCGCGCCAGCGCCGGCCCGAGAAGATGCCGTAGTGCCCCGCGCCTTGGACCGTGTAATGCGCCTTGCGCGCCGCGGGAATGCCGCTGCAGAGCTTGATGGCCGCGCGGGTCTGGCCTTGGCCGGAGATGTCGTCCAGTTCGCCTTCCACGGTAAGCAGGGTGGTTTTCTTGATGGCCTGCGGGCGCACCCGCTCGCCGTCGATCTGCCAGCTGCCTTCGGGCAGCTGGAACTCCTGGAAGACCGTGCGTATGGTGTCGAGATAAAACTCCGCGGGCATGTCGAGCACCGCGTTGTACTCATCATAGAAGCGGCGGTGCGCGGCGGCGTCGCTGTCATCGCCGCGCAGCAGATGCAGGTAGAAATCGTAGTGCGATTTCAGGTGGCGGTCCGGGTTCATGGCCATGAAGCCCGCATGCTGCAGGAAACCGGGGTAGACCTTGCGGCCGGCGCCGGGGTAGTTCAGCGGCACGGCATGGATCAGCTGGGTTTCAAACCAGGAATAGGGCTTGGTGGTGGCCAGGTTGTTGACCTGGGTGGGCGATTCGCGCGGATCGATGGGCCCGCCCATCATGACCATGCTGCGCGGTTGTACCGGTTCATCGGCGGCGGCCATCAGCGAGATCGCCGCCAGCACCGGCACCGTGGGCTGGCAGACCGAGATGACGTGCAGGTCGGGGCCCAAATGGCGGATGAACTCCTGGATATACCGCACGTAGTCGTCCAGGTGGAAGGGGCCGGCCGAGGTCGGGACCATGCGGGCATCCACCCAGTCCGTCACGTAGACGTCGTGCGCCGGCAGCAGGGCCCGCACGGTGTCGCGCAGCAGCGTGGCGTGATGGCCTGACAGCGGGGCGACCACGAGCACGCGGGGGTCCTTGCGGGCGGCCGTGCGGCGCAGGTCGCGCTGGAAATGCACCAGGCGGCAGAAAGGCTTGTCCAGCGCCACCGCTTCCACCACTTTGACCGCGCGCCCGTCGATGGCCGTGCTTTCCAGGCCCCAGGCGGGTTTCTGGTACTCCTTGCCGATGCGGTGCAGCAGTTCGCAGCTGGCGGCCAATTGGCGCGACAGCGGCGTGTAGGCCAGGGGGCTGTAGGGGCTGGAGAAGAGTTGCGAGCTCGCGTCCGTGAAAGCGGCCAGGGGCCGCAGGAAGGCCCGCTGCATTTCGTGCAATTCGTACAGCATCTGGCAGGAATCCTAGAGAACCGGTGACTTATTATTGCCGTCGACTATAACGGTATTTCGCGAATGTCTGATTTGAAGGCGGGCGGCAGCGGGGTTTGTTGTGAAAAAGCACCGGCTGCCAGCGTTCTGGCCCCGATTACCAGTAGTTTTCGACCGCCAGATTGCCCGGAATCCCCCGCCGCCCCGGGGCAAAACCGCGTTCGGCGAGCAATTTGCGCGCATCGGCCAGCAGGCCGGGATTGCCGCAAAGCATGATCTTCACGCGGGACGGATCCAGCGGCTCGTCGAGCAGGGCTTCCAGCCGGCCGTCGGCCAATAGCGTGGTGAGCCGCTCCTGGGGCACCCCGGGCAGCGCCTGGCGCGTGGCCACGGGCAGATAGCGCAGCTTGTCCGGCCGCTGCGCGAAATACGGTGCCAGGTCGGGCCGCCGGTGCAGGTTCTCGATTTCTTCGCGGTAGGCGAGCTCATCGGCCTGGCGCACCCCATGCACGAGCGCGATGCGCTCGAAACGCTGCCAGGTGGCCGGGTCGCGCAGCATGGACAGATAGGCCGACAAGCCCGTGCCCGAGGCCAGCAGCCAGAGCGAGCCGCCGGGCTCGAAGCGGTCCAGGGTCAGGAAGCCGAAGGGCTTTTTCTCGACATAGAGCGCGTCGCCCGGACGCAGCGCGGCCATGCGCGGACTGAACTCGCCCTCGGGAACCACGATGGAATAGAACTCCAGCGCATCTTCGCCCGGAGCGCTGACCATGGAGTAGGCGCGCCAGAGCGTGGGCTCGGCATCCGGCGTGGCCTGGGCCGGCAGGCCGAGGCGGGCAAACTGTCCCGGCAGGAATTCAAACTGCGGGTCCCGTGTCAGCCGCAGCGAAAGCAGCTTTCCGGGGACCCAGATGCGGACATCGGTAACGGTCTGGCGTGTGTATTTGCTATCGGTCATGGCAGGGCGCGGCCGCGGCGCGGTCGCGCGCGGGCTCAACGTTCGAGATGCTGCAGCTTGTCCTGCACGCCGTTCCATTGATCGGCATCGGGCAGGGGCTTCTTGGCGCGGCTGATGCTGGCGAATTCGCTGGAAAGCTCGGCGTTCAGGGCGATGAACTTCATCTGATCCTGCGGGACGTCTTCCTCGGCGTAGATGGCGTTGGCCGGGCACTCGGGAATGCAGACCGCGCAGTCGATGCACTCGTCCGGGTCGATCACCAGGAAGTTCGGACCTTCCCGAAAACAGTCCACCGGACAAACATCGACGCAGTCGGTGTACTTGCACTTGATACAGTTTTCGGTAACAACGTGGGTCATTCTGGATAACTCCGGATCGGGCGGGGCTGGTGCTTTGTATTGCTCGATTTTACCCGAGCGGGGCCGCGGGGCACGATAACCCGGGAAGCGGGCAGGGTGTCCGGGGCGGCGGAAACGCCCGATATGCTATGGTTGCCGCAAATAGGCCCCCAAGCATCATGATTATCACTTCGCTGCTCGACACCGACCTGTATAAGTTTTCCATGATGCAGGTGGTGTTGCACCATTTTCCGGCCGCCCAGGTCGAATACCGCTACAAATGCCGGAATCCGGGCGTGAATCTGCGCCCCTACCTGGACGAAATCCGCCAGGAAGTGCACCAGCTGTGCCAATTGCGTTTCACCGATGAAGAGCTGGATTATCTTCGCGGCCTGCGCTTCATCAAGAGCGATTTTGTCGATTTCCTGGGCTTGTTCCATCTGCCGGAGCGCTGTATTGCCATCGGCGAGGGCAAGGAGCCGGGTGAGATCTCCATCACCGTGAAAGGCCCCTGGCTGCATACCATCTTGTTCGAGATCCCGGTGCTGGCTATCGTCAACGAGGTCTATTTCCGCAATATGCAGCCCGACCCCGACTGGGAGGAGGGCCGCAAGCGCCTGCAGTCCAAGATGCACCTCGTGCTGGACGACCCGGCGCTGGCCGATTTCCGCGTGGCCGAGTACGGCACGCGGCGCCGCTTCTCCAAGCGCTGGCACGAAGAAGTGGTCACCACCATGAAGGCCCAGATGGGGCCGCATTTTGCCGGCACCAGCAATGTGCTGTTCGCCATGCAGCACAACGTGCTGCCGTTGGGCACCATGGGGCACGAATACCTGCAGGCCTGCCAGGCCCTAGGCCCGCGGCTGCGCGACTCGCAGGTCTTCGCGCTCGAGGTCTGGGCCAAGGAGTACCGTGGCGACCTCGGCATCGCGCTGTCGGACGTCTATGGCATGGATGCTTTCCTGCGCGACTTCGACATGTATTTCTGCAAGCTTTTCGACGGCGCGCGCCACGATTCCGGCGACCCCTTCGTCTGGGGCGAGCGCTTGCTCGAGCATTACCGCAAGAATCGCGTCGATCCGCGCACCAAGACCCTGGTATTCTCCGATTCGCTGACCTTCCCGCGCGCTATCGAGCTCGCCCGCCAGTTCGCGGGCCGCTGCAAGGTATCGTTCGGGATCGGCACCAATCTCACCAATGACCTGGGGCACCAGCCCTTGCAGATCGTGATGAAGATGGTCCGCTGCAATGGTCAGCCGGTTGCCAAGGTCTCGGATGCGCCCGAGAAGACCATGAGCGATGATCCGGCCTATCTGGCCTATCTGCGACAGGTCTTCCAGCTGCCGCCGGCCTGACATCTTTTTCCATCTCCATCCTCTAAGGGGAAGTTTATGAGCAGCATCAAGCGCTTCAACGTTGAAAAGCGCCTGTCCGACATGGCCGTCTACAACGGCGTGGCCTATCTGGCCGGCCAGGTGCCCGACGACGCCTCTCTGGACATCACCGGCCAGACCGAGCAGGTCCTGGCGACCATCGACCGCCTGTTGGCCGAAGCCGGCACCGACAAGACCAAGATCCTGATGGCCCAGATCTTCGTGGCCAACATGAAGGAATTCGACGGCATGAACAAGGCCTGGGACGCTTGGGTGCCGGCCGGCAACTCGCCCCCGCGCGCCACCGTCGAGGCCCGCCTGGCCAATCCCGACTACAAGGTCGAGATCGTCGTGACCGCCGCCATCGCCTGATGTGCGCAGCCCGCCTGGTGCCGTCCTGGCATCAGGCGGTGGCCCCCAGCAAGAGGGTGGCCGCAAGCAATCCCCCCAATTCTTCGGCGCGTGCCCTGGCGTCCTGGTCCAGATTCTTCGGAGCCAGAATGGCCTCGGGCGTCTGCGCGCCGTTGCGCGCGATGAGCGCCGGGGCGATCAGCGCCAGCCGCCAGCCGGTGCAGATGCGCTCGAGCTGGCGCACCGCGCCTTCGCCGTCGCTGCCGGCGCTCACCGCGATGCCGTAGGGCCGTCCGGCCAGGCGGTCCAGGACCGCGTAATAGCTGCGATCGAAGAAGGCCTTCATTTCGCCGCTCAGGCTGGCCAGGTTTTCGGGCGCGCAGAAAAGAAACCCATCGGCGGCGATCAGGTCTGGTCCCTGCGCCTCATGGGCCTGCAGGCGCCGCACGCGGAAATCATCGTCATGGCCGAGTTCCGCGGCGGTGTTCAGCGCGCCGATTTCGCTTGCTTCGGATAGCTGGCGGGCCGCGCCCGTGCGCGAGTGCCAGACGATGAGCAGTTCTTTCATGACAGCCTCGCCACCGGGTCTTGCCGGTAGTAGCTGCGCAGCAGCGCATACCATTGCGGCATGGTCTCGGCCAGGGCCCAGGGATCGGCGAAAAAATGCTCGGAACTGACCGCGAAGAACTCCGCCTCGTCGCTGGCCGCATAGGGATCCAGCGGCAGCTGCCCGTACCAGGCATCGGCCTCGGGGCTCTCGGGATCCACGTCCGCGGGGATGGCTGCCTCGATCTCGTCCAGGGCCTGGCAGAAGCGCGCCAGGCAATCCTCCAGTATCTGGCGCCATTGGCGCGGGCGCAGATCGGGATGGGCGCCCAGGTCGGGCATGCCGTCGGCGATGCCGGCCTGGAGATCCAGCTTGTGGGCGAACTCGTGGATCACCACGTTGAAGGCGCCCTCGGCATTGGCCGCGTCATCCCAGGACAGCACCACCGGACCGCCATCCCAGGCCTGCCCGGCGGCTTCTTCGAGGTATTCATGCACCACGCCGTCTTCGTCCTGCACGCTTTGCGGGATGGCGAAGCCCGAGGGATAGACGATGATCTCCTCCCATCCCTCGTAGAGCCGCGGGTCCAGCTTGAGGATGGGCAGCGCGGCTTGGGCGCAGATCGACAGGCGCATGAAGTCGGTCAGCGCCAGGCCCGCCGCGCCGTTGATCTGTTTGCTGGCCAGCAGCCAGGCCGCGCGCGCGCGCAGTTCCCCCAGCTCGGCCTCGTCCAGCGCCGCGAAAAAAGGATGTGCCGCCAGCACGTCCTGCCACAGCGGCTCGGGGATGCGTGCCTGCATCGCACTGACTTCATCGGCGCTGGCGCCGCGCCCTCCCAACCATCTCAGCATATCCATATTCCCTTCGATCCCACCTGGCAGGCGGGCTTGGCCAACGCTAGTGTAGAGTGTGCGAAATATTTCTAAAATGTCGGGCACAGACGGGCTTTCATTGCTTGTTGTAGTCCGCTCCCGTCATGGTCTTCAAGACCGGCTCCGGGGGCCCGGCTCAATAGTCGTTTCATTGTCTTTCTCGAGTCACCGCCGCGCCGATCATGTCCGCCACCGTAGAGTCTTCGCTGCCCGAGCCCTTTGACCTGGCCTGGCGCCGGGCGGCCAGCGCCGGCCTGGACGAGGCCGGCGCGGCCTTGCTGGCGCGCGCCGCCGCCTGGGCGCTGCCGCGCTTCGGCGATCAGGTGGCGGTCACGGGCGAAAGCCTGGCCCGCCACGCCGCGGGGGCGGCCCGCATCCTGGCCGACCTGCACACCGACGCGGCGACCCGCGCGGCCGCCTTGCTTGCCTCGCTGCCGACCGACCTGAGCGCGCCGGCTCCCGCCCTGCGCAATGATCCGGTGGCCACGGAGTTCGGCGCCGAAGTGGCCCGGCTGGTGCAGGGCGCGCGCGCCTTGCTGCGCCTGGGCATCGTGGCCCGCCAGGCCAGCGACAGCGCGGCCGATACCGGCTCCCAGAAAGAAATGCAGCGCAAGATGTTGCTGGCCATGGCAGCCGACCTGCGCATCGTGCTGATGCGCCTGGCGTCGCGCCTGCAGAGCCTGCGCTGGCATGCCGAAACCAAGACGCCCTGCAGCGCCGCTTTCGCGCAGGAGACGCTGGATCTCTACACCCCGCTGGCCAACCGGCTGGGCATCTGGCAGCTCAAATGGGAAATGGAAGACCTGTCCTTCCGCTTCCTGGATCCCGTCCGCTACAAGGAGATCGCCAAGCTGCTCGAAGAAAAGCGCGCCGAGCGCGAAGCTTTCATCGCCGATGCGATCGGGCGCATGCAGGCCGCGCTGGCGCGTGCCGGCATCAAGGGCGAGGTCAGCGGCCGGCCCAAGCATATCTACAGCATCTGGAACAAGATGCGGCTCAAAGGGCTGGATTTTTCCCAGATGTATGACCTGCGGGCGCTGCGCGTCATCGTCGACGATGTGCGGGACTGCTACGCGGCGCTGGCCCTGGTCCATGAGCTCTGGACGCCGCTGCCGGAAGAGTTCGACGACTATATCTCGCGTCCCAAGCCCAATGGCTACCGCTCCCTGCATACCGTGGTGGCCGATCACGATGGCCGGGCGTTCGAAGTGCAGATACGCACCCATGAAATGCACCAGTTCGCCGAGTATGGGATGGCGGCGCATTGGCGCTACAAGGAGGCCGGCGCGCGAGGCGGCCAGGTGGCGGCCTCCAGCGACTATGACCGCCAGCTGGCCTGGATGCGGCAACTCTTGGCCTGGAACAGCGATGTCGAGGCGGCCAAGGAAGACCCGCCCGCCGCCAAGGGCGCGGCGCGCGCCGCCGCCCGCGACGACCGCATCTATGTGCTCACGCCCCAGGCGCGCGTGATCGAGCTGCCGGCGGGCGCCACCCCGGTGGACTTCGCCTATCACCTGCATACCGACCTGGGCCACCGCTGCCGGGGCGCCCGGGTGGATGGACAGATGGTGCCTTTGCAGACACGCCTGTCCACCGGGCAGACCGTCGAGATCATCGCCGCGAAATCCGGCGGGCCCTCGCGCGACTGGCTCAATCCCCAGCTGGGCTACCTGGCCAGCCCCAGGGCCCGGGCCAAGGTGCGGCTCTGGTTCAATGCCATCGAACTGCAGCAGCGGATCACCCAGGGCCAGGCCCTGGTCGAGAAGGAACTGCAGCGCCTGGGCAAGACCGCCGTCAACCAGGAGCAGCTCGCGCAGAGCCTGGGCTTTGCCAGGGCGGACGATCTCTACGTGGCCGCGGCCAAGGAAGAGTTCAGCCTGCGCCAGATCGACAGCGTGTTCCAGCAGCCGGCGCCGGCGGCCGATCCGCCGCCGGTGCTGACCCATGCCCGCAGCGCCGACAGCGCCGAGAAGACCGGCAAGAGCGGGGTGCTGGTGGTCGGTGTCGGGTCGCTGCTGACCCAGCTGGCGCGCTGCTGCCGGCCGGCGCCGCCCGATGTCATCCGGGGGTTTGTGACCCGTGGGCGCGGCGTGTCCATCCATCGCGCCGACTGCCACAGCTTCAAGGTGCTGGCCGAGCGCGAGCCCGAGCGTGTCATCGACGTCGAGTGGGGCAATACCTCGGATAGCTTCTATCCGGTGGATATCAGCGTGCGAGCCCACGACCGTTCCGGCCTGCTGCGCGACCTCTCCGAAGTCTTCGCCCGCCTCAGGCTCAATGTGGTGGGCGTGAACACCCAGAGCAAGCAATCGCTTGCCCATATGGTGTTCACGGTCGAAGTGCGCGGCGGCGACAGCCTGCAAAAGGCCTTGGACGCCCTGCGCGAGGTGACCGGCGTCTCGTCAGCCGTGCGCCGCTAGGCGGCCTGGCGGCGGCTCAGTGCTCGTCCAGGCGGCGCCGGGTCTTGTCTTCGATGAAGAAAGCCGCCACCAGCCCCAGGGCCACGCCGAACATTACGTAATAGGCCGGCGCCATGGGCGAGCCCGTGGTCTTGATGAGCCAGGTCACGATGAACTGCGCGAAGCCGCCAAAGATCATCACCGCCACGTTGTAGGCCAGCGACAGGCCGACCGAGCGCACCCGGGCCGGGAAGAGTTCCGCCATCACGGTGCTGAACACGCCGAAGAAAGCCGAGACGAAGAGGCAGACCACCAGCTGGACCACCAGCAGCCGTTCGATCGAGGGGGCGGCGGTCAGCCAGGCATAGAGCGGGTAGAGCACGATCAGGTAGCCGACCAGCGAGCCGATCACCAGGGGGCGACGGCCGACGCGGTCGGACCAGGCGCCCATGAAAGGCGTCAGCACCACCATCACGGCCGCGCCGGCCATCTGCACCAGGAAGGTCTCGCTCATGGGCAGGTTGAGGATCTTGGTCGAGAAGGTGACCAGGTAGGTGAAGGTGATGTAGATCGACACCGTGGCGGTCACGACCAGGCCCACGCCGATCAGCGTTTCGCGCGTATGGCGGGCCAGCATCTGGCCCAGGCTCAGGCGCTGGACCGGACCGCGGCCGGCATGGGCTTCTTCGGCCTGGATGCGCTTGAACGCGGCGGTCTCGTCGACATTGCGGCGGATGTAGATGGCGATGGGCACGATGACCAGGCCGAAGGCAAAGGGCAGGCGCCAGGCCCAGGCCTCGATCTGCTCGGGCGTGAAGATTTCGGTGATCAGGGTGCCGAACGCCGCGCCGATGAGCAGGGCCAGCATCTGGCCGGCCATCTGCCAGGAACCGTAGAAGCCGCGGCGCTGGTCCGGCGCCATTTCGATCAGCAGGGCGGTGGACGTGCCGAACTCGCCCCCGGCCGAAAAGCCCTGCAGCAGGCGCGCCATCAGGATGAAAATAGGGGCCAGAATGCCCGCGGCGTGATAGGTCGGGGCGACGGTGATCAGGGCGATGGACACCGCCATCAGCGAGGTCACCATCACCATGGCGGCCTTGCGGCCCTTGCGGTCGCCATACAGGCCCAGCAGGATGCCGCCCACGGGACGCATGAAAAAGCCCACGCCGAAAATGGCCGTGGTCATCAGGATGGAGTTCAATTCGCTGCCGGGCACGCTGGGATCGACAGGGAAGAACAGCTTCGCGATGATGGGTGTCATGAAGGCGAAGACGAGAAAGTCATACCACTCCAGCGCGTTGCCGATGACGGCGGCCACGATATTGCGGGTGGGAACTGCATGCTGCTGCACGGTAAATCCTTACGGGAGGGGCCAGAAGGAGGCGATTTTAGGGGAAAACGGCCGAACGCCCGGCGCCCGGGCGGGCGCCGCCGGATCCGCGGGGCGCGCACACTTCGGGCGGCTGGCCTAAACTTGGGGTTTTTCTCAAGGTTAGGCGATATGAACGCGCGCACTTGGTTGCAGACTCTGGTCGGCTTCGATACCACCAGCCGGAACTCGAATCTGGCCCTCATCGAGACCACCCGCGACTGGCTCAAGCAGCAGGGTGTCCAGGCCTGGCTGGTGCACAACCCCGAACAGACCAAGGCCAATCTGTTTGCCACGCTGCCGGCGGCCGACGGCAATACCCAGGGCGGCATCGTGCTGTCCGGGCATACCGATGTGGTCCCCGTCGACGGCCAGGAGTGGTCGACCGATCCTTTCAAGCTCGCCGAGGCCGACGGCCGTCTTTATGGACGCGGCGCCTGCGACATGAAGGGCTTCATCGCCGCGTCGCTGGCCATGGTGCCCGAGTTCCTGTCCATGCGGCGCGCCAAGCCCATCCACCTCGCTTTCTCCTATGACGAGGAAGTCGGCTGCGCCGGCGCGCCCTATATGATCGCGGACCTGCACGACCGTGGCATCCGTCCCGAGGGCTGTGTCGTGGGCGAACCGACTGGCATGCAGGTCGTGGTGGCGCACAAAGGCATCAACCTGTTCCGCTGCCGGGTCCATGGCAAGGCGGCCCACTCATCGTTGACGCCGCGCGGCTGCAATGCCATCGAATACGCGGCCCGCCTGATCTGCCATATCCGTGACCTGGCCGACAGCTTCAAGGCCAATGGCCCCTACGACCAGTTCTACGACGTGCCTTTCTCGACCATGACCACCAACCAGATCCAGGGGGGTATCGCGGTCAATACCATTCCGGAGTTCTGCGAGTTCTCGTACGAGTTCCGCAACCTGCCGGGGATGCCGGCCGCGGAGATCCAGGCCCAGGTCGAGCGCTATGTCGCCGAGACTCTGCTGCCGCGCATGCGCGCGGAGTTCGGCGATGCCGCCATCGAGATCGAGCGAGGCGCCTCGGCGCCCGGCCTGGAGGCCTCCGAGGAGGCGGCCATCACCCAGCTGGTGCGCGCGCTCACGGCTGACCGCGCCACGCGCAAAGTGGCCTACGGCACCGAGGCTGGCCTGTTCCAGGGCATAGGCATCCCGACCGTGGTGTGCGGCCCGGGCCACATCGAACAGGCGCACAAGCCCGATGAGTATGTGGCGCTGGATCAGCTCGCCGATTGCGAAACCTTCCTGCGCAAGCTGGGCCAGGCGCTCTGAGCGCCGCCCCGGGCCGGCGCCCCGCCCCGGGGCTGTCATGCTCGGGTAAAATGTCAGGTTGCTAAACCGGCGCCGGTTGACGGCAGGCATAGGGCCTGCCGCCGTGCCAGGCGCCGGGTAGATATCAGGTAGACCAGGTGAAACCTTACGACCTTCCGGATGCGAAGGGCCATTTCGGCCCCTATGGCGGCGTTTTCGTTGCCGAGACGCTGATGCATGCCTTGGACGAGCTGCGCGCTGCCTACGACAAGTATCGCGTGGACCCGACCTTCATCGAAGAGTTCAACTACGAACTCAAGCACTTCGTCGGCCGGCCCAGCCCCGTCTACCACGCTGCCCGATGGTCGCAGAAACTGGGCGGCGCCCAGATCTGGTTCAAGCGCGAGGACCTCAACCACACCGGCGCACACAAGGTCAACAACTGTATCGGCCAGGCCTTGCTGGCCAAGCGCATGGGCAAGCCGCGCGTCATTGCCGAGACCGGCGCGGGCCAGCATGGCGTGGCTTCGGCCACCGTGGCGGCCCGCTACGGCATGGAGTGCGTGGTCTACATGGGCAGCGAAGACGTTCGCCGGCAGGCCTCCAATGTGTACCGCATGAAGCTGCTGGGCGCGCGGGTCGTGCCCGTCGAGTCCGGCTCGCGCACGCTCAAGGACGCCCTGAACGAAGCCATGCGCGACTGGGTCACCAATATCGAAAACACTTTCTACATCATCGGCACGGTGGCCGGCCCCGATCCCTATCCGCGCATGGTGCGCGACTTCCAGACCGTGATCGGCAAGGAGTGCCTCGAGCAGATGCCCGAGGCGGCCGGCCGCCAGCCCGACTACGTGGTCGCGGCCGTGGGCGGTGGCTCCAATGCCCTGGGCATCTTCCATCCCTATATTCCCTACGAGGACGTGCAGCTCATCGGCGTCGAGGCCGCCGGAGAGGGCATGGAGACCGGCCGCCATGCCGCCTCCCTGGCCGCCGGCCAGGTAGGGGTGCTGCACGGCAACCGCACCTATGTCATGCAGGACGCCGATGGCCAGGTCCAGGAGACGCATTCGGTGTCGGCGGGCCTGGACTACCCCGGTGTGGGCCCCGAACATGCCTGGCTCAAGGACAGCGGCCGCGCCAGCTATGTCGGCATCACCGACGACGAGGCGCTGGCGGCCTTCCATGATTGCTGCCGCATCGAGGGCATCATGCCCGCGCTGGAGTCTTCGCACGCGATTGCGCAGGCGGTCAAGATGGCCCCCACGCTGCCGCGCGACAAGATCATCCTGGTCAACCTGTCGGGCCGTGGCGACAAGGACATGCACACCGTCGCCGAGCGCGGCGGCATTCAGCTGTAGACACCATGAGCCAACGTATCGCCGCCGCTTTTTCCCGCGTGACCGAGTCCGGCCGCGCATCGGCCCTCATTCCGTATATCGCGGCGGGGGATCCTTCGCCAGCGGCCACCGTGCCGCTGATGCACGCCTTGGTCAAGGCGGGTGCCGACATTCTCGAGCTGGGCGTGCCCTTCTCGGATCCCATGGCCGACGGCCCCGTGATCCAGCGGGCCGCCGAGCGGGCCATCGCCCAGGGCATGGGCCTGGCGCGCGTGCTGCAGGCCGTGGCTGAGTTCCGTCGCCAGGATGACAGCACGCCGGTCGTGCTGATGGGCTATGGCAATCCGATCGAGCGCATGGGCCAGCAGGCTTTTGTGCAGGCCGCCCGCCAGGCCGGCGTGGACGGCGTGCTGGTGGTCGATTATCCGCCCGAAGAAATGGACGACTTCAGCGCCGCGCTGGACGCCGCCGGCATCGCCCCGATCTTCCTGCTGGCGCCCACCACG
Organism: Bordetella hinzii LMG 13501; assembly: GCF_001548475.1. Lineage (GTDB taxonomy): Bacteria > Pseudomonadota > Gammaproteobacteria > Burkholderiales > Burkholderiaceae_B > Bordetella > Bordetella hinzii. The sequence goes on from NZ_LRUJ01000011.1 coordinate 44,566, forward strand.
ACCGAGGCGCGCATGCAGGCCATCGGCCGCGTCGCCCGCGGCTATGCCTACTATGTTTCGCTCAAGGGCGTCACCGGTTCAGGCAGCCTGGACACCGACGACGTCGCCCGGCGCCTGGCCCTCATCCGCCGCCATATCGGCGCGCTGCCGGTTGGGGTCGGTTTCGGTATCCGCGATGCCGACAGCGCCAGCCGTATCGCCCGCCATGCCGATGCCGTGGTCATTGGCAGCAAACTCATCGAAACCATGGAGCAGGCCGTGGCCGACGTGCCGCCTGCCCAGCAGACCGACGCCGCGATACGTGCCGCCAGCCTTTGGCTGGGCGGCATCCGCGCGGCGATGGACCAAGTCAAACGAGAGCGCGCGCCGGCCTGAGCCCGCGCAAGCCGTCTACAGGAAAAAACATGAGCTGGATCGAAAAACTCCTGCCGCCCCGCATCAACAAGACCAGCGACAGCGGCGTGCGCCGCGTGCCCGAAGGCCTTTGGGTCAAGTGCCCGTCCTGCGAGTCCGTGCTCTATAGCGAAGACCTGGCGGCCAATCTGCACGTCTGCCCCAAGTGCAGCCATCACATGCGCATCGGCGCCCGCGCCCGCATCGACTCCCTGCTGGATGTCGAGGGCCGCGTCGAAATCGGCCAGACGACGCGCTCGGTCGATTCGCTCAAGTTCAAGGACACGCGCAAGTATCCCGAGCGCATCCAGGAAGCCATGAAACAGACCGGCGAGACCGATGCGCTGGTCGTCATGAGCGGTTCCATCCGGGGCGTGCCGGCCACGCTGGCTTGCTTCGAGTTCGAATTCATGGGCGGCTCCATGGGTTCGGTGGTCGGCGAGCGCTTCGTGCGCGGCGTGAAAGCCGCCATCGAGCACAAGACGCCTTTCATCTGCGTGGCGGCCTCGGGCGGCGCCCGCATGCAAGAAAGCCTGCTGTCGCTCATGCAGATGGCCAAGACCAACGCCATGCTGACGCAGCTGGCCCGCGACGACCTGCCTTTCATCAGTGTGCTCACTGATCCCACCATGGGCGGCGTATCGGCCAGCTTTGCCTTCATGGGTGATGTCGTCATTGCCGAGCCCAAGGCCTTGATCGGCTTCGCCGGTCCGCGCGTGATCGAGCAGACCGTGCGCGAGAAACTGCCGGAAGGTTTCCAGCGCGCCGAATTCCTGCTGCAAAAGGGCGCCATCGACATGGTGGTGGACCGCCGCCAGCTGCGCGAAGAGCTGGCGCGGCTGCTGGCCCTCTTGACCAACCAGCCCGCCGATATCGTCACCGCGGCCTGAATGACAGCTGGACCGGCGGGCGGCAACCCCTTGGGGGCTGCCGCCCGTTGACTTTTCCACCAGCCGAGGTAATCGCGCGTTATTGCGCTATGGCATGTCGGGTTTTCCTGCCATCATGTTGCCTGGGTGATACATCCGCATCCGGTTCGTCCCTGCTTTCTGCTAAGGTTGCACTTGTCTGTCTGCACAGATTGACTGCACTTTGGAGTTCTTATGCACGGCCTGAACAAGAAAATCGCGTTGACTGGCATCGCCGCGCTGTTGTTGACTTTGGCTGCCGGCACTGCCCGGGCGCAACAAGGCAGCGAAGGCGGCGTCAGTGTCCATTACGGCATCGGCGAACACTACCAGCGCATCACTCTCAATTACGAAACACCCACTTGGTGGAGCTATCAGTTCGGCAGCAACTGGGGCCGCCTGGACCTGAATGGCGAGTTCGGCGGATCGTACTGGTGGGCCGATGGTTCCCGCGATCCGGGCCACGTCTGGCAGGCCAGCGCCATTCCGATGTTCCGCTGGTGGGCGACCGACCGTTTCTATCTGGAGGCCGGGATCGGCGCCACGGTCTTCTCCAGCACTCACTTCGCGGACAAGAGCATAGGGTCGGCATTCCAGTTCGGGGACCACGTCGGCATGGGCTTTCTGTTGACCCCGAGCAGCCGCGTCGGCCTGCGCTACTCGCATTTCTCCAATGCCAACATCAAGAAGCCCAATCCGGGCCTGGATGTCGTCCAGTTGACCTACACGTATCAGTTCTGAGCGGGGCTTTGCCCCAAGAATAAAAGCATCCTCGGACGAAAAAAAAAACCGCCAGGCCCAAGCCTGGCGGTTTTTTCTTGGGCGTTCGCCGCTTAGTGGCGCGTTTCCACCTGCACCAGGGGAGCCGACGACACCGGGGCCACGGGCTTGCGTTCGCGGCCCAGGCGCACCGGCGCCTGATCAGCCGCGCTGCGCGCCTGGGATTGTGCATGGCGCACCGGGTCCGTCTGCACCCAGGTCAGGCCGGCAGCCTGCACCACGGCATTCAAGGCCGCATCGCCGACCACGATGGGCGCGGCGGCGGGGCGGACGACGGCTGCGGGCGGCACCGGCGCGGTCTGCACGGGCTCGGCTCGCACGGGCTCGGCGGCCGGGGCAAGCGGCGCGGCCGGCTCGGTCACGGCAGGTTCCGCGGCGACGGCCGGTTCCACAGCGGCTGCCGGTTCCGCGACAACAGCGGCGGTCTGCGCCGGCTCGGTCTGCACCGGCTCGGCCGCGACGGGTTCGGCGGCGGGTTCTGCGGCAACGGGTTCGGCCACGGCAGGCGCTGCCGTAACGGGCTCGGCAGCAACGGCCACGGGAGCCTGGGGCTCGGCCACGGGAGCTTGCGGCTCGGCGGCTGCCACAGCGGGCGCCACGGGCTCGTTGGCCACGGCGTCGGCCGCTGCTTGTCCAGCCTCGGGGGCTTCCACCTTGACCGGTTCGGAGGTGGCGGTGACGCCGTAGGCCGGCGCCGGGATCAGCGCGCCATGGGCGGTATCGCCTTCTTCCGCGTCGTCACCGGTTTCGATGGGCTGGCCATCGGCGTCCAGGGTCACGCCTTCTTCCTGGCTGCGGCGGCCACGGCGGCTGCGGCGGCGGCGGCGCTTGCGCTCCGGATCAGCCTGGCCTTCGGCGCTCGCGGGGGCTTCGCTTTCGGTCTCGGGGGTTTCCACCTCGGCGGCGGGCGCCTCGGGGGCCGCCGGCGGCAGGGCCGACGCCACGGTTTCAGCCAGCGCGGCCACCATGGTTTCCTGTTCGCTCATCGGTGTCTCGGCGGCGCCTTCCTCGCGTCGGCGGCCACGGCCGCGGCGATTGCGGCCGCTGCGCGGCGTGGCCTCATCACCGGTTTCCGGGACGGCGGGACGCGCGGCAGGGGCCTGGGCGTCGGTATTGCGGGCCTGGCGCGGCTCGGCGCGCGCTTCATTGCGGGCTTCCGCGCGGGGTTCGCCGCGCGGTGTTTCGCCGCGGCCCGTCTCGCCACGCGCCTCGTCCTGGCGTCGGCCGCCGCGCACGTGGCGCTGCTCCAGGCCTTCGCCATCGGCGCTACGGCGATTGCGGTTACGGTCGGAGCCGTGGCGCTCGCCGCGGCGTTCCTGGCCGTCGTGGGCGCGCTTGTTGCGGTTGCCGCCGGTGCTGCGCTTGGCCTGCTCGGCCGGCTTGTCGGCCGGCTTGGCCTGCTCGCCGCCGCCGGACAGCCAATTGATCAAACGCTTGAACAGGCCGCCAAAACCGGCGCCTTCGGCGGTCTTGGCCGGGGCGGCGGGCGCGGGGGCGGACACCGGCGCGGGCTGGGCCGGCGTGATGCCCTTTACCAGGGCCTCGGGGCGCGCCTTGACCTCGTGCTCGCGGGGGCTCCAGGTGACGTCGGTGGCGGGAGCCTCGGCCAGTTCGAAGCTGGTCTTGGTCTCTTCCAGGCGCGGATCGTCGTGGCGCAGGCGCTCGATATGGTGATGCGGCGTCTCCAGGTGCTTGTTCGGGATGAGCACCAGGTTGACCTTCAGGCGGGCTTCCATCTTGGCGATGTCGGCGCGCTTTTCGTTCAGCAGGAAGGTGGCCACGTCCACCGGCACCTGGGCGTGCACGGCGGCGGTATTTTCCTTCATGGCTTCTTCTTGCAGCAGACGCAGCACATGCAGGGCGCTGGACTCGGCGTCGCGGATCACGCCGGTGCCATTGCAGCGCGGGCAGGTGATGTGCGAGCCTTCGTTCAGGGCGGGGCGCAGGCGCTGGCGGGACAGCTCCATCAGGCCAAAGCGCGAGATCTTGCCCATCTGCACGCGGGCACGGTCAAAATGCAGCGCATCGCGCAGGCGTTGTTCGACAGCACGCTGGTTCTTGCTGTCTTCCATGTCGATGAAATCGATCACGATCAAACCGCCGAGGTCGCGCAGGCGCAGCTGGCGGGCCACTTCGTCGGCGGCCTCCAGGTTGGTGCGCAGGGCGGTTTCCTCGATGTCGGCGCCGCGCGTGGAGCGGGCCGAGTTCACGTCGACGGCGACCAGGGCTTCGGTGTGGTCGATCACCACGGCGCCGCCCGAGGGCAGCTGCACCGTGCGCGAATAGGCCGTCTCGATCTGGTGTTCGATCTGGAAGCGCGAAAAGAGGGGGATGTCGTCGCGATAGCGTTTGACGCGCTGGACATTGTCCGGCATCACCACGCTCATGAAGGCCGTGGCCTGATCGGCGATCTCGTCGGTATCGATCAGGATTTCGCCGATTTCGGGCGAGAAATAGTCGCGGATGGCCCGGATGACCAGGCTGGACTCCAGATAGATCAGGATGGGCGCGGCGTTGTCGCGCGCGGCGCCATCGATGGCCGTCCAGAGTTGCATGAGATAGGCCAGATCCCATTGCAGCTCTTCCACGCTGCGGCCGATACCGGCCGTGCGGGCGATGATGCTCATGCCTTGCGGCACATCGAGCTGCTCCATCGTGTCGCGCAGTTCCTGGCGGTCTTCACCCTCGACGCGGCGCGAGACGCCGCCGCCACGGGGGTTGTTGGGCATCAGCACCAGGTAGCGGCCGGCCAGCGAGATGAAGGTGGTCAGGGCGGCGCCCTTGTTGCCGCGTTCTTCCTTTTCGACCTGGACGATCAGTTCCTGGCCTTCGCGCAGCGCGTCCTGGATGCGGGCGCTGCGGACGTCGACGCCATCCTTGAAATAGCTGCGGGCCACTTCCTTGAAGGGCAGGAAGCCGTGCCGGTCTTCGCCGTAATTGACGAAGCAGGCCTCGAGGCCGGGTTCGATGCGGGTGATGACGCCTTTATAGATGTTGCCTTTGCGCTGTTCGCGGCCGGCGGTTTCGATATCAAGGTCGATGAGCTTTTGCCCATCGACAATTGCGACGCGCAGTTCTTCCTGGTGCGTCGCATTAAACAGCATGCGCTTCATGAGTGCGGTTCTCCGTTGTCAGGACGCGCCGATATCGGCGCGTGACCTCGGGTCACTCGGGCTGCGGCTGAAGCAGGCAAGAAGAATGCGGACCGTACCCGGGCGTCGCCCAGGCGTATCCGCCGCGCGTCACGCGGGCACGTCGTGCCAGGAGGCACGGGGTTCTGGCAGCAGGGGGGTCAGCTTCACTGATGTGGTTTGACGGAACGGTTGCTGTGAACGTCAGATGCTTCAAAGCACCTGGTGCGTAATAAATATTCGACGATTCTTGCTGTGCTTCAGGCCGCTTGCGGCTGGCAACGGATCTCTGCCAGGAAGGCGGGCACTGCATGCCACACCACCGTCCGACAGATCGCGGTTGCGCCGGCGACCAAGTAAACCCAGGAGCTGAACGGAGACAGTACAATGGTGGCCCGCGCATCCGACGGAGACGCGCGAATCTCTCCGCATCTCAACGCCAGGCAAAACGGTTTCACACCCGCAAGAGCCTCTGTAGTTCAGCCCCGTAAGGCTGTCCCGATTATATGCCGCTTTCCGCAATGCGCAAACAGACTTCCCCTGCGCCTCCCTCTGTACGTATGGTCGAGGTCGAGGCCGGCCAGGAAGGCCAGCGCCTGGACAATTTCCTGCTGCGCTTGTGCAAGGGCGTCCCCAAAAGCCATATCTATAAGGCCATCCGGGGCGGTGAAGTCCGCGTTAACAAGGGACGGATTAGCGCCGACTATCGCCTCGCGGTGGGCGACGTGGTCCGCGTGCCGCCCTTGCGGCTGCCGGATCCCGGCGTGCCCAGGCCCGTGCCGGCTTCGGAGTTTCCGATCGTCTACGAAGACGACGCCATGCTGGTGGTGGACAAGCCGGCTGGCGTGGCGGTGCATGGCGGCAGCGGCGTGTCCTTCGGCGTCATCGAGCAGCTTCGCGCCGCCCGGCCCGAGGCCCGCTTCCTGGAGCTGGTGCACCGGCTGGACCGCGAGACCTCCGGCCTGCTCATGGTCGCCAAGAAGCGCAGCGCCCTGCTTGCCCTGCACGCCATGCTGCGCGAAGGCAAGGGCGGCAAGCGCTATCTGGCCCTGGTCGAGGGCGATTGGGTCAACGACAGGCAGCATATCCGGCTGGCGCTCAGCAAATGGACAACCCAGAGCGGCGAGCGCCGGGTCAAGGTCGATCCCGACGGGCAGGCCGCCCACACCATCGTCACGCTCAAGCAGCGCTTTGGAGGCTACAGCCTGGTCGAGGCCGAGCTGCGCACCGGGCGTACCCACCAGATCCGGGTGCACCTGGCCGCCAGCGGTTTTCCCATCGTCGGTGACGATAAATACGGGACAGATGAGGTGCGGGCCGCTTTCGCCCGCCGTGGTTTCAACCGCATGTTTCTGCATGCCTATCAATTGACGCTGGACCACCCGCTGACGGGTGAGCGCTTGGACCTGGTGGCGGAATTGCCCGCCGCCTGCCGCAAGCTGCTGCAGCAACTGGAGACAGCCTGACATGTCGTATGCAATGGTGGTGTTCGATTGGGACGGCACCCTCATGGATTCCACCCACAGCATCGTGGCGGCCATCCAGGCGGCCGCCCGTGACCTCGAACTGCCGGTCCCGACGGCTTCGGAGGCCAGCTGGGTGATCGGCCTGTCGCTGGAAAGCGCGCTTAGGCGCGCCGTGCCCCAGCTGACCCCGGCGCTCATGCCGCGCTTTCTGGAGCGTTACCGTATCCATTACCTGCTGCGCGATCCCGAACTGCGCCTGTTCGAGGGCGTGCGCGAACTGCTCGAAAGCCTGGCGAATCAGAACGTCCGCCTGGCGGTCGCCACCGGCAAAAGCCGGGTCGGACTGAACCGCGTGCTGGCGGCGACCGGCCTGGGGCCGGTCTTTGATGCCACCCGTACCGCCGACGAGACCTTCAGTAAGCCCCACCCCGAGATGCTGCACCAGCTGATGCGCGATCTCGATGTGGACCCGGCGCGCGTTGTCATGGTCGGTGACACCACCCACGATCTGCAGATGGCCCTGAACGCCGGCGTGCATGGCCTGGGCGTGTCCTATGGTGCTCACAGCCTGGACGAATTGCGGGCTTGCAGCGCCCAGGCCGTCGTGGACAGCGTGCCCGAGATGGCGCAGTGGCTCACGCCGCGGATTGCCGTCTGAGCCTGCGGCGGGGCAATATCGGACCCGGCAATCGGCCAGTGCGGGGAATTTCCACGGCTCGCGGTACGTCTACATCACATAGCGCATCGCGGGCCAGGCCCGCCCACCGGAGATTTCCATGCTGATCCGCAAATCCTCGCCCATCCTGCCCTCCGAGATCACGCCCGAGGCGGTCTGGCGTTCGCGCCGTGAGTGGATGGTTCGCAGCGCTGCCGCGGCGGCGGCCCTGGGCATGGCCGGGTGGGCGCAGCGCCGCGCCTGGGCCGAAGAGGGCGCTTTGCCCGGCAAGCCCGTCCCCCAATTTGGAGTCGCCGACAAGCAGACCGCGTTCAAGGACGTCACGTCGTACAACAACTACTACGAGTTCGGCCTGGACAAGGGCGATCCGCAACGCGCCGCCGGGGCCCTCAAGACCCGGCCCTGGACCGTCAGCGTCGAGGGCGAGGCGGGCAAGCCGCGCAGCTTCGATATCGACGAGCTGCTCAAGCTTGCGCCCATGGAAGAACGGGTATATCGGCTGCGCTGCGTCGAGGGCTGGTCCATGGTGATCCCCTGGGTGGGCTATTCGCTGTCCAACCTGCTCAAGCAGGTCGACCCCACCGGCAATGCCAAGTATGTCGAGTTCACCACGGTGGCGCAGCGCGAAACCATGCCAGGCCTGAATTACCCGGTCCTGGACTGGCCCTATACCGAAGCCTTGCGCATGGACGAGGCCATGCACCCCTTGACCATGCTGGTCTTCGGCCTCTATGGCAAGTTGCTGCCCAACCAGAATGGCGCGCCCTTGCGGCTGGCCGTGCCCTGGAAATACGGCTTCAAGTCGGCCAAATCCCTGGTGCGCATCCGGTTGCTGGAGCAGGCGCCGCGCAGCAGCTGGATGAAGGCCGCGCCTCAAGAGTACGGTTTTTACGCCAACGTCAATCCGCAGGTGCCGCATCCGCGCTGGAGCCAGGCGACCGAGCGCCGCATCGGCGAAGACGGCATTTTCAGTCCCAAGCGCCCGACGCTGATGTTCAATGGCTATGCCGACCAGGTGGCCTCGCTCTACCAGGGCCTGGACCTGAAGCAGAACTACTGAGGGGGCTCGCATGGGGCAGACATCGATCCGCTGGGTCGGACGGGCCAAGCCCTTGCTGTTCCTCCTGGGGCTGGCGCCGGCCGCCCGCTGGGTCTGGCTGGGCCTGCATGACGGCCTGACGGCCAATCCCGTGGAGTTCCTGACCCGTTCCTCGGGGACCTGGGCGCTGGTCTGCCTGTTGGTCACGCTCGCTATTACTCCCTTGCGCCGCTTGTTCCAGCTGCCGGCGCTGCTGCGCGTGCGCCGCATGTGCGGGCTGTTCGCGTTTTTCTATGGGACGTTGCACTTCATGGCCTGGGTATGGTGGGACAGGGGCCTGGAGCTGGCCTCCATGCTGCGCGACCTCGGCGAGCGGCCCTTCATCCTTGCCGGCTTCACTGCCTTTGTGCTCATGACGGCGCTGGCCCTGACATCCACCCAGTGGGCCATGCGCCGGCTGGGACGGCGCTGGCAGCAACTGCACCGGGCGGTCTACCTCATCGGCCTGCTCGCCATCCTGCATTTCTGGTGGCACAAGGCCGGCAAGAACGGCCTGCGCGAGCCGCTGATCTATGGCGGCGTGCTGCTCCTGCTGCTGGGATGGCGTGTGGCGGCTTGGCTGTCCCGCCGCCGCGGGGTCAAGGCCGGGCCTGCATCGATTGCATGATGGCCGCGGTTTCCGCATCGGGCTCGCCATCGTGGCGCGCCGGCCGGTAGTGCATCTGGAAGGCTGCCAGCACATTGCGGGTGGCGCGGTCCAACTGCCCGTGGCGCGGTGTCTCGTAGCCCAGGCGGGCCAGTTCCGCCTGGAACCACGCCACATCGGGCAACCCCTCGGTTTGCAGCCGCAGCATCCGGCCGGCCGCGGCGGTCTCGTCATACCAGCGCCCGATGCCGGCCTGGGCCAGCGTCCGCCACGGGAATTCGGGGCCGGGGTCGAGCTTGCGCTGTGGGGCGATGTCGCTGTGGCCCACGATATTCTCGGGTCGGATGCCGTGGCGCTCTGCGATGTCGCGCAATAGATGCGTCAGGGCCGTGATCTGCGCCGGCGCGTAGGGCGCGTAGCGCTTGCTGCCATCCGGCTGGTCCTGCCAACCCGCGTTGACGATTTCGATGCCGATGGCGGTGAAGTTCAGCGAGCTCTGTCCGAACCACCAGCTGGTGCCGGCGTGCCAGGCGGCGCGGTTTTCATCCACCAGCTGATATACCCGGGTGTCGGCGCGGGCGCTGATGAGATAGTGCGCGCTGACCTCGCCGCGCGAGAGCAGGCGCAGCGATTCCGCGTCATCGGCCGAGGTGTAGTGGACCACGATGTAGCGCACCCGGCTGCCCTGGCTGGCGGCGGTGATGGAGCGGTCCACCCCGGCCGCGCATCCGGCCAGCGCGGCACAAGCGAGCAAGAGCCAGGCCCGGCGCATGGCTCAGCGCGCCAGGAAAAGAAACAGGGTGGGCTGTTTGTCCAGGTCGGGCGGCGCCTCCTGCTTCCATTGGGCCACCGTGCGGGTCTTGATCCACTCGCGGTCGGTGGACAGCGACCGGGCCACGCATAGACGGGTATCGCCGCGCAACGCGGCCAGCAGCGTGCCGAACATCGCCATATTGCGATAGGGGGTCTCGATCAGCATCTGGGTCTGGTCGTGGCGGGCGGAATGCTGCTCCCAGGCGCGCAATTGCTTGGCGCGCTCGGCCGGCTCCACGGGCGCGTAGCCATGAAAGGCGAAGCGCTGGCCGTCCAGGCCGCTGGCCATCAGGCCCAGCAGGAGGGAAGAGGGGCCCACCCAGGGCTTGACGGCATACCCCAGCCGATGGGCCGCGGCGGCCACCTTGGCGCCGGGATCGGCGACGGCCGGGCAGCCCGCCTCGGAAACGAGGCCGATCTCCCCGCCCGTCTTGATGGGGGCCAACCAGGCTTCGATCTGGTGGTCGTCGGCCTGCTCGTTGAGCGTGTGGATGGTGATTTCCTGCAGCGGGCGCTCGGTGCCGACCTGCTTCAGGAAGGCGCGCGCCGTCTTGGCGTTTTCGGCGATGTAGCAATCCAGCCGCCCGGCCAGCGCGCGGACGTCGGCCGGCAGCCAGCGCTCAAGCGGCGATTCGCCCAGGCTCACGGGGATCAGGTGCAGTGCGCCGCTCATGCGGCCTCTCCCAGCGGAGGCAGGCCGAAGCGGGTCAGCAGCCCCGTCAGGGCGATCAGCGGCAAGCCGATGATGGCCGTGGGGTCATCGCTTTGCATGCTTTCCATGAGCGCGATGCCCAGGCTTTCGGCTTTGGCGCTGCCTGCGGTATCGTAGGGTTCTTCGGCGCGCAGGTAGGCATCGATGGCCGCGTCCGTCAGTTTGCGGAACTTGCAGTACGTGACGATGTCAGTCTGTTCGGTGCGCTGCCCGTCCGTGACGGCGAGCGCGCTGTGGAACTCAACCATCCGTCCCGATAATTGCCGCAGCTGGGCCTGGGCCCGGGCGAAGTCACCCGGCTTGCCTATGGGCTGGCCATCGACCGTGGCAACCTGGTCGGAGCCGATGACCACGCAGCCGGGGTGTTGAGCGGCCACGGCCATGGCCTTGGCGACGGACAGGCGCAGCGCCAGCGCGGCCGGCGCCTCGCCCGGGTGTGGTGTTTCGTCCACATCGGGCGAAATGCTCTCGAAGGGCAGGCGAAGGCGTTCGAGCATGGCGCGCCGATAGCGCGAGCTGGAAGCAAGAATGAGACGTGGGGATTGGGGCATGCGATATTTGACGGTGATCTCTAAGCCACGGTATTATCTAACGTTTTGCGGCGATTTTGCTGCGTATTGATGAATTGCCTAGCTGCATTACCCTGCCGGATCTTGTGCCGGGGATGCCCTGGGGCGGTCGGGAACACCTTGAGGGTTCAGGGAGTTTCACCGGTCGTTTCCGGGGGGGTATTGAAGGATTTTGCGGCGTTCGTGGTCTTTGTGGCCATGGCGGGGGCAAGCATCACCGTACCTGAAGTCGCTGAGAAATTATGGTCGATCCTGTAGACAAGGCGGTAGTGAAGACGTCGGCTGGCAATGCCGTCATCGTGGATGCGTATGCCATGGCCCGGCAGGGCCAGCAGGTATCCGGCGAGGTCGCGCTGGTGCGTCTTGCGCGCTTCATGGAAGGCCTGCCCGAGCAGGCCGCCGGTGAGGCGGGCCTGGCCCGGTGGGCCGCAGCCGGCGAGATCGGCAAGGGCACGGGCAAGACGGGCGGCGTCATCGCCGGCCAGCCCCTGCTGCGCTTGCACATCAAGGCCGATCCGGTCTTGATCTGCCAGCGTTGCAACGCGCCTTTCGTCCATCCGGTGGATGCCACCGTGGTGCTGCAGCTGGTTGAGTCGGAAGACGATCTGGACGACGAACTGGCCGATCTGCAGGACGCCCAGGAAGCAGGTTTGGATTTTGCGGCCGACGTGCCTGAAAAGGTCGTGGGTTCGCATCGTTTCGATCTATTGGCCCAGATCGAGGATGAGCTCATCTTGAGCATTCCGTATGTGCCTCGCCATGACGTCTGCCCGGAACCCTCCGGACAGGCAGCGGGGAAAAAGGCCGGTTCGGATGATGCATCGCAGGCATCCGAAGTCAAGCGTCCATCGCCGTTCGCGGTGCTGGAACAACTGAAGCGCAAGAATTGAAATCAACTCGGGCTGCATTCGCGTACAATGCGGCCCGTTTCTAGGAGTCATCATGGCTGTTCAACAAAACAAGAAGTCCCCGTCCAAGCGCGGCATGCACCGCTCGCACGATTTTCTGGTGAACCCGCCGACGGCCATCGAGCCCAACACGGGCGAAACGCATCTGCGTCACCACATCAGCCCCAACGGCTTCTACCGCGGTCGCAAGATCCTGAAGACCAAGGCTGACGAATAAGGCCTGTCGGCCGAACTCGTAACCCGGACCGTTTCGGCTGATTGCTGACCTGGCACCCGTGATACGCATCGCTATAGACTGCATGGGCGGGGACTACGGTCTGCCCGTTACCATACCGGCCGCGCTCGAGTTCGTCCGGCAATATCCGGATACCCGGCTGTTGCTGGTCGGGCAACCCGACGCGATCGAAGCCGCGTTGGCCGAACATCGTTCGGCCCCGCGTGACCGTCTCGAAATCGTTGCTGCCTCCGAGGTCGTCACCATGGACGACCCCGTGGAGGTGGCTTTGCGCCGCAAAAAAGACTCGTCCATGCGACTGGCCGCCCAGGCCGTCAAGGACGGTCGGGCCGACGCCTGCGTGTCGGCCGGCAATACCGGCGCCTGGATGGCGATTTCCCGTTATGTGCTCAAGACGCTGGACGGCATAGACCGGCCGGCGATCGCGACCTCCATCCCCAACCAGACCGGTGGCGCCACCACGGTGCTCGATCTGGGGGCCAATGTCGACTGCACGGCAGAGCATCTGCTGCAGTTCGCCATCATGGGCGCCGCGCTTGCGCAAGCCGTCGATCATCTCGATAGTCCGACCGTGGGCCTGTTGAACATCGGCGAGGAAGTCATCAAGGGCAATGAGGTGGTCAAGGAAGCCGCCGAACTGCTGCGCGCCAGTCCCCTCAACTTCCGTGGCAACGTGGAAGGCGATGATATTTTCAAGGGCACGGTGGACGTGGTCGTCTGCGACGGCTTTGTCGGCAATGTCGTGCTCAAATCCGTCGAAGGGTTGGCGAAGATGCTGTCCAGCGTCATTCGCGAAGAATTCAAGCGCAACTTCATCACGCTGTTGGCCGGCGCTGTTGCCACGCCGGTCCTGAACCGGCTGCGCCGCCGCGTCGACAACCGCCGCTATAACGGCGCGGCCTTGTTGGGTCTGCGTGGCGTGGTGATCAAAAGCCATGGCTCGGCCGATGCCTATGCCTACGGCTTTGCGCTGCAGCGCGCGCGTGAGGCCGTCGCCAGCAGGCTGCTGGAACGTACGGCCCAGACCGTGGCCCAGATCACGGAGCGCGTCCAACTGAACGAGGCTGCCGCGAACAATGCCGCGGCTGCGGGGGGCACCGTTTGATGAGCAAGGCAATGAAATATTCGGTCATCGCAGGCTCGGGGGGCTATCTGCCCGAGCGTGTCGTGTCCAACGACGACCTGGCCGCCGAACTGGCCAAGCGCGATATCCAGACATCGGATGCCTGGATCGTGGAGCGCACGGGTATCCGCCAGCGTCACCTGGCCGAGCGTGGCGTGACCACCAGCGTGCTGGCCACGGAAGCCGCGCGGCGCGCCATGGCGGATGCCGGCGTCGGCCCCGCCGACCTGGACCTGATCATCGTGGCGACTTCCACGCCGGATTTCGTCTTCCCGAGCACGGCCTGCCTGGTGCAGGCCAATCTCGGGGCCAAGGGCGGCGCGGCATTCGACGTGCAGGCCGTGTGCAGCGGCTTCGTCTATGCGCTGACCACGGCGGACAGCTTCGTGCGCGCCGGCCGCGCCCGCTGCGCGCTGGTGATCGGCGCCGAAGTGTTCTCCAGCATCCTGGACTGGAATGACCGCAGCACCTGCGTGCTGTTTGGCGACGGCGCCGGCGCCGTCGTGCTCAAGGCCGCCGACGAGCCCGGCATCCTGGCCGCGCAGCTGCATGCCGATGGCGGCCAGACCAAGATCCTCTGTGCCGCGGGCAATGTCGCTTATGGCGAGGTGACCGGCGATCCCTTCCTGCGCATGGACGGGCAGGCGGTGTTCAAGCAGGCCGTCACGGTGCTGGACCGCTCGGCGCGCGACGTGTGCGCCGAAGCGGGCATGACCATCGACCAGGTCGATTGGCTGGTGCCGCACCAGGCCAACGTCCGCATTCTCAATTTCCTCGCCCGCAAGCTCAACGTGTCGGCCGACCATGTCGTCGTGACCGTTGACCAGCACGCCAATACTTCGGCGGCCAGCGTGCCGCTTGCCCTGGATGTGGCGCGCCGCGACGGCCGCATCAAGCCCGGCCAGCATGTCCTGATGCAGGGCGTGGGCGGCGGCTTCACCTGGGGCTCGGTGCTGGCCCGCATGTAGCGCGGCCGGGCGCCAGCCCGCCGCGCGGTTCGATAACGAAGAGAGATCACGGACCACCATGAAACTCGCATTTGTGTTCCCCGGCCAAGGTTCCCAATCCGTCGGCATGATGGATGCATGGGCAGGCAACGCCGCCGTGGCCGATGTGCTGGCCCGCGCCGGGCAGGCGCTGGGCCAGGATCTGGCCGCCCTGATCGCGCAGGGACCCGCCGAACAGCTCAATCTCACCACCAACACCCAGCCGGCCATGCTGGCTGCCGGCGTGGCCTGTTTCGCTGCCTGGCGCGACGCCGGCGGCCCGCTGCCCGCGGTCATGGCCGGTCACAGCCTGGGCGAATACGCCGCGCTGACGGCCGCCGGTTCCCTGGCCCTGGAAGACGCCTTGCGGCTGGTGCGCGTCCGCGCCGATGCCATGCAGGCCGCCGTGCCGGTCGGTACCGGCGCGATGGCCGCCATCCTGGGCCTGGACGATGACACCGTGCGCGCCGTGTGTGCGCAGTCCGGCCAGGGCGAAGTGGTCGAGGCCGTCAATTTCAATGCGCCGGCCCAGGTCGTGATTGCCGGCCACAAGGCCGCCGTCGAGCGCGCCTGCGAGGCCGCCAAGGCGGCGGGCGCCAAGCGCGCGCTGTTGCTGCCGGTGTCGGCGCCGTTCCACTCCAGCCTGCTCAAGCCGGCTGCCGAGGTGCTGGCGCGCGCGCTGGCCGAGGCGCCGGTGCAATCGCCCGAGGTCCCGGTCATCAACAACGTGGACGTGGCCGTGCAATCCGATCCGGCCGCCATCCGCGATGCGCTGGTTCGCCAAGCGTGGCATGCGGTACGCTGGGTCGAGACCCTGCAGGCCATGAAGGCCCAGGGCGTGACCCATGTGATTGAATTCGGCCCGGGCAAGGTCCTGACCGGCCTGACCAAACGCATCGACGGCGACCTGACCGGCCTGGCCGTGACGGATCCCGCCTCGCTGCAAGCCGCGCTGGCGCTCGTCAAGGGAAATTGAGTATGGAACACACCACGAAAGACCTGGAAGGCAAGATCGCGCTGGTGACCGGCGCCACCCGCGGCATCGGCCGCGCCATCGCCCTGGAGCTGGCCGCCCGCGGTGCCAAGGTCGTCGGTACGGCCACGTCCGAAACCGGTGCCGCGGCCATCACCGAAGCCCTGGCCGCCAGCGGCGGTCGCGGCGTCGTGCTGAACGTGACGGATGCCGCCGCGGTGGACGCCCTCATCGATGAGCTTGGCAAGGAGGGCGGTGGCCCCCATATCCTGGTCAACAATGCCGGCATCACGCGCGATACGCTGGCCATGCGCATGAAGGACGACGACTGGGGCTCGGTGATCGATACCAATCTGAGCGCCGTTTTCCGCCTGTCGCGCGCCGTGCTGCGCAACATGATGAAAGCCCGCTGGGGTCGGATCATCAATATCACGTCCGTGGTGGGTTCGGCCGGTAATCCCGGCCAGGCGAACTACGCCGCCGCCAAGGCAGGCGTGGCCGGCATGACGCGCGCGCTGGCCCGCGAATTGGGCAGCCGCAACGTCACGGTAAACTGCGTGGCTCCCGGCTTCATCGATACCGATATGACGCGGGTGCTGGGCGAAGAACAGACCGCGGCCCTTTTGCAACAGATTCCGCTGGGCCGCCTGGGCGCCCCGGCTGACATCGCCAATGCGGTCGGCTTCCTGGCCAGTCCGTTGGCGGGTTACATTACAGGTACGACCCTGCACGTCAACGGCGGGATGTACATGCAATAAACGCGGCATCCTGGCCCGGCTCCAGGGCCGGCCAGCCTGCCGTTCCGACACCCGCAGGCCCATGCCTTCCGGTTGTTCCGGAAGCTGCGGCCCGGTTCCACCGCCTCTCGGCGGCAGGGGCCGAAGAGACGCGGTGTTATTTTTCTCACGGCCCGGCGTTTGCATTCCTCAACGCTTGGCTATAATTCGCGGGATTTTTCCCAATTGGAGATCTGCATGGAAAGCATCGAACAGCGCGTCAAGAAGATCGTCGCTGAACAACTTGGCGTGAACGAAGCCGAGATCAAGAACGAGTCCTCCTTCCTTGACGACCTCGGTGCCGATTCGCTCGACATGGTCGAGCTGGTCATGGCCCTCGAAGACGAATTCGAGACCGAGATCCCCGACGAAGAGGCCGAAAAGATCACGACCGTGCAACAAGCGATTGACTACATCAATTCGCACGGCAAGCAGTAATCAGCGCAAGCCTATCTATCCCGCGTCTTCGGGCGCAGGGAGTCAGGGCGGTTTTGGGTATTGCCGTGCAATCCGCGCGGGGAGGCATCCGGCCGGGTTGGCCCGGTGATCCCGCGTGGTTTGCGGGGCCAGCCAAAAACCGCCTTTACTTTGTCTGTTTGAGGAGTCATCCGTGAAGCGACGTGTCGTCATCACCGGCTTGGGCATCGTTTCCCCCGTGGGCAACGATGTGGCCACCGCTTGGGACAATATCGTCAACGGACGTTCTGGCATTGGCCGTATCACGCGATTCGATCCGTCGGCCCTGACCACCCATATCGCGGGCGAGGTCAAAGGCTTTGACGTCACGCAGTATGTCCCGCCCAAGGAAGCGCGCCAGATGGATACCTTTATCCATTATGGCCTGGCTGCCGGCGTGCAGGCCTGGCGCGATTCAGGTCTCGAGGCCACCGAAGAGAACGCTGATCGCATCGGCGTCATTGTCGGATCGGGCATCGGCGGTCTGCCGCGCATCGAAGAAACGCAGACGGATCTGCTGGCCAAAGGCCCGCGCCGTATCTCGCCCTTCTTCGTGCCGGGTTCGTTGATCAACCTGATCTCCGGCCATCTGTCCATCATGTTTGGCCTGAAAGGCCCCAGCTACGCGGTCGTCTCCGCGTGCACGACGGGTCTGCATAGCATCGGCGACGCCGCCCGCCTGATCGAATACGGCGATGCCGACGTGATGATCGCCGGCGGCGCCGAGTCGACCGTCTCCCCCCTGGGGATCGGCGGCTTCGCGGCCATGCGGGCGCTGTCCACGCGCAACGACGATCCGACCACGGCCTCGCGCCCCTGGGATCGCGATCGCGACGGTTTCGTGCTGGGCGAGGGTGCCGGCGTGCTGGTGCTCGAAGAGTACGAGCATGCCAAGAAGCGCGGCGCGCGCATTTATGGCGAGTTCGTCGGCTATGGCATGAGTTCGGATGCGCACCACATCACCGCGCCTGACAAGGACGGCCCGCGCCGCGGCATCGTCAATGCCTTGCGCAACGGGGCGATCAACCTGGAAGACGTCGACTACGTCAATGCGCACGGCACTTCCACGCCCCTGGGCGACAAGAACGAAAGCGACGCCCTCAAGCTGGCCTTCGGCGATCATGCGCGCAAGCTGGTCGTGAACTCCACCAAGTCCATGACCGGCCATCTGCTGGGCGCGGCGGGGGGGATCGAGGCCGTGTTCACGACACTGGCGCTCTACCACCAAGTCTCGCCGCCCACCATCAATATCTTCAATCAGGACCCCGAGTGCGATCTGGACTATTGCGCCAATGAAGCTCGCCAGATGAAGATCAATGTTGCGCTGTCCAACTCCTTTGGCTTTGGCGGGACCAACGGTTCGATGGCCGTTCGCCGGGTTTGACGTTGGGCCTGGGCCAAGCGTGGCATTTCGAGGTGCCCGCCGGCTTGCCGGCGGGCGCTCGCTGGCCCGTGGCCGGGCCGGCGTTTCTTGCGGCCCTGGCAGGCATGGCCCAGCCCTGGCTGCTGCCGGCCCTGCCGCTGGCCTTGCGCCGGCCCGGCCGGCCCGTGCAGGCTTTGCGTGTCCATCCCGACCCCCGGTATTGGCAAGCGCGCCGCGCCGGGACCTGGCAGCCCGTCCGCCTGCGGCGGGCGGTTCGCCATCGGAGCCATATGGTCCTGACGCTTGAGCCGCATGGCCGCAACTGTGTTACAAACAGCAAGATCAGCTGCACCGTCTGGCCGCAAAATATGGCGCCGGATCAGTGGCGGCGCCTGGGCGTAGTGGCTGGGGTTGCCGGGTGCAGGGCGGCATTTCGCAAAGGGGCGTCATGAGCGAACGCGACGTCGACGCCGAACTTGTCGCGCGTGTGCAACGCGGTGACAAGAAAGCATTCGACCTGCTGGTCCTGAAGTACCAGCGCAAGATCCTGCGCCTGCTGGCGCGGATGATCCGCGACCCGGCCGAGATTGAGGACGTGGCGCAAGAGGCTTTCATCAAGGCGTATCGGGCGTTGCCGCAGTTCCGGGGCGAAAGCGCCTTCTACACCTGGCTTTACCGTATCGCCATCAATACCGCCCGCAATTGGCTGGCCTCGTCGGGGCGCCGCCCCAGCGCGCCCAACGCAATTGAGACGGAAGACGGTGAAACTTTTAACGAAACCGACAACCTAACCGATATAAGCACGCCGGAAGCCATGTTCGCCAGCCGCGAAATTGCCGAGACGGTCAATGCGGCCATCGAGGAATTGCCCGAGGAGCTGCGGACGGCTATCGTCCTGCGTGAGATCGAAGGTATGAGTTACGAAGACATCGCCCAGAGCATGGACTGCCCCATCGGCACGGTTCGCTCCCGCATTTTTCGCGCGCGGGAAGCGATCGCCAATCGGTTGCGTCCCCTGCTTGACACCGATGCCGAGCGTCGCTGGTAAGGAGTGGCAGTCATGCAAACAGCAGCCAAGTCCGTGATCGCCGAAGCCTCATTCGAGGAATCGGTTTCCGCCTGGATGGACGGCGAAGGGTCAGAGGACTTTTTGAATCAACTGGTGTCCCCCCAAGGCCGCAAGACCTGGGACAGCTATCACCTGATCGGCGACGCGCTGCGCAGCGCCGATCTGGTGATCAATCCGAGCAAGGACTTCCAGGCCCGCCTGTCGCGGGCGCTGGACGCCGAATTGCCCATCGTGGCCGCGCCCCGCCGCCGCTCGCACCTGCGCCTGGGCCTGTCCGGCCTGGCCGTGGCCGCCGCCGTGGCGACCGTGGTCTGGGTGGCGCAGCCCTATGTGTCGTCCGGCCCCAGCCCGTCGGCGCCGGTGCTGGCCGATGCCAGCCGCGACGACCCGGGCCTGCGCGATTATCTCGAAGCCCACCGGCAGATGGCCGGCCCCAGCGCCGTGCGACAGGTCTCCTTTGAGACCGGAGCGCGCTGATGGCACAGTGGCAGGACATGCGCGCGGACAAGCGCATGGCGTGGCGCCAAAGACAGTGGGCCGGCATGGCCGCCATGGCGCTGTGCAGCATGCTGGCATGGCATGGCGCGGCGCGCGCCGCGCCCGAGGCGGATCCGGTCCAGTTGCTGGCCAATATCCAGCAGGCTGCGCGCTCGCAGGATTACGCCGGCGTTTTCATGTATCAGCAGGGTGACACCATCCAGTCTTCGCGCCTGGTGCACATCATCGATGGCACCGGCGAGCGCGAGCGCCTGGAGATCCTCGATGGCCAGCCGCGCGAGTACCTGCGGCACAACGAGGATGTGCAATGCCTCATCCCGGAGCACAAGACCGTCCTGCTGGAGCGGCGCCGCGGCGACCGCTTTCCCGGCCTGCTGCTGGGTGACCCCAAGGACCTGGCCAATCATTACGTCGTGCGCGCCGAGGCCAAGTTGCACCGGGTCGCGGACCGCCAGTGCCGCCTGATCACCATCGAGCCGCGCGACGGCCTGCGCTATGGCTACAAGTTGTGCGCCGATGTCGATACCAATCTGCTGCTCAAGGCGCAGACCATAGACGGCCGGCGCGGCGTGGTCGAACAGGTTTCTTTCACGTCTTTGCGCGTGGGCGGCGAGGTCGATGCGCGCCTGCTCAATTCACGCTGGAACACCCGCGATTGGCGGGTGATAGAGTCGGACATGAAGCCGGTCGACCTGGCTGCCCAAGGCTGGCGCATCCCCGCGCCGGAAGGCTTCGTGGCAGTGATGCAGGTCGCGCGGCAGATAGGCAAGGGAACGGTTAGCCAGATTGTGTTGTCAGATGGTTTGGCGGCGATCTCCGTGTTCATCGAACCTTATGACGGGGCTCGCCACCAACATCCGCCTGCTGGGCTGGTCCAGCGTGGCGCCATCAACATCTATGGAACCCGCATTGCGGACTATTGGATGACGGTGTTGGGCGAAGTCCCCGCGGCGACGTTGGAGAGTTTGGCTCAGGCCACGGAGTACGTGCCCGTATCGTCGTCCAAATAAGAAACCTGAAAAAGGTCAGGGGTCTATCCGGAGCTCTTACATGAAAAAAACTGAATCGTCGACGCTTTATATCCGACGCCTGTTTGCCGCCTTGATGGTGGGTTCGGCATTGACGCTGGCGCAGGCCCCGATCGTGGCCCACGCGCAGACACCGGTGGCGGGCGGCGTATTGCCTGATTTCACCTCCATCGTCGAGAAGGCCGAGCCCGCTGTGGTCAATATCCGCACCACGGCGACCGTGCCGGTGCGCGGCGGCCCCGGCGGCGGCGGCGATCCCTACGAATTGTTCCGCTGGTTCTTCGGCCCGGATTTCCAGCCGCCGGGACCGGCTCCCGGTCAGCGCCGGCAGCAGCCCCAGCCCCAACCTGAAGAGCGCACCGTGCCGCGTGGCGTGGGCTCGGGCTTCTTCATCTCCGATGACGGCTACATCATGACGAACAACCACGTCATCAGCGATGCGGCCGACATCATTGTCACGCTGACCGACGGACGCGAGTTCAAGGCCAAGGTCATCGGTTCGGATGAGCGCACCGATGTCGCCCTCATCAAGATCGACGCCAAGGGCATGACCGCTT
Organism: Bordetella hinzii LMG 13501; assembly: GCF_001548475.1. Classification (GTDB taxonomy): domain Bacteria; phylum Pseudomonadota; class Gammaproteobacteria; order Burkholderiales; family Burkholderiaceae_B; genus Bordetella; species Bordetella hinzii. Next base: position 65,671 of record NZ_LRUJ01000011.1, read on the forward strand.
TGCCGATCGGCGATACCAAGAAGCTCAAGAAAGGCCAATGGGTGCTGGCCATTGGCTCGCCCTTCGGCCTGGATTCCACCGTGACCTCGGGCATCGTCAGCGCCATCGGCCGCGATACCGGCGAATACCTGCCCTTCATCCAGACGGATGTGGCGGTCAACCCCGGTAACTCGGGCGGTCCGCTGCTGAACATGCAGGGCGAGGTGGTGGGCATCAACTCGCAGATCATTTCGCGCAGCGGCGGCTTCATGGGCATCTCGCTGGCCATTCCCATCGACGAGGCCATGCGTGTGGTGGATCAGCTGCGCGCCACGGGCAAGGTCACGCGCGGCCGCATCGGCGTGCAGATCGGCGAGGTCGGCAAGGACGTTGCCGACGCCATCGGCCTGCCGCGCGCCGAGGGCGCGCTGGTGAGCAGCGTCGAGCCGGACGGCCCGGCCGACAAGGCGGGCGTGCAGCCGGGCGATGTGATCCTCAAGTTCAATGGCCAGACCATCAAGCGCTGGTCGGACCTGCCGCGCATCGTGGGCGACACCAAGCCGGAGACCGCCGGCAAGCTGGAAGTCTGGCGCAAGGGCAAGACCGTCACGCTGGAGGTCAAGGTCGGCGAGCTGAAATCCGAGCAGACCGCCGCGGCCGGCCGGGGCGGCAAGGAAGCCGCGCCCGCGGTGGACAACCACCTTGGCCTGAGCGTGACCGATGTGCCTGCCGATATGCAGCGCAAGCTGCGCATCAAGGGCGGGGTCCTGGTGCGGGCCGCCGAAGGCGCCGCGGCCTCGGCCGGCCTGCAAGAGGGCGACATCGTGCTGGCGGTCAACGACGCCGATGTGATCAATGCCGGCCAGTTCGCCAAGGTGGTGGGCAAGCTGGACAAGGGCAAGACTGTGGGCCTGCTGGTTCGCCGTGGCGACCAGACCCAATGGGTGGCGGTGCAGCCTTCCAGCAAATAAAGGCCAAGACCGGCTAAAATGCCTGGTTGCCGCAAGAGGGGGCGCATGGCGCCCCCTCTCATTTTGGCCGCCCCGCTTGGCGGGCCCGCGCCGCCGCACGATGCGGCTCCCGGTCTGTGCTACGTCCCTTTTATAATTTCCTCTATGCAGCATATCCGTAACTTTTCCATCATTGCCCACATCGACCATGGCAAATCGACGTTGGCCGACCGCCTGATCCAGCGCTGCGGCGGCCTGGCGGCTCGTGAAATGTCGGCCCAGGTGTTGGACTCGATGGATATCGAGCGCGAGCGCGGCATTACGATCAAGGCACAGACGGCGGCCTTGCAGTACCAGAGCCAGGACGGCAAGGTCTACAACCTCAACCTCATCGACACCCCGGGACACGTGGACTTCTCGTATGAGGTCAGCCGTTCGTTGTCGGCCTGCGAGGGCGCGCTGCTGGTGGTGGATGCCTCGCAGGGCGTCGAGGCGCAGACCGTGGCCAACTGCTATACCGCCATCGATCTCGGCGTAGAGGTGCTGCCGGTCCTGAACAAGATGGACCTGCCGCAGGCCGATCCGGATGGCGCGCGCCAGGAAGTCGAAGACGTCATCGGCATCGACGCGACCGACGCCGTGCTGGCCAGCGCCAAGACGGGCATGGGCATCGACGAAATCCTCGAGATGGTCGTCGCCCGGGTGCCGCCGCCCAAGGGGGATCCGGCCGCGCCCCTGCAGGCGCTCATCATCGATTCCTGGTTCGACAACTACGTGGGCGTCGTGATGCTGGTGCGCATCGTCAACGGCGTGCTGCGTCCCAAGGACAAGATCCTGCTCATGGCTTCGGGCGCCACCCATCTGTGCGAACAGACGGGGGTGTTCACGCCCAAGTCGCAATCCCGCCCGCAGCTCTCGGCCGGCGAGGTGGGCTTCGTCATCGCCGGCATCAAGGAGCTGGCGCATGCCAAGGTGGGCGACACCATCACCCTGGCCGGCAAGCCCGCCGACGAACCGCTGCCGGGCTTCAAGGAAGTCAAGCCGCAGGTGTTTGCCGGGCTGTATCCGGTCGAAAGCTCCGAGTACGATCAACTGCGGGACTCGCTCGAGAAGCTCAAGCTCAATGACGCGGCGCTGATGTTCGAGCCTGAAGTCTCCCAGGCGCTGGGCTTCGGCTTCCGTTGCGGCTTCCTGGGGCTGTTGCACATGGAGATCGTGCAAGAGCGCCTGGAGCGCGAGTTCGACATGGACATCATCACCACCGCGCCTTCGGTGGTCTATGAGGTCCAGGAGCGCGATGGCACGGTGTTGACCATCGAAAGCCCTTCGCGCATGCCGGAAGTCGGCAAGATCGCCGATATCCGCGAGCCCATCGTCAAGGTCACCCTGTTCATGCCGCAGGAGTATGTCGGGCCCGTCATGACGTTGTGCAATAACAAGCGCGGCACGCAGATCAACATGACCTACCACGGCCGGCAGGTGCATCTCACCTATGAGATCCCGCTGGCCGAGATCGTGCTGGACTTCTTTGACCGCCTGAAATCGGTTTCGCGCGGCTACGCCTCCATGGATTATGAATTCCTGGAGTACCGCTCGGCCGACGTGGTCAAGGTGGACCTGCTGATCAACGGCGACCGGGTCGATGCCCTGGCCATGATCGTGCACCGCTCCAATGCGCGCTATCGCGCCCGCGAAGTGGTTTCGCGCATGCGTGAACTCATCCCGCGCCAGATGTATGACGTGGCCATCCAGGCGGCTATCGGCGCCGAAGTGATCGCGCGCGAAAACGTCAAGGCGCTGCGCAAGAACGTGCTGGCCAAGTGCTACGGCGGCGATATCACCCGCAAGAAAAAGCTGCTGGAGAAGCAGAAGGCCGGCAAGAAGCGCATGAAGCAAGTCGGCACGGTGGAAATTCCCCAGGAAGCCTTTCTGGCCATTCTGCAGGTCGAAGACAAGTAGCAACCGTATAGGCGGTACAAACAATGAGCTGGAATTTCGCCCTCATCCTTTTCGTGCTGTTGATCCTGACCGGCGTCATCTGGGCGCTGGACCTGCTGGTCTGGCGCAAGGCGCGCCAGCGGCGCGCGCACGCCGCCGCCGAGCAGGTCAGGGCCGCTGGCATCGAGGATCCGGCCGAGGCCGAGCGGCGCCGCCAGGAGGCGGTCGACCAGGCCAACAAGATGCCGTGGTGGGTCGAGTATGCCGTGAGTTTTTTCCCGGTCATCCTCTTTGTGTTCGTGCTGCGTTCCTTTGTGGTCGAGCCTTTCCGGATCCCGTCGGGCTCCATGCTGCCCACGCTGCAATCGGGCGACCTCATCCTGGTGAACAAGTTCGGCTATGGCATCCGCCTGCCTGTCATCGACAAGAAGGTGATCGAGCTCGGCTCGCCGCAGCGAGGGGATGTGGTGGTGTTCCGCTATCCCGTGGACCCCGATGTGGACTACATCAAGCGCATCGTGGGATTGCCCGGCGATGAGGTCGCGTATCTGGACAAAAAGCTCTACGTCAACGGTCAATTGGTGACGCATGTGCGCGACGGCGACTATTTCGAGCCGGACCGGGTTTCGTATATTGCTCAATATAAAGAGAAATTGGGCGACGTTGAGCACAAGATCCTGCTGGATGAAAACAAGTTCCAGGATTACGGCCCAATCTGGAAATTTCCCTACCTGGACAACTGCCAGTACCTGCGCAATGGAGTACGCTGCAAAGTACCCCAGGGCCAGTATTTCGCCATGGGTGACAACCGGGACAATAGTGCCGACAGCCGCTACTGGGGTTTCGTGCCTGACAGTAATATCGTGGGTAAGGCATTCTTTGTCTGGATGAATTTTGGCGACTTGAGCCGCATAGGCCGTTTTCACTGATAGTCATGTCCCTAGCCACGCTGGAAACCCGCCTTGGCCACCACTTCGGTGACCAGGCCTTGCTTGAGCAGGCGCTCACACACCGCAGCCACGGTGCGCGCCACAACGAGCGGCTGGAGTTTCTCGGCGACTCCGTGCTGAACTTCGTCGTCGCGGCCATGCTGTTCGAGCGCTATGCCAAGCTCGACGAAGGCGATCTGTCGCGGGTGCGCGCCAATCTGGTCAAGCAGGCATCGCTGGCCGATATCGCGCAGCGCCTGGACCTGTCGCCCTATCTGCGCCTGGGCGAGGGCGAGCTCAAGAGCGGCGGCTTTCGCCGCCCGTCCATCCTGGCCGATGCGGTCGAGGCCTTGTTCGGCGCTGTCTTCCTGGATGCCGGTTTCGATGCCGCGCGCAAGGTGATCGAGCGCCAATACCAGCCCGTGCTGGCCAGCGTGGATCCGCAAACCCTGGGCAAGGACGCCAAGACCTTGCTGCAGGAATTCCTGCAGGGCCGCAAGATGGCGCTGCCGGTCTACACCGTCGTGGCCACCCATGGGGCGGCCCACAGCCAGCAGTTCGAGGTGGAGTGCGCCATCCCGGCCCTGGAAATCAAGGTGACGGCCGCTGGCGCGAGCCGCCGCGCCGCCGAACAATCGGCCGCCAAGCTGGCCCTGGAGGCCGCGCAGGCGGTCAGTCCGCGTGCGGCGCGCAAGAGCGGCCGCGCGCGCAAGACCGCCCAACTGTCGCTGCCGGTGGCAGTGGCTCAAGAGGTTAAATGAGTTCCCAAGCTTTCCGTACCGGTTTCGTCGCCATCGTCGGCCGCCCCAATGTGGGCAAGTCCACGCTGACCAATGCCTTGATCGGCTCGAAGATTTCCATCGTCTCGCGCAAGGCGCAGACCACCCGGCATCGCATTCACGGCGTGCTTACGCGCGAGCATGAGCAATTCGTCTTTGTCGATACGCCAGGTTTCCAGACCCGCCATGGCGGCGCGATGAACCGCATGATGAACCGCGTCGTGACGCAGGCCCTGGCCGACGTCGACGTGGTGGTGCATGTGGTGGAGGCCGGCAAATGGTCGGAAGGCGACGCCAAGCTGCTGCCCTTGCTGCCCAAGCCCGAGCGGACCATCCTGGCCATCAGCAAGATCGACGCCCTCAAAAGCCGCGACGAACTCTTTCCCTTCGTGGCGAAGATCATGGCCCAGCACGCCTATGGCGCGGTCGTGCCCGTGAGCGCCACCAAGAACCAGCAGCTCGACCAGCTGCTCGACGAAATCGCGCAGCGCCTGCCGGAAGGCGAGCCCATGTTCGAAGAGGACACGCTGACCGATCGCTCCATGCGCTTTATCGCCGCCGAACTGGTGCGCGAGAAGATCTTCCGTCTGGTGGGCGATGAGCTGCCCTATGGCTGTACGGTGGTCATCGAGCAATGGGAGGAGACCGACGCCCATGCGCGCATCGCCGCCTGCGTGGTGGTCGAGCGCGATAGCCATCGCCCCATCCTCCTGGGGGCGGGCGGGCAGCACATGAAGCGCATCGCCACCGAGGCCCGCCAGGATATCGCCAAGCTGCTGGACAAGCCGGTGCACCTGGAGGTGTATATCAAGGTGCGCAAGGGCTGGTCGGATCGCGAAGGCGCTTTGCGCGATCTGGGTTATGAGTAAGCGCGCTCAGCGCGTTCACGATAATCGTGCCTATATGCTCCACGCCACGGCGTGGCGCGAGACTTCCCTCATTGTCCAGGCGTTTTCGCGCGACCACGGCTGTGTGGCCATGGTCGCCAAGGGCGCCAAGCGCCCATATTCGGTATTGCGGCCCGTGCTGTCCGCCTTCCAGCCCCTGTTGATGTCCTGGACCGGCGGCGGCGAGGTCAAGACCCTGACCCGCGCCGAGGTGGCGGGCGTGCATCCGCTGGGCGGCGCGTCCCTGATGTCCGCCTGGTATATGAATGAGCTGCTGCTGCGGCTCCTGCCGCGCGAAGACGCCCATCCGCTGCTGTTCGATGCCTATGAAACCGCGTTGCAGCAACTGGCCGGCGGCTCGCGCGCGGCCGGCGCCCTCCGGCGCTTCGAATGGATACTGCTGCGTGAAACGGGCTATGGGGTCGACGAAAGAGAGCCCGACTTCAATGATCCGCGCATCGAGCCCGAACTGCGGCGCGATTTGCGCGAGCGCCTGGAGACGCATCTGGTCGGGCGCCCGCTTGCGACGCGCCGCGTGCTGATGGATCTGCAGCGTCTCTGATATCCGTTTTTCAAAAAAAACCCGCCAACGAGGGCGGGTGGTCAAGCATGCCCGCATGGCGGGCTTGCGCGTCGACTTTATTCGCGGTTGCCGCCGAAGATGCCCAGCAACATCAGCAGGTTGGAGAAGACGTTGTAGACGTCCAGGTAGATGGCCAGGGTGGCGGACACGTAATTGGTCTCGCCGCCGTTGACCACGCGCTGCAGGTCCACCAGCATGAAGGCCGAGAAGATGACGATGGCCAGCACGGAGATGGTCAGCATCAGGGCCGGCATCTGCAGGAAGATATTGGCCAGCGCGGCCACCAGGATGACCACGGCGCCCGTGAACAGCCACTTCTGCATGCTGGAGAGGTCGCGCTTGATGGTGGTGGCCAGCGTCGCCATGGTGCCGAAGACGACAGCCGTGCCGCCAAAGGCCGTCATGACGAGCTGCGAGCCGTTGCTCATGCCCAGCACGAAGCCGAGCAGGCGCGACAGCATGATGCCCATGAAGAAGGTGAAGGCCAGCAGCAGCGCCACGCCCAGCGAGCTGTTCTTGTTTTTCTCGATGGCGAACATCAGGCCGAAGGCGCCGACCAGGAAAATGATGGCCGACATGCCGGGGCTGGCGCCCATGACGCGGTTGATGCCGGTATAGAGGCCGACGGCGGCGCCCAGCACGGTAGGAATCAGGGACAGGGCGAGCAACCAGTAGGTGTTGCGCAGGACCTGGTTGCGGACGACCTCGCCCGGCGCGCCGGCGAGCTGGCCGGAACGATTGAAAGGGGACGGACGGTATTCGTTCATGTGGACTCCTGTTTGGCGGATTTCGCCGGATAACACTTAGAGTAAAAGCATACCTGACAGTTCCCTGAAAAATCCAGTCCGGGAAACCGCAGGGTTCAGCCCGGGCGCAGGCGCTGCAGGGCGCGGTCGACGATGCCCGGCAGCTCGGCTTCCAGGCGCGCGCGCATGTCCGCCGCGGCCTGGGCGGCGGCCTGCTCGATGGCCTGTTCGAGTTCTGCCTGCAGCAAGGCGCGCAGTACGGTGTCCGAGGCGATGTCGGCGACGGCGGCCTGGCCAGGCTCGTCGTGACGCTCGGTGAGGACGGGGATACCGGGATCCGAAAAAGGGGCAGACATGATATGCGGAAGAAACCGTCAGGCGCTGCGGCTCAGGTCATGGCTTTGCGGCGTATGCCCGGCGGCGACATAGTCGCGCCAGCGCGCGCGCGCGGCAGCCTTGTCGGCCGGGTCGTCGGAGACGATCTCCAGGACCCGCGCAAAACCATCGTAATGGGGCGGGCAGGCGTCGTCCAGGTTGAGCAGCCAGGCATCGGGCGCCAGCGCGGCGGCCTGCTGGGGATCGGTGGCGGTGAGCACGATGGGCGTGTCGGCGGCCAGGGCGTCGCGCGCCAGCACGTGGGGCACGAAGGCGGTGTCGTCAAAGGCCCAGAGCATGCGGTCAAAAGCCGACAGGCGATTGCCGTCGGCGCAATAGACGATGAGCCGCTGGCCTGCCAGATAGCGCTTGCGGGCGGTCTGGCAGGCCGCCCGCAAGCGGTCCGGGGCGCCAAAGGCGAAATCGATCCGGGTCATGCGGGCCTGCCTTGCCTCAGGCGTTGCGGTTGAGCAGGTATTGCATCAGCAGCGGCACGGGGCGGCCGGTGGCGCCCTTGTCCTTGCCGCCGCGCCAGGCCGTGCCGGCGATGTCCAGGTGGGCCCAGGGATAGGCCTTGGTGAAGCGCGACAGGAAGCAGGCGGCCGTGACGGCGCCCGCCTGGGGGCCGCCGATGTTGGCGATGTCGGCGAAGTTGGACTTCAGCTGCTCCTGGTAGGCATCGTCCAGCGGCATGCGCCAGGCGGTGTCCTGGGCCTGGCGGCCGGCGGCCAGCAAGGCCTCGGCCAGGGCATCGTCCTTGGAAAACAGGCCGGTGTTGACGCTGCCCAGGGCGACGACGCAGGCGCCGGTCAGCGTGGCGATGTCGATCACGGCCGAGGGCTTGAAGCGCTCGGCATAGGTGAGGGCGTCGCACAGGATCAGGCGGCCTTCGGCATCGGTATTGAGGATTTCGATGGTCTGCCCCGACATGCTGGTGACCACGTCCCCCGGCTTGTTGGCCTTGCCGCTGGGCAGGTTTTCGCAGGCGGCGACCAGGCCGACGACCTCCATGGCCGGGACCAGTTCGCCCAAGGCACGGAAGGTGCCCAGTACGCTGGCCGCGCCGCACATGTCGTACTTCATTTCGTCCATCGTGGCGGCGGGCTTGAGCGAGATGCCGCCGGCATCGAAGGTAATGCCCTTGCCCACCAGCACCACGGGACCGGCGGCGGCCTTGGCCTTCTTGGCCGCGGCCGATTTGCCGTTATAGCGCAGCACGATGAAGCGCAGCGGCTCCTCGGAGCCGCGCGCCACCGACAGGAAGGAGCCCATGCCCAGGGCCTCGACCTGCTTGCGGTCCAGCACCTCGACCTTGATCAGGCTCTTGAAGTCGCGGGCCAGCTTGCGGGCCGTGTCGCCCAGATAGGAAGGCGTGCAGACATTGCCCGGCAGATTGCCCAGCGTGCGGGCCAGCTCCATGCCGTTGGCGATAGCCGCGCCCTCGCGCAGGCCCAGCTGGGTCTGCGCGGTGTCGGCGCGCTCGACGACCTGGGTGATTTTCTTGAGCTTGGGGCGGGCGTCACGGTCGGGCTTGCCGAAGGTGGCGTCGTAATGATAGGTGGCCTGGCCGGCGGCGATGGCCGCGGCGCGGGCACGATCGCGCACGCCGGCGTTCTCGACCGGCAAGGAGACCAGGGTGGATACGCCCTCGGCCAGCTGCGCAGACACGCAATAGGCGGCGAAAGCCTGCTCGGCGCTGGCATGGGCGCGGGCGTTGTATTCCTCTTGCTTGCCCAGGCCGACCAGCACGACGCGCTGGGCCGACACACCGGCCAGATTGCGCAGCACCAGGGTGGCGCCGGCGCGGCCGCGGAACTCGGCTTTGGTGACGGCGCGGATGGCGCCATTGCTCGCGCGATCGATCGTGTCGGCGGCGGGGCCGAGCACGCCGTCGGCGTACACGCCCACGGCCAGGGCCGAGGTCTTGATCTGATGCAGGGAAGCAGTGGTCTGTGTGCTAAATTCCATGAAGATTTCCCGAGTGCGTCGAACGTTGCGGACGATTATCCCGCATATTCTCACATGTCTCTATTTAAACGGTCTGTCGTCAGCGAGATTACCAGTCACGCGGGCGTGGTGTTTTCCACTCTCGTGGTGGTATGGCTGAGTGTCCTGCTGGTGCGCCTGCTGGGCGAGGCCGCGGGTGGTTCCATCGGCGCCGACGTGGTGCTCGGCCTGGCCGCGTTTTCCACCATCACCGCCTTGCCCACGATTCTCGCGGTCTCCCTCTTCATCGCGGTGTTGACCACGGTCACGCGCAACTATCGCGAATCCGAAATGGTGGTGTGGTTCGCCAGCGGCCTGTCCCTGGCCGACTGGCTGCGGCCCGTGCTGCGCGTGGCCATTCCGGTGGCGGCCGTGGTGGCGGGACTGACGCTGGTAGCCTCGCCTTGGGCCTATCGCCAGATCGGCGAATACCGGGAGCGCTTTGAACAGCGCTCCGACCTGTCCAAGGTGGCGGCCGGCCAGTTCGCGGAATCGGGCCGTGGCGACCGGGTATTTTTCGCCGAAGATCCCGCCGATCCGCGCGACGAGCTGGGCGCGGTGTTCGCACGCGCCATCGATCCCGAATGGTTCAGCGTGCTCACGGCCAAGAGTGCGCGGGGAGAAACCCTGCCCAACGGCGACCGCTTCCTGGTGCTGTCGGGCGGCCATCGCTATGACCTCAAGCCCGGCACGCCTGAAGTGCGGCTGACCAATTTCGAAGAGTACGGCATCCGCCTGGAGAGCAAGGCGGGCGATGATCCCATCGCCGAGGCGCGGGCGGCGGCTGAACGTTCGAGCAAGGCGCGTTCGACGGCGCAATTGATGCAGGACAACACGGACAGCGCCTGGTCGCAGGTCATGTGGCGTGTGTCCATGCCGCTGGCGGCCCTGAACCTCGCGTTGCTGGCCATTCCGCTGGGCGCGGTCAATCCGCGCCTGGGGCGTTCGGGCGACTTGCTGATCGCCGGCCTGGTCGGTCTGCTCTATATGAATCTCATCAATTTGTCGCGCGCCTGGATCAGCAGCGGCAAGCTGCCTTTCGGCGTGGGGGTGTGGGTCATCCACGCCATCGTGCTGGCTTTCACGGTCTTCCTGCTCTATAAGCGCCTGCGCGTGAAGGCGCCCAAGCCGCCGAAGGCCGCGGCCTAGGCGCGGTTTCAGTCTTTGCCCGTCACCAGCTCGCCGGCGCGGCCGGCGAGCAGATCCCGGTTGCGCTCGGCCGCCTCGCGCATGAAGTCCCACAGCAGGCTGACGCGCTTGAGGCGGTAGAGGTCCTCGTGGCAATACATCCAGAAGCTGCGCGTGATCGCGACCTCGCCGCCCAGCACCGGTGAGAGCCTGGGATCCTGGGCGGCGATGAAGCAGGGCAGGATGGCCAGCGACTGGCCTTGCAGGGCCGCATGGTATTGCGCCACCACACTGGTGCTGCGCAGCACGACCCGGCTGTTGGGCAGGAGATCCTCCAGGTAGCGCAGCCGCTCGCTGAACAGCAGCTCGTCCACATAGCCGATGAAACTATGGCCGGCAAGGTCGGCGCGCGAGCGGATGGGCGGGTGGCGCGCCAGGTATTGAGGGGTGCCGTAGAGCATGAGGGTGTAGTCGCACAGCCGGCTGCATACATAGGGACCGCGCTGGGGGCGTTCGATGGTGATGGCCAGGTCGGCCTCGCGCTTGGACAGGCTGACAAAGCGCGGCACCGGCAGGATATCCAGCGTGATGTGCGGGTAGCGGCGCTGGAAATCGGCCGCCAGCGGGGTGACGACATAGCTGCCGAACCCTTCGGTGGCGCCGATGCGGATATGCCCGGACAACGCCTGCCCGATGCCCGAGAGGCTTTCCCGGGCGGTATGCACCGTGCTTTCCATCTGCTCGGCATAGACGAAGAGGCGCTGGCCGTCCTCGGTCAGCACGAAGCCGGCGCTGCGCGATTTCTCGAACAGCAGGCTGCCCAGCTCGGCCTCCAGGGCCCGGATACGGCGCGCCACCGTGGTGTGCTCGACGCCCAGGGTACGGGCCGCCGCGCTTACGCGCTGGCTGCGGGCCACCTCCAGAAAGTAGCGCAGGCTGTCCCAGTCGAGCATGGCGGCGTCCCCTGTCCTGTGGTGATTTTTTCGTTGTGCATGAATGCACAATACATGTGCATTCATGGCGTTGCTTGTGGATTTTCACACATCTACACTAGTTTGAGCCACTGCCGCGCACGGCGGCGGGCCAAGAAAAAAATCCACAGGAGACAAGTTCATGAAGATGCATGCGCGCGGTATCGCCGCAGGCCTGTGCCTGGGCGCCTTGCTGGTGGGGCAAGCCATGGCGGCCGACAAGCCGCCGGTCAAGATCGGCGTGTTGACGGACATGTCGGGCACGTATGCGGGCATGGGGGGAGCCGGTTCGGTGGCCGCCGCCCAGCTGGCCATCGACGATTGCCTGGCCGCCGAGTGCAAGGGCATGAAGATCGAGCTGGTTTCCGCGGACAACCAAAACAAGGCCGACGTCGGGGCGGCGCGCGCGCGCGAGTGGTTCGATCGCGACGGCGTGACGGCTATCGCCGACTTGACCAATTCCGCGGTCGCCCTGGCGGTGCAGGGCATTGCCCGCGAGAAGAACAAGGTGGTGATGTTCTCCGGCCCGGCCACCACGGCGCTGACCAACAAGGAATGCTCGCCGCTGGGCTTTCACTGGATGTTCGACACGTATTCGCAATCCGCCGGCGGCGCCAAGGCGACGGTCAAGGCGGGCGGCAAGTCATGGTTTTTCGTGACGGTGGACTACGCCTTCGGCCATTCGCTGGAGGCGGATACGGCCAAGGCGGTCAAGGCGCTCGGCGGCACGGTCGCCGGCAGCGTGCGCCATCCCTTGAACGCGCCGGATTTCGCGTCTTATCTCTTGCAGGCGCAGAGTTCCAAGGCCCAGGTGGTGGCGCTGGCCAATGGCGGGCAGGACACGGTCAACGCGGTCAAGCAGGCGCGCGAGTTCGGCATCGTCGACGGAGGGCAGCGCCTGGTCTCGCTGCTGATCTTCCTGTCGGACCTGCGGGCGCTGGGCCTGGACAACGCCCAGGGCCTCTCCTATGTCGACGGCTTTTACTGGGATTACGACGATGCCACGCGGCAATGGTCGGCGCGCTTCGAGAAGGCTTTCCGCGGCCTGAAGCCCACCATGACGCAGGCCGGCGTGTATTCCAGCGTGCTGCACTACCTGCGCGCGGTGGCCGCCAGCGGCAGCACCGATGGCAAGGTCGTGGCCGACAAAATGCGCGAATTGCCGATCAAGGATCCCATCATGCGCAATGCCTCCATCCGTCCGGATGGGCGCGTGATCCACGATATGTATCTGTATGAAGTGAAAAAGCCTTCGGAGTCCAAGGGCGGCTGGGATTATTCCAAGCTGGTGGCGACGATTCCCGCGGCCGAGGCATTCCAGCCCTTGGCCGATTCCACCTGCCCGCTGGTCAAGCCCTAGCGCCGATTCATACCCAAGGGGGCCGGCCGGCCTCCCATCCAAGCAGTCTGAGGAGCAAGCAATGAGCGAAGTCCCCCGCGTGCCGCTACTGATCGGCGGCAAACTGGTGCAGTCCAAGACCACGCAATGGCGTGATGTCATCAATCCGGCCACGCAGGAAGTCGTGGCCCAAGTGCCTTTCGCCACCCGCGAGGAGCTGGACCTGGCGGTCTCCAACGCCAAGGAAGCGTTTCAAACCTGGCGCAATGCGGGACAGGGCCAACGCATGCGCGTCATGCTCAAGTTCCAGCAACTGCTGCGCGATAATACGGCCAAGCTGGCCGAGATGATCACGCGCGAGCATGGCAAGACGCTGCCCGACGCCGAGGGCGAGGTCGGGCGCGGGCTGGAGGTGGTGGAGCACGCCTGCTCGATCGCCAGCCTGCAGCTGGGCGAGTACGCCGAGAACGCGGCCTCCGGCATCGACGTCTACACCTTGATCCAGCCGCTGGGCGTCTGCGCCGGCATCACCGCTTTCAATTTCCCGGTGATGCTGCCCTGCTTCATGTTTCCGATTGCCGTGTCCTGCGGCAATACCTTTGTGCTCAAGCCTTCCGAGCAGGATCCCTCCGCCTCGCTCTACCTGGCGCAGCTGGCGCTGGAGGCGGGCCTGCCGCCGGGCGTGCTGAATGTGGTGCACGGCGGTCCGGACATCGCCAACGGCTTGTGCGAGCATCCTGACATCAAGGCCGTGTCCTTCATCGGATCGACCCGGGTGGGCACCGAGATCTATGACCGCGCATCCAAGGCGGGCAAGCGCTGCCAGTCCATGATGGGGGCGAAGAACCACTGCGTCATCCTGCCGGATGCGGATCCTGAGGTGGCGCTCAACCAACTGGTGGGCGCGGCTTTTGGCGCGGCCGGCCAGCGCTGCATGGCCACCTCGGTGGCGGTGCTGGTGGGCGAGGCGCGCAACTGGCTGCCCGATTTCGTCGAGCGCGCCAAAAAGCTCAAGGTCAACGCCGGCACCGACCGCCAGGCCGACCTGGGGCCGCTGGTGTCGGTCAATGCGCGCAAGCGCGTCGAGGGCCTGATCCAGAAGGGCGTGGAAGAGGGCGCCAAGCTGCTGCTCGACGGCCGCGGCATCAAGGTCGAGGGCTATGGCGACGGTAATTTTGTCGGGCCGACGATTTTCGATGGCGTGACCGAAGACATGACCATCTACCAGGACGAGATCTTTGGCCCGGTGCTCTGCGTGGTGGGCGTGGAAACGCTGGAGCAGGCCGTGGCCTTCGTCAACCGCAATCCGAATGGCAACGGCGTGGCGCTGTTCACCCAGGACGGGGGCGCGGCGCGCTACTTCCAGAACAACATCGACGTCGGCCAGGTGGGCATCAACATCCCCATCCCCGTGCCGGTGGCCTGGTTCAGCTTCACGGGCTCGCGCGGCTCCAAGCTCGGCGACCTCGGTCCCAATGGCAAGCAGGCGGTGCAGTTCTGGACGCAGACCAAGACAGTCACGGCGCGCTGGTCGGCCCATGGCCGCTCGGTGAACACCACCATCACCATGCGCTGAGCGGCCCTCGCGGCCCCCGGACCCCGGCCCAGAGAGGGCCGGGGTTTCTATTTGTGCAATCGCACAAGCTTATTTAAATAAGTAATATAGGATGGCTCTTATATTACTTATAATCAGCTGCACGAATAGGGGCCTCCATGAACCTCCAGCAATTCCGATTTGTGCGCGAAACGATCCGTCGGGACTTCAACCTCACCGAAGCCGCGCGGATGCTCTACACCTCCCAGCCTGGCGTGTCCAAGGCCATCATCGAGTTCGAGGACGAGCTGGGCATCAAGATCTTCGAGCGCCATGGCAAGCGCATCAAGGGACTGACCAAGCCCGGCCTGGCCGTCTCACAGGTGATCGACCGCATCATGCGCGAAGTCGATAACCTGAAGAAGGTCAGCGATGAGTTCGCCCGCCGCGACGAGGGCGGCCTGGTCATCGCCTGCACTCATACGCAGGCGCGCTATCTGCTGCCCCGTGTTATCCCGGCGTTCCGCAAGCAATTCCCCAAGGTGCATCTGTCGCTGGCCGAGGGCAGCCCCGCCCAATTGGCCGAGATGGTGCTGCACGAGCAGGCCGACCTGGCCCTGGCCACGGAATCCCTGGCGCTGACGCCGGGACTGGCGACGCTGCCGGTCTATGCCTGGGAGCACACGGTGGTGGTGCGGCCGGACCATCCGTTGGCCGAGCTCAAGTCCTCCGAGGCCAAGCGGCTGAGCCTGGCCCAGTTGGCCGAATATCCTATCGTGACCTACGACCGCGCCTTTACGGGCCGCAGCACCATAGACGAAGTCTTCGCCAACCAGGCCATCCATCCGGACATCGTGCTCGAAGCCATCGACGCCGATGTGATCAAGACCTATGTGGACGTGGGCCTGGGCATAGGCATCATCGCGGGCGTGGCCTATGACCCGAGGCGCGATGGCAATCTGGTCGGTCTGCCGGTGGGGCATTTGTTCGGCACCCACACCACCCGTGTCGGCGTGAAGTCGGGCGTGTTCCTGCGCGACTACGTCTACACCTTCCTGGAGATGCTGGCGCCGTCGCTGACGCGCCAGGTGGTGACCGACGCCGTGCAAGGCCTGCCGCGCTGAGCGCCGCCCGAGCCGCCCTCCCAGGGCGGTTTTTTTTTGATAGAGGCAGGGCGATGCTCAGGGAAGCTATGCCCACCGGCAAACCCATTGAAATAATCAAATAAGAATCACTCTCATTTGATTTGACTAAACAATGGGAATCATTATCATTACCACACACGCAACAACCGATGAGGTGAATCATGGTGGCAGGCTTGAGTGCGGTGGTGGTCGGTGCGGACCGGCTGGGCAATATCCCGGACCTCTTGAAGGGGCACAATATTTCAATCACGCACCACATCAGCGGGCGCGATCCCTCGCACCAAAAAAAGACCTTGCAGCTGCCCTCGGGCACGCAGCTGGTCATCCTGCTGACCGATTTCCTGGGGCATAACGTCATGAAGACCTTCCGCAATGCCGCGCAGCGTGGCGGCATCAAGGTCGTCGCTTGTCGGC
This sequence comes from Bordetella hinzii LMG 13501, assembly GCF_001548475.1. GTDB lineage: Bacteria > Pseudomonadota > Gammaproteobacteria > Burkholderiales > Burkholderiaceae_B > Bordetella > Bordetella hinzii. The sequence goes on from NZ_LRUJ01000011.1 coordinate 81,354, forward strand.
GCTCGGTGTGCAGCATGCAGCAGGCGCTGCAGCAATGCGGTCTGTGCAGCCAGGGCTGCGACAAAAAAGCCACGCGACATTGAGTGTTTGCCCCATCGCCTTCTTGCCATCCCGGCCCCGGGCAGGCATCGGCCCGGGATTGCCCGGCACGTCTTGAGCTTGAAGCGGCTGCATAGCCGCCCGCGCCCCTTGTGGGCGCTTTTTTTATCCTGGGGGTGGTCCGGCACCGGCTTCGGGCCGGTGTGTCGCCTAGTCGTTGGAAGCGCGGGCCGAAGCCAGCAGGCTGCCATCCAGGCGGCGGGCGCCGTTGTAGCGCTTGGACCAATAGGCCATGGTCATGTCTTCGACACGGACCACGCCGCCCGCGCTGGGCGAGTGCACGAAGCGGTTTTCGCCCATGTAGATGCCTACATGCGAATAGCGGCGTCCCAGCGTGTTGAAGAACACCAGGTCGCCGGGGCGCAATTCCTTGCGATCGATGACCGTGGCCTGGCGGGCGATGTCGGCGGCATTGCGGGGCAGCTTCAGGCCCAGGGAACGCTCGACCGAATAGGCGACCAGGCCGCTGCAATCAAACCCGGTATCGGGCGAATTGCCGCCGAAACGGTAGCGCACGCCCAACTGATTGAGGGCTTCGGCCACCAGGGCGCTGTCGCTGGCGAAGGGAGCCTGCGCCTGGCGCTGGCGTTCGCGCTTGAGCTTGTGGGTGACAAGCAGGCCGATGGGGTCATCGGCGGTGGCGACCCACTCGGTTTCGTAGGGGTCGATTTCGGAGTCGTAGGCAGAGGTTTGCGTCCCCTTGGTCGCGCAACCCGCCATCACCGCCACGCAGAAGACCGACGCACACAGGCGCAGGCCCCGGCGAAAGAGGCGGGAGGAGGTGTCAGGTAGCGCGAGGCAGGAGTGTCGATGCATGCTCACCGAGACCGGTCCGGCGCCCAGAAACTGGGGGGCGGATCATGGTTAGAAAAAATTTATCGGGGGATTCTACCAAACCTATTATTACATCCGGGTGTAAGCGCATACGAAAAGCGCAGTTTCCGGCCCGGAGTGCCTGGGGGAATCCCCAGGTTGGGTGGCAAGCCTGGTGCAAGGTTGGCCACCGAGAATAAGGTAAGACGAATTACCGAAGCGCTACCGAACCATAACAGGAGACAAGGCATGGAAAAAACCCGGGATTTCCACTATCGGTCCATCCATGAGCGGGATGCCTTCTGGCGTAAAGAAGCCGAGCGCATTCACTGGGAGACGCCGTTCGAGGAGGTATTGGATTTCACCCGTCCCCCATTTGCCAAGTGGTTTGTCGGCGGCCGCACCAACCTCTGCTACAACGCCGTGGACCGCTGGCTGCCCCAACAGGCCGATGCGCCGGCCCTGATCTGGGTGTCCACCGAGGTGGACCAGGAGCGCGTCTACACCCGCCGTGCCCTTTACGAGGAGGTCAACGCGGTGGCTGCCATGCTGCGCGAGCAGGGGGTGGAGCGCGGCGACCGCGTGCTGCTCTACATGCCCATGGTGCCGGAGGCGGTGTTCACCATGCTGGCCTGCGCGCGGCTGGGCGCCATCCATTCGGTGGTGTTCGGCGGTTTTGCCTCGGTCAACCTGGCCCAGCGCATCGACGACGCCCAGCCCAAGGTGGTGGTCTGCACCGACGGCGGCTCGCGCGCCGGCAAGGTGGTGGCCTATAAGCCCTTGCTGGACAAGGCTTTGTCGCTGGCCCAGCACCCGCCCGGAGCGGTGATCATGCTGGACCGGGGGCTGGCGGCCTGTGAACGCCAGCCCGGGCGCGACCTGGATTATGCCGAGTTGCGGGCCCGACACGAGGGCGCGCAAGTGCCCGTGGCCTGGCTGGAATCCTCCGAGCCGAGCTACATCCTCTATACCTCGGGCACGACCGGTCGCCCCAAGGGCGTGCAGCGCGACACCGGCGGCTATGCCGTGGCCCTGGCCTCATCGATGGAGTATCTGTTCGATGGCCGGCCGGGCGACACGTATTTCTGCACCAGCGATATCGGCTGGGTGGTGGGCCATTCATACATTGTCTATGGGCCGCTGATCGGCGGACAGGCCTCCATCCTCTACGAGGGCACGCCGGTGCGTCCGGACGGCGCCATCCTCTGGAGCCTGGTCGAGCGCTTCCGGGTCAATACCCTGTTTTCGGCGCCCACGGCGGTGCGGGTGCTCAAGCGCCAGGATCCCGCGCTCCTGAAGCGCCATGACCTGTCGTCGCTGCGCGCGCTCTATCTGGCCGGCGAACCCCTGGACGAACCCACGGCGCAATGGATCTCAGAGGGGCTGGGCAAGCCCATCATCGACAACTACTGGCAAACCGAATCCGGCTGGCCCATCCTGTCGGCCCAGCCAGGGGTGGAGCGGGTGCCGACCCGTTTCGGCAGCCCGTCGTTTCCGGTCTATGGTTTCGATGTGCGCGTGGTGAGCGAAGCCGACGGCCAGGACCTGGGGCCCAACCAGAAGGGGGTGGTGGCCATCGTGCCGCCGCTGCCGCCGGGGGCGCTGTCCACCGTATGGGGCGATGACGAGCGTTTTGTGCAGACCTATTTCTCGTCCATCCCGGGCCGCCAGCTTTATTCGACTTTCGATTGGGGCCTGCGCGATCAGGACGGCTATTGGTTCATCCTCGGGCGCACCGACGATGTCATCAATGTGGCGGGCCACCGCCTGGGCACGCGCGAGATCGAGGAGTCGGTCAACAGCCATGCCGATGTGGCCGAGTGCGCCGTCGTGGGCGTGGCCGACAGCCTGAAGGGGCAGGTCGCGCTCGCCTTCGTGGTGCTCAAGAGACCGGAGACGCTGGAGGCCGAAGGCGCGGCCCGGAGCCTGGAAGGGGATATCATGCGCGTGGTGGAGGATCAGTTGGGCGCGATCGCGCGGCCTGCCCGCATCCGCTTTGTCGGCGCGCTGCCCAAAACGCGCTCCGGCAAGGTGCTGCGCCGGGCCATCGTGGCGGTTTGCGAAGGCCGCGATCCCGGTGATCTCACCACCATTGAAGATCCCACCTCACTCGAACAGATCAAGGAATCGCTGTAATGAAATCCAAACCGGTGCTGGCCGCGGAAGACGTCAAGAAGATCCTCGCCGCGGCCGAGGCGCATGCGCTGGCCCATCAGTGGGCCGTGTCGATCGCCGTCGTGGATGACGGCGGCCATCTGCTGGGCCTGCTGCGCGGCGACGGCGCGGCGCCCATTTCCTCCCACATCGCGCCGGCCAAGGCCCGCACCGCCGCGCTGGGCCGCCGTGAATCGCGCCTCTATGAAGAGATCATCAACAACGGCCGCTATTCTTTCCTGTCGGCGCCCGAACTCGAAGGCATGCTTGAAGGCGGTGTGCCCGTCGTGGCCGACGGCCAGGTGGTGGGCGCCGTGGGCGTGTCGGGCGTGAAGTCCAGCGAGGATGCGGAAATTGCCCGTGCGGGCATTGCGGCGCTGGGCCTGTGAACCTGCCGGCGCAAGACAGCGCCGGTGAAGACCGGCGCCTGCTCAACCCCGGCGTGCGCCGGCGCGAAGTCTGGGCCTGGGCCATGTATGACTTCGCCAATTCCGGCTACACCACGGTCATCCTGACCACGGTGTTCAGCACCTATTTCGTCGCCGTGGTGGGCCAGCGCGCCCATTGGGCGACGCTGGCCTGGACGGCGGCGCTCTCGCTGTCCTATCTGGCCATCATGCTCACCATGCCCACGCTGGGCGCGCGTGCCGATGCGCGCGCGGGCAAGCGCCGCCTGCTCTATGCCAGCACCGTGGGCTGTGTGCTGGCCACGCTGCTGCTGGCGCGCACGGGTCCGGGCGATGTGTGGCTGGCCCTGGCGGCCATCGCCGTCTCCAATTACTGCTATTGCATAGGCGAGTCCGTCGTGGCGGCGTTTCTGCCGGAACTGGCGCGCCCCAAGGCGCTGGGCCGCGTCTCGGGCTGGGGCTGGAGCTTCGGCTATTGCGGCGGCATGCTGACGCTGGGCCTGTGCCTGGCCGTGGTGAGCCGCGGCGAGGCCGCCGGCCAGGGCGCCGAGCAATATGTGCCCTGGGTCATCGTCGTGACCTGCGTGGTGTTCAGCCTGGCGGCCTTGCCGTCATTCCTGCTGCTGCGCGAACGCGCCCGGCCGCATGCCATGAACCTGGCCGCGCCCGATATGCTGCGCCGCCTGGCGCGCGCCTGGCGTGAGACCGGCGAGCACTTCCCGGAGTTCCGCCGCCTGTTGATCTGCGGCGCCTGCTATCAGGCCGGCATCGCGGTGGTGATCACGCTGGCGGCCATCTATGCCGAGCAGGTGATGGGATTCACCATGCCGCAGATCATGCTGCTGGTGTTCACCGTCAATATCGCCGCGGCGGCGGGCGCCTTCAGCTTCGGCTATGTCCAGGACCGTATCGGGCACAAGCGCGCCCTGGGCCTGACGCTGCTGGGCTGGATCGTCATGGTGTTGGTGGCTTATTCCGCCACCACCGTGCCGGTCTTCTGGGTCGCCGCCACGCTGGCCGGCCTGTGCATGGGCACCAGCCAGAGCGCCGGGCGCGCCATGACGGGCGCGCTGGCGCCGGCAGGCCGCCTGGCGGAGTTTTTCGCGCTCTGGACCTTCGCCGTCCAGTTGGCGGCGGTCGTGGGGCCGCTGACCTATGGCCTGGTGACCTGGCTCACCGCCGGCAATCACCGCCTGGCGATTCTGGTGACGGGGCTGTTCTTCGTGGGCGGCCTGTTGTTGCTGGCCCGCGTGGACCTGGCCCGTGGCATCGCCCGCCGGGAGGCCGGCTGAGCCGGGCTGCTATTCTTATGAACTGGCCACCATGCAAGGCGCCGCGCGAGCCGGGACAGTCCGCCTGCGTAAGGTGCTCGTAAGAGCATGGCGATACGGTTGCGTGTCGACAGAACGGCAGCACCAAAATCACGAATCGGAGACAAAACCATGTCGAATGCCATCCAATCCGTCTTGGTGGAAACCCGCGTGTTTCCCCCGCCCGAGCGCGCCGTCACGGGCGCGGCAATTTCGGGCATGGACGCTTACCGCGCGCTGGCCGAAGAGGCCGAGCGCGATCCCGACGGTTTCTGGGCGCGCCATGCGCGCGAAAACCTGCAGTGGACCAAGCCCTTCACCGAGGTGCTGGACGAAAGCCAGGCGCCGTTCTATCGCTGGTTCGGCGACGGCGAGCTCAATGTCTCGGCCAATTGCCTGGACGTGCACCTGACCAACGGCAATGCCGAGAAGACCGCCATCATCTTCGAGACCGACGATGGCAAGGTCGAGAAGGTCAGCTATCGCGAACTGCTGGCCCGCGTGTGCCGCTTCGCCAATGGGCTGAAGTCGCTGGGCTATAAAAAGGGCGACCGCGCCATCATCTATATGCCGATGTCCATCGAGGCGGTGGTGGCCATGCAGGCCTGCGCCCGCCTGGGCGTGACGCACTCGGTGGTCTTTGGCGGCTTCTCGGCCAAGAGCCTGCAGGAGCGCATCGTCGACGTCGGCGCCTCGCTGGTCATCACGGCCGACGAGCAGGTGCGCGGCGGCAAGGTCATTCCGCTCAAGCCGGCGGTCGAGGAGGCGTTCGCCATGGGCGGCTGCGATGCCGTCTCCAAGGTCATCGTCTATCGTCGCACCGGCGGCAAGGTCGCCTGGACCGAAGGCCGCGACCTCTGGATGCACGAGGTGCAGGCCGGCCAGCCCGACACCTGCGAGCCGGTGCCGGTCAATGCCGAGCATCCGCTGTTCATCCTGTACACCTCCGGCTCGACGGGCAAGCCCAAGGGCGTGCAGCATTCGTCGGCCGGTTACCTGCTGTGGGCGCTGTTGACGGTCAAGTGGACCTTCGACGCCCGCGCCGACGATGTCTATTGGTGCACGGCCGACGTGGGCTGGGTCACCGGCCATACCTATATCACCTATGGTCCGCTGGCCGCAGGCCTGACGCAGATCGTCTTCGAGGGCGTGCCGACTTTCCCCAATGCCGGCCGCTTCTGGGACATGATCGCGCGCCACAAGGTCAGCGTGTTCTATACGGCGCCCACGGCCATCCGTTCGCTGATCAAGGCGTCGGAAGCCGCGCCGCAGACCCACCCGCGCAATTTCGATCTCAACAGCCTGCGCATCATCGGCTCGGTGGGCGAGCCCATCAATCCCGAGGCCTGGATCTGGTATCACAAGAATGTGGGCCAGGAGCGTTGCCCCATCGTGGATACGTGGTGGCAGACCGAAACCGGCGGCCACATGATCACACCGCTGCCCGGCGCCACGCCGCTCAAGCCCGGATCCTGCACCTTGCCCTTGCCGGGCATCGCCGCGGCCATCGTCGATGAGACCGGCGCCGACGTCGAGCAGGGCAATGGGGGGTTCCTGGTCATCAAGCGGCCCTGGCCCGCCATGATCCGCACCATCTGGGGCGATCCGGAGCGCTTCAAGAAGAGCTATTTCCCGCCCGAACTGCGCGGCTATTACCTGGCGGGCGACGGGGCGCAGCGCGACGCCGACGGTTATTTCTGGATCATGGGCCGCATCGACGACGTGCTCAACGTCTCGGGCCACCGCCTGGGCACCATGGAGGTCGAGTCGGCGCTGGTCGCGCATGAACTGGTGGCCGAAGCCGCCGTGGTGGGACGCCCCGACGACACCACGGGCGAAGCCGTGGTGGCCTTCGTGGTCCTCAAGCGCGTGCGCCCGGAAGGCGAGGAGGCCCAGGCCATCGCGAGGCAACTGCGCGACTGGGTGGCCAAGGAGATCGGGCCCATCGCCAAACCCAAGGACATCCGTTTCGGCGACAACCTGCCCAAGACCCGTTCCGGCAAGATCATGCGCCGCCTGCTGCGTGTGGTCGCCAAGGGCGAAGAAGTGACCCAGGATGTCTCCACGCTTGAAAACCCGGCCATCCTGGAGCAGTTGTCCAAGCCTCTGTAAGCCGGCCGACAAGACCAAGAGAGCATAATGAGGGCCTGCGCGGGTGCGCAGGCCTTTTTTTCGGCCGATGTTCTTGTCTTTTCGGGAGTTTGCAGTGAATCGCAGTAGTTTCGACCGCTCGGGTCTGGGCCTGATGCTGGCCACCATCCTGGTCTGGTCGGGCGCCTGGATTGCGATGAAGCTGATTGTTCCCTATATCGGTCCCTATGATTTCGTGGTGGTGCGCTATCTGTGCGGCGCGTTCGTCCTGTTTGCCGGCGTGGTGCTTAGCGGCCGGCCGCTGGCCATGCCGCCCTGGCGCCTGACGGTGCTGGTGGGCTTGACGCAGACGGCCGGCTTCCAGGGCTTTGTGCAGACGGCGCTGGTCACTGGCGGCGTAGGCAAGGTGTCGCTCATGGCCTACACCATGCCTTTCTGGGTGATCCTGCTGGCCTGGCTGATCCTCAAGGAGCGGCCAAGCCGCATGCATTGGGCCGGCATCGCGCTGGCGGCCTGCGGCCTGTTGTGTTTCGCCCGGCCCTGGGACGGCCTGGGCGACGACTTCCTGCCCATGGCCCTGGGCGTGGGCAGCGGCCTGTGCTGGGCCCTGGGCACGGTGCTGTCCAAGCTCATGTTCGACAGGCACGCGCCCGATATCCTGACCTTCACCGCATGGCAGATGCTGGTCGGCGCGCTGGCGATGACACCGGTGGCGCTGCTGGTGCCGCAGATCGATGCCGTCTGGGGCTGGCAATTGTGGACGGGGATGACCTATATCATCCTGGTGGCCACCGCCTTGGCCTGGGTCATGTGGCTGCTGGTGGTCAGGCGCGTGCCGGCCTCGATCGCCGGCCTGTCGGCCCTGGGCGTGCCGGTGGTCGCCGTCCTGCTGGCTTGGTTGATCCTGCATGAACGACCGACCCCGATGGACCTGGCGAGCATGCTGTTTATCATGGCCGGCATCTGGGTCGTCAGCCGGGCCCGGCCGCGCAAGGCCTGAATACGAAATGGAAACCACGATGATAGATTTTCGCAGCGATACCGTAACCCGCCCTTCGGCGGCCATGTTGCAGGCCATGACGCGGGCGCCCTTGGGCGATGACGTGATGGGTGACGATCCCAGCGTGATCAGCCTGCAGCGCGCGGTGGCCGAGCGCGCGGGCAAGGAGGCGGGCCTGTTCTTCCCCACGGGCACGCAAAGCAATCTGGCCGCCCTGATGGCGCATTGCGGTCGCGGCGATGAGTATCTGGTGGGGCAGTTGGCCCACACCTATAAATACGAGGGCGGCGGTGCGGCTGTGCTGGCCAGCATCCAGCCCCAGCCTATCGAGCACGATGCGGACGGCTCGCTGCCGCTGGCCAAGCTGGCGGCGGCCGTCAAGCCCCTGGGCGATGCGCACTATGCGCGCACGCGCCTGCTGGCGCTGGAAAACACTTTCCAGGGCAAGGTGATTCCGCAGGCCTATATGCTCGAGGCCACCGCCTTTGCGCGGGGCAAGGGCCTGGGCACGCACCTGGACGGCGCGCGCGTCTTCAACGCCAGCGTGGCCAGCGGGCTGCCGCTGGCCGAGCTATGCCAGCCTTTCGATACCGTGTCGATCTGCTTTTCCAAGGGGCTGGGCGCGCCGGTGGGATCGGTGCTGGTGGGCAGCCAGGCCTTGATCGACCAGGCCCGGCGCTGGCGCAAGGTGCTGGGCGGCGGCATGCGGCAAGCCGGGGTGCTCGCCGCGGCCGCGCACTATGCGCTGGAGCACAATGTGGCACGCCTGGCCGAGGATCACGAAAACGCGCGCCGGCTGGCCCAGGGGCTGGCGGCGCTGCCCGGCGTGCAAGTGCATGCCCAGGACACCAATATGGCCTTTGTGAGCTTCGCGGCCGAACACCGGGCCGCACTGAATCAAGGCCTGAAAGAAGAGGGCATCCTGATGAGTGCCGTCTATGACGGCCCCGTGCGTCTGGTGACGCATCTGGATATCTCGCGCCAGGACATCGAGCAGGCCTTGCGGGCGTTTGCCCGTTTGCTGGGCGCCTGAGTTCAGGGCACCTGTTCACGGTCCTCCAGGCCGTAGTCGCGTACCACGGCCGCCACGCGCAGGCGGTAGTCGGCAAAGACGCCGCCACGGCCGGCCGCCTGGGCCTGGCGGTGCGGGCCATGCTCGCGCCAGGCCCGCACGCTGGCCTCATCGCGCCAGAAAGACAGCGACAGCAGCTTGTCCGGATCCGACAGGCTCTGGAAGCGCTCGACCGAGATAAAACCATCCATGGTCTGCAGCGCCGGTTTAAGCTGCGCGGCAATATCCAGGTAGGCCTGGCGGTCGCGCGGGATGACTTCGAAAATGACGGCGATCATGCGGGCTCCTCAAGATGCGTGGCACAGTGTGGCGCGCCTGCCCGGCGCTTGCTTCGATCGCGCTCAAACCATGCCGCGCTCGATCAGCTCGCGATAGCCGGCCAGAGAGTCCGGCCAGCGCAGGGCCAGCCCGCTGTCCTTGAGTCGCCGGTTGCTCATGCGTTTGCTGCCGACATGGGCCGGCGCCGGGCCGGGGGCCGGAGACGGGGCCTGCAACAGGCAAGCCAGGGCGCTGTAAAGGCGGTCCAGCGGCATGGGCGTGTCGTCGGCCCCAAGATAGCAGGGCAGGGGCGCTGGCAGATGCAGCAGATGGTCGACCGCGGCGGCGGCATCATCGATATGGATGCGATTGGCCCAGTGGCCGGCCGCGGCGCGTGCCTGGCCTTCGCGCAGGCGCTGCAGCAGCTGGCTGCGCCCCGGTCCGTAGAGACCGGCCAGGCGCAGCACCACCGCGCCGGGCACTTGCGCTTGCAGCCATTGTTCGGCTTCCAGCAGCAGGCGTCCGTTAAAGCCCTGGGGGGCGGGCGGCGTGTCCTCGTCTATCCACTGGCCGCCGTGCTCGCCATAGACGGCTGACGACGATACGAAGACCCAGCGCCGCGGCCGTGGGCCGAGCGCTGCGAGCAAATGGCGCTGGCCATCCACGAAGACCGCCCGGTAGCGCTCGGGATCGCGTCCGCCCGGGGCCGGCAGATAGGCCACGCGGTCGACGTGCCGGGGCAGGCCGGCCAAGCTGGCCGGGTCCGCCAGGTCGGCGGCGATCCAGCGGATCCCGGCCGCCGTCGCCGCAGGAGGGTGGCGGCGCAAGGCCCAGACCTCCTGGCCGCGCGCCAGCAGGCGGTCAGCCACGCGCAGGCCCAGATCGCCGCAACCGGCCAGCAATACGGCTTGCGCCATGGCTGCTCCCTAGAGAGGGCCGTGCCCCCCCGCTTTACATCCCGTTGTAGACCGGACCTTCGCCGCCCTGCGGGGCGACCCAGACGATGTTCTGCTTCGGGTCCTTGATGTCGCAGGTCTTGCAGTGCACGCAGTTCTGCGCGTTGATCTGCAGGCGGTCCGCGCCGTGGTCGTCCTTGACGAATTCATACACCCCGGCCGGACAGTAGCGCGCCTCGGGGCCGCCATAGGTGGCCAGGTTGACCTCCACGGGGATGTCCGGATTCTTCAGCGTCAGGTGGATGGGCTGGTTTTCTTCGTGGTTGGTGTTGGAGATGAACACCGAACTGAGGCGGTCGAAAGTCAGCTTGCCGTCGGGTTTGGGGTAGTCGATACGCGCACATTGCGCCGCCGGCTGCAGGCTGGCGTGGTCGGGCTTGCTGTTGCGCAGCGTCCAGGGCATCTTGCCCTTGAGCAGCCATTGTTCGATACCGGTCATGACGACGCCGACGCTGCGTCCCTTCTTGAACCATTGCTTGAAGTTGCGCGCCTTGTTCAGCTCTTCGTGCAGCCAGGAGGACTCGAAGGCCTGCGGGTAGGCGGCGAGTTCATCGGCGCGGCGGTCGGCCACGATGGCGTCGAAGGCGGCCTCGGCGGCCAGCTTGCCGGATTTGATCGCGGCATGGCTGCCCTTGATGCGCGAGGCGTTCAGGAAGCCGGCGTCACAGCCGATGAGCGCGCCGCCCGGGAAGACCAGCTTGGGCAGCGACAGCAGGCCGCCGGCGGTGATGGCGCGGGCGCCGTAGGCGATGCGCTTGCCGCCCTCGAAGGTGCCGCGGATGGCGGGGTGGGTCTTGTAGCGCTGGAATTCCTCGAAGGGCGACAGCCAGGGGTTGGCGTAGTCCAGGCCCACGATCAGGCCGACCACCACGAGGTTGTTGTCCAAGTGGTAGAGGAACGAGCCGCCATAGGTATCGGAGTCCAGCGGCCAGCCGGCAGTGTGCACGACCAGGCCCGGGCGCGATTGGGCCGGATCGACTTCCCACATTTCCTTGATGCCGATCCCATAGGACTGGGCATTGCGGCCTTCGGCCAGGTTGAAGCGCTCGGTCAGCTGACGGCCCAGCTGGCCGCGGGCGCCCTCGGCGAACAGGGTGTAGCGCGCCAGCAGCTCCATGCCGGGCTGGTAGTGGTCAGTGTGCGAGCCGTCGCGGGCCACGCCCATGTCGCCGGTCGCCACCCCGCGCACGGCGCCGTTTTCGTCGTAGAGCACTTCGACCGCGGCAAAGCCGGGGAAGATATCCACGCCCAGGGCCTCGGCCTGCTCGCCCAGCCATTTGGCGACTTCACCCAGGCGGACGATGTAATTGCCCTTGTTGTGGAAACAGGCCGGCAGCAGCCATTCCGGGGTGGAGCGGGCGCCCTTGTCGGACAGGAAAAGGAATTTATCCTGGGTCACCGGCACGGTCAGCGGCGCGCCTTTTTCTTTCCAGTCAGGAATCAGCTCGGTCAGGGCGATCGGGTCCATGACCGCGCCGGACAGGATGTGGGCGCCGATCTCTGAACCTTTCTCCAGCACGCAGACGCTGATTTCATGGTTTTTCTCGGCTGCCAGTTGTTTCAGGCGGATGGCGCTGGCGAGGCCGGCGGGGCCACCCCCCACCACGACCACGTCATACTCCATCGACTCGCGTTCGGACATTTGTAAAGCTCCCCTTATTCCAGTCCCACTCCCGCAGGAAGTATCATCAAAGATCCGTCGATTGTATTGCAGCTGGCGCCAGGCCGCCGCCGCAAACCGGCAGTGACGGAAAATGAATTCCAGGAGTACCGTTTGGACCGCGTGACACCCGAACCGGCGCCGCTTGAAGAAGGCGCCTGGCACCAGATCGACCTGCCTTTGCGCTGGGGCGATATGGACGCCTTGAACCACCTGAACAACACGATTTATTTCCGTCTGATGGAAGAGGCGAGGGTGTGCATCCTGCGCCAGGCCAATATGAAGCTGCCAGATGACGAGGGTCCTATCCTGGCGCATGCCTCCTGTGATTTCATCAAGCCCTTGAACTACCCGGCGACCGTGCGCGTGACGCACCGCCTGCTGCGCCTGGGCCGCTCCAGCATGGAGCTGGAGCTGACGCTGGAGATGGTGGGCGATGACAGCGGCCCCTATGCCCGGGGCCGCAATGTGCTGGTCTGGATGGATTATGTGGCCAATTGCTCCAAGGCCTGGCCGGCCCACGTGCTGGCCCGTCTGGGGGCCCAGTTCAACCCGCCTGGCAACAAGACGGCCCGGTGCCGCTAAAATCTGCGGCAAAGCACAAAAACGATGGCGGGGGGAGCTGTCTCCCCGGCGGACAACCGATCTCAGGATCTCAACAAGGAGCTGGAGCGATGGACAAGGTTTATGCAAGCGCCAACGAGGCGCTGGCAGGCATCGTCAAGGACGGGCAGATGATAGCGGTGGGGGGCTTCGGCCTTTGCGGCATCCCCGAGGCGCTGATTGCTGCGCTGCGTGACTCAGGCGTCAAGGACCTGACCTGCGTGAGCAACAACGCGGGCGTGGACGGCTTTGGCCTGGGGCAGCTGCTGAACACCCGCCAGGTGCGCAAGATGATCGCTTCCTATGTGGGCGAGAACAAGGAATTCGAGCGCCAGTACCTGTCCGGCGAACTGGAACTCGAGTTCACGCCCCAGGGCACGCTGGCCGAGAAGCTGCGCGCCGGCGGCGCGGGCATCCCGGCCTTTTTCACGCGCACCGGGGTGGGCACCATCGTTGCCGACGGCAAGGAAATCCGCGAATTCGACGGCCAGCAATACGTGATGGAGCGTTCGCTGACCCCTGATGTCTCCCTGGTCAAGGCGCATATCGCCGATCGCAGCGGCAACCTGGTGTTCCGCAAGACGGCGCGCAATTTCAATCCCAATGTGGCCATGGCCGGCAAGATCACGGTGGTCGAGGTCGAGAAGATCGTCGACACCGGCAGCCTGGATCCCGACCAGATCCATCTGCCCGGCATCTATGTGCATCGGATCGTGCTCAACGCCAATCCCGAAAAGCGCATCGAACAACGCACCACCCGCCCGGCCTAAGGAGACGACGACATGGCATGGTCCCGCGATGAAATGGCCGCCCGCGCCGCGCGCGAGCTGCAAGATGGTTTTTACGTGAACCTGGGTATCGGCTTGCCGACCCTGGTCGCCAACCACGTGCCCAAGGGCGTGGAAGTCTGGCTGCAATCCGAGAATGGCCTGCTGGGCATCGGCCCCTTCCCGACCGAAGACGAGGTCGATCCCGACCTGATCAATGCCGGCAAGCAGACCGTCACCACCTTGCCCGGCTCCTCGATCTTTTCCTCCGCCGACTCCTTCGCGATGATCCGCGGCGGCAAGATCAACCTGGCCATCCTGGGCGCGATGCAGGTCTCCGAAAAGGGCGACCTGGCCAACTGGATGATCCCCGGCAAGATGGTCAAGGGCATGGGCGGCGCCATGGACCTGGTGGCCGGCGTCGGCCGCGTGGTGGTCCTGATGGAGCATGTCGCCAAGAAGAAGGACGGCAGCGAAGACATCAAGCTGCTGCCCGAGTGCACGCTGCCGCTGACCGGTGTCGGGGTGGTCAACCTGATCATCACCGACCTGGGCGTCATGGAAGTCACGCCGTCGGGCCTCAAACTGCTGGAAGTGGCTCCGGGCGTCACGGTCGAGGAAATCCAGGCCAAGACGCAGGCCAAGCTGGACGTCTCCGCCGTCCGCTAAGCCGGGCTCGGCGAACCCTGCCCGCCGCGCAGGCGGGCAGGGTTTTTATTTGCCTTGAAAACCACTCTATCGAAATGGTTTTTCTCGTCCGACGCCAGGGTAATCCCTAAATATGAAAATTTATTTTCTTTTCTAAAATGCGCGGGTAAACAAATTTACATGCCGCGGTCCCGCGGCATTTCCTCTTTAAGACCTCCCGCCGATGTCCAAGGCCGCCGCTTCCATTGCTGACCGGATTGCCCGGGCCCAGCCCGGTTTCAGCCGCACCCAGCACCGCATGGCCGATTATGTGTTGGCCCATCCTTTCCGGGTGGCGACCATGACCATTGATGAGTTCGCCGCCGCCGTGGGCGTGTCGGTGGCCACGGCCAACCGTTTTGCGCGGGCGCTGGAACTGCCCGGCTATCCGCAGTTCCGCGCCGAACTGGCGCGCGGCTTCGAGGCGGCGCTGGAACCGGTGGAGAAACTGCGCGTGGAACTGGCTCATTCGGCCAGCGCCGTGCAGATTTTCGCGGCCACGCTGCAGGAAGACATCCAGAATGCGCAGCGCACACTGCAAAGCCTGGACGAGGGCGCCTGCGAGCGTGCCGTCGCCTCGGTCCTGCAGGCCGAGCGTGTCTTCATCATCGGCTTTGGCGCCAGCGGCTACCTGGCCGGCCTGCTGCAGCGTGGCCTGTGCATGCACTTGCATTCCGTGGAGTCGCTGGCCGGGCCTGGCGGGGTATCGCACGCGGCGCGCCAGATGGCGCGCATGACGCCGCGCGATCTGGTCATTGCCATTGCCTTCCCGCGCTATCTGGCCGATACGGTGACGCTGGCCAATGCGGCCAAGCAGGCCGGGGTGCCCGTGCTGGTCCTCACCGACCGGCCGACCTCGCCGCTGGCGCCCTGTGCCACCGTGGCCCTGTATGCGCCCAGCGCGCGGCAATTCTCCTCCAACGCGGAAACCGCGGCCCTGGGCCTGATCGAAGCCTTGTCGGCCGCCGTGGCGCATCGCGCCAAAGATTCGATCGAAGCCGCCGTGGGCGTGACGCAGTCCGTCATGCCCTGGCTGATCCATGGTGTAGCTGGAACTGGAAAACGATGATTACCCCCGTTATCGCGATTCATGGCGGTGCTGGCGCGATGTCGCGCGCGGCCATGTCGCCCGAGAAAGAACAGGAATACCTGCAGGCGCTGCGCGCCATCGTTCAGGCCGGCCAGGCCGTGCTGGCCGCTGGCGGCAGCGCGCTGGATGCGGTCACCGAGGCCGTGCGGCTGCTGGAGGATTGCCCCTTGTTCAACGCCGGCCATGGCGCGGTGTTCACCAGCGCCGGCACGCATGAACTGGACGCCTCGATCATGGACGGCGCCACGCTGCGTTCGGGCGCCATCGCCAATGTCGATTGCGTGCGCAATCCCGTGCTGGCCGCGCGCCGCGTCATGGAGCATAGCAAGCATGTGTTCTTCGTCGGCCAGGGCGCGGTCGATTTCGCCCGCGCCGAGGGACTGGAGTTGGTCGATCCCTCCTATTTCTCGACCGAGGCGCGTCGCGAACAGCTGCTGCGCGTGCAGCGCGAAACCCCCGGGGCGGCGGTGCTGGACCATGACGGCCAGGCCATGGTCGCAAGCGGCCAGCCCGCGCCGGCCGATCCCCTGGATTCCGATCGCAAGTTCGGCACCGTGGGCGCGGTGGCCGTGGACGCCCAGGGCAACCTGGCCGCCGCCACCTCGACCGGCGGGATCACCAACAAACAAGTTGGCCGCGTGGGCGATGCGCCCTTGATCGGGGCAGGCTGCTACGCCAACAACCGCAGCTGTGCCGTCTCCACGACGGGCACCGGCGAGATGTTCATCCGCATGGTGGCCGCCTACGACGTCTCGGCGCAGATGGAGTATCTCGGCGCTTCGCTGCAGGAGGCGGCCGACCGCGTGGTCCAGCAAAAGCTGCCCACCATCGGCGGCAAGGGCGGTCTGATCGCCGTGGACGGGCAGGGCAATGTGGCGCTGCCCTTCAATACCGAAGGCATGTATCGCGGCTACGGCCGGGTTGGCGAGGACGCCGTCGTCGCCATTTACCGATGATGTCCGCGTCATCGAGCATTTAGGAACGGAATTCAATATGGTTGATCGCGCTCAGACGCTGGCGCTGCCGGAAAACCGCGTGGTCCAGGTCGAAGACCTGACGGTGCGCTTCGCGACCTCCGAACGGACGGTGGAGGCGGTACGCAATCTGTCTTTCCACGTCGACCGCGGCGAAACCCTGGCCATCGTCGGAGAGTCCGGGTCCGGCAAATCCGTGACCTCGCTGTCGCTGATGCGCCTGATCGAGCATGGCGGCGGACGCATCGCCCAGGGCCGCATGGTCCTGCGCCGGCGCAATGGTTCGGTGGTCGACCTGACCAGCGCGTCTTCGCGCACCATGCGCAGCGTGCGCGGCGCCGATATGGCGATGATCTTCCAGGAGCCCATGACCTCGCTGAACCCGGTGTTCACGGCGGGCGACCAGATTGCCGAGACCATCCGCCTGCACCAGGGCAAGGACGCGGGGGCGGCGCGCGCCGAGGCCTTGCGTATGCTGGAACAGGTGCGCATCCCCGAAGCCAAGTCGGTGCTGGACCGCTACCCCCATCAGCTCTCGGGCGGCATGCGCCAGCGCGTGATGATCGCCATGGCCCTGGCCTGCAAGCCGGCGCTGCTGATCGCCGACGAACCGACCACGGCGCTGGATGTCACCATCCAGGCGCAGATCCTGCAACTGATCCGCCAGCTCCAGGATGAGATGCATATGGGCGTGGTGTTCATCACCCACGACATGGGGGTGGTGGCCGAGGTGGCTGACCGCGTCCTGGTGATGTATCGCGGCGACAAAGTCGAAGAGGGGCCGTCGGACCGTATTTTCGCCGCGCCCGAACATCATTACACCCGCGCCTTGCTGTCGGCCGTGCCGCGGCTGGGCGCCATGCAGGGCACCGATCTGCCGGCGCGCTTCCCCTTGCTGCAGGTCGACGGCCGCGCGCAACCGGTGGCCGAACCGGGCAGCGCCAGCACCCAGGAAGTGCCGCGCACCGAGCAGGCGCCCATCCTCAGCGTGCGTGACCTGGTCACCCGCTTTGACCTGCGTGGCGGCATCCTGAGCCGGGTGCAGCGACGGGTCCATGCCGTCGAGAAAGTCAGCTTCGACCTCTACCCGGGCGAGACGCTGTCGCTGGTCGGCGAATCCGGTTGCGGAAAATCCACCACCGGCCGGTCCTTGCTGCGTCTGGTCGACAGCCAGAGCGGCCAGATCCTGTTCGGCGGGCGCGACATCGTCAAGCTGAAGAATACCGAGCTGCAGTCGCTGCGCCGCGATATCCAGTTCGTGTTCCAGGATCCCTTCGCCTCGCTGGACCCCCGGGTCACGGTGGGCTTTTCCATCATGGAACCGCTGCTGGTGCATGGCGTGGCCTCGGGCCGCGCGGCCGAGGCGCGCGTAGCCGAGCTGCTCGAGCGCGTCGGCCTGGCGCCGGAGATGGCGCAGCGCTATCCGCATGAGTTCTCGGGCGGCCAGCGCCAGCGCATCTGCATCGCGCGCGCCCTGGCCCTGAATCCCAAGGTGGTCATCGCCGATGAATCGGTCTCGGCCCTGGACGTGTCCATCCAGGCGCAGATCGTCAACCTGCTGATCGACCTGCAGCGTGACCTGGGCGTGTCCTTCCTCTTCATCTCGCACGACATGGCCGTGGTCGAGCGCGTCAGCCACCGCGTGGCCGTGATGTACCTGGGCCAGATCGTCGAGATCGGCCCGCGCCGCGCGATCTTCGAGAATCCGCAGCACCCTTACACCAAGAAACTCATGTCGGCGGTTCCGATCGCCGACCCGGCACGCCGTCATCTCAAGCGTGCGCTGCTGTCCGATGAAATTCCGAGCCCGATCCGCAAGGTGGGTGACGAACCTGTCGTCCAGCCCCTGGTGCAGGTCGCCCCGGGGCACTTTGTCGCGCGCCATGCTGTCGGTGGCGCCTATTGATGTCGCGGCCGGCGGCTTGCCGCCGGCCTGTCTTGTCCACCAAACCGTATCTCCTTTCTGACCCAGGAGTTGCAATGAACAAAGTACTGCGCCCCACCAAACTGATGGCCGCCGCGGCCCTGGCCTTCGGCGTGCTCGCCTCGCCGCTGGCCCATGCCAGCAAGGACGTGACCTTCGCGGTTTCGATCGCCCTGGAAACGCTCGACCCGTACAACACCAACAGCACCCTGAACCAGGCGGTGGGCAAGGCCTACTACGAAGGCTTGCTGGAGTTCGACAAGGACCTGAAGATCCAGAAGGTGCTGGCGACCGACTACAGCGTCAGCGAAGACGGCCTGGTCTACACGTTCAAGCTGCGTCCCGGCGTGAAATTCCACGACGGCACCGACTTCAATGCCGAAGCCGTCAAGATCAACTTCGACCGGCCCGCCAATCCGGACAACCGCCTGTCGCGTTACATCCAGTTCAGCGTGATCGAC
Source organism: Bordetella hinzii LMG 13501 (assembly GCF_001548475.1). Lineage (GTDB taxonomy): Bacteria > Pseudomonadota > Gammaproteobacteria > Burkholderiales > Burkholderiaceae_B > Bordetella > Bordetella hinzii. The sequence goes on from NZ_LRUJ01000011.1 coordinate 99,680, forward strand.
AAGGTCGAGGTGGTGGACCCGCTGACCGTCAAGATCACCCTGAAGAAACCTTTCTCGGCCTTCCTGAATGCGCTGGCCCACCCGGCCGCGATGATGATCTCGCCGGCCGCCCTGGCGAAGTACGGCAAGGAAATCGGTTTCCATCCCGTGGGCACCGGTCCTTTCGAGTTCGTCGAATGGAAACCGGCCGAATACCTCAAGGTCAAGAAGTTCGCCGGTTACTGGAACCAGGGCAAGCCCAAGGTCGACAGCATCACCTTCCGCACCGTGACCGACAACAACACGCGCGCGGCTGTGGTGCAGACCGGCGAGGCGCACTTCGCCTTCCCGGTGCCGTTCGAGCAGGCCGCCATCCTGGCCAAGAACGACAAGCTGGACGTGGTCGATCACAAGAACTCGATCATGGCCCGCTATCTGTCCATGAACACCCAGGTCAAGCCCTTTGACAACATCAAGGTCCGCCAGGCCATCAACTACGCCATCAACAAGGAAGCGCTGGCCAAGGTGGCCTTCAATGGCTACGCCACCCTGGTCGACGGCGTGGTACCCAAGGGCGTGGACTATGCGCACAAGACCGGTCCCTGGCCCTATGATCCGGCCAAGGCGCGCCAGCTGCTGAAGGAGGCCGGCTACGAAAAGGGCTTCGAGACCACGCTGTGGTCGGCCTATAACGATGGCACCTCGGTCAAAGTAGTGCAGTTCCTGCAGCAGCAGCTGGCCCAGGTCGGCATCAAGACCTCGGTCGAAGTGCTGGAATCGGGCCAGCGCGTGCAGCGCGTGCAACAGGTCCAGAAGCCCGAAGATGCCAAGGTCCGCCTTTACTACGCGGGCTGGTCGTCCTCCACGGGCGAGGCCGATTGGGGCCTGCGTCCGCTGTTGTCGACCGCGGCCTTCCCGCCGGTGCTCAACAACATCTCCTACTACTCGAACAAGTCGGTGGATGACGGCATCCAGCAGGCCCTGGCCACGACCGACCGCGCCAAGAAGACGGAGATCTACAACAAGGTCCAGGAAACCATCTGGAATGACGCGCCGTGGGCCTTCCTGGTGACCCAGAACAACGTCTACGTGAAGTCGAAGAACCTCTCCGGCGTCTATGTCGAGCCCGATACCTCGTTCTGGTTCGGCGACATCGATCTCAAGCAGTAAGCCAAGCGGTAAATCAAGCAGTAAACGCGGCTCGGCGGGAGCATGGTGCTCCCGCCGGAGTCTCAGGAATTTCAATGCTGACCTATATCGTCAAACGACTTTTGGGCATGATCCCGACGCTGTTGCTGGTCTCGGTGGTCGTGTTCCTGTTTGTGCACATGCTGCCCGGGGACCCGGCGCGCTTGGCCGCCGGCCAGGAGGCGGACCAGGCCACCGTCGAGCTGGTGCGCAAAGAACTCGGGCTGGACCTGCCCTTGCCGCAGCAATTCGTGCGTTATTTCGGCCATATGCTGCAAGGCGACCTCGGCATCTCGCTGCGCACCAAGCGGCCCGTGTCCACGGAGATCGCCGAGCGCTTCATGCCCACGCTGTGGTTGACGATCACCAGCATGATCTGGTCGGTCACCTTCGGGATGATTTTCGGCATCGTGTCGGCCGTCTGGCGCAACCGCTGGCCCGACCGCCTGTTCATGACACTGGCGGTCTCGGGGATTTCCTTTCCGGCCTTCGCCCTGGGCATGATGCTGATGCAGGTGTTCTCGGTTGGCCTGGGCTGGCTGCCCACCGTGGGCGCGACCAGCTGGAAGCACTACATATTGCCCTCGATCACCCTGGGCGCGGCCGTGGCCGCGGTGATGGCCCGCTTCACGCGCGCCTCCTTCGTCGAGGTGATCCAGGAAGACTTCGTGCGCACGGCCCGCGCCAAGGGCCTGGCCGAACGCCGCGTGGTGATCAAGCATGCGCTGCGCAATGCGCTGATCCCGGTGGTCACCATGATGGGCCTGCAGTTCGGCTTCTTGCTGGGCGGCTCCATCGTGGTCGAGACCGTATTCAACTGGCCCGGCCTGGGCCGCTTGCTGGTCGATGCGGTGACGCAGCGCGACTACCCGGTCATCCAAGGGCTGGTGCTGCTGTTCTCGCTGGAATTCATTTTGATCAACTTGATTGTCGACGTGCTCTATGGCGTCATCAATCCCAGCATCCGTTACAAGTGAGGCGGCCATGAGCAATACGACTACCGCCGCTGCCGCGTCCAAGCAAAACGAAGTGCGCACCCCGCTCACCGAGTTCTGGCGCAAATTCAAGAAGCAGAAGCTGGCCGTGGGCGCGGGCATCTTCGTGCTCATCCTGGTCGCCCTGGCGATCTTCGCGCCCTGGATCGTGCCCTTCGATCCGGAGAACTTCTTCGACTATGACGCCCTGAATGCCGGCCCGTCGCTGACCCATTGGCTGGGCGTGGACTCGCTGGGCCGCGACATCTTCAGCCGCATCCTCATGGGAGCGCGGATTTCGCTGGCCGCCGGCTTCCTGTCGGTCGCCATGGGCGCCGTCGCCGGCACCTTCATGGGCCTGATGGCCGGCTACTACCAGGGCTGGTGGGAACGCATCACCATGCGCATCTCGGATGTGCTGCTGGCTTTCCCGGGCATGCTGCTGGCCATCGGCGTGGTGGCCATCCTGGGTTCGAGCATGGTCAACGTGATCGTGGCCGTGGCTGTGTTCAGCGTCCCGGCCTTTGCGCGCCTGGTGCGCGGCAATACCCTGGCGATCAAGCAGATGACCTATGTCGAGGCGGTGCGCAGCGTCGGCGCCTCCGACTGGACCATCATCATGCGGCACATCCTGCCGGGCACGATCTCGCCCATCGTCGTCTATGGCACGATGCGCATCGGCACCTCCATCATCACGGCGGCCAGCCTGTCCTTTCTGGGCATGGGCGCGCAGCCGCCCACCCCGGAGTGGGGCGCCATGCTCAATGAAGCCCGTGCCGATATGGTGCTGGCGCCGCATGTGGCGGTTTTCCCGGCCCTGGCCATCTTCCTGACGGTGCTGGCTTTCAACCTGCTGGGCGATGGCCTGCGCGACGCGCTCGATCCCAAGATCGACCGGCGTTGAGCCCGCGGCCGACTGAACGCGAAGAGGGCGCGGCGCGAGCCGTGCCCTTTTTCCTGAAGGCTTTGAAGGAGGCCGCGCCAGCGGCGACACCATGACGACGATCGATTCCCAGGCCGAGTTGCCGCGCATCGGCCATCTGCAAGCGGGACCGCGCGACGCCATCACCGATGTGGCTGGTGTCAGCGTGGGCCACGCGACCCGCGCCGAAGGCGCCTGCCAGACCGGCGTGACCGTGCTGCGGCCCCATGCCGGCGATCCCTATCTGGACAAGGTTCCGGCGGCGGCCAGTGTGATCAATGGCTTCGGCAAGAGCGTGGGCCTGGTCCAGGTGCAGGAGCTGGGTGTCTTGGAGACGCCTATCGCGCTGACCAATACCTTTGGCGTGGGCACGGTCGCCAACGCGCAGATCCGCCAGGCCATCGCGGCCAACCCGGCCATCGGGCGCGAGTGGGCCACGGTCAATCCGCTGGTCTTCGAGTGCAACGATGGTTATCTGAACGATATCCAGGCCCTGTCCATCACCGAGGACGATTACCGCCGGGCTTATGACGCGGCGGCGGCCGATTTCGCCCAGGGGTCCGTCGGCGCCGGCCGCGGGATGTCCAGCTTTTCGCTCAAGGGCGGCATTGGCTCGGCCTCGCGCCTGGCCGAGATCCAGCCGGGACTGCGCTATACCGTCGGCGCGCTGGTGCTATCCAATTTCGGACGGCTGCCGCTCATGACCATTGCCGGCCGACCCTTCGGCCGGAGGCTGGCGCGGCAACAGGACCATGGCCCGGAGAAGGGCTCCATCATCCTGATCCTGGCCACCGATGCGCCGCTGGACGCGCGCCAGCTGGGCCGGCTGTCTTTGCGCGCGGGGGCCGGGCTGGCGCGCACTGGTTCGGTGTTCGGCCATGGCAGCGGGGATATCTCGCTGGCTTTTTCCACGGCCTATACCGTGCCGCACCAGGCCGAGCGCGCCATGCCGGCGCAGCCCATGCTGCACGAAGCGCGGATCGATCGACTTTTCGAGGCCGCCGCCGAGGCTTGCGAGCAGGCCATTGTCAGCGCGCTGTGGCGCGCCCAGACCGTGCAGGGCCGCGATGGTCATGTGCGCCGGGCCCTGGTTGAAGTGATTCCCGATTGGCGGCAGTGGCTGGCCGACCGGGATTTCTGAGGAAAAACTGTATGAAGATCCTGATTTCCACCGACATCGAAGGGGTGGCGGGCGTATTCCATGCCGAGCAGGTGCGTCCGGGCAACGGCGAGTACGAGCGCGCCCGGGCCTGGATGACGGGCGAGGCCAACGCCGCCGTGGCCGGCGCCTTCGCGGGCGGCGCGACCGAGGTGCTGGTCAACGATTCGCATGGCGGCTTCCGCAACCTGCTGCCGGACCAGCTCGACGAGCGCGCGCGCCTGGTGCTGGGCAAACCCCGCTACCTGGGCATGATGGGCGGCCTGGAAGAGGGTTGCGACGGCGTCATGATGGTGGGCTACCACACCCGCTCGCAAGGCCGGGGCGTGCTGGCCCACACCATCAACAGCTTTGCCTTCGCGCGCGTGGTCATCAATGGCATGGAGCTGGGCGAGGCGGGGCTGTACGGCGCGCTGGCCGGCGAGCTGGGCGTGCCCGTCATCTTCGCGTCGGGCGATGACGCCTTTATCGAGGAAACCCGCCCGCTGTTTCCGGCGGCGCAATGGGTGCAGACCAAGGTCGCCCACGGGCAGGGCAGCGGCGTGACGCTCGCGCCGGCGGCGGCGCGGCGCGCCATCGCCCAGGGAGCCGAGGCCGCCGCGCGCAATCTGGCTCAGGCGGTTCCTTTCCGCATCCCGGGGCCGATAGAATGCCGTCTGCAGACGCAGTCCTCGGCGTTGGCCGACCTGTTCTGCATGTGGCCGGCGCTCGAGCGCGTGGACGGCGTCACCGTGGGTTTCACCGCTCCCACCATGCAGGCCGCCATCCGTATGCTCAACAGCCTGGCCGCGATGTCATTCATGCTGCGCTAAGTATCGAGGAAACCATGTCAAGCACCGATCAACGTATTGGCGCGCTGCGCCAGGCCATGCGCCGCCATAAGCTGGATGCCTATGTCGTGCCGTCCGCCGATCCGCATCTGTCGGAATACCTGCCCGAGCGCTGGCAGGCGCGGCGCTGGCTCAGCGGCTTTACCGGATCGGTGGGCACCCTGGTCGTGACCCGGGATTTCGCCGGCCTGTGGGTCGACAGCCGCTATTGGGTGCAGGCCGAGGCGCAACTGGCCGGCACCGGCGTGCAGCTCATGAAGATCGCGCTGGCGACCACGCCGGGCCATGTCGACTGGCTGGCGGCCCATGTGCCGGCCGGCGGCAGGGTGGGCGTGGACGGCAATGTGCTGGGCCTGTCGGCCTTCCGCGCCTTGTCGGGCGCGCTGGCGCCGGCCGGGGTCTCGCTGGCCATCGGCCCGGACCTGGTCGACGAGGTCTGGTCCGACCGTCCCGGCCTGCCCACGGCGCCGGTCTATGAGCATGTGGCTCCCTACGCCTGCCAGTCTCGGGCCGAGCGCCTGGCCCTGGTGCGCCAGGCCATGGCCGCCAAGGGCGCGGACACCCATCTGGTCAGCACCCTGGACGACATCGCCTGGATCTTCAATCTGCGCGGCGCCGATGTCAGCTACAACCCCGTTTTCCTGGCGCATGCGCTGATCGGCGCCGATTACGCCACGCTGTTCGTGGCCGAGGGCAAGATAGACGCCGCCTTGGCCGCCAGGCTGGCCGCCGACGGCGTGGATGTGGCCCCCTATGCCCAGGTGGCCGAGGCCCTGGGCTCGCTGCAGCGCGACCAGACCCTGCTCATCGATCCGGCCCGCGTCACTTGCGGCGTCTTCCATGCCATGGATCCGCGGATTGCCCGCGTCGAGGCCATCAATCCGTCCACCCTCATGAAGTCGCGCAAAAGCGAGGCCGAGCTGGCCAATGTGCGCGAGGCCATGGCCCAGGATGGCGCCGCCCTGTGCGAATTCTTTGCCTGGTTCGAGGCAGCCCAGGGGCGCGAAACCATCACCGAGCTGACCATCGACGAGCAGATTACCCAGGCGCGTGCGCGCCGCCCTGGCTATGTGTGCCCGAGCTTTGCCACCATCGCCGGCTACAACGCCAACGGCGCCATGCCGCATTACCGCGCCACCGAGGATTCCCATGCCGTGATCGAGGGCGACGGCCTGTTGCTGATCGACTCGGGCGGCCAGTACCTGGGCGGCACGACCGACATCACCCGGGTGGTGGCGGTGGGCAAGCCCTCGGCCGACCAGAAAGCGGACTTCACCCTGGTGCTCAAGGGCATGATCGCGCTGTCGCGGGCCGCCTTCCCGCGCGGAATCGCCTCGCCCATGCTGGATGCGCTGGCGCGCGCGCCCATCTGGGCGGGCGGCGCGGAGTACGGCCATGGCACCGGCCACGGCGTGGGCTATTTCCTCAATGTGCACGAGGGACCCCAGGTGATTTCCTATCGCGCCGCGCCGGGGGCGCACACGGCCATGGAGCCGGGCATGATCACCTCCAACGAGCCCGGCATCTACCGTCCCGGCCGCTGGGGCGTGCGCATCGAGAACCTCGTGGTCAACCGTAGCTGGCTGGAAGGCGAGCTGGGCGAATTCCTGTGCTTCGAGACCCTCACGCTGTGCCCCATCGATACGCGCTGCATCGAGGTGTCGCTGATGCGGGCCGACGAAATCGCCTGGCTGGACGACTACCACCGCCAGGTTCGCGAGCGCCTGGCGCCGTTGGTGCAGGGCGCGGCCCTGGACTGGCTCATGGCGCGCACCGAGCCGCTGGCGGCGTGAGACGCCGGGTGTTGGCCGCAAGCCACACCCGGAAGCGCCCCGCGCGCGCCGGGCGGCAGGCAGGCGGCGTACAAAGTGTCGTCTTTACGCGGTAAAGTCGAGCAAGCGCGGCGCGCCGCTACCGGCGCGCGCCGGCCGCCGCCGTTCCCGGATGTAAGGGAAAACCCAAGCATCGGGCGCCACACAGGTATAATCCAAATTTCCCGCTAGCGCCCGCTCATCCCGGGCGCCACTAACGATGACCAAATACGTATTTGTCACCGGCGGTGTGGTGTCCTCCCTGGGCAAGGGTATCGCCGCCGCGTCTCTCGCCGCGATCCTCGAATCGCGCGGTCTGCAAGTCACCCTGCTAAAGCTGGACCCCTACATCAACGTCGATCCCGGCACCATGAGCCCCTTCCAGCACGGAGAGGTGTTCGTGACCGAGGACGGCGCCGAGACCGACCTGGATCTGGGCCACTACGAGCGTTTCATCTCGGCCAAGATGCGCAAGGTGAACAACTTCACCACCGGCCAGATCTATGAATCGGTGCTGCGCAAGGAGCGGCGGGGCGATTATCTGGGCAAGACCGTCCAGGTGATCCCGCACATCACCAATGAGATCCAGGATTTCGTGGCACGCGGCGCCGACGCCGCCTGGCAGGGCCACACCGATGTCGCCATCGTCGAGATCGGCGGCACCGTGGGCGATATCGAATCGCTGCCCTTCCTGGAGGCCGCGCGCCAGATGAGCTTGCGCCTGGGCCGCAACAATGCCGCCTTCGTGCACCTGACGCTGGTGCCCTACATCGCCTCGGCTGGCGAGCTCAAGACCAAACCCACCCAGCACTCGGTGCAGAAGCTGCGTGAAATCGGCATCTACCCCAATGTGCTGCTGTGCCGCGCCGATCGCCGCATCCCCGACGACGAGCGCGCCAAGATCTCCATGTTCTCCAACGTGCCGCTGGATGCCGTCATCTCGGTGTGGGACGTGGATTCGATCTACAAGATTCCGGCCATGCTGCACCAGCAGGGCGTGGACAACATTGTCTGCGAAGCGCTGGGCCTGACGCCGCCGCCGGCCGACCTGGCCATGTGGGACAACCTGGTCGACGCGCTGGAGCACCCGCAGCACGAAGTCACCATCGGCATGGTCGGCAAGTATGTCGATCTGACCGAGTCGTACAAATCGCTGAGCGAGGCCCTGGTCCACGCCGGCATCCATACGCGCTCCAAGGTCAAGATCGAGTACATCGACTCCGAGGACATCGAGACCCGCGGCACCGAGCAGCTGCAGCACCTGGACGCCATCCTGGTGCCGGGCGGCTTTGGCAAGCGCGGCACCGAAGGCAAGATCGCCGCCATCCGCTACGCCCGTGAAAACGGCGTGCCCTATCTGGGCATCTGCCTGGGTATGCAACTGGCTGTGATCGAGTTCGCGCGCCATGTCGCCGGCCTGGGCGGGGCCAACAGCACCGAGTTCGATCCCTCGGCCCCGCACCCCGTGGTGGCGCTGATCACCGAGTGGATGGACCGTGAGGGCAAGGTCGAGAAGCGTGACAACACCTCCGACCTGGGCGGCACCATGCGCAAGGGTGCCCAGCGCTGCCCCATCAAGGCCGGCACGCTGGCTCAGGCCATCTATGGCGATGAGGTCAATGAGCGCCACCGCCATCGCTACGAGGTCAACAACGTCTACGTGCCTCGTCTCGAAGAGGCCGGCCTGGTGATCAGCGCCCGCACGCCGACGGAAAACCTGCCCGAGATGATGGAGCTGCCCAACCACCCGTGGTTCGTGGGGGTGCAGTTCCATCCCGAGTTCACCTCCACGCCCCGCGACGGCCATCCGCTCTTTTCGAGCTATATCCGCGCGGCGCTCGAGAACAAGACTCGTCGCGGCCAGAAGGCCTGAAAAAAAGGGGCTTCCGGGCTCCCCGCCAGCCGTGTTACCGCCGGGATGCATCTTTCGGATACAACCAAGAGGTGTCCCGGGCGGTTTCCCTGGCTATCATGCGGAGCAGGGCGGATGCTTTCCCGCCGCTCCGTCCCAAAAATTGTCTGAAAGGAAGTGCATGAGTGCTTATCTGATCGCCGAGGTCACGGTGACCAAACCAGCGCAGTATGAGGAGTACAAGCGTCTGTCCACGCTCGCCATCCGGGCCTACGACGCCAAGATCCTCGTGCGCGGCGGCGATTCCGAGCACCTTGAGGGCCGCAAGCCGGGCCGCACCGTGGTCCTGGAATTTCCGACCATGGCCGCCGCCCGGGCCTTCTATGACTCCTGGCAGTATCGCCGCGCCCGCAATGCCCGCGAAGGCGCGGCCGTCATGAATATGTTCATCGTTCAGGGAATGTAAATAATGAGTGCAATCGTCGATATCATCGGCCGCGAAATTCTGGATTCGCGCGGCAACCCCACCGTCGAATGTGACGTGCTGCTGGAGTCCGGCGCCATGGGCCGCGCCGCCGTGCCGTCGGGCGCTTCCACGGGCGCGCGCGAAGCCATCGAGCTGCGCGACGGCGACAAGGGCCGCTACCTCGGCAAGGGCGTGCTGCGCGCCGTCGAGAACCTGAATACCGAAATCTCCGAGGCGCTGATGGGCCTGGACGCCCAGGAACAGACCTTCGTGGATCGCACGCTGATCGAGCTGGACGGCACCGACAGCAAAGAGCGCCTGGGCGCCAACGCCATCCTGGCCGCCAGCATGGCCGTGGCGCGCGCGGCCGCCGACGAGTCCGGCCTGTCGCTCTACCGCTATTTCGGCGGCAGCGGCCCCATGAGCATGCCCGTGCCGATGATGAACGTCATCAACGGCGGCGCGCACGCCAACAACACGCTCGACCTGCAGGAGTTCATGATCCTGCCGGTGGGCGCGGCCAGCTTCCGTGAAGCCCTGCGCTGGGGCGCCGAAGTCTTCCACATGCTCAAGAAGCTGATCCATGGCCAGGGCATGTCGACCGCCGTGGGCGACGAGGGCGGTTTCGCTCCCAACGTCGCCAACCACGAAGCGGCCATCCAGCTGATCCTCAAGGCTATCACCGAGGCCGGCTACGAGCCGGGCACGCAGATCGCCCTGGGCCTGGATTGCGCCAGCTCGGAATTCTTCCGCGACGGCAAGTACACCCTGGCCGGTGAAGGCGGCGTGTCGCTGTCCTCGCAGGAGTTCGCCAACCTCCTGGCGACCTGGTGCGACAAGTACCCCATCATCTCGATCGAGGACGGCATGGCCGAAAACGACTGGGATGGCTGGAAGCTGCTGACCGAGCAGCTGGGCAAGAAGGTCCAGCTGGTGGGCGACGACCTGTTCGTCACCAACACGCGCATCCTGCGCGAAGGCATCCAGAAAGGGGTGGCCAACTCCATCCTCATCAAGATCAACCAGATCGGCACCCTGACCGAAACCTTCGCCGCCATCGAAATGGCCAAGCGCGCCGGCTACACCGCCGTCGTGTCGCACCGTTCGGGCGAGACCGAGGATTCGACCATCGCCGATATTGCCGTGGCGACCAACGCCATGCAGATCAAGACCGGTTCGCTGTCCCGTTCGGATCGCATGGCCAAGTACAACCAGTTGCTGCGCATCGAGGAAGAACTGGCCGAAGTCGCCTCGTATCCCGGCATCGAAGCGTTCTACAACCTGCGTTGATGTCCGTGCCGGGGCGGCAAGCCCCGGTTCATGTTATCTAGCGTCCGTCTCCGCTAAACCTGGGTGCCCGCTTTATGCGCCTGTTGTTCCTGGTGCTCCTCGTGCTGGTCGGTCTGATCCAGTATCCGCTTTGGCTAGGCAAAGGCGGATGGTTCAAGGTTTGGGATTACCAGCGCGAGGTGGCGGCCCAGCGTGAGGTCAACGAGGGCCTGCGCGCCCGCAATGCGGCCCTCGAGGCCGAAGTGCGGGACCTGGATAGCGGCCAGGGCGCGCTCGAGGAGCGCGCCCGCGGCGACCTGGGCATGATGCGCGAGGGCGAGGTCTTCGTGCACGTGCTGCCCCCCGGCACGCCGCTGCCTTCGGCCAACGCCATCCCGCAGGCTACGGCGCCCAAGCCGCCGCCCAAGCCGGGCGTGGCCGGCGCGGCGACAACGCAGCGGCGCTGATCCTTGCCTCCTCAGCCGCAAGGGCGGCTGCGCGTGTGCACGCCTGTGGTTTCGGGCCAGCGCACAGGATGGCTGTGCATTTCCATCGATAACTCCAGCCTCAGGGCCAGCCAGCCGCCGGCCAGGAGGGCATGCCGGCACGCATCGCCGGCCAGCGGCGCCAGGCCGGGCAGCAGGGCCGCCAGCAGGCTGGTGGCCGGAGCGCTGGCATAGGTCAGCCGCAGGCGCAGCGTATTGGCCTCGTGGATGGTGGGCGGGCCCGGGCGGGCGCGGGCCTGTTCGGCCTGGTGGTCGTTGTTGATGGCCGGCTCGGGCAGGCCGGGCAGGCGCTGGCCGTGGCGGCGGTAGTGTGCCTCGGTCGGCTGCAGGACCTCCAGGCGCCAGGGCGGCAGGCCGGCTGCCCGGGCCGCCCGATGATGGGAGGCATGCCACAGCGGCGCCAGGGCGGCCTCGAAGGCGCGCGCCATGGCTTCGGGGCGCAGGTGCGAGACGCTGCCGGCCCGTGCCGCCTCGATGAGGGCGAGGTAGAGCAGCTGCCGCTGGCGATGCCATTGCATGGCCTCGTAGAGTGCGCTGGCGGCCAGCAGCAGGGCCAGCAGCGCCACGATGAACTCGATGGCGGCCTGGCCGCGCGAGCGGCTATGGCTGGAAGAAAGGCCTGGCGACATGGACCGCAGTATGGGTCCGCCGGGCCAGGCCGTCGATTGTGGAAGCTACGCGCGTCAGTGGACCGTGGGCGGGTCCTGCTCGCGGTGGGGGGACGCGGCGGCGAACAGGCCCGCGCAATCGACGCTGTCGAAAAGATAGGGCTTGCCGCAGAAGTCGCAATGCACTTCGACCTGGCCTTGCTCGGCCAGGATGTCCTGGACTTCGGCCTGGCCCAGGGTGCGCAGCATGCCGGCCACGCGCTCGCGCGTGCAGGGGCAGAACCAGCGCACCGGCGCGGGCTCAAAGGCGATCAGCGTTTCTTCCCAGAACAGGCGGTGGATCAGCGTATCCACATCGGTGGCCAGCAGCTCTTGCTGGCTGACCGTGCCGGCCAGGTGCAGCGCGCGGTTCCAGGCTTCGCCCGGGGCTTGCTGCTCGGCCTCGTTTCCGCCCTGGTCGGGCAGGCGCTGAATCAGCAGGCCGGCCGCGACCTGGCCGTCGGCGGCCAGCCACAGGCGGGTATCGAGCTGCTCGGAAGCCTTCATATAGTGCTGCAGGGCCTCGGCCACGGTCTCGCCTTCGAGTGGGACGATGCCCTGGTAGGGCTGCTGGCCGGGCACCTTGCGCTCGGGATCGAGCACCACGATGAAGCGGCCGCCGCCCTGCGCGTTGAGCAGGGACTGCATGGTGCCGTCCGCGGGGACTTCGTGGCCCTCGCGCACCTTGACGGTGGCGCGCAGGCTGAGGTCCGAGCGGCATTCGACCACCAGGAGGGCGATCGGGCCGTCGCCCTGGATCTGCAGGACCAATGAGCCGTCGAACTTGATGTTGGCCGCCAGCAGGGTGGAGGCGGCGACCATTTCGCCCAGCAGCCGGGTGATGGCCTCGGGATATTGCTGATGGGATTGCGCCTGTTTCCAGGTGTCTTGCAGGCGCACGGATTGCACGCGCACGGTGCGCGCCTCGAAGAGGTATTTCTTGAGTAAATCGCTCATGCCGGAATGTTAGCTGATCGGCGGCCCGGCCGGCGGCTTCACCCTATGCGCTTCAAGGCCGTCTTGTAGTGCTGGCCGCGTTCGACATAGTGCCGGGTCCCGGCATGCATATCGGCGATTTCTTCGGGGGACAGTTCACGGACGATCTTGCCGATGCCGATCACCAGCGAGTTGTCCGGGATGCGGCGGCCCTCGGGAACGATGGCGCCCGCGCCGATCAGGCAGTTCTTGCCGATCACGGCATTGTTCAGCACGATGGCCTGCATGCCGATCAGGGCGCCGCTTTCGATAGTGCAGCCATGGAGCATGGCCTGGTGGCCCACCGTGACATGGGGGCCGATATGCATGGGACAGCCCCGGTCTACATGCAGCACGCTGCCTTCCTGGACATTGCTGCCCTCGCCGATGACGATGGGCTCGTTGTCGGCGCGGATGGCGACATGAGACCAGATGCTCACGCCGGCCTCAAGCACGACTTGGCCGATCAGGTCGGCGCTGTCGGCCACATAGGCGCTGGGATCGATGCGGGGAATATAGTCGTCGAGCTGGTAGATAGGCATGAAGTCGAGCGGGGAAACAGGGGTCAGGGATTGCCGCCGGCGGCGCGTTCCTGTTCAAGGCGCCTGAGGACGGCGCGCTGGATCTTGCCCGTGGTGGTCATGGGCAGATGCGTGACGTATTCGATTTCCTTGGGGTATTCGTAGGGCGCCAGGCGGCCGCGCACATGTTCCTGCAGCGCCTGGGTGATGCCGTTACTGTCGCGGCCCAGGTAATCCTCCGTGAGCACCACGTAGGCCTTGACCAGGGCACCGCGTTCCGGGTCGGGCTTGGGCACCACGGCCGCATTGGCCACGGCGGGATGGGACAGCAGGCAGTTTTCGATCTCGCCCGGCCCGATGCGGTAGCCCGCCGACTTGAACACGTCATCGGCACGGCCGGCGTACCAGAGATAGCCATCGGCGTCGACGGTGGCGAGGTCGCCCGTGCGGCACCAGTCGCCGGTGTATTTGTCGGCGGTGGCGGCGTCATTGCGCCAATAGCCGATGAACAGCACCGGGTCGGGATAGCCATGGATGTCCAGGCGGTTGAGCGCCACTTCGCCGACCTGGCCGGGCGGGACCGGCCGGCCCTGGTCGTCGATCACGGCCACATGATGGCCGGGGTAGGGCTTGCCCATGCTGCCGGGGCGCGCCGGCCAGCGCTTGTTGCTGTTGCCGACGATGTAGTTCATCTCGGTCTGGCCGAACATTTCGTTGGGCTGGATGCCCAGGGCGCTTTCGCACCAGGCGAAGACCGTCTCCCCCACGCTCTCGCCCGCGCTCATGATGGCCCGCAGCGCCAGCCGGTAGCGGCTGCGCGGGTCGGGCACCGACTTCATCATCATCTTCAGGGCGGTCGGGAAGAGAAAGGTATTGGTGACCTGGTAGCGCTCCATCAGCTCGAAGGCGCGTTCGGGCGAGAAGCGGCCGCGGGTGCCCACGATGGGGTGGCCGAAGTAGAGAGTGGGCAGCAGGGCGTCCATCATCCCGCCCGTCCAGGCCCAGTCGGCGGGCGACCAGAACACGTCACCCTGGCGGGGAAACCAATCCTGCGAAGCGACAAAGCCGGGCAGGTTGCCGATCAGCACGCTGTGCGGCAGCAGGGCGCCCTTGGGCGCGCCGGTGGTGCCCGAGGTATAGAGCAGGATGGCCGGGTCGCTGGCGCGGGTGGCGACGGCCTTGAACTCGCCGGGCTGGCGCGCCAGCAGGCTGCGCCAGGGCAGGACGCGCTCGTCGGCAAAGCCGATGCCGATGATCTGCTGCAGCTGCGGGCAGTGGTCGCTGACGGCCATGAGATTGGCGCTGGAGGCCGCGTCCACGATGGCCACCCGGGCCTCCGAGTCGCGCAGGCGGGATTCCAGGGCTTCCGGGCCGAACAGGGACGATAGCGGCAGCACCACGGCGCCCACGCTGTAGATCGCCATATGGGCGACGACGGTCTCGGGGCGTTGCCCCAATACGACACCGACGCGATCGCCGCGTTCCACGCCCATCTTCGTGAGCCCGTGGGCCAGCTGGTTTGCCGCCTCGGCAAGCCGGGCATAGGTCCAGACTTCGCGGTTGCCGGCTTCGTCTTCATAGAAGATGGCAATGCGGCGCGCGTCGGCACTGCTGGTGGCCCAGCGGTGGCAACAGACTTCCGCAATATTGAATTGCGTCGGAACCAGCCAGCGGAAAGATTGGTAGAGCGCCTGATATTGGTCGTTCATGGCCCTTTGTTGTGAGCTCGGTGGCAACGAGTGGCAGGAATGCCCCTAAGCCGGAGCGCTGGCAATCCATCTTGCCTCGGGCCGGCCCGGCAGCGGCCTTCCTGTGACCGCGGCTACAAGCATGAACGAGAGGGGCGGGAACTGCAACATTCCCGTATCCGTAAGGGGGACGTATAAGGGTATTTACGGGTGCCGCCCCTGGCGGCGCAGGGCCGAGGGCAGGGCCGGCAGCGCCAGGGAACGGCGCGGCGCGGCCGTGGCGGGCCGCTCGGCCAACTGGCCGGCCCAGTCCAGCAGGCGCAGGTTGCCGTCATGGTCTTCGGCCAGGGCCGAGAGGCTCTCGACCCAGTCGCCATCGTTGCAATAAAGCACGCCGTCGACCTCGCGCATGGCGGGCTTGTGGATATGGCCGCAGATTACCCCGTCCAGGCCGCGGCGCCGCGCCTCGGTGGCGAGGGTCTGCTCGAAGTCGTCAATAAAGGCCACGGCATTCTTGACCTTGTGCTTGAGGTATTGCGAGAGCGACCAATAATGCAGGCCCAGGCGGTGGCGCAGGCGGTTGAAGTGGTTGTTCATCCACAGGGCGAGCTGGTAGAGATTGTCGCCGAGGTGGGCCAGCCACTTGCTGTGCTGGATCACGCCGTCGAACTGATCGCCGTGCAGGACCAGAAAGCGCCGGCCCTGGGCCGTGACATGGATGTCTTCGTCCAGGATCTCGATGTCGCCGAAGGCGAAACCGGCGAACTCCCGGGCAAACTCGTCATGGTTGCCGGGCACGAAGATGACCCGGGTGCCATTGCGCGCCTTGCGCAGGATGCGCTGCACAACGTCGTTGTGAGCCCGGGGCCAGTGCCAATGCTTGCGCAACTGCCAGCCGTCGATGATGTCGCCGACCAGGTATAGCGTGTCGCAGTCGTTGTGCTCCAGGAAATCAAGCAGGAAATCGGCTTTGCAGCCCGCGGTGCCCAGATGGATGTCGGATATCCACAGGGTGCGCCAATGATTGGGGCGGATCTCGTTCACGGCGTTTTCCTCCTGGGCAGACGGCCAGGATATGAAAACAGGTACAGATGACGCCTGGATGAAAAAACAGTGACGAGGCTGTTACGCCGTTGCCGGAGCGAGATTGCGCAGGCGCGTGCCGAGCACGCGATCGTGCAGGAACTGCCCCTCGGGATCGAACCAGCTCGGGATGAAGATGGCAAAGGGGGCGGCCACGATGAACAGGTCCATCGAGGGCCAGCCGGTGAGGTGCGAGGCCAGCGCCACCAGGCCCGCGCCCGCCAGCGGCAGGGGCCACAGCAGCAGGTAGCGCAGCGCCAGCGTCGGCAGGCCAGGCACGCGGCCCTCGCGGTCCACCAACTGCATATGCCAGGTCTTCATGGGCAGGGTCTGCCCGCGGTAGCGCCAGCACAGCACGAAATAGACGCCGATGACCAGGAACAGCCAAGCCTGGCGGGCGTGCCGCAAGGCCAGGGCATGGCGGCTCTGTGTCAGCGTATCGAAGAGATAGCCGGCGAGGAACACGACACCGAACAACAGAACGCCTTCGTACATCATGCAGGCGAAGCGGCGCAGGCGGCTGGGCGTGTCCGGCACGGGGAGGCGGGGAGCGAGGGTAGCGGTCATGGCTGCGTATTATGCAAGCCTTCGGCCGCGCCGGGCTTTTTATCTTGGGGTCGGACGCCGCGAAATGGAAAACGCGGATAAAAAAAACCCGCCGGTTAGGGCGGGTCTTAAAAGGGGCTTTGCAGCCCCCAAGGGGAAAACTGACAACAATTCCTGAATTCGGTACAGCTTGTGGTGCTACTGCGCAGCCCCTGCCGGGGCCGCGGCTCAGGCGGCGGTGTGCGCGGCCGAGTCGGTCTTGCCAAACAGCGCCTTGATGCCGTGGCCCAGCTTGCGCAGGCCATGGGCCAGGGCGCGCAGGGGATGCGGACGGAATTGTTCTTCCATCGCTTGCAGCATCAGTTGGCGTTCAAGTTCGTCGGTCAGGCGGGTGGTGTTGTTCAGGTTGATCACGGTAGCCTCCATTGGGCTGACTTGTTGTGTGTCTAGGGTTAACCCGAATTATAGGGTTTACCCTAGACCAATGCAAGCCTTGCCGTGCTTCTGTGCAACATGCGCCTTCCTGGTGCTGATAATGCCCCAATTCGGCGCCGCTGTGGCCCACCCAGGCACCTTAATGTTGCGGCATTGCAGCAGTTTTACAACTTGCGGGCGCAGCCGCGCCGCCCATACCCCGCCAAATCCGTCTAAACCGTGCCGCCGGCGCCATCGCGGTAGCCCGCCGGCACCAGTTCGAAGGCAAACAGGCGGCAGTCCAGCGAACCATTGTGCAGCGGGATGCGGCGCACCGGCTTGAGGCGCATGCGCTGCGGCAGCTTCATGTCGCTGGAGATCACATGGGCCTGCCAGCCGGCAAACTGGCGCTTCAGGCAGGCTGACCATTCGCGCCAGAACTCGTCGGCGATCTCCATGCGCTCGCCGTAGGGCGGGTTGGTGACGATCCAGCCTTCGCTGGCCGGGGCCTGGATGTGGCGCGCATCGCCGACCTCGAAGCGGATGGTCTCGTCGGTCAACCAGGCTCGCTCGGCGTTGGCGCGCGCGAACTCGATGGCGCGCTCGTCGATGTCATAGCCGACGATGGGCGTATCCAGCTGGGTGCGGATGCGCGAGCGGGCGTCGTCCTTGAGATCGCGCCAGCGGCGCGCATCGTGCTGGCGCATGCGCTCGAAGCCGAAGGGACGCGAGATGCCGGGCGGCACGCCCAGCGCGATCCACGCGGCTTCGATCAGGATGGTGCCGCTGCCGCAGAAGGGATCGACCAGCGGCGCGGCCGGGTCCCAGCCCGCCAGCGCCAGCATGCCGGCGGCCAGGTTCTCGCGCAAGGGCGCTTCGCCCTTGTCCAGGCGCCAGCCGCGCTTGAACAGGGATTCGCCCGAGGTGTCCAGGTAGAGCGTGGCGTGCGTGCCTTCCATGAAGAGCTGCACCCGGGCATCGGGCCGCACGGTGTCGATGCTGGGACGCGCGCCCTCGCGATCGCGCAGGCGGTCGCAGATGCCGTCTTTGACGCGCAGATTGCAGTATTGCAGGCTGTGGACCGGGCTCTTGATGGCCGAGGTGTCCACCCGCAGGGTGTCCTCGGGCCCGAACCAGCGCTCCCATGGCACGCTGTAGGCCAGGTCGAGCAGGTCGTCCTCGTGGTCGAGATCGCCCTGGCCCACCTGCACCAGGATGCGGGTGGCCAGCCGGGAATAGAGGTTGGCGCGCTGGATGCCGGACCAGTCGGTGCTGAAGGCGCAGCCCGCGCGGCCGGCCTGGGCGTCATCAAAGCCCAGCGCCTGCATTTCCGCGGTCAGCGCCTCTTCCAGCCCCTGGGGGCAGGGGGCGTAGCAGCGGAAGGTCTCGGCCTGGCGGCCCGGATGGCGCGGCCGGCGCTGGGCCTGGGGCGTGTCGCTGACGGGTGCGTCCTCCGCCGCGAAAACATCATCCCAGTCCGGCGCCGGCTCGGCGCGCACCACGCCCATGCCGCTGCGGCGCCGGTTTTCCCCCGCCCCGTCATCGCCGCGCGAGCGCGTGCCGCGCTCGGCCGAAGCATAGGGCAGGGGCTTGCGCCGCTGGGCCGGGCGTTCGGCATAGCCGGCCTCGGTCTCGGGCGTGCGCGGCGGCGGGTCGCCGGGGCGCTTGTGGGCCTGCTGGGCGCGTTCGATCTGCGCGGCCTGGCGTGCCCGCGCGCCGCTGCGCTTGCGGGAGGGGCGGTCGCTCTGCTCGTCCTTGGCAGGGGCGGGCTTGGCTTTGATCGTCAGCGTCTTGCGCGGGCGGTCGTTTGCATCTTGGGACATACGGGAAGGCCTTGGTCGGCTAGGCAATCAAAATGGCTTGAGGACGACGAGCGCCACCACCACCACGAGCAGCAAGACGGGAACCTCGTTGAACCAGCGATAAAACTTGTGCGAGCGCGTGTTGCGCCCCTGTTCGAACTTGCGCAGCATCACACCGCAGGCGTGATGGTAGCCGATGAGCAAAAGCACCAGGAAAAGCTTGGCATGCATCCAGCCGTTGCCCGGACCGACGCCAATGCGATAGCCGACATAGAGCCACAGGCCCAGCAGAATGGCAGGCACGGCGAGGATGGTCATGAAGCGGTAGAGGCGGCGTGCCATGCCCAGCAGACAGGCCTGGATGGCGGGGTCGGATTGCTGCGCCAGGTTCACGAAGATGCGTGGCAGGTAGAACAGCCCCGCGAACCACGAAGCAATGAAGACGATGTGAAAAGTCTTGACCCAAAGCATGCCCATGGTGCGCGTCCTTATTCGAAAACACGCCATTGTAGGCGACAGAAAAGCGGAGTCAGATCACATAGAGGTCGACATATTCATGCACCGGCATGGCTTCCAGCCGCTGCGGGTCGAGCGAGACGTCCAGGATGCGCTGCTGCTGGCGCGCGGGCAGCATGCGCGCCAGGTTGCGGCGGAATTTCGCTTCCAGCAGGGGCTTGCCTTCGGCGCGGCGGCGCTTGTGGCCGACGGGATACTCGCAGACGACCTCATCGAGCCGGCTGCCGTCATTGAACTCCACGGTCAGGGCATTGGCGATCGAGCGTTTGTCGGGGTCGTGGTAGTCGCGGGTGAAAGCCGGGTCTTCGATGCACAGGATGCGCGCCCGCAGCGCATCGATGCGGGGGTCGGCGGCCGCCGAATCCTCGTAGTCGGCTGCCGTGAGCCGTCCGAAGAGCACCGGCACGGCCACCATGTACTGGATGCAGTGGTCGCGGTCGGCGGGATTGGTGAGCGGCCCTTGCTTGTCGATGATGCGCAGGCAGGCCTCGTGCGTGCGTATCGTGATACGCCGGATATCCTGGGCCGAGCGGCCCGTGGCCTTGAGCTGTTGGTGGATCTGCATGGCACATTCCACCGCGGTCTGGGCGTGGAACTCGGCCGGGTACGAGATCTTGAACAGGACGTTTTCCATCACGTAGCTGCCATAGGGCCGCTGGAAGCGGAAGGGCTGGCCCTTGAACAGCACGTCGTAAAAGCCCCAGGTCTTGGCCGTCAGCACGGTGGGGTAGCCCATTTCGCCCGTTCTGGCGATGAGTGCCAGCTGGACGCCGCGGCTGGTGGCGTCGCCCGCCGCCCAGCTCTTGCGGCTGCCTGTGTTGGGGGCGTGGCGGTAGGTCCGCAGGCTCTGTCCATCCACCCAGGCCAGGGAGACGGCATTGATGATTTCATCGCGCGACAGGCCCAGCATCCGCGCCACCACGGCCGTGGTGGCGACCTTGACCAGCACGACGTGATCCAGCCCTACTTTGTTGAAGGCGTTTTCCAGCGCCAGGCAACCCTGGATTTCGTGCGCCTTGATCATGGCGGCAAGCACGTCACGCATGGTCAGGGCCGGCTTGCCGGCCGCCACGGCGCTGCGCGAGAGCCAATCGGCGGTGGCCAGGATCCCGCCCAGATTGTCCGACGGATGGCCCCATTCGGCTGCCAGCCAGGTGTCGTTGAAATCCAGCCAGCGGATCATGGCGCCGATATTGAAGGCCGCCTGGACGGGATCGAGCTGGAACGAGGTGCCGGGCACCTTGGCGCCGTTGGGCACGACCGTGCCCGGCACGATGGGGCCAAGCAGCTTTTTGCAGGCGGGGTATTCGAGCGCCTCGAGGCCGCAGCCCAGGGTGTCGATCAGGCAGTTGCGGGCCGTTTCGAAGGCCAGCGGGCTTTGGATGTCATCGCCGATGACATAGTCGGCGATGTCGGCCAGGACCTGGTCCGGGCGGGCCGAGGGAGGGGAAGCGGACATAGAAGCGTAACCCCCTATGCATGGGCGGGGCCGGATGGCCCCGCCGGATCAAGGACTTACTTGCGCTTTTCGAGCGGGACGAACTTCAGGTTCTCCGGACCGGTGTAGTTGGCGGTGGGCCGGATGATCTTGTTGTCGATGCGCTGCTCGATGATGTGGGCCGACCAGCCCGCCGTGCGCGCGATCACGAACAGCGGCGTGAACATGGCGGTGGGCACGCCCATCATGTGATAGCTCACAGCCGAGAACCAGTCAAGGTTGGGGAACATCTTCTTGATGTCCCACATGACGGTCTCCAGGCGCTCGGCGATGTCGAACATCTTGGTGCTGCCCGCTTTCTTGGACAGCTTGCGGGCGACTTCCTTGATGACCTTGTTGCGCGGGTCGGAAATGGTGTAGACCGGGTGGCCAAAGCCGATGATCACTTCCTTGTTCTCGACGCGGCGGCGGATGTCGGCCTCGGCTTCGTCGGGCGAGTCGTAGCGCTTCTGGACTTCGAAGGCCACTTCGTTGGCGCCGCCGTGCTTGGGGCCGCGCAGCGCGCCGATGGCGCCGGTGATGGCCGAATACATGTCGGAACCCGTGCCGGCGATCACGCGGCCGGTGAAGGTCGAGGCATTGAACTCGTGCTCGGCGTACAGGATGAGCGAGGTGTGCATGGCGCGCACCCAGTCATCGCTGGGTTTCTGGCCATGCAGCAGGTGCAGGAAGTGGCCGCCGATGCTGTCGTCATCGGTCTGCACATCGATGATGCGGCCGTTGTGGCTGTAGTGGTACCAGTAGAGCAGGGCCGAGCCCAGATTGGCCATCAGGCGGTCGGCGATATCGCGCGCACCCGGGGTGTTGTGGTCATCCTTCTCGGGCAGCACGCAGCCCAGCACGGATACGGCGGTGCGCATCACGTCCATGGGGTGGCTGGCCGCGGGCAGCGACTCCAGCGCGGTCTGCAGCTGCGCCGGCAGCCCGCGCAGCGAACGCAGCTTCTCTTTGTAGGCCTTCAGTTCGGCCTTGTTGGGCAGTTTGCCGTGCACCAGCAGGTGAGCGATCTCTTCGAACTCGGCTGCGTCGGCGAAATCCAGGATGTCATAGCCGCGGTAGTGCAGGTCGTTGCCCGTGCGGCCCACGGTACACAGCGCGGTGTTGCCCGCGACCACGCCCGACAGGGCCACCGATTTCTTGGGCTTGAAGCCGGCCTTTTCTTCGGTTTGCGCCGGGGCGGGCGCAGCCTTTTTCTGCGAGGTGCTCATGTCTCTCGTTCTCCTTCCGATGGGAATAGACACAGACGGAGCCGGCCCGGCCGGATGGACGGGCCAGCGCGCATTACTTCGACTTGTCCTTGGCAAACAGCGAATCCAGCTGCGACTCGAAGGCGTGGTATCCGATACGGTCGTAGAGTTCGTCGCGGGTCTGCATCAGGTCCAGCACATTCTTCTGGTGGCCGTCGCGGCGGATGGCTTCATAGACGGCTTCGGCGGCCTTGTTCATCGCGCGGAAGGCCGACAGCGGATAGAGGACCATGCCCACGCCGGCGCTCTTGAGTTCCTCGACCGTGAACAGCGGCGTCTTGCCGAATTCGGTGATGTTGGCGAGGACCGGTACTTTCACGGCGTCGACGAAGCGGCGGTAGGTGGCCAGGTCGTAGGCGGCCTCGGCGAAGATGGCATCGGCGCCAGCCTCGACGCAGGCCAGGGCGCGCTCGATGGCGGCGTCCACGCCATGCGAGGCGATGGCGTCCGTGCGCGCGATCAGGTAGAAGTCGCTGTCGGTGCGCGCATCGGCGGCCGCCTTGACGCGGTCGGCCATCTCCTCGGTGCTGACGATTTCCTTGCCCGGGCGGTGGCCGCAGCGCTTGGCGCCGACCTGGTCCTCGATATGGCAGGCGGCCGCGCCGAACTTGATCAGGCTCTTGACCGTGCGGCCGATATTGAAGGCCGAGGGGCCGAAGCCGGTGTCGATGTCCACCAGCAGGGGCAGGTCGCAGACGTCCGTGATGCGGCGCACATCGGTGAGCACGTCATCAAGGGTGTTGATGCCGAGGTCGGGCAGGCCCAGGGAGCCCGCCGCCACGCCGCCGCCGGAAAGATAGATCGCGCGGTAGCCGGCGCGCTTGGCCAGCAGGGCGTGATTGGCGTTGATGGCGCCGATGATCTGCAGCGGCTGCTCTTGGGCCAGCGCGCGGCGAAAGAGGGCGCCGGGAGAGTCGGGTCTGGACATGTTTGGGGTCTCCGAGTGATGTTGTGGCCTGCCTCGCGGGGCCAGGCGGCTTCTTTTTGTGCAAGGGGGCGGCTTTGGCCACACCCTAGCGGCGTCCGGAAAATAACTCTGTCCCCTTGGCGACAATCGAAAGAGACACACTGATGCTCCGGCACAGGCTCCTGGAAATTGGGCCCGCGCAAGCGGGCCCAATCCGGAACAGGCTGAATTACTTCAGCAGGTCTTTGATGCCGTCACGCTCTTCGAGCAGTTCCTTCAGGGTGAAGTCCATGCGCTCGCGGGAGAAGGCGTCGACTTCCAGATCCTTGATCATGGTGTATTCGCCGTTGGCCGTGGTGACGGGGAAACCATAGATGATGCCTTCGGGGATGCCGTAGGAGCCGTCCGAGGGGATGCCCATGGTGACCCACTTGCCATTGCTGCCCAGGACCCAGTCGCGGACGTGGTCGATGGCGGCGTTGGCGGCCGACGCGGCCGAGGACAGGCCACGGGCTTCGATGATGGCGGCGCCGCGCTTGCCCACGGTGGGGATGAACACGTCGCGGTTCCAGGTTTCGTCGTTGATCAGCTTGGCCAGCGGCTGGCCGTCAACGGTGGCGAAGCGATAGTCCGGGTACATCGTGGGCGAGTGGTTGCCCCAGACGACCAGTTTCTCGATGCCGGCCACGGCCTTGCCGGACTTGGCGGCCAGTTGCGACAGGGCGCGGTTGTGGTCCAGGCGCAGCATGGCGGTGAAGTTCTTGGCGGGCAGGTCCGGCGCCGACTTCATGGCGATGTAGGCGTTGGTGTTGGCCGGGTTGCCGACCACCAGCACCTTGACGTTGCGGCTGGCCACTTCGTTCAGGGCGCGGCCCTGGGCGGTGAAGATCTGGGCGTTGACGGTCAGCAGGTCCTTGCGCTCCATGCCGGGGCCGCGCGGACGGGCGCCGACCAGCAGGGCCACGTCGGCGTCCTTGAAGGCGGTCTTCGGATCGCTGTGGGCGGTGACTTCCTGCAGCAGCGGGAAGGCGCAGTCTTCGAGCTCCATGATCACGCCCTTGAGCGCCTTCTGGGCCTTCTCGTCGGGGATTTCGAGCAGTTGCAGGATGACCGGCTGGTCCTTGCCGAGCATTTCGCCGGAGGCGATGCGGAACAGCAGGGCGTAACCAATTTGGCCGGCGGCGCCGGTGACGGCGACTCGCATGGCGGGCTTAGACATGTATGTTCTCCAAATATGGACGGGCGAGATGAATCGCGCCAGACAGTGTAATCCTTGGAGCCCGCCGAACTCGGTCTGGCACGGCGCTCCGACAGCCCGAAATCCTAGATCGAATTTACCCCTGCGTCAATTTATCTTATATCTTATATAAGACATAAGACGTTGGACATAATGGGCGGGCTTGTGCCACAATAATGCGTTTGCCCGACACCGGGCCAGCCCGCATTCGCGCTGTCGGCCTCCAAGCAGGCAGGTCCTAGCGTAACGCTTCGGGTCCGTCCCCGGCAGGCCGGGCAAATATGAAGAATTCAAGACGATCCATGGCAGATCCCCGGCCCGACTCTCCGCTACGTACCCGCACTGCCCGGCAGGCGGGCGAGGGCGCGGCTTTCAGTCCGCTGTATCGCCAGATCAAGGATCTGCTGGTCCAGAGCCTCGAGCGAGGCGAATGGAAACCCGGCGAACTCATCCCCTCCGAAATCGATCTCGCCGCCCGCTTCCAGGTAAGCCAGGGCACGGTGCGCAAGGCTGTCGACGAATTGGCCGCCGAGCACATGCTGCTGCGCCGCCAGGGCAAGGGCACCTTCGTGGCCACGCATCACGAGGCCCGTGTGCGCTACCGCTTTCTGCGCCTGGCGCCCGACGAGGCCGGCGAGGGCGGGCGGGCCGAAAACCACGTCCTGGAATGCCGGCGGATCAGAGCCCCGGCCGAGATCGCCCGCGCCCTGGAGCTGCGGGCCGGCGAAACCGTGGTTTCCATCCGGCGGCAGCTGGCCATGAACCACGCGCCGGTCATCATCGACGATATCTGGGTGCCCGGCGCGGCGTTCCGCGGCCTGACGCTGGACCTGCTCAAGGCCAACCGGGTGCCGCTCTACGGCTTGTTCGAATCCGAGTTCGGCGTCAGCATGGTCCGTGCCGACGAAAAAATCCGTGCCGTGGCGGCCTCCGAAGAGGTTGCCGCGTTGCTGCACGTTACGCCGGGTACACCGCTTCTGCAGGTGGACCGCATTTCGTACACCTATGGCGACAGGCCCATGGAAGTGCGCCGCGGGCTGTACCTTACCGATCACTATCACTACCGCAATAGTTTGAATTGATGAGCTTTTTCCCTACGATTTGATACGAACCCGCTCTCTGAGCGAAAATAGCTTGTTTGCCCATTTGGGCAATGGCGTTTCCGCCGTCACGATTCCCTAGTTCCGAAACACCGAGGCCGTCATGTCCGACTCAGCTGCCAAGCCGCGTCCACAGTTTCGCAATATCAGCGTTCCGCAAATCCTCAGTTACCGCCTGCCCCTGGCCGGCAAACTGTCCATCCTGCATCGCGTCAGCGGCGCCTTGCTCTTTCTCTGTCTGCCCTTGGTCATCGTGCCGCTGTTCGCGGCTAGCGTGACCTCGCCGGAAAGCTTTGCGCAAGTGGCCCAATATGCGGCCAATCCCCTGGTCAAGCTCGTGCTCCTGGTGTTGATCTGGGGCTATCTGCATCACTTCTGTGCCGGCATCCGCTACCTGGTCCTCGATCTGCACATCGGCATCGACAAGGCTTCGAGCCGCAAGAGCGCCGCGGCCGTGTTCGCGGTCAGCCTGGTCCTGACCCTGGTGTTCGCTCTCAAATTGTTCGGAGTCCTGTAATGCAAGACACCAAGAACTTCGGCCCCAAGCGCCTCGTCGTCGGCGCGCACTACGGCACGGTGGATTTCATCGCCCAGCGCCTGACGGCCATCATCATGGCCGTCTACACCCTGGTGCTGATCATCGGCCTGCTGGTCATGCCGGCCTACACCTATGAAAACTGGAAGGCCCTGTTCACCTTCCATGTGTTCGCTCTTCCCCTGGGCCAGATCCTGGCCTCGCTCGCTTTCTTTGCGCTGGCCTGGCATGCCTGGATCGGCGTGCGCGACATCTGGATGGATTATGTACGGCCGGTGGGTGTTCGCCTGCTGCTGCAAGTGCTGACCATCCTCTGGCTCGTTGGCACGGTCGTGTACTTCGCGCAAATCATCTGGAGAATCTAAGCCGTGGTCGCTGTCATGAATTCATTGCCGCGCCGCCAATTTGACGTGGTGGTCGTGGGCGCCGGCGGAGCCGGCATGCGCTGTTCGCTGCAACTGTCCCAGGCGGGACTGTCGGTGGCGGTCCTGTCCAAAGTGTTCCCCACGCGCTCGCACACCGTTGCCGCGCAGGGCGGCGTGAGCGCCTCGCTGGGCAACATGAGCGAAGACAACTGGTACTGGCACATGTATGACACCGTCAAGGGGTCGGACTGGCTGGGCGACCAGGATGCCATCGAGTTCATGTGCCGCGAAGCGCCCAATGCCGTCTACGAGCTGGAGCACTTCGGCATGCCGTTTGACCGCAATCCGGACGGCACCATCTACCAGCGCCCCTTCGGCGGCCACACCGCCAACTTCGGCGAGAAGCCCGTGCAGCGCGCCTGTGCCGCGGCCGACCGGACCGGCCACGCCCTGCTGCACACGCTCTACCAGCGCAACGTCGCCGCCCGCACGAAGTTCTTCGTCGAGTGGATGGCCCTGGACCTGCTGCGCAACGAAGAGGGCGATGTCGTGGGCGTGACCGCCCTGGAAATGGAAACCGGCGACATCTACATCCTCGAAGCCAAGACCACGGTGCTGGCCACCGGCGGCGCCGGCCGCATCTGGGCGGCCTCGACCAACGCCTTCATCAACACCGGTGACGGCCTGGGCATGGCGGCGCGCGCGGGCATTCCGCTGCAGGACATGGAGTTCTGGCAATTCCACCCCACCGGCGTGGCCGGCGCGGGCGTGCTGATCACGGAAGGCGTGCGCGGCGAAGGCGGCATCCTGCTGAACAAGGACGGCGAGCGCTTCATGGAGCGTTATGCGCCCACCCTGAAGGACCTGGCGCCGCGCGACTTCGTGTCGCGCTCGATGGACCAGGAAATCAAGGAAGGCCGCGGCTGCGGTCCGGACGGCAGCTATGTGGTGCTCAAGCTCGATCACCTCGGTGCCGACGTGATCAACAAGCGCCTGCCGTCCATCCGTGAAATCGCCATCAAGTTCGGCAACGTCGATCCCATCAAG
This sequence comes from Bordetella hinzii LMG 13501, assembly GCF_001548475.1. Taxonomy (GTDB): domain Bacteria; phylum Pseudomonadota; class Gammaproteobacteria; order Burkholderiales; family Burkholderiaceae_B; genus Bordetella; species Bordetella hinzii. The sequence goes on from NZ_LRUJ01000011.1 coordinate 126,764, forward strand.
GAACCGATCCCTGTCGTGCCGACCATCCACTATCAGATGGGCGGCATTCCGGCCAACTACCATGGCCAGGTGCTCGAGCGCGTCAACGGCGAGAACAAGATCGTCAACGGTCTATACGCCATCGGCGAATGCGCCGCGGTGTCGGTGCACGGCGCCAACCGCCTGGGCACCAACTCGCTGCTGGACCTGATCGTGTTCGGCCGCGCCACGGGCAACCACATCGTCAACTCGCATCCCGAGCGCCAGCACGCCCACAAGCCGGTGCCCAAGGGAGCCGTCGACTTCTCGATGGACCGCGTCAACAAGCTGGAATCGCGCACCTCCGGGGAAAAGACCCAGGACGTGGCCAACGCCATCCGCATGTCGATGCAGCGTCACTGCGGCGTGTTCCGCACGCTGGACCTGCTCAACGAAGGCGTCCAGCAGATCGAAGACCTGGCCAAGGTGGCCGGCAGCATCTACTTCAAGGACAAGTCCAAGGTGTTCAACACCGCCCGCGTCGAGGCGCTGGAGCTGGCCAACATGACCGAAGTGGCCCGCGCCACCATCAAGTCGGCCGCCAACCGCACCGAAAGCCGTGGCGCGCACGCCCTGAACGACTTCCCGAACCGCGACGACGAAAACTGGCTCAAGCACACGCTCTGGTATTCCGAAGGCAGCCGCCTGGACTACAAGCCGGTTCAGATGAAGCCTCTGACGGTCGAATCCTTCCCGCCCAAGGCCCGTACTTTCTAAGCAGGATGCCGGTATGAGCACCAAACGAATCGTTAAATTCGAAATCTACCGCTACGATCCGGACAAGGACGAGCGTCCCTATATGCAGAAGCTGGAAGTCGAGCTCCAGCCGACCGACAAGATGCTGCTCGATGCGCTGGTGCGCATCAAGAACGACGTCGACGACAGCCTGGCCCTGCGCCGGTCCTGCCGCGAGGGTGTCTGCGGCTCCGACGCCATGAACATCAATGGCAAGAACGGCCTGGCCTGCACGACCAACCTGCGCGAACTGAAGGAACCCATCGTCCTGAAGCCGCTGCCCGGCCTGCCCGTGATCCGCGACCTGATCGTGGACATGACGCACTTCTTCAACCAGTACCACTCGGTCAGTCCCTTCCTGATCAACGACACGCCGCCGCCCGAGCGCGAGCGCCTGCAGTCGCCGGAAGCGCGTGAAGAGCTGGACGGCCTGTACGAGTGCATTCTGTGCGCCTGCTGCTCGACCTCCTGCCCCTCGTTCTGGTGGAATCCGGACAAGTTCGTCGGCCCCGCCGGCCTGCTGCAAGCCTACCGCTTCATCGCCGACAGCCGCGACGAAGCCACCGGCCGCCGTCTGGACAACCTGGAAGACCCGTACCGCCTGTTCCGCTGCCACACGATCATGAACTGTGTCGACGTCTGTCCCAAGGGACTGAACCCGACCAAGGCGATCGGCAAGATCAAGGAACTGATGGTCCGGCGTACGGTCTAGTGCTTATTAGTATCGAAGGCCTTCAATGAGCAAGCTCACGGAACTGCAAAGGGCTCGGCTACGCTGGCGTGCGCGCCGTGGCTTGCTCGAGAATGACCTCATCATCACCCGGTACCTGGATGCCAATGAACTCCAGCTTACCGACGAAGACGTATCGGCGCTGACGCAGCTCTTCGAGCTTGGAGATAATGATCTGCTCGATCTGCTGCTGGCGCGCAAGGAGCCGGAGGGGGCATTGGACACCCCGAGGCTGCGCGCCATCATTGCCCGGATGCGAGAGCTCTGATTCATTACGAGGAAACAGCGATGAACCTGTCTGACAAAAAAGCCACTCTATCCCTATCGGATGGCAGCGCACCTATCGAACTCCCGGTGTACAAGGGCACCCTCGGCCCGGATGTCATCGACATCCGCAAGCTGTATGGCCAGACGGGCATGTTCACCTATGACCCCGGCTTCATGTCGACCGCCGCGACTTCCTCGGGCATCACTTATATCGACGGCGACAAGGGCGAGCTGCTGTATCGCGGCTATCCGATCGAACAGCTGGCCGTCAACTGCGACTTCCTCGACATCTGCTACCTGATCCTGAACGGCGACCTGCCCAACGGTGAACAGAAGACCGACTTCGACTCGCAAGTGACCCATCACACGATGGTCAACGAGCAGCTGCATTTCTTCCTGCGCGGCTTCCGCCGCGATGCCCACCCGATGGCCGTGCTGACCGGCCTGGTGGGCGCGCTGTCGGCCTTCTATCACGATTCCACCGACATCACCAACGCCCAGCATCGCCACATCTCCGCGATCCGCCTGATCGCCAAGATGCCGACGCTGGTCGCCATGGCGTACAAGTATTCGCAAGGCCAGCCCTTCATCTATCCGCAGAACGACCTGTCGTACACCGGCAACTTCCTGCGCATGATGTTCGCCACGCCGTGCGAAGAATACAAGGTCAACGAAGTGGTCGAGCGCGCGCTGGACCGCATCTTCATCCTGCACGCCGATCACGAGCAGAACGCCTCGACCTCGACCGTGCGCCTGTGCGGCTCCTCGGGCACCAACCCCTTTGCCGCCATCGCCGCCGGCGTGGCGTGCCTGTGGGGTCCGGCCCATGGCGGCGCCAACGAAGCCTGCCTGCAGATGCTCGAAGAACTGCAAGCCAACGGCGGCGTGGCCAAGGTCGGCGAGTTCATGGAAAAGGTCAAGGACAAGAACTCGGGCGTGCGCCTGATGGGCTTTGGCCACCGCGTCTACAAGAACTACGACCCGCGGGCCAAGCTGATGCAGGAAACCTGCAAGGAAGTGCTGGGTGCCCTGGGCCTGGAAAACGACCCGCTGTTCAAGCTGGCCATGGAGCTGGAGCGCATCGCTCTCGAGGACGACTATTTCGTGCAGCGTAAGCTCTACCCCAACGTGGACTTCTACTCGGGCATCGTGCAGCGCGCCATCGGCATCCCGACCTCGCTGTTCACGGCCATCTTCGCGCTGGCCCGCACGGTGGGCTGGATCGCCCAGTGGAACGAAATGCTGTCCGATCCCGATTACAAGATCGGCCGTCCGCGCCAGCTCTACACCGGCTCGGTCGTGCGCAACGTCCCGAAGCGCTGATCGCAGTCCCCGGCCGCCTGCCGCAGGCGGCCGGCGCGGTGCCCGGCCCAGGCCGGGCTTTTTTTTGGGCAGGCGGTCCGGGCGGCGGCGTCCCGCCTAGGTTTGCGGCGCCAGCTCCAGGAAGCGTGCGATCAGCTGCACGGGCTGGCGCTCGCGCAGGCAATAGAGATACTCATGCATCATGATGCGCGTGCCCGAGAGCTCCAGCGCGGCCAGTTGAGGATGGGCGGGCGCCTCGCGGGCCGGTATCAGGCTCAGACCCAGATTGCACAACACGGCCTGGCGGATGGATTCGCGGCTGCCGATTTCGAGTATCGTGGCGGGCGTCACGCCGGCCTCGGCCAGGGCCTGCTCGGTCAATTGCCGGGTCATGGAGCCGGGCTCGCGCAGCAGCAGGGTATAGGGCCGCAGATCGGCCAGCGAGACCGAGGCGCGGTCGGCCAGCGGATGTTCGCGGTGCACCACCACGCGCAAGGGGTCGGCGGCGATCGTGCGCCGGTAGAGATGCTTGTCCTCCGTGGCGTAGGAGGAGGTCGCGATCTCGATGCGATATTCGTGCAGGGCCTGCAGCATGCTTTGCGAATTGCCTATGGTCAGCTGCAGTTCTATGCCAGGGTAGCGCTCGTTGTAGCGCCTGACCGTGTCCATGATGTAGAAGGGGCCGGTGGCGCCGATGCGCAGATTGCCTTCGCGCAGTTCGCAAGCATCGCGCAGGCGGAATTCAATCTCGCTTTCCTGGAGCATCAGCTGTTCGACCAGCGGCATGAGCCGGTGGCCGGCATCCGACAGGCGCAATGAGCGGCCCTGGCGATAAAAGAGTTCGATACCGTAGCGGGATTCAAGCTGGCGTAATTGGCCTGTCACGGTGGGCTGGCTTACTCCCAGCTGCGCGGCCGCCTTGGTGACGGATCCGCAGCGGGCGACGGCATAAAAGGATTTGAGTTCGGCGACGAGCAAAGGCGATGGCACGCGCGCGGCGTGTCCGAAGTGGCGGCAAGGTAGGCCAGTAGACCAAAATATTTTGATGATTTCATTACTGCATTTGCGCGAACTGTCATAGACAGTCCATGCAAGCTCCCGATACTGGCGGCCAGGCAAGAAACCGCATCAGTAGGGAGGGGTAATGAGCCTAGCCGACGACACATTTCTGTCGGTGCGCAATCTCGGGAAGCGCTATGGCGGCCATACCGCGCTCGCGGATGTGTCGCTGGATATATGCGCCGGGGAACTGGTCTGCCTGCTGGGCCCATCGGGCTGCGGCAAGACCACGTTGCTGCGCGCCATTGCCGGCCTGGACCCCCAGGATAGCGGCAGCATCGTCCTGTCCGGCCGTGATATCTCGCGCGCCGCGCCGGCCGAGCGCGACTACGGCATCCTGTTCCAGTCCTATGCGCTGTTTCCCAACTTGACCGTCGCGCAGAACGTCGCCTATGGCCTGAGCGGCCAGCGCGCCCATCGCCAGCGCGTCGCCGCGCGCGTGGAGGAAATGCTGGACCTGGTCGGGCTGAGCGGCGCGGCCGGCCAATACCCCGGGCAGTTGTCCGGCGGCCAGCAGCAACGTGTGGCGCTGGCGCGCGCGCTGGCGCCGGCGCCGTCGCTGTTGTTGCTGGATGAGCCCATGTCGGCGCTGGACGCCCGGGTGCGCACGCATCTGCGCGCCGAGCTGCGCGCGCTGCAGCGCCGGCTGGCCATCACCACGCTCATGGTGACTCACGACCAGGACGAGGCCATGGAGATGGCCGACCGTATCGCGGTCATGAACGGCGGGCGCATCGAACAGTTCGGCACACCGCGCGAACTGTATCGCCGCCCGGCCACGGCTTTCATCGCCGATTTCGTGGGCGAGGCCAACTGGCTGGGTTATGAGCGCATCGATGCCGGCCATGTGCGCGTCGGCCGTCAGGTGCTGGAAGTGAATGAAGCGCCGGCCGCTGAGCGCGGACGTCTGTTCTTGCGGCCCGAAGCCATACGCCTGGCCGAATCCGGCGGGCTGCCTTCGGCCAATACCTTTCTTGCCGAGGTGCAGGATGGGGTATTCCTGGGCAGCAACTATCGCCTGACCTTGCGCATCGACGGGATGCCCGGACAAGTGTTGCAGGCCATCGTCCCGCCGCAGGCGGGCGATGCGCTGCTGGATCAATACGCTGCCGGCCGGTGCTGGGTGGAGCTGCCGCGTGATGCGCTACGTTCCTACGCTTGAAGCCCCGGCCGCGGTGTCGGCGGGCAAGCCCTCGCCCGAACGCCTTCAGGTGCCCGCCCGGCGCCGCCTGCCCGGCTGGATAGGCCGTTGGGCCGCCCTGGCCGGCCAGGGCAGCTATGCCCTGGCGCTGGTGATCTGCCTGGCCTTGCCCCTGGCGGCTATCCTGGCGCGCGCGGCCATGGGCGAGCAGGGCGGCCTGGCCCTCATGCGCGACATCGTGCTGCAGAGCGACTTCCTGGCCATGGTGGGGCGCAGCCTGGCGGTGGGCTTGACGACCGCCGCCGTGGTCGTGCCCTGCGCCTATTGCTATGCCTACGGCCTGACGCGCACGCTCATGCCCTTCAAGGGCCTGTTGCGCATGCTGGCGCTCTTGCCGCTGCTGGCGCCTTCGCTGCTGCCGGGCATCGCGCTCATCTATCTATTGGGCAACCAAGGCCTGCTCAAGACCTGGACGGGCGGCGCCACCATCTATGGTTTCTGGGGCATCGTGGCCGGCGAGGTGTTTTACACCTTTCCGCATGCGCTGATGATCCTGGTCACGGGACTGACGCTGGCCGACGGCCGTCTGTATGACGCGGCGCGCGCCATGGGGGCGGGACCCTTGCGCACCTTTCTGACGGTGACCTTGCCCGGCACGCGCTACGCCGTGTTTTCGGCATGCTGCCTGGTCTTCACCCTGGCGGTGACGGACTTCGGCGTGCCCAAGGTGGTGGGGGGCGATTACAACGTGCTGGCCGTGGAGGCCTACAAGGCCGTAGTCGGCCAACAGAACTTCTCCAAAGGCGCGGCCATCGGCCTGATGCTGCTGATCCCGGCGGTGCTCACCTTCTTGCTGGACCGCCGCCTGCGCACCCGCCAGGGCGCCGGCCTGACGGGCCGGTCGCAGCGCTATGCGCCCGGCCGGCACGGCGCGCGCGACCTGTCCTTCCTGCTGGCCGGCGGATGCATCGCGCTGATGCTGGCGGCGCTGGTGGGCGTGGCGGTCTGGGCCTCCTTCATCAAGATGTGGCCCTACAACCTGTCGCTGTCGCTGCGCTCCTATGACTTCGACAATATGGATGGCGGCGGTTGGCTGGCCTGGCGCAACAGCCTCACGCTGGCGGCGTTGACCGCCGTCATCGGCACTGCCCTGGTTTTCGGCGGCGCCTGGATGATAGAGAAACTGCCGGCGCGCGGCGTGGCCCGCCCGCTGCGCGGCCTGGTCAGCCTGCTGGCGCTCACGCCGATGGCCGTGCCCGGGCTGGTGCTGGGCCTGGGCTACATCTTCTTTTTCAACAGTCCGCTCAATCCGCTGGGCGGCCTGTACGGCACCATGGCCCTGCTGGTCATCTGTACGGTGGTGCATTTCTACACCAGTGCGCACCTGACCGCCGTGACCGCGCTGGGCGCGCTGGACCCGGAGTTCGAGGCGGCCTCGGCGGCGCTGAAGGTGCCCGCGCTGCTGACCTTCTGGCGCGTGACGCTGCCCATGTGCCTGCCGGCCGTGCTCGCCACGGCGCGCTACCTCTTCGTGTCGGCCATGACCACGGTCTCGGCCGTGGTCTTTCTCTACAGCCCTTCAACGGTCCTGGCGGCCGTGGCTGTGCTCAATATGGACGACGCCGGCTTCATCGGCCCGGCGGCCGCCATGTGCACCGTGATCATGGCCAGTTCCGCCGTGGTGTCGCTGCTGCTGCATGGCGCCAGCCGCGCGTTGCTGCGACGCACGCAGGATTGGCGCATGGCCCCGCGCGATTGAACTCCTTTTTTGCTTACCTTGGATATGCCATGAACGCTCTTCCTACCCGTCTTGAGGCGGTCATCTTCGACTGGGCCGGAACGCTGGTCGACTTCGGCTCTTTTGCGCCCACGCGGGTGTTTGTCGAGGCCTTCGCGCAGTTTGGCGTCTCGCTCAGCCTGGAGCAGGCGCGCGGCCCCATGGGCCTGGGCAAGTGGGACCACATCCGTGCCCTATGCAACGAGCCGGACATCGCGCAACAGTATCGGCAGCGCTTCGGCGTGCTGCCCGACGACGCCGCGGTCACCGCCATCTATGAGCGTTTCCTGCCGATGCAGCGGGAGAAGGTCGCCCAGTACTCGGATGTGATCCCTGGCGCGCCGGATGTCTTGCGCGAGCTGCGCGCACGCGGCCTGAAGATCGGATCCTGCTCGGGCTATCCGGCGTCGGTGATGGACCGGGTGCTGGAGCGCGCCCGTGCCGGCGGCATCGAGATCGAAACGGTCGTGGCCAGCGACGAGGTGCCGCGCGCGCGTCCCGCACCCGGCATGGCGCTCAAGAGCGCCGTCGCCCTGGGCATCGATGATGTGGCCGGCTGCGTCAAAGTCGATGACACCGGCGTAGGTGTCGAGGAGGGCCGGCGCGCCGGCATGTGGTCGGTGGGGCTGCTGCTGTCGGGCAACGCCGCCGGCCTCGGCCTGGATGCCTACCGGTCGCTGGACGAGGCGGGCCGCGCCGCGGCCCGCGAGCGCGCGCGCCAGGCCTTCGCCGCCGCCGAACCGCACTATTTCATCGATACCGTGGCCGGGCTGCCCGGCGTGCTGAGCGATATCTCGGCCCGCCTGGCGCGCGGCGAACGGCCCTGAGTTTCCCCTGCCCTCTACCGGAGTTGAACCATGCCTGAATTTCACCTGCTCGCGCGCCGCGCCGTCGGCCTGCTGGCCCTGGCCGCCGCGCCCGTGATGGCGCAGCAGACCACGCTGACCGTCTACACCGCCCTCGAAGCCGACCAGATCAAGGCCTACCAGGCCGCCTTCGAGCGCGAGTATCCCGACATCAAGATCCAGTGGGTGCGCGACTCCACCGGCATCATCACCGCCAAGTTGCTGGCCGAGAAGAACAATCCCAAGGCCGACGTAATCTGGGGGTTGGCCGGCACCTCGCTGGGCCTGATGGACAAGGAAGGGATGCTGGAACCCTATGCGCCCAAAGGCCTGGATCAGATCTCGCCGCAGATGCGCGATGCCAAGCCCGTGCCCGCCTGGGTGGGCATGGACGCCTTCGCCGCGGCGATCTGCTTCAATACCGTGGAGGCCAAGAAGCAGAATCTGCCGGAGCCCAAGTCCTGGCAGGACCTCACCCGTCCCGAGTATGCCGGCAAGATCGTGATGCCCAATCCCGCCTCTTCGGGCACGGGCTTTCTGGACGTCAGCGCCTGGCTGCAGATCTTCGGCGAAGACAAGGGCTGGGCGTTCATGGACGCTTTGCACAAGAACATCGGCAGCTACACGCATTCGGGTTCCAAGCCTTGCAACCTGGCGGCTTCGGGCGAGTTCCCCATCGGCGTGTCCTTTGATTACCGCGCCGCCAAGCTCAAGGCCGACGGCGCTCCGGTCCAGCCCATCTTTCCCTCCGAGGGGCTGGGCTGGGAAGTGGAGGCTACCGCCATCGTGCGCGGCACCAAGAATGCCGACGCGGCGCGCAAGGTGGCGGATTTCTCGGCCAGCCGCGCCGCCAATGAACTGTACAAGGCCAATTTCGCCGTGCTGGCCATTCCTTCGGTAGCGACCTCCAATCCCAATCTGCCGACCGACCTGGCTTCGCGCATGATCAAGAACGATTTCGTGTGGGCCGCCACGCAGCGCGACCGCATCATCGCCGAGTGGACCAAGCGCTACGACAGCAAGTCCGAGCCGAAGAAGAAGTAAGTCAGCCGTGGCGGGCGCGGCCGGGGACGCGCCCGCCCATGTCGATACGGGATATTGCAATGAGAGATTTTGATGCCGTCGTCGTCGGCGGCGGAATGCTGGGGATGGCCCATGCCTGGGCTTGCGCCCGCCGCGGCCTGTCCGTGGCGGTGGTCGAACGCGCCCGCCAGGCACATGGCGCCACCATCCGCAACTTCGGCCAGGTCCTGGTGACCGGCCAGGCGCCCGGCGAAATGGCCGGCCTGGCGCGCCAGACACGCGCCTTGTGGCTGCAGCTCGCCGGGCAGGCGGGTTTTCATGTGCGGGCCAACGGCTGCCTGGTGCTGGCCCGCAACGCGCACGAGCGCGACGTGCTGGAAGAGTTCGCCAGCGAGCGCCTGCAGACTGAAGGCTATGCGGCCCAGTTGCTCAGTGGCCGCGAACTCGGCGCCTTCTATGGCGGCCGCCTGGATCATCATTGCGCGGCCCTGCGCGGCACCGACGATCTGCAGATCTATTCGCGCGAGGCCTTGCCCGCCATCACGCGCCACCTGGCCGAAGACATGGGCGTGCGGGTCATCGATGGCACGCTGGCGCGCCGCGCCGAGGGCGGCGAGGTCCATACCACCGCGGGGAATCTGCGCGCGCGCCATGTTTTCGTCTGCCCGGGACACGATTACCTGACACTATGGCCGGAACTGTTCGCCCCCCTGGACCTGGAGGTCTCGCGCCTGCAGATGCTGCGCGCGGCGTTTGCCGGACAGGCTTTCAGCCTCGACATGCCGCTATTGACGGGGCTGTCCTGCGTGCACTATGGCGCGTTTTCGGATCTGCCCAGCGCGCAACGCCTGCGAGCGCTCTTCGAGGCGCGCAGCCCCTTCCTGATGCGCGAGGGCATTCATCTGCTTATCAGCCCCACGCCTTATGGCGAATTGATCGTGGGCGATTCGCATCGCTACGGCGCGGACGCGCCGCCCTTCAATGACGAGGCGATCGATGATGCGCTCCTGGCGCTGGCCCAGCAGGCGCTGGGCGCCCGCCTGCGGGTGTTGGAGCGCTGGCAGGGCGTCTATGGCGCCCATGGCCCGGCGCCTTACTCCGTCATGCGGGCCGATGCGCAGACCACGGTGGCGGTCATGCATTCAGGCGTGGGCATGACGGTAGGCTTGGCCATCGGCGAGCGGGCAGTGGCGGATGTGCTGGGCTGAGCGCGCCCGGGGCGCGGCAATCAGAAGGCGAGGGCCAGGCTCGCCAGCAAGCCCGCGCCCATGGCACCCAGAATCAGCCCGCAGCCACGCTCCAGCCAGGGCAGCATCCGGCCGAAGCGGCGCAGCACCCGCGGCCGGCTGATCAGGACCGCCACCAGCAGGTCCCAGCCCAGCACCACGCCAAACATCCACAGGCCATAGGCAGCCTGGCGGCCCGGCGAAAGGCCGGGCGCCAGGAGCGTGGCCAGGCTGGCATAGAAGAGCGCGTTCTTGGGGTTCAACACGCCCGAGAACAAGCCCATGCCGAGCGCGCGCCACCACGAGCCCGCGGCCTTGCCCTGGCCGTCCAGCGGCGTGCGTCCGGCGTGGCGCAGGAAAAGCAGGCCGAGGTAGACCAGATAGGCGCCGCCGGCGGCCTGCAGGCCCCGAAACAGCAAGCCGCCGTCGCGCAGGCTGGATACGCCCCCGAACGCCAGCACGATGAACAGCCCATTGGCCAGGGCGATGCCCAGGCAGGCGCCGCTGGCCGTGCGCCAGCCGGCGGCCAGCGCGCTGCGCGCCACCAGGAAGAAATCGGGACCCGGCGAGAGCAAGGCCAGGAAATGGGCAGAGGCAATGAGCAGGAAGGAAGGCATGACGGACCTGGGCGCACAAGACACGCCAGTCTGCCTTCCGGCGGCCATGTCCGTATTGAAGGAAATTGCGCGGCCTCAGCCGGCCGCGCGGTAATGGCCGGGGGTCGTGGCGGTATGCGCCTTGAATACGCGCTGGAAATGGCTTTGGTCGGCAAAACCCAGCTCCAGCGCAACCTCGGCCAGGGGCCGTCCGGCGCGCAGATGTTCGCGTGCCTGGATGATGCGCTGGTCCAGTATCCAGGCGTGGGGAGGCAGGCCGGTCAGCTTGCGGAAGGTCCGGATCAGCTGATAGCGGCTCATCCCGGCCTGCCGGGCGAGCTCGCCGAGCGCGGGGGGCGCGGCGGCTTGTTCGCGCAAGGCCGCGATAAGCCCGGACAGCCCGCGTGGGGTGCGCGGGTGAGATAGGATCTGGGCCGGCGCGCCATGCAGCTTGGCTACCAATTCGATGAGCGCGTTTTCTTTCAGGGCCGGGCTGGCGTGCGAGAACAGCAGCGTATTGGTCTGGCAGAAAAGACGATAGGCCCAGGGCTCGCGCAATACCCGGATGGCGGTGCCGGCCGGCAGGATGGCATCGACCCAGGCGGCATCCAGATGCAGCATCTGGTAGCTCCAGGCCTGGCGCGGCTCGGGGTTGCAGGCGTGGACTTGGCCCGCGGGCACGATGACCACCGTGCCGGGCTCCAGCAACAGGGCTTCGGGGCCGGCGCCATGAAAGCGGCTGCGGCCGGCATCGACCGCGCCTATGGACCAGGTGGCATGGCTATGCGGCCGATAGGCCGCCCGGCTGTCGCAGGCGCGCCGGCTCTCCGCATAGGGCAGGGCCGGGTCGCGCCAGAAATCGCCACCGGTCTTCATGATCAGAGGCCGATGCCGCGCGCCATCAGCGCGGCGAACAGCGGCAACAGAATGAGCAGGTGCGCCTCGATCAGCACCCAGCGGCGCGCGCCGCGTATGGCCTCGGCCGCCGGCAGGAAGCCCGGATCTTTGGCGGCCGCGTCGCGCCAGCGCAGATACGTCAGCGTCGGCTTGATCGAACAGAGGCCGATGATGACGAACACGGTGAGCTTGGCGTGGAACCAGGGGTTGACCATGTAGAAAAGCCCGCCCTTGGCCCCGAAAGCGAAGCGCAGCACGCCGGTTCCCAGCGCCAGCAAGGCCGCCAGCAGGTAAATCCGGTCGTACTTGACCAGGCGGGTGATGGATTCGCGGGTCAGCGAGGGGCGAAGCAGCACGGATTCGGCAGTGATCAGCACCACGACGAGAAAGATGGCCAGATAGTGCAGCCAGGCCAGCAGAGCGTCTTGCAACATGGGAACTTCCTTGTCCTTGGCGGCCGGCGGGCGCCGGCCATGCGCTGTTTTTACCTTAAAACAGCCGGACTCGGAATCTGGCGCTCAGGGGTCGGCCCACCGGCGCAGCAGGTTATGGTAGACGCCCGTGAGCGCGACGGCCTGCGGACTGCCCGCGCCCAATGCGGCAGCGGTCTCCTGGATGGCGCCATCCAGCTCGAAGAGCAGGGTGCGCTGGCCGTCATCGCGCACCAGGCTCTGCACCCAGAAGAAGGCCGCGACGCGCGCCCCCCGGGTGACTTCGGTCACACGGTGCAGGCTGGTGGCCGGGTAGAGCACCATGTGGCCGGCCGGCAGCTTGACGCTATGTTCGCCATAGGTGTCCCGGATCACCAGTTCGCCGCCATCGTATTGCGCGGGCTCGCACAGGAACAGCGTGGCTGACAGATCCGTGCGCAGCCCGCGCGTCTCGCCCGGCGGGTAGCGGATGGCATTGTCCACATGCATGCCGAAGGCGTCGCCCGCGCTGTAGCGATTGAACAGCATCGGGAAGATGCGCGCGGGCAGGGCCGCCGAGATGAACAGCGGATGACGCAGCAGCTGCTGCTCGATATGGGCGGCGATGCGCCGGCCAACCGCGCTGTCGGCTGGCAACTGGCGATTGTGCTTGACCAGGGCGGACTGGAAGCCCGCCGTGCGCGCGCCGTCCTCCCACGCGGTGTTCTCCAGATCGAGCAGGTATTGGCGCGCCACGGCTGGCTCCAGCACGGCAGGTATGTGGAGCAACATGGGCCGGCCTCAATAGCGCCAGAAGGCGCTCAGCATGGCCGATCGACCATCGCCGAACTCGACCGCCGAGGAGCGCGTGTTGCTGCCGGTGCTCAGGCGCGCCCTTTCGATATAGGCCTTGTTGGTCAGGTTGTCGACGTTCAGCTGCAGGCTGAGATGGGCGTTGACCGTATAGCCCACCATCAGGCTATGCACGGCATAGCCGGCGATGTCTCCTCCGCCCGATGAGCTGACGGCGCGCTTGCCGACGGCGCGTATGCCATAGCCGGCTTTCCAGCCGGAGGGCCACGCATAGCTGGTCCACAGGCTCAGGCTGTGGCTGGGCGTGTTGGCCAGTGGCCGGCCCTCCTGGGCAGGCTGGCTGGCAAACGCCAGGGTGCGGCTGTGCAAATAGGTATAGCCGGTGTAGATCTCCCATTGCGGCGTCAGCTTGCCGGTGGCGCCGAGTTCCAGGCCGCGCACTCTTTGCTTGCCGCTCAGGGTATTGCTGCCGTCGACCTGCCGCTCACGGGCATTTTGCTTGGTGACCTGGAACAAGGCGGCGTTCAGGGCGAGCTGGCGCTGCAGCACATCCCATTTGGTGCCGAGTTCCCAGCTGTTGTTGCGTTCGGGCGCCAAGTCGCTGGTGGCCGCGCTCAAGCCGCGCCCATTGCTGACCAGGTTCTCGGACGAGGGGTTGAAGGAATTGCCATAAGCCAGATAGACACGGCCATTGTCGGCCGGCTTGTAGGTCACCGCCGCGCGGCCGCTGAAGGCGCGGGTCTTGGAGGTCTCGCGGCTTTCCGCGCCGGCGGCGGGCCTGACGCGGGCGCGGCCTTCGATCCAGTCGTGTCGCAGGCCCAGGGAGAGATCCCAGGCGGGCGCCAGGGCGATGCTGTCCGTGAGATAGAGCGCCCGGGTGAGCAGGGTGGAGCGCTGGCGCGACGAGTCTGTGCGCAGGCGCGGGCCTGGCCAGTAGCCGGGCGGGTTGGCCAGCGGATAGCCGTCGGCGGGGAAAAGGCGGCTCAGGTTGTAGCTGGAGTTCTGCAGGCGATAGGTTTCGCGCGAGAGTTCGAGCCCGGCGCCCAGCTCATGCGTCATCCCCAGCAACTCGCCCTTCATGTTCAGATGGGTCTGGTTGGCGAACAGCTTGGTGCTGGTGTCGCGGCCATAGCCCTGCGGCCCGGCGGGCTTGTAGCGGCCGGGCGGCAGGCCGGCGACATTGATGTGCGAGGCCGAGATCACCGTGTCGCGGTCCAGCTGCGAATAGCGGGTCAGGTTCTGCACGGTCAGGCCGGAGGCGAAACGATGCTGGATTTCCGAGGTGGCGATATGCGAATGGACACGCTCGTGGTCCAGGTTGCGCCAGCCGAAATAGGCATGGCGGCTGGCCAGGGGCCGGCCGTCCCGCGCCGGCACGCCGTAGTCAGGCAGGTTACGGTCGGTCTGGTAGAAGTAGCTCAGCGTCCATTGCGTCGGGCCGTCCAAACCCAGTTTCAGCGAGGGCGCGAAACCCCAGCGTTTGCGATCCACCGGCCCGCGCCCGGGAACGTCGTTGCCGTGAGCCATGAGGTTCAGGCGCCAGGCGGCACCGGCCGCCGGCAATGTCTGGTTGGCGTCGAGGGTCAGCCGGCGATAGCGGTCCGTGCCCAGTCCGGCCTCGGCATGGATGAAGTCCTCTTGCTGGGGGCGTTTGCTGATGAGGTTGATGCTGCCGCCCGTGGTGCCCGCGCCGCCGAAGACGGAATTCGGGCCTTTGATGACCTCGACCGATTCCATGTTGAACAGGTCGCTGCGATAGGCCTGGGCGCTGTCGCGCAGGCCGTCGAACTGGATGTTCGTGCTGGCGTTGAAACCCCGGATATTGATGTTGTCGCCCGAACCGCCGCCGCCTTCGCCGGCATTGAAGGTCACGCCGGACACATTGGACAACACCTGGCGCAGGCCATGGGCGTTCTGCTCTTCCATCAGGCTGTCGGGAATGATGTTGATGGTCTGGGGGATGTCGAGCAGGGGTTGCGTGTACTTCGGGGAGGCCGAATGATCGACCTTGGGCCCCGCCGTCGCGTTGACTTCGACCGGCGCAAGTTCGGCCGGCGCCGGCGGGGGGGAGGCTGCATGGCTGGTGGCGGCCGACAGGCTCAGGGCGACAAAGGCGCTGCCCAGGCGGCAGGACGGCGGCAGCGCGGCGGCGCGGATGGCGGGAATAGTCATTTGCAACTGATACTCATTTGTATTCAAAAACTGGGAGACACGATGATGTGGTCGGCCAGATTGCTGAGGTATCAGTCGATTCTTTTCTTATTGAGCGAAATTTCCCGGCGAATGGGGAGCGGTCCGGCTTTCCTCGGGCAAAAAAAAGCCGGGGCGGCAGCCCCGGCGGGTCATGCTGATACCTGCTGTTAGCGGGTTTCGGCTTCCTGCTGTGCGTCCACCACGGCCAGCGCCGTCATGTTGACGATGCGGCGCACCGTGGCGCTGGTGGTCAGGATATGCACCGGACGGGCGGCGCCCAGCAGGATGGGGCCCATGGCCACACCGTTGCTGCCGGTCATCTTGAGCATGTTGTAGGTAATGTTGCCGGTATCCAGATTGGGCATCACGAGCAGATTGGCCGGACCCTTGAGCGAGCTGTCGGGATAGGCCTGCACACGTATCTTTTCGGACAGCGCCGCGTCGGCATGCATTTCACCGTCGACTTCCAGGTGCGGCGCGCGCTCGGCCACCAGGCGGCGGGCATGCGCCATCTTGCGCGAGGACTCGGTCGGGCGGCTGCCGAAGTTCGAGTGCGACAGCAGCGCGATCTTGGGGACCACGCCAAAGCGCATCATTTCCTCGCCGGCCTGGATGGTGATGTTGGCGACTTCTTCCGCCGAGGGGTTCTCGTTGACGTGCGTGTCGGCCACGAACAGCGTCTGGTCGGGCAGCATCAGCACGTTGAGGGCGGCGAAAGTCTGGCCCGGCTTGGTGCCGATGACTTCGTCGATGTACTTGAGCTGGTTGTCGTATTTGCTGGCCACGCCGCACAGCAGGGCATCGGCATCGCCGCGCCGCAGCAGCATCGCGCCGATCAGCGTGTTGTGCTTGCGGATCATGGCCTTGGCCACGGTCGGCGTGACGCCGTTGCGGCCCTGCAGCTGATAGTAGGCCTGCCAGGTGTCGTTGAAGCGGCTGTCGTCCTCGGGATCGACGATCTCGATGTTCTGGCCGGCGGCCAGGCGCAGGCCGAACTTCTTGATGCGCATCTCGATGACGGCGGGACGGCCGATCAGGATGGGATGAGCCAGCTTCTCGTCGACCACCACCTGCACGGCGCGCAGCACGCGCTCGTCTTCGCCGTCGGCATAGACCACGCGCTTGGGCGCGGTCTTGGCCTGCTTGAACAGCGGGCGCATCAATTGGCCCGAGTGATAGACAAAGCCCATCAGCTTCTGGCGGTAGGCCTCGATGTCCTCGATGGGGCGGCTGGCCACGCCGGAGTCGGCGGCCGCCTGCGCCACGGCCGGCGCGATCTGCACGATCAGGCGCGGATCGAAGGGCTTGGGAATGATGTACTCGGGGCCGAACGACAGTTCCTGGCCGGCGTAGGCACGGGCCACTTCATCATTCTGCTCGGCCTGGGCGAGTTCGGCGATGGCCTTGACGCAGGCCAACTTCATCTCTTCGGTGATGCGCGTGGCGCCGGCATCCAAGGCGCCGCGGAAGATGAAGGGGAAGCACAGGACGTTGTTGACCTGGTTGGGATAGTCCGAGCGGCCGGTGGCGATGATGCAATCCGGGCGCGCGGCGCGGGCGATCTCCGGGCGGATTTCCGGCTCGGGGTTGGCCAGCGCCAGGATCAGCGGCTGGGCGGCCATGGTCTTGACCATGTCGCCGGTCAGCACGCCGGCGGTCGAGCAGCCCAGGAAGACATCGGCGTCCTTGACCACGTCGGCCAGGGTGCGCGCATCGGTCTTCTGCGCGTAGCGGCGCTTGTTGGGCTCCATGTTTTCTTCGCGGCCTTCCCAGATCACGCCGCGCGAATCGACCACATAGATGTTCTCGCGCTTGATGCCCAGGTGCACCAGCAGGTCCAGGCAGGCGATGGCGGCGGCCCCGGCGCCCGAGCAGGCCAGCTTGACCTTGTCCATGTCCTTGCCGACCACCTTGAGGCCGTTGAGGATGGCGGCGGCCGAAATGATGGCGGTGCCGTGCTGATCGTCATGGAAGACGGGGATCTTCATGCGCTCGCGCAGCTTCTTCTCGATATAGAAGCATTCGGGCGCCTTGATGTCTTCGAGATTGACGCCGCCCAGGGTGGGTTCCAGCGCGGCGATGATGTCGACCAGCTTGTCCGGGTCGTTTTCGGCCAACTCGATGTCGAACACATCGATGCCGGCGAATTTCTTGAACAGGCAACCCTTGCCTTCCATGACGGGCTTGGCGGCCAGCGGGCCGATGTTGCCCAGGCCCAGCACGGCGGTGCCGTTGGTGATCACGCCGACCAGGTTGGCGCGCGAGGTGTACATCGAGGCAGCCTCGTTGCCCTTGTCGTAGATCGCCATGCAGGCCGCGGCCACGCCGGGCGAGTAGGCCAGCGACAGGTCGTCCTGGTTGGCCAGCGTCTTGGTCGGGGTGACGGAGATTTTGCCCGGAGTGGGATAGGCGTGGTAGTCCAACGCCAGCTTGGTGAGGGTTTCGTCCATGAGGTACTGCCTTTGTGCGTGCGAGTGCGCCAACTATGAAAAACCGTTGAACGGGCGCGTAGACCCGTCCCGAATCTTCGGGATAACAACGTATTTCAACAGAAAGCGCGTAATCGTGCTTGGGCCGCCGCTGCTGCAATGCAGCGCGCCCCCGGCGCGATTACCGCATCAGCTCTGCCACGGGGCGCTGTCCCGGATGTCCAGGCGTTGCCGCTGGGCATCCCGGGCCGCCCGCCAGGCGCTATCCTGGCCGGCCAGCAGGTCCAGGGCATGGAGCACGATCCACTCGGCGCCGATTTCGAAGAAATCGCGCAGGCGCTGGCGGGTGTCGCTGCGGCCGAAACCATCGGTGCCCAGGCAGCGGTAGGCGCCGGGCACCCAGGCGCGGATCTGGTCGGGCACGGCGCGCACATAATCGGAGACCGCCACCGTGGGCAGGGCGGTGTCCAGGCATTGCTGTATCCAAGCGGGCTCGCCGTCCAGGCCGAGGGCGGCCTCGCGTTCGGCGCGCCGGCCGTCGCGGGCAAGTTCGCTGAAGCTGGTCACGCTCCAGACCTCGGCCTCGATGCCATGGCGCGCCTGCAGCAGCGCGGCGGCGGCCTCGGCCTCGGGCAGCATGGGGCCGGCGCCCAAAAGGCGCAACAGCGGCGCCGACGGCGCCCGCACGCGATGCATGCCGCGCAGGATGCCGTCGGCCGCGCCCCGGGGCATATCGGGCTGGGGCAGGTTTTCGTTGGTGACGGTCAGGTAATAGAACTCATCGCGCTGTTCGGCCAGCATGCGGCGCATGCCGGCCTCGACGATCACGGCCACCTCGTAGGCGTAGGCCGGGTCGTAGGCGCGGCAATTGGGCACGGTCGAGGCGATGAGATGGCTGGCGCCGTCCTGGTGCTGCAGGCCTTCGCCGCCCAGGGTGCTGCGCCCCGAGGTGGCGCCGACCAGGAAGCCGCGGCAACGCTGGTCGGCGGCGGCCCAGATCAGGTCGCCGATGCGCTGGAAGCCGAACATCGAGTAATAGATATAGAAGGGCAGGGTGGGCAGGCCGTGCGTGGAGTAACTGCTGCCGGCGGCGGTCCAGGAGGATATGGCCCCGGCCTCGGTGATGCCTTCTTCGAGAATCTGGCCATCGCGGGCTTCGCGGTACGACAGCACCGAGCCGATGTCCTCGGGCTCGTAGAGCTGGCCTTGCGCGGAATAGATGCCGATCTGGCGGAAGAGATTGGCCATGCCGAAGGTGCGCGCCTCGTCGGCCACGATGGGCACCACGCGCGGGCCCAGCTCGGCATGCTTGAGCAGCTGGGTGAGCATGCGCACGACCGCCATGGTCGAGGACATCTCCTTGCCCTGGGCCTGCAGGGCAAAAGGCGCGAATTCCGAGGCCGCGGGCGTGGCCAGCGGATGGTCGCCGCGCGGGCGGCGCGGGATATAACCGCCCAGCGCCTGGCGCCGCGCATGCAGGTGGCGCATTTCCGGGCTGTCGGCGGCCGGCCGGTAAAAGCGCAGGCCCAGGCAGTCCTCATCGGACAACGGCAGCGCAAAACGGTCGCGGAATGCCAGCAGGGCCTGGTCGTCCAGCTTTTTCTGCTGGTGGGTGGTCATGCGCCCCTGGCCGGCTTCGCCCATGCCGAAGCCCTTCTTGGTCTGGGCCAAGATCACGGTGGGCTGGCCGCGATGGCGCACGGCCCGGTGGTAGGCCGCATAGATCTTCACCATGTCATGGCCGCCGCGGCGCAGGCGGTCGATGGCGTCGTCGTCCAGGTCGGCGACCAGGGCCGCCAGCGCCGGGTCCTGGCCGAAGAAGTGTTCACGGTTGTAGGCGCCGTCCTTGGCCGCGAAAGTCTGGAACTGCCCGTCCACGGTGCGCGAAAAGGCGCGGGCCAGCGCGGCCTCGCGGTCGGCCGACAGCAGGGCGTCCCAATCGCCGCCCCACAGCAGCTTGATGACATTCCAGCCGGCGCCGGCATACAGTGTTTCGAGCTCATCGATGATGCGGCCATTGCCGCGCACCGGGCCGTCCAGGCGCTGCAGATTGCAGTTGATGACGAACACCAGGTTGTCGAGCTTTTCGCGGGAGGCCAGGGTCAGGGCGGCGATGGATTCGGGCTCGTCCATCTCGCCATCGCCGAAAATTCCCCAGACGCGGCGCTCGGAGGGGGCGGCCAGGCCCCGGTGCTCCAGGTAGCGCATGAAGCGCGCCTGGTAGATGGCGTTGATCGGGCCTATCCCCATGGAACCCGTGGGGAATTGCCAGAAATCCGGCATCAGCCAGGGGTGGGGGTAGGATGACAGGCCGCGTCGCCCTTGGGCGCGGGCGGTGATTTCCTGGCGGAACAGCGCCAGGTCCTCTTCGTCGAGAAAGCCTTCCAGGAAGGCGCGCGCATAGATGCCGGGCGCCGAATGCGGCTGCATATAGACCAGGTCGCCGCCTTGCTGGGGCGAGCCCGCGCGGAAGAAATGGTTGAAGCCCACCTCGAAGAGATCGGCCGCCGAGGCATAGCTGGCGATATGGCCGCCCAGTTCGCCATGCGCCTGGTTGGCGCGCACCACCATGGCCAGGGCATTCCAGCGGTTGATACAGGCCAGGCGCGCCTCCAGCTCCAGGTCGCCCGGGAAGGCCGGTTCGTCGGCGCGGGCGATGGTATTCAGGTAGGGCGTATTGACGCGGCGCGGCAGCCGCAGGCCCAGCTTATCCGCATGCTCCAGCAGGCAATGCAGCACATAGGCGGCGCGTTCGCTGCCATCGGCGTGCAGCAGCGAACTCAGGGCGTCGCGCCATTCGGCGGTTTCGATGGCATCGCTGTCGATGGCGGCTGGCAGGGCGGGCATGTCTGTCTCCGAGGGGGATTTTTCTTGTAATCCTAGATCCGAGTCCCCAGCATGGGTGACCGAAAGCGGCGCGGCGGCACGGGCCGCGGCAGCATGGCCTGCCGCCGACCTCCGGTTTGGCAGAGGAATATGCTGCTATCAGGGTTTCCGTTGCCCTCTGAAACAGCGCCGCCGCCGCCGGGCGCTACCATGGTGGGCAGCCGGCGTTTTCCCGTCGGACTGACACGGAGGGTATCTATGGCCGAGGGGTTGCGGGTTCCGGATGCGATGTCCTTGCCGGAATTGACCGTGCGCGGGGTCTTGCTGGGCGCGGCCATCACGGTGGTTTTCACGGCCTCCAATGTCTTCCTGGGCTTGAAGGTCGGGCTGACTTTCTCCTCGGCCATTCCGGCCGCCGTGATCTCGATGTCGGTCCTGCGCATGTTCCCGGGGGCCAACATCCTGGAAAACAATATGGTGCAGACCCAGGCGTCGGCGGCCGGCACCCTGTCGTCCATCATCTTCATCCTGCCGTCGCTGGTGATGCTGGGACACTGGCAGCATTTCCCGTTCTGGCAGACGCTGGCGATTTGCGCGGCCGGCGGGATGCTGGGGGTGATGTTCTCCATTCCCCTGCGCCACCTGATGGTCGTCAAGAGTCCGCTGCCGTATCCGGAAGGCGTGGCGGCCGCCGAAATCCTGCGCGTGGGCAGCAGCGCCCGGACGCAGGCGGCCTCGGGCGCGGCGGCGCCCACCGGCATGAGCCATATCCTGGCCGGCGGCGGCGTGGCCGCCCTGTTCAGCTTTGCCGCCAGCGGGCTGCGCGTGCTGGGCGACGCCGTCAACGGCTGGTGGTCGCTGGGCGGCGCCGTGCTGCGCCTGCCCATGGGCTTTTCCCTGGCGCTGCTGGGCGCGGGCTATCTGATCGGCATCGTCGCGGGCCTGGCCATGCTGACCGGGCTGGTCATCGCCTGGGGCGTGGCCGTGCCGGCGTTGACCCTGCAAGCGGCGCCGGCCGCCGGCCAGAGCCTGGCCGAGTTCGGCACCGAGGTCTGGCGTTCGCAGGTCCGCTTCATCGGCGCCGGGGTGATCGGCGTAGGCGCGATCTGGACCTTGGCCTTGCTGTTTCTGCCCATGATGCGGGGCATCGCCGCCATGTTCGGCTCCCTGTCCGGGGGTGGGCGGCCCCGCGGCGAGCTGCCGCGCACCGAGCGCGATCTGCCCGGCTTCTGGATCGCGCTGCTCACGCTGGGCCTGGTGGCCGTCCTGGTCGGGGTGTTCGCCAGCTTCCTGGGCCAGGCCCCGGCCGCCCAGGGCCGCCTCTGGCCGCTGGTGGCCTACGCCGTGCTGTTCGCCTTTGTTTTTGGCTTCCTGGTGGCGGCGGCCTGCGGCTATATGGCCGGGCTGGTGGGGTCCTCGACCAGCCCGATTTCCGGGGTGGGCATCGTCGCCATCGTGCTGGTGTCCGTTCTCATGGTGGCCACGCATCGCCAGGATGGCCTGCTGGCCAGCCCCGAAGGCTTGCGCCTGGCCACGGCGCTGGCCATTTTCACCACGGCGGCGGTCGTCGCCGTGGCCTCCATCGCCAATGACAACCTGCAGGACCTGAAAACCGGCTGGCTGGTGGGCGCCACGCCCTGGCGCCAGCAGGTCGCCCTGTTGATCGGCTGCCTGGTCGGCGCGGCGGTCATCTCCCCGGTCCTGGACCTGCTCTACAACGCCTATGGCTTTGCCGGCGCCCTGCCCAGGCCCGGCATGGACCCGGACCGGGCGTTGTCCGCGCCGCAGGCTTCGCTCATGCTGGCCATCGCGCGCGGCATCTTCCTGCGCGACCTGAACTGGACCATGATATGGGTCGGCATGGGGGTGGGGGTGGCGCTGATCCTCCTGGACCAGCTGCTCAAGCGCCATTGCCGGGTCGCCCGCATGCCGGTGCTGGCCGTGGGCATCGGCATCTATCTGCCGCCCTCGGTGAGCGCGCCCATCGTGGTCGGCGCCGTGCTCGCCTGGGTCCTGGACCGGCTGTTGCGCCGCCGGGCCCAGGCGCGCGGACTGCCCGTGGCGGAGTACGCGGCGCCGGCGCGGCGGCGAGGGGTGCTGCTGGCGTCGGGGCTGATCGTGGGAGAAAGCCTGGTCGGCGTGCTCATGGCCGCCGTGATCGGGGCCACGCAGCAAGACGCCCCCCTGGCCCTGGCCGGCCCCGGCTTTGCCCGGACGGCGCAATGGCTGGGGCTGGCGGCGTTCGCCCTGGTGGTGGCCGGATTTGGCCGCCGGGTGCTGGGACGGGGGGACTTGGCGGCTTAGGCCGGGCGTCGTATCCTCGTCACTTGAAGGCCGGGCGGCGCGCCAGGATACGCGCCGCGAGATGAGACCATGAAGCCGCGCGTAAGGGCCGCGTAGACGCCCGTAACCCGCAGCTTGGCGCAGGCATTCTGCCCAGGAATATCGGCATGCCCGACTTTCCTGTCCTGTCATGCGATTGCAGCGAGACGGGGGCAAACTCGAAGGAGTATACTCATCACACGGCTTTCGAGGCTTGTACGTGCCTTCTGCCCCTGCTATCCGCTAACCGGGAAGCCCGTGTCGCGGAAGGTTTTCCTGCATCGTATGCGAGTGAAGCACTCGCCAAGGTGAAGCGACATTATGTCTACGGAATCAGAATCCCTATCTACCTCCTATTTGTTTGGGGGTAATGCCCCTTACGTCGAAGAGCTCTACGAAGCCTATCTCGACAATCCCGGCTCGGTGCCCGACCAGTGGCGCGAGTACTTCGACCAGCTGCAGCACACGCCGGCCACCGACGGGCAAGAATCCACGCGCGACCAGGCGCACGCTCCCATCGTCGAATCCTTCGCTCAACGCGCCCGCGCCAATGCCTTCCTGCAGCGCGCCGCCGAGCCCGACCTGTCGGTGGCTTCGAAGCAGGTCTCGGTCCAATCGCTGATCGCCGCCTACCGTTCGCTGGGCTCGCGCTGGGCCGATCTGGACCCGCTCAAGCGCCAGGAGCGTCCCCCGATCCCCGAACTCGATCCGTCCTTCTATGGCCTGACCGAAGCCGACCTGGATCAAACCTACTCCGCGACCAACACCTATTTCACGACCGCCAGCACGATGACGCTGCGCGACATCCTGAAGGCGCTGCGCGACACCTATTGCCGCTCGATCGGCGCGGAGTTCATGCATGTTTCCGATCCGACCGCCAAGCGTTGGATCCAGCAGCGTCTGGAGTCGACGCTGTCCGCGCCTTCCTTCTCGACCGAAGAAAAGCGCCACATCCTGCAGCAGCTGACCGAGTCCGAGGGCCTTGAGCGCTTCCTGCACACCAAGTACGTCGGCCAGAAGCGCTTCTCCCTCGAAGGCGGCGAGAGCTTCATCGCCTCGATGGACGAAGTGGTCAACCACGCCGGTGACTCGGGCGTCCAGGAGATCGTGGTCGGCATGGCCCACCGCGGCCGCCTGAACCTGCTGGTCAACATCATGGGCAAGATGCCCGGCGACCTCTTTGCCGAATTCGAGGGCAAGCACGCCGAAGGCCTGACCGACGGCGACGTGAAGTACCACAACGGTTTTTCGAGCGATGTCTCGACCCGTGGCGGTCCGGTGCACCTGTCGCTGGCGTTCAACCCCTCCCACCTGGAAATCGTCAATCCGGTGGTCGAGGGCAGCGTCCGCGCCCGCCAGGAGCGCCGCGGCGACCAGGAAGGCAAGCAGGTCCTGCCGGTGCTGGTGCACGGCGATGCGGCCTTCGCCGGCCAGGGTGTCGTGATGGAAACCCTCAACCTCGCCCAGACGCGCGGTTACGGCACGGGCGGCACGCTGCATATCGTCATCAACAACCAGATCGGCTTCACCACCTCGGATCCGCGTGACTCGCGTTCGACGCTGTATTGCACCGACGTGGTCAAGATGATCGAAGCGCCGGTGTTCCACGTCAACGGCGACGATCCCGAAGCCGTGGTGTTCGCCACCCGCCTGGCGCTGGACTACCGCATGCAGTTCCGCCACGACGTGGTGCTGGACATCGTGTGCTTCCGCAAGCTGGGCCACAACGAGCAGGACACCCCGTCGCTGACGCAGCCGCTGATGTACAAGCGCATCGGCCATCACCCGGGCACCCGCAAGCTGTACGCCGACAAGCTGACCACGCAGGGCGTGCTGGCCGAAGGCGATGCCGACCAGATGGTCAAGGATTACCGCCAGCTCATGGAGGACGGCCAGCGCACCATCGAGCCGGTGCTGACCGACTACAAGAGCAAGTACGCCATCGACTGGTCGCCCTTCCTGGGCGCCAAGTGGACCGACCAGGCCGACACCGCGGTGCCGTTGGCCGAGCTCAAGCGCATCGGCGAGCGCATCACGACCGTGCCGGAAGGCTTCACCGTGCACCCGCTGGTGGCCAAGCTGCTGAACGACCGACGCAACATGGCCAAGGGCGAGCAGAACCTCGACTGGGGCATGGGCGAGCACCTTGCCTTCGCCACCCTGGTGGCCTCGGGCTATGCCGTGCGCATCACTGGCCAGGACTCGGGCCGTGGCACCTTCACGCACCGCCATGCCGTGCTGCATGACCAGAACCGCGAGCGCTGGAACGACGGCACCTACATTCCGCTGCAGAACGTCTCGGAAGGCCAGGCGCCGTTCACCGTGATCGATTCCGTGCTGTCCGAAGAGGCGGTGCTGGCCTTCGAATACGGCTATTCGTCGGCCGAACCCAATACGCTCACCATCTGGGAAGCCCAGTTCGGCGACTTCGTCAACGGCGCCCAGGTCGTGATCGACCAGTTCATCACCGCCGGCGAAGCCAAGTGGGGCCGCCAATCCGGCCTGACCATGATGCTGCCGCACGGCTACGAAGGCCAGGGTCCGGAGCACTCCTCGGGCCGTATCGAGCGCTTCCTGCAGCTGTGCGCGGACAACAACATCCAGGTCGTCCAGCCGACTACGGCCTCGCAGATCTTCCATCTGCTGCGCCGCCAGATGATCCGTCCGTTCCGCAAGCCGCTGGTGATCTTCACGCCCAAGTCGCTGCTGCGCAACAAGGATGCGGGTTCGCCCCTGACCGAATTGGCCGGCGGCAGCTTCCGCCCGGTCATCGGCGAGCTGGACGACAGCATCAAGGCCGGCTCGGTCAAGCGCGTGCTGGCTTGCTCGGGCAAGGTCTACTACGACCTGGTCAATGCGCGCCGCGAACGCGAGGCCGACAATGTCGCCATCATCCGCGTCGAACAGCTCTACCCCTTCGCGCACAAGGCGTTCGAAACCGAACTGCGCAAGTACCCGAAGGCCACCGAAGTGATCTGGGTCCAGGACGAACCGCAGAACCAGGGTCCGTGGTTCTACATCCAGCACCACCTGTACGAGAACATGTCCGAAGGCCAGAAGCTGGGCTACGCCGGCCGTGCCGCCTCGGCCTCGCCTGCCGTGGGCTACCTGGCCAAGCACCAGGAGCAGCAGAAGGCGCTGATCGAACAGGCTTTCGCGCCCAAGTTCAAGGGCTTCGTGCTGACCAAGTAAACGCGGTCGCGGATCACAGAATACTTATCTAACGGAATTCATCACCATGGCTATTACTGACGTTGTTGTCCCCCAGCTGTCCGAATCGGTTTCGGAAGCCACCCTGCTCACCTGGAAGAAGCAGCCCGGCGCCGCTGTCGAGGCCGACGAGATCCTGATCGAAATCGAGACCGACAAGGTCGTGCTGGAAGTGCCGGCGCCTTCGGCCGGCGTGCTGGCCGAGATCGTCAAGGGTGACGGCAGCACCGTGACCTCGGGCGAGCTGATCGCCCGCATCGACACCGCCGCCAAGGCCGCCGCCGCGCCGGCTGCCGCGGCTGCCCCCGCCCCGGCGGCGGCCGCCCCGGC
>NZ_LRUJ01000012.1 GCF_001548475.1 Bordetella hinzii LMG 13501
CCCACCCCTACAAAACCCCCGCCTCCCTCCCCCCATGACCTCTTGGGCGGCGGCGGCAATGACCGCCGCGACAACCACGCCAGGCCCTGGCACCCGCGTCAAGAGCGTTCGCTAATTCATTTCCCGCGGACTGTCCATATCCAATTTGAGGGGGGACTTTGTCTTGCCATCCCTCTAGCATGCGCTTACTCAGGATTCCCTCGGCTTACTTTTGCTGATCCTTGTATCTGAATGAGTCAAACCCCTGTTTTTCAGGAGAATTTTGACATTTGGAAAACATGGGAAGAGGGATTAGTCAGGCTTCTGTAAGTTTCGTTTGCGCAAAACTTCGATAAAAGGGCTAGGACATGGCTGCAGCCGTAGTGACCAACGGGACTCTTGACCCCCAGATGAGCAAGAGCGCGCGCGGAAAGCGCGAGTGGCAGGCACAAGGGAAACGGCATCCGGGTAAGCCGGGGGAGAACGGTCTGCTGGGCGAGAACTTGGTGCCGGCCGAGGAGAGCGCGAAGCAGGAGGCGCCCCCGCGGGATGAGGTCCAGGCGCAGGCCGGTGCCGAGCCGGATGAGAACGTAATCGACACCGCGGCCGCGGCGGAGCCTTTCCAGACGACGGGTGAGCGCATCGAGCTGGCCCAGGCCGCGACCACGCAGACGGATGCGGGCGCCGGCAGCGGTGGCTCGGGGAGCACGGCGGCTTCCGGCGGCGCCGAGGGCGGTGGCGCCGCCGCTTCATCCGGGGGGCTATCGACGGGCGCGCTGGTGGCGCTGGGTTTACTGGGCATCGGCGTCATTGCGGCGGCGGCCAGCGGTGGCGGGGGTGGCGGAGGCAGCGACGACAGTCCGTCGTCGTCGGGAGGCAGTTCCAATCCTCCTGTCTCGGGAGGCAATCCCGGCAATCCGCCGGCCGACACGACCGCTCCTGTCCTCGTCGGTGTCGAAGCCCATAGCGGCGCGGCCGGCGCGGGCACGATCGTCATCACCTACAACGAAGCCCTGGACCCGGCCAATCCGCCGCCGCTAGGCGCGTTTGCCGTGACGACGGGGGGAGTGGCCAATCCGGTGGCGAGCATTGTGATCAACGGTTCGACGATCACCTTGACGCTGACCAATGCTTTTGGCGTGCACGATAATGTTTCGGTGGCCTATAACGACCCCACCGCCGGCAATGACGCGGCGGCGATCCAGGATGCGGCCGGCAATGATGCGGCCAGTTTCGTGATCGGGTCGGCCACGGTGGCCGATGGCTATGTGCGCGGCGCGCAGATCTGGGTCGATACCAACGGCGATGGCGAGGCCGATTTCAACACGGGCGTGCGGACCGATGCCAATGGCAATTTCTTTTTGCCCGTGGGCACGCCGGCCGGCACCTTGATCGCCAAGGGCGGCGTCAATATCGATACGGGTGTGGCCAACACCATCGAGTTGAAGGCGCCGGCGGGTTCGACGGTGATCAATCCGCTGACGACGCTGATCGACGCCGTGGCGCAAGACAGCGGACGGTCGGTGCAGGAGGCCACCGCCCTGGTCAAGGCGGCGCTGGGCCTGACGGCCGACAATCTGCTGGCGTACGATCCGATCAATGCTGGCGATGTGGCCGCGCAAAAGGCGGCGGCGACGCTAGCCACGGCCATGGCCCAGGCGGCCGCCGCGGCGGCGGACGCGACGGCGGGAACCCAGGGGGCCGACAGCGCCAATGCCGCAAGCAGCGCCAGCACGGGCGTGCTCAGCGCTTTGGCCGACGCCATCGCCAACGCCAATGGCGCGGTGGATTTGAGCGCCACCGTCGGCGCCGCGGTCAACACCGCGGTGGCGTCGGCTGTCAGCAGCGCGCTGACGGCCGCGGGAGTCGATGCGATCACGGCCGGCACGGCGGCGTCCAACGCGGCGGCCGGCGCGGAGACGGCCGCCAACACGGCCGCGACCGATATTGCCAATGCGACGGACTTGGCCGGGATTTCCGACGCCCAGTCGGCGGCTTTGGACAAGATCGCCCCGAGCGTCGGCGGCTTGACGGCGGACACTACGCTGACCAATCACACCACGGCGGTGGTGCATGTTTCTTTTGGCACGACGGCAACGGACGGCACGGCCGCGATGGCCGGCGACGTCGTCACGGTGTACGACGGCAATACGTCGGTGGGTACGCATATCCTGACTGCCGCGGATATTGCGGCGGGCCGCGCCGATGTGAGTGTGTCGGGCCTGACCGAAGGCGGCAATACGCTGACCGCGACGATCACGGACAAGGCGGGCAACGCCAGCGCGGCCAGTGAGGCGCTGACCATCACGGTGGATACGTTCGCGCCGTCCGCGCCCACGCTGGCGCTGGCCATGGACACCAGCGGCGGCAGCCGTATCACCAGTGATGGCACGCTCAATGTGTCCGGCCTGGAGGCCGGCGCGATCTGGCTGTACAGCGCGGATAATGGCGCGCATTGGCTGATGGGCAGCGGCAACAGCATCGTGCTGACCGGCGATGGCGCCAAGTCGGTGCTGGTGCGCCAACAGGATGCGGCCGGCAATGTCAGCGCGATCTCCGCCGCGTTTGATTTCACCTTGGACACGGCGGCCCCTTCGGCTCCCACCAGCCTGACGATTATTCCGGACAATGCCGGCGGCATGGTCCGCGTGGGGCTGGATGTCACGTCAACGGGCGGGCATGCGGCCGCCGTGGGCGATGTGGTGTGGGTCAATGTGGTGGTCGGCACTACCGGAAGTCCCGCCGGCAGCCAGACCCTGACGGCGGCCGATATCCAGAACGGCTATGTCGATATCGCCCTGTCCAATATGCCGGATTCGGGCGCGGCCACGCTGAGCGCGCAGATTATGGATCCGGCCGGCAACAACGGCGCGCCGCTGAGCCAGAATCTGTATCTCGCCGATGACAGCGGTGCCACCATCGACCAGTCGGCGGCGACCACGGGCGTGTTCATCATGGGCGGGGATGGCGACGACACCCTGCGGGGCGGGTCGGGCGACGACACGATCTACGGTGGCGCGGGCGAGGACCGCATACGCGGCAATGGCGGCGCCGACACGATCTATGGCGGCGAGGGCGCAGACCGCATCCAGTATGCGCGTCCGGGCGACCTGGCCGGCGATACCGTGACCGGTACCGATACGGTGTGGGACCGCGATGTGGCCACCTTGGCCGCGGGCGGCGATCCGACTTCCCAGGACCGCATCCAGCTGCTGGGCGGTGGCACCTACGATTTCGGTACGGCCAATATCAGCTATATCGATCGCATCGACGTGCAGTCCGGCACCAACGCCGGCCCCAACCCCTTGCCCAGCTATGCGTCGACGCTCAGTGGGACGGCGCCTGGCAGCGTGACCATTGTGCTGAGCGCCGATATGGTGGCCTCGGCGGATTTCAATGGCGATGGCGCCTATGGCGATATCCGTATCGTGGGCTATGACAATGCCACGGACGCCAACGGCGCCAATCTGCCGACGACCACCAGCATCACGGTGGATGCGCGCGGCTTGGCGGCCGGCCAGTGGATCCAGGTGGATGGCCAGGTCGGATCGGGCGCGACCGGCCCGGTGGGCATGGCCCAGCAGCCGTTTGGCGGCATGAATGGCAACGACACCATCTATGGCAGCGCCGGTCCGGACCGCATCAACGCGGGCTTGGGCAATGACGTCATCTATGGCGGCGCGGGCGACGACCGGATCACGGGCGGCCTGGGCGCGGACACCATCTACGGCGGCGATGGCACCGACCGCATCCAGTATCTGAGCGGCGACCCGGCGGAGCTGCAGGGCGATATCATCACGGGCACCAACACCATCTGGAATGGCGACCCCAATACCCTGGCCGCGGGCGGCGACCCAGCCAACAGGGACCGTATCCAGATCGGCGCGGCGCCGACCGATGTCACCTTCGATTTCCATGCGGCGGGCAGCGTCAGCTATATCGACCGCATCGACGTCATGTCGAACACGACGGGCGGGCAGGGCCGGGTGACCGTGGTGTTGACCTCCGAGATGGCGGCTTCGGCCGATCTCAATGGCGATGGCGTGTACGGCGATATCGGGGTGACGGGCTATGACAGCAACAATGCGCCGACCACGCTCAATATCACCGTCAATGGCTCGGCGCTGACGGCCGGCCAGAGCCTGGTTGTCTATGGACAGGACGGCTCCGGCGCGCCCAGCGGCCCCTTTGGCGGGATGCGCGGCAATGACGTCCTGATCGGCGGGGCGGGCGCCGATATCCTTTACGGCGGTGCCGGCGATGACCGCATCCGTGGCGGCGGCGGGGCCGATACGATCTACGGCGGCGACGGCACCGACCGCATCCAGTACATGGCGCCGCAGGATATGGCCGGCGATATCGTGACCGGCACCAATACGGTGTGGGACCGCGATCAGGCCACGCTGGCGGCGGGCGGGGACCCGACCGCGCTGGACCGTATCCAGATCATGGGCGCGGGCACCTATGATTTCGCCACGGCGGGCAGCATCAGCTATATCGACCGCATCGACGTGCTGACGGGCGCGAACGGGCCGGCCGGCAACGTGACGCTGGTGCTGACCTCCGACATGGTGGCCTCGGCTGATGCCAACGGCGACAACGTTTATGGCGACATACGTATCGTGGGGTATGACAACGCCACGGACGCCAATGGCGCCAACCTGCCGACGACCGCCGGCATTACGGTGGATGCGCGCGCGCTCGCGGCCAACCAGTGGATACAGGTGGACGGCCAGATCGGCTCGGGCGCGATAGGCCTGCCGGGCAGCGCCAACCAGCCCTTTGGCGGGATGAGCGGCAATGATGTGATCTATGGCGGCGCCGGCGCGGACCGCATCAATGCCGGCGCGGGCGACGACATCATCTATGGCGGCGCGGGCGACGACCGGATCACGGGCGGCCTGGGCGCGGACACCGTCTACGGCGGCGATGGCACCGACCGCATCCAGTATCTGAGCGGCGACCCGAGCGAGCTGTGGGGCGACACCATCACGGGCACCAACACGATATGGGACGGCAATCCCAACACCCTGGCCGCTGGCGGCGATCCCACGACCCGGGACCGTATACAGATCGGCGCGGCGCCGACGGATGTCACCTTCGATTTCCATGACGCGGCCAGTGTCAGCTATATCGACCGCATCGACGTGATGTCGAATCCCGCTGGAGGACAGGGCGGCGTGACCGTGGTGTTGACCTCGGACATGACAGCCTCGGCCGATCTCAATGGCGATGGCGTGTACGGCGATATCGGGGTGACAGGCTACGACAGCAATGACGCGCCGACAGCGCTCAACATCACCATTGATGGTTCGGCGCTGACGGCAGACCAGCACCTGATCGTCTATGGACAGGACGGCTCTGGCGCTTCCGGCGTGCCCTTCGGCGGCATGCAGGGCAATGACACGCTCATCGGCGGCGCGGGCGACGATGTGCTGATCGGCGGCAAGGGCGCCGATATCCTGACCGGCAACGCAGGGGCCGACACGTTTGTGTTTTTCCAGGGCGATTCGCCGTTGTTGTCGGGTATGCAGTTGGCCGGCCCGACCGTGGACGCCGCGGGCAGCACGTTGTCGTTCGCCCATGGGCTGGACATCATCACGGACTTCTCGGGTGGCGATCAGATCCAGCTCAATCCGGGCGCCTTGCTGAACTACCTGGCCGATGCCAGCCAGGCGGCCGATGGTCTGCTGGCGGACCAGTCGTACCACGCGGTGCAGGGCAATTACGCCAATGGCACCTTCACCGTGAATGCGGCGGGCGGCAGCACCCTGGTTGTCTATGACGGCGACAACAGCAGCAATGTGGCGGCGACCGCCATCCTGTTGAGCAACGTGACGCTGGACCAGTTGCAATTCAACAACGGGACGATCACGCACGCATGAGGGGTAGCAACAAGAAGTGGTTGTGGGCGGGGCCCCGCCGTGGCGTCCTGCGGCAGGTCGGGTTGGCGCTGGGGCTGTACTGTCTGGCGCCGTCCCTTGCGATGGCTGCGCGTGACTGGACCATCCCTGCCTTGCTGCAGGCGGCCCAGGCCACGCATCCATCGGTGGCCGGGCGGCGGGCCGATGAGGCCGCCGCCCAGGCCAACCGCGACGCCGCGGGATGGCAACGGTTTCCCACGCCCAGCGTGGAGCTGGGTTCGCGCGCCCTGGGCAGCACGAACTCGGATTCGCTCAATGGCTCGACGCGAGCCATTCGGCTGGATCAGCCGCTGTGGGCCGGCGGCCGCATCGACGCCGGCATCGACGCGGCCGACCAACGCCTGCAGGCCGCCGGCGCGGCCATCAGCGAAACCCAGCTGGAGCTGAGCATCAAGGTGGCCAATGCCGCCAGCGAAGCCTTGCGCCAGCAGGAGCGCATGCGCGTCGCGCAAGGCCATGTTGCCCAGCAGGACAAGCTGCTGGAGATGATACGCCGGCGGGTGGCGCAGGAGGTCAGCGCCACGGCCGACCTCAATCTCGCGCAGTCGCGTATGCTGGCCAGCGTCAACGACGTCAACGCCGCCAAACAAGCGCTGCGTGTGGCCTTGGCTCAGCTGGAGCAACTGGTGGGCGAGCCCGTGCGCAGTGTGATCGGCAGCACGGCCGATGAAGCCGGCTTGCCGGATGACCGGGATGGCCTGCTTGCGCGCACGCTGGACCTGTCGCCGCGCCTGAAGCGGCTGCGTTCCGAACAGCAGCAGGCCGAGGCCACGGTGCGGGAGCGTCGCGCCGTCCTGAGCCCGGCGGTGCTGCTGCGGCTTGAGAATGTCCAGGGCGCGCCCCTGGTCGGCAGCGGCGTCGGATCGACCAATCGCGCGCTGCTGGTGCTGCAATGGCAGACCGGCGCGGGGCTGTCGGCCGTGTCGGCGGTCAGCGAAGCGCGTTCGCAGGTGGAGTCGGTGCGCCAGGCGCGCGAAGCGGCCGTGCGCGATGTGACCCAGCAATTCGAGACCGACTGGGCCCAATGGACGGACGCCCGGCTGCGCCTGGAGGTGGCGCGCCGCATACAAGGCACGGCGGCCGAAGTGGCCGATTCCTATTCCCGCCAATACGTGGCGGGACGCAAGAGCTGGTTGGACATGATGAATTCGGTGCGTGAAGTGGAACAGGCCGAGCTGGCCAGTGTGGACGTGCGTTATGAGGCGCAGGCGGCGGCGCTGCGCCTGCGCCTGGAGTCGGGGAGCCTGCGATGAGGACGCGCAAGGGTGGGCCGGGCGCCCTGGGCTGGGTGACGGCCGCGCTGTGGCGCCGCCGCACGCCGTTTGCCGAGGCCCTGGTGGCCACCACGGTGGCCAATCTGCTGGCGCTGGGCACATCGATGTTCTCCATGCAGGTCTATGACCGCGTGATCCCCAGCGAAGGCCACCAGACGCTGTGGGTGCTGACCGTGGGCGTGAGCCTGGCCGTCATCCTGGAGTTTCTCCTCAGGCTGCTGCGCGGCCGCATGCAGGAGCGCGTCGCCAGCTCGATCGACCAGACGCTGTCGCGGCGCTTTTTCGAGCGCATGCTGAATGTCCGCATGGAAGCGCGGCCGCCCACGGTGGGGACGCTGGCCTCGCAGATCAAGGGTTTCGAGCTGGTGCGCGGGGTGTTGACCGCGGCGTCGCTGCTGGTCCTGGCCGATGTGCCCTTTGCCCTGCTGTATATCGCCGTGATCGCGCTGGTCGGCAGTTGGGTGGCGCTGGTGCCGCTGGCCGTGGCGCCCCTGGCCTTGGCGGCCGGCCTGGGCCTGCAGGCCCTGGTGCGCCGCCATGCCCGCATACAGCAGACGGCCGCCAACCAAAAGGCCGGCCTGCTGGTCGAGGCCGTCGACGGCGCCGAATCGCTCAAGGCCAATGGCGGCGAGCGCATGATGCAGGCGCGCTGGAACACCCTGGTCGACGAGGCGGCCATCGCCGAGCGGCAGTCGCGCGATCATGGCGGCCTCGCGCAGCAATTGACGGTCAGCCTGCAGCAGTTGGGCTATGTGGCCACCATCGCGTTCGGCGCCTGGCTGGTCTCGGAGAACCAGATCACCATGGGCGGCTTGCTGGCCTGCTCCATCCTCAGCAATCGGGCGCTGGCGCCCCTTATCCAGCTGCCGGGCGTGATGATGCAATGGGCGCATGCGCGCGTCGCGCTCGATTCGCTGGACCAGTTGCTGGCGCTCGCCAACGAGGAGGACGATCGCGAGCAAGCCCTCAAGCCCGGCGTCGTCGAACCTTCGATGCGTTTTGAGCGTGTGCGCTTTGCCTATGCGCGCCAGGCGCAGCCGGCCCTGGATCTGGAACGGCTCGACATCCGGCCGGGGGAGCGGATCGGCGTATTGGGGCCGGTGGGCTCGGGCAAGAGCACCCTGCTCAAGCTGGCCAGCACCCTGTATCGGCCGCAAGAGGGCCGGATTTTCCTGTCCAATCTGGACGCCGGCCAGATCGACCCGGCCGTGGCCCGGGCCGCGGTCGGCTATCTGCCCCAGGACTTGCGGCTCTTTAGCGGCACGCTGCGGGACAACCTGCTGCTGGGGCTGCCCGACCCGGGCGATGCGGCCTTGCTGGAGGCGGCCCGCCGCACGGGGCTGGCGCGCCTGATCTCGGGCCAGTCCAAGGGACTGGCCCTGCCTATCGCCGAGGGCGGGCGCGGCATCTCGGGCGGCCAGAAACAACAGCTGGCCTTGACGCGGTTCCTGCTGGCCGGCCCGTCGATGTGGCTGCTCGATGAGCCGACCGGCGCCATGGACGCCGACAACGAGGCGCTGGTCGTGCGCTTGCTGCAGGAAGAATTGCAGTCGGGCAAGCGTTCGGCGCTGATCGCCACGCACAAGACAGCGTTGTTGCCGCTGTTCACACGCTTGATCGTCATGCATGGAGGCAGGATCGTGCTCGATGGACCGCGTCAGGAAGTCATGGCGAAACTGAGCGCGGCCAGAACTCCGGCCGAGGCGGTGACAGCATGAGCGGACAGACCGATCTGGAAAACAGCATGGTCCAGGATGCCAGTGTCGGCGGTGGTGGCCGCGCCTTGCTCTGGACCATCGTGGCCGCGGTGGCGGGCTTCGTGGGCTGGGCGCATTGGGCCGAGCTGGACAAGATCACGCGCGCCAGCGGCCAGGTGATTGTCAGCTCGCGCAACCAGGTGATCCAGGCGCCCGATGGCGGCGTGCTCGAGGAAATGCTGGTGCGCGAAGGCGATACGGTCAAGCGCGGGCAGGTGTTGTTCCGTTTCCAGCAGACCCGCGCGCGCGCGGCGATGCAGGAGAGCGTGGCCAAGGTCGCGGGCCTGAAGGTGGTGGTGGCGCGCCTGCAGGCCGAAGTGTTCGAGACGCCATTGCGTTTTGAGCCGGACGCCGATGCCTATCCGGAATTGCGCGACAACCAGATCGCCTTGATGCGCCGCCGCCAGGCCGCCTTGAACGAGGAAATCGGCGCCCTGGACCGTGCCCGCAAGCTGGCGCAGGAAGAGCTCAGCCTGAATCAGCCCTTGGTGGCGCGCGGCGATGTCAGCCGCGCGGAGGTGCTGAAACTGCAGCGTCAGGTCGTCGATCTCGCCGGCCAGATCAGCAACAAGCGCAATAAGTTCTACCAGGATGCCCAGGCCGATCTGGCCAAGGCGCAGGAGGACCTCGAAGGCGCCCGGCAGGTGCTGGCCCAGCGCCAGGATCAGCTCGAGCACACGGAGGTCTACGCTCCCATGGACGGGGTGGTGCGCAACGTCCGCCTGACCACGGCGCTGGGCGGCGTGGCGCGCTCAGGCGACGAGATCCTGCAGATCGTGCCGGTCGATGAGGACCTGGTCATCGAGGCCAAGGTCAAGCCGCGCGACGTCGCTTTCATCAAGCCGGGGCTGCCGAGCAATATCAAGCTGGACGCCTATGACTACGCCATCTACGGGTCCTTGCAGGGCCGGGTCAGCTATATCAGCGCCGATACCTTGTATGACGAATCCAAGGAGGGCTCGCAACAGCCGTATTACCGCGTGCAGGTCAAGACCAGCGGGCGCGATCTCACCTCGCGCAACGGACAGCCGATACAGACCCAGCCGGGCATGACCGCCACGGTGGAGATCAAGACGGGCAAGCATACGGTCTGGGATTACCTGACCAAGCCCATCACCAAGACGCTGGGCGAGTCGCTGCAGGAGCGTTGAACCCGTCAGGACGGGAACTCGCCATCCACGTAATACCAGCGGCCGTCGCGCTTTTCGAAGCGGCTGATCTCATGCAGGCGGGTCGCGCGCCCGGCCTGCCGATAGCGGGCGACGAACTCGACCAGGGCGTGGCTGTCATCCTGCTGCTCGTGCCGGCGCACCTGCAGCCCCAGCCATTTGAGGTCGGGCGGGTTGGGGGCGAGCGACGCCGGGCGCGACGCCGGATGCCAGGTGCGCAGGAGATAGTCCAGCTCGTCCAGCACGAAGGCGCTGTAGCGCGAGCGCATGAGGCTGGCTGCGTCCGGCGCGGCCGCCTCGCCGTGATGCCATTGCCCGCAACAGGAGGGGTAGTCGGCGCCGCTGCCACAAGGGCAGGCCAAGGATCTGGCGCTCATGCAAGCAGGTCGTTGTATTCGGGGTGGCGCTTGAAGTAGGCCGCGGCATAGGAGCAGCGCGGCCGGACTTTCCAGCCATTCTCGCGCGCGGCGGCCAGGGCGGCCTCGGTCAGCTGGGCGGCGATACCGCGCCCGCCGAGCTCGGGCGGCACGCCGGTATGCAGGATGACCATGACGCCGTCATGCAATTGGTATTCCAGCTCGCTGACATGGCCGTCGATGATGATTTCAAAGCGGCCTTGCTCGGCCAGGTGGGTGATCGCGGGTTGTGCCTGGGTCATGCGAATCTCCTTCAGGTTGCAGGACGGGGGCGTCTTGGAGCGCGCGGCTCGCGCGCCGGTGGCTTTCCTCCATTTTTACATGCCCGCCCGAATCGGTGCCGGCCATCTTGCGGACGGCGGCCATGGGCGCTAAGGTGGACCCGGCCCCCCGCGGGCCTGGGCAAGCATTTTTCTATCAAGGAGGAGTGGCCGTGGCAGAAATCTGGCAGTTGTCGGCGGGCGAAGTGGCCGATGGCATCCGCCGCAAGGCGTTTTCAGCCGAGGAGGCCGCGCGGGCGGCGCTTCTGCGCATGGAGGCGGTCAATCCCCAGCTCAACGCCGTGGTCGACTGCCGTCCCGACGAGGTGCTGGCGCGGGCGCGTGAGTGCGATGCGCGGCTGGCGCGCGGCGAGCCGCTGGGGGTGCTGGGCGGCGTGCCCGTCACGGTAAAGGTCAACGTCGATCAGGCGGGATTCGCCACCACCAATGGGGTGCGCCTGCAGCGGGATGTCATCGCCGCGCACAACAGCCCTGTCGTGGACAATCTGCTGCGGGCCGGCGCGGTGATCCTGGGGCGCACCAATACGCCAGCCTTTTCGCTGCGCTGGTTCACGGACAACCTGCTCTACGGCGCGACCCGCAATCCGCGCAATCCAGCCCTGACGCCTGGCGGTTCTTCTGGCGGCGCGGCCAGCGCGGTCGCCGCCGGCATCGGCCACCTGGCCCACGGCACCGATATCGCCGGGTCCATCCGCTATCCGGCCTACGCCTGCGGGGTGCACGGCCTGCGGCCTTCCCTGGGACGGGTCGCCGCCTATAACGCCGCCCTGCCTGAACGCGGCCTGGGCGGCCAGATCACGGCCGTATCGGGGCCGCTGGCCCGGCGCATCGCCGATGTGCGCCTGGGGTTGCAGGCGCTGGCGGCCCCCGATATGCGCGATCCCTGGTATGCGCCCGTGCCCTTGAGCGGACAGCCTTGGCCCAGGCGTGCCGGCCTGTGGCTGCGCCCGGACGGCCTGCAGATCGTGCCCGAGGTCGAGGCGGCCTTGCGCGAGGCCGCCGGCCGCTTGCGGGACGCGGGCTGGCAGGTGGACGAGCTTGATGCCGCGCCGCCCATGCGGGAAGCGGCCAGCCTGCAGCTGCGCATGTGGCTGGCCGATGGCTACGAGGCCATGGTGGCGGCGGCCGAACGCGAAGGCGATGCGGGGGCCCTGACGGCCCTCAAGGGCCAGGCCGAGGCATTCCGCGCACTGGACCTGCCGGCTTACCAGGCCACGCTGGTGCGCCGGGCCACGCTGGTGCGCGAATGGCAGCTGTTCTTCGAGCGCTATCCGCTGCTGCTGACGCCGGTGTCGGCCGAGTTGCCGTTTGCCGACGGCCTGGATATGCAGGGCGAGGCCGCATACCGGCGTGTCTGGGAAGCGCAGCTGACGCAGATCGGCCTGCCTTTCATGGGGCTGCCGGGGCTGGCGGTCGCCATGGGTTCGGCCGGCGACGCGCCCGTGGGCGTGCAACTGCTCGCGGCGCGCTACCGCGAGGACATCCTGCTGGACGCGGGGCAGGCCATCGAGGCGGCCGGGCCGCCCGTGGAACTGGCGCAGCCCTGATCGTCTTAGCCGGCCTGCGCCTGGGTGCGCGCGCGCCATTCCGCGCGCAGTATCGACATATGGCCGGTGTCCCAGCGCTCCTGGCCCACGCCGCTGCGTATCGAGGAGCGGCGCGCGCCTTCCCAGACGAAGCCCATCGCCTTGTAGAGGTTGATGGCGTGCGTATTGAAGGTGTAGACGTTGAGCTCGACGCGCTCGATCTCCGGGTGCGCGTAAGCGTGGTCGATGAGCTGGGTGAGCATGGGCCGCGCCCAGCCCTTGCCGCGCGCGGACGGTGCGATCAGGATGCGGCCCAGGCGGGCGTTGCCGTCATGCCATTCGAATCCGAGCTGCCCGTGTCCGACCAGTTCGCCATCCACTTCGGCCATCCAGCAGCGGCGCGCGGGACGCTCGCCATGGGTTTCAGCCAGCATGCGGTCGAACTGGGCGGCGTCCAGCGGGTAGCTGACTTGCGAGCCGCCCCATTGCACCACGCCGCGCTGGCTGTCGAACCAGCTGGCCAAGAGCGCATAGTGGGAAGGATGGAAAGGGATGAGGCGCATGTTCATCGGCCCAGCAGCAACATGGCCCACAAGGCGATCATCGCGATCAGCCCGATCCAGCACGATCCCCAGAAGCCGATGATGGGCCATTTGACGTCCAGCGGCACCTGCTTGGGATCGACGTGCTTGAGTTGATAATTGGCATAGCCGGCCACCCAGCGCTTGGCGCGCGGGAACACCAGCCGCAGAAAATAGTCCAGGAAGATGGCGGCCTGGATGGAAAAAGAATACTGGCGGAACGGCCGGTGTTCGAGCAAGGGGTGCTTGAGCACGCTGTTGACGCGCTGGCTTTTCCAGAAGAAAAGCACCAACCCGCAGATCGTGCAGGTAATGAAGCACAGCGCGAACAGGCTGAAGACAAAAATAAAGGTCTGGGAGTAGAGGGCCGTCATGATGGACTATCCGCGGGTCTGGCCTTCGCCGGTGAGCACCCACTTGTAGGTGGTCAGGCCTTCCAGGCCGACCGGGCCGCGAGCGTGCAGGCGGTTGGTGGAAATGCCGATTTCGGCGCCCAGGCCGTATTCGAAACCGTCGGCGAAACAGGTGGGCAGGTTGATATAGACCGAGCTGGAATCGACCTCGCGCTGGAAGCGCTGGGCCGCGCCCAGGTCTTCGGTCACGATGGCGTCGGTGTGGCCCGAGCCCCAGCGGGCGATATGCTCGATGGCCTGGTCCAGGGTGTCCACCACGCGCACGGCCAGGATGGGCCCCAGGTACTCCGTGCCCCAGTCTTCTTCGCTGGCCGCCTTGATGGCGGGCAGGATGGCGCGGCTGCGCTCGCAGCCGCGCAGCTCGACGCCGTGCTGCAGCAGGGCATTGCCGATGCGCGGCAGCAGGGTCGGGGCCACGGCCTGGTGCACCAGCAGGGTTTCCATGGCGCCGCAGATGCCATAGCGGTAGGTTTTGGCGTTGAAGGCGATCTCCAGCGCCCGATCGGCGTCGGCGGCGGCATCCAGGTAGACATGGCAGTTGCCGTCCAGGTGCTTGATGAGCGGCACCCGGGCTTCCTGGGCCAGGCGCGCGATCAGGCCCTTGCCGCCGCGGGGGACGATGACATCCACGTGATCGGTCATGGTGACCAGCTTGCCCACGGCCGCGCGGTCGGTCGTGTCGACCACCTGAACGGCGGCCCGCGGCAGTTCGGCGGCCGCCAATCCGGCCTGCACGATGGCGCCCAGGGCGAGGTTGGAGTGCAAGGCTTCGCTGCCGCCGCGCAGGATGGTGGCATTGCCGGACTTCAGGCAAAGGGCGGCGGCGTCGATGGTCACGTTGGGACGCGATTCATAGATGATGCCGATCACCCCCAGCGGGACGCGCATCTGGGCCACCCGCATGCCGTTGGGGCGTACCGTGGTGGGGCCGATGCTGCCGATGGGGTCGGGCAGGGCGGCGATCTGGCGCAGGCCTTCCGCCATGAGCTGCACGCTGCGGTCCGACAAGGTCAGGCGGTCCAGCAGCGCCGGCTCCAGGCCGTTGGCGCGCGCGGCATCCACGTCGCGGGCATTGGCCGCCTGCAGCGCCTGTTTGCCGTCGATGAGCAGGTCGGCCATGGTGAGCAGGGCGCGGTTCTTGGCCGAGCCGCTGGCGCGCATCATGGCGCGCGAGGCCTGCCGGGCGTTCTCGCCCAGGGTCAGCATGGTTTGGTCGATTGAGGACATGATGGATTTTCTACTCAAGATAGGGCGGATCAGCCGCGCGCGCCGGCGGCGGCCACGCGCAAGGCCAGGCGTGTCATTTCTTCCCAGGGGTCGGCCAGGCGGCCGGGCACGGTCAGGCCTTTGATCAGGCGGTCGACCTCATGGGCGTGCTGCACCGCGGCCGGCCAGGCCTGCGGCGGCACGCGGCCCAGGGCCTGCAAGGCCAGGCGCTCGTGGGCGCCGAACACGCGCAGGCGGCGCATGAGGGCGCCGACATCCTGCCGGTGCTGGCGGGCCTCGGCGATGCGGGCGAGCAGACGGATTTCTTCTCCCACCGCCCACAGCACGAGGGGCAGGGCTTCGCCTTCGGCGCGCAGGCCGTCCAGCATGCGCACGGTGCGGCCGATATCGCCGGCCAGCATGGCGTCGCGCAGGCCGAAGACGTCATAGCGGGCGACATTGAGCACGGCGCGCTCGACGTCTTGGGCGGCCAGCTCGCCTTCGGGGTAGAGCAGGCCGAGCTTGAGGATTTCCTGGTGGGCGGCCAGCAGGTTGCCTTCGACCTTGTCGGCCATCCATTGCAGGGTGGCGCCGTCGACGCGCTGGTTCTGGCGCGCCAGCCGCGCGCCGATCCAGGCTGGCAGGCGGCCGCGCTCGATCGTCGGTATATCGGCGCTTATGCCGCCGCGCGCCAGCGCCAGCGCCCATTTGGACTCGCGCGTGGCGCGATCCAGCCGGGGCAGGGAAATGACGACCAGGGTGTCGGCGTCGGGCGGGCGCTCGGCCAGGCGGGTGAGGGTGTCGGCGCCCGCCTTGCCGGGCTTGCCGGTGGGGATCTTGATTTCAAGCAGGCGGCGGTCGCCGAACAGCGAAACGCTCTGCGTGGCCGCCAGCACGGCGCTCCAGTCGCCGCGCGCGTCCATGACCAGCGAGGTGCGGTCGGTGTAGCCCGCCTTGCGGGCCGCCGCCCGCAAGGCATCGCCGGCTTCGGTGACCAGCAGCGGCTCGTCGCCCGAAAGGGTGTAGAGCGTCGCCAGCGGCCCGCGCCGCAGGTGATCGAGCAGGCCGTCGGCGTCCAGGATCTGCGCCATTACTCTGGCTGCGCGCCCAGGCCCGGGGTGATGTTGGGCGTATTCCAGAGGGCCGGTCCGCGCCGCTGGTCGGTGCGCTCGTTCGGATCGAACAGCGGCGTGTCTTCCGTGACGTCGTCCTTGGTCTGCTCAAGCTTGTGCATGGCCTGGGCCACATCGGGCGCGGTCAGGCGGCGCAGCAGGCGGCTGACCAGGGTCTGCTGCATGGATTCGTACAGCGTCTCCATCTGCGATTGCTTGGCCTGCACCACGCCGTCGTCGTAGGGCATGTCGCGGTAGACGGTGAAGGTGGTGTCCGGAATGATGGCGCGTCCGCTGCTGTCGATCAGGCGGAAGGTGAACACCAGGCCCAGTTCGTATTCCTCGACACGGCCCTGGGCATTGAGCGCCACGTCGCGCAGGCTGCGGTCATTGCGCACCTGCTGCAGGTTGGCCGACGCCGCCTTGGGGTCGTTGACGATGCGGGTGTCCGGCGACGCCGCCCGGATGGCGCGGCGCACGTCCGCGCCGAAACGGGTGTTGTCGGGGATGCCGACATACAGGGTCTTGAACGGCAGGGGCGTTTCGCCCCGCATCTGGAAGCCGCAGGCAGTCAGGAGCATGACCACGGCCAGGCCTGCGGCCTTGAGCCAGCGAGACCCTTGGGAAAACGGCAGGAAAAGCCCGGCGAGGTTCATGCGCATCCTTATCAGCCCACGACGTTGACCAATTTGCCCGGAACGACGATCACACGCTTGGGCGGGCGGCCCTCCAGGAAGCGGGCGACTTCTTCCTGGGACTGGGCGATCTGTTCGATTTCTTCCTTGGCGGCCTTGGCGGCCACGCGGATCGCGCCGCGCAGCTTGCCATTGACCTGGAGCATGAGTTCGATCTCGTCGGCCACCAGCGCGGCTTCGTCCACATGCGGCCAGGGGGCATCGAGCAGGTCGCCCAGTTCGTGCGCAAAGCCCAGGTCGCGCCAGAGCTGCCAGGTGATATGCGGCACCACGGGGTAGAGCACGCGCAGCAACAGGCCCAGGCCCTCGGCCAGGGCGGCATCGCTGGCCGCGCCTTCGGGCAGCTTGGCGCTGTCGATGGCGTTGAGCATCTTCATGCAGGCCGACACCACCGTGTTGTACTGGATGCGCTGGTAATCGTACTCGGCTTGCTTGAGCAGGCCGTACAGTTCGCGGCGCAGGTCCTTGACCGCCGCGGGGGCGTCCTGCCAGTCGCTGCCGTGGGCCAGGCCGCGGGCGACCGCCTCGCGGTGCTCATAGCCCAGCGACCACAGGCGGCGCAGGAAGCGGTTGGCGCCTTCGACGCCGGAGTCCGACCACTCCAGCGTCTGTTCCGGAGGGCTGGCGAACATGACGAACAGGCGCGCGGTGTCGGCGCCCAGCGTGTCGATCAGCGATTGCGGATCCACGCCGTTGTTCTTGGACTTGGACATCGTGCCCACGCCGCCATAGGTGATTTCGGAACCATCGGACTTCAGGCGGGCGCCGATGATGGCGCCCTTGGCGTCGTAGGTGTTTTCGACTTCCTCCGGCCAGAAGTATTCGATGCCGCCCTGAGGCGTGCGGCGCGAATAGATATGGTTGAGCACCATGCCCTGGCAAAGCAGGCGCGTGAAAGGCTCGTCGAACTTGAGCATGCCGAGGTCGCGCATGACCTTGGTCCAGAAGCGCGCATAGAGCAGGTGCAGCACGGCGTGCTCGATGCCGCCGATGTACTGGTCCATGGGCATCCAGTAATCGTTGCGGCTGTCGACCATGGCCTGCCCGTTGCCCGGCGAGGTATAGCGCATGAAGTACCAGGACGAGTCCACGAACGTGTCCATGGTGTCGGTTTCACGGCGGGCCGGTTTGCCGCAGGAGGGGCAGGTGCAGGACAGGAAGGCCTCGTTCTTGGCCAGCGGATTGCCCGAGCCGTCCGGGATCAGGTCTTCGGGCAGCACCACCGGCAGGTCTTGCTCGGGC
This sequence comes from Bordetella hinzii LMG 13501, assembly GCF_001548475.1. Taxonomy (GTDB): domain Bacteria; phylum Pseudomonadota; class Gammaproteobacteria; order Burkholderiales; family Burkholderiaceae_B; genus Bordetella; species Bordetella hinzii. The sequence continues at coordinate 17,576 of NZ_LRUJ01000012.1, forward strand.
ACCGGCACGGGGCCGCAGTCCGGGCAATGAATGATGGGGATGGGCGTACCCCAGTAGCGCTGGCGCGAAATCCCCCAATCGCGCAGGCGATAGGTGGTCTGTTTTTCGCCCAGGCCCTTGGCGGCCAGGTCGGCGGCGACGGCGTCGATGGCCTCGGCCGACGTCAGGCCGTCATATTTGCCCGAGTTGATGGCGCGGCCGGCTTGCTTGTCGCCATACCACTCCTGCCAGGCCTGTTCGGAATAAGTCTTGCCGTCCAGGGCAATGACCTGGCGGATGGGCAGCCCATATTTGCGGGCAAAGGCGAAGTCGCGTTCGTCGTGGGCCGGAACGCCCATCACGGCGCCGTCGCCATAGCTCATCAGCACATAGTTGCCGACCCAGACTTCGACCGGCTGGCCGGTCAGCGGATGCGTGACCGACAGGCCGGTGCGCATGCCTTCCTTTTCGCGCGTGGCGATCTCGGCTTCGGTGGTGCCGCCGAGCTTGCACTGGTCGATGAAGCTGGCGAGCGCGGGATTGCCGCGCGCGGCAAGCGTGGCCAGCGGATGCTCAGGGGCCACGGCGCAGAAGGTCACGCCCATGAGCGTGTCGGCGCGCGTCGTGAAGACAAACAGCTTGCCATCCTGGATGAGCTGACCGTTTTCGTCCTTGATGTCATGCGGGAAGGCCAGGCGCACCCCTTCGGACTTGCCGATCCAGTTTTCCTGCATGACGCGCACACGCTCCGGCCAGCCCGGCAGGTTGTTCTTGACCTGGTCGAGCAGTTCGTCGGCGTAGTCGGTGATGCGCAGGTAGTAGCCCGGGATTTCGCGTTTTTCGACCGGGGCGCCGGAGCGCCAGCCGCGTCCGTCGATGACCTGTTCGTTGGCCAGCACCGTCTGGTCGACCGGGTCCCAGTTCACGACCTGGGTCTTGCGGTAGGCGATGCCTTTTTCGAGCATCTTCAGGAACAGCCACTGGTTCCATTTGTAATACGCGGGATCGCAGGCGCACATCTCGCGCGACCAGTCGATGGCCAGCCCCATCGCCTTCATCTGCTTCTTCATGTAGGCGATGTTGTCGTAGGTCCATTTGGCCGGCGGCACCTTGGACTTGATGGCGGCGTTTTCGGCCGGCATGCCGAAGGCGTCCCAGCCCATGGGCATCAGCACGTTGTAGCCGCGCATGCGCAGCTGGCGCGCCATCATGTCGTTGATCGTGTAATTACGCACGTGGCCCATGTGCAGCTTGCCGCTGGGATAGGGCAGCATGGAGCAGGCATAGAACTTGGGCTTCTCCGAGCCGTCGGCGTTCTTGGCATGCTCGTGGACGAGATAGGCGTCACGGGCCTGCCAATCTTGTTGGGCGGCCGCTTCGACGAGGTTGGGTTGATAGCGTTCCTGCATGGACTCGTGCGTAGAAATAGGGATGGATGCGCCCGGCGGGCGGGCGCTCAAAACCCTAGATTATAGGAGGTGCTAGGCCCGGGATGGGGGCGGACGGTTTCCGGGGATGCGGGCGCCCGGCGCCAGGCATCCGTAGGCCAGGGCCAGCAGGGCGGTCGCCGCGCCCGTCATCGTCACGCCGTACCAGCCGAAATGCCCGTAGATCCACGCCGAGGCGAGGGAACCGGCCGCCCCGCCGATGAAGTAGGAGGTCATGTAGCCGGCCGTGAGGCGGCTGCGCGCCTCGGGACGCAAGCGGTAGACCGCGCTCTGGTTGGTGACGTGCACACCCTGGATGGCCATGTCCTGGATGACAATGCCGACCAGCAGCGCAACGACGGCATGGGCGCCCCAGGCGATCAGGGCCCAGGATCCGAGCAGGAGCGCAAGGCCCACGACGGTCGCCCGGTTGCCCAGGCCTTGGTCGGTCATGCGGCCGAAGCTGCGGGCGGCATAGGCGCCCATGGCCCCGGCCAGGCCGAACAAGCCGATGGTGGTCGTGCTGTAGCCATACGGCGGGCTGGACAGCAGGAAGGTCAGCGGCGTCCAGAGCATGCTGAAACAGGCGAAAATCAGGCCGCCGATCAGCGAGCGGGCGCGCAACAAGGGCTCTTCGCGGTAGAGGCGCAAGATGGACAGCAGCAGGCGCGGGTAGCTCAGCTGGGCCGAACCATGGTGGTCGGGCAGGATGCGCCAGAGCACGGCCGACATCGCCAGCAGCAAGACAGCGGCGACCCAATACACCGTGCGCCAGCCGCCCAGGTCGGCCAGCACGCCGGCGGCCGTGCGGGCGAGCAGGATGCCCAGCAGCAGTCCGCTCATCAGCGTGCCGACAATGCGTCCGCGCTGGGCCGGGTTGGCCAGCGTCGCGGCGAACGGCACCAGGACCTGGGCCACCACCGACAGCACGCCGGTCAGGAAGGTGCCCAGCATCAGCCAGCCTATGCCGGGGGCGTTGGCCGAGATCAGCAGGCCGGCTGCCGACAGGGCGGTCATGAACACGATGAGGCGCCGCCGTTCGACGATGTCGCCCAGCGGCACGAGCAGCACCAGGCCGACGGCATAGCTGAGCTGCGCGATAGTGACGATGCTGCCGGTGGCGGCATTGGAAACCTGGAATTGCTCGCCGATGATGTGCAGCAGCGGCTGGGCGTAATAGTTGCTGGCCACGGCCAGGCCGGTGGCCACCGACATCAGGAAGACCATGGCGGGAGTGAGGCGGGAATTCAAAACGCGAGGCCTCCGGGGGCATGCTGGTCGTGCTCGGCCAGAAGGCGCTTGAGCAGGCCGGCGAGTTGGCGGCGTTCGGCCGCGTTCAAGGGCGCCAGGGTTTTTTCCATTTCGTCCAGATAGTCGTCCAGCACCTGGCGCAAGGCGCGCTGGCCTTGCACGGTGAGCGAGACGATGACGCCCCGGCGATCTTCGGGGTTGGGGCTGCGCGAGATGAGACCGGCGCTTTCCAGGCGGTCCAGGCGGTGGGTCATGGCGCCCGAAGACAGCAGCAGCGCGCCCGTCAATTGCTGCGGGCTCAGCGCATAGGGCGGGCCGGCGCGGAATAGGGTGGCGAGCAGATCGAATTCACCTTGGTGCATGCCGTGGGCGCGGAAGGCCTGGTCGGCATTGCGGGCGGCGACGATATTCATGCGGAACAGGCGGCTGCACACCGCCATGACCGAGACATCCAGGTCGGGGCGCTGCTGCGCCCATTGCGCTAGGACGAGATCGACGTGGTCCTTCATGGCATTTATCTTTATATAAAGTATCTTTATATCAAAATAAATGCCGGGCGCGCAAACCGGAAAAAAGAAGAGCCCGCCTAGGGCGGGCTCTTCCCGGTTTGACCGGAAGACGTGGCTTACTGAGCGGCGTCTTTCAGCTTCTTGAGCGGGCGGACCTTGACCTTGACCGAGGCGGGCTTGGCCGGGAACCAGCGCTCTTCGCCGGTGAAAGGATCCTTGCCGAAGCGCTTGGCCTTGGCGGGCACCTTTTGCACGGAGACCTTGAACAGGCCGGCCAGCGTGAATTCACCAGCGCCCTTCTTGTCGACCGAACCCAGCACGGCAGCTTCGAGGCCGGCCAGGACAGCCTTGACCGACTTGGCTTCGACGCCGGTGTTTTCGACCAGGTGAGCGACCAGCTGCGACTTGTTCAGCGCGTCCTTGATGGGGCGCACGGCAGCGGTGGCGGTCTTCTTCACGGCCGGCTTGGTGGCGGCGGCCTTCTTGGCGGGGGCCTTCTTGGCAGGGGCCTTGGCGGCGGTTTTGGTGACTTTCTTGGCAGGAGCTTTTGCTTTGGTAGCCATGGTCAAGATCCGTATGTTGGGTAATAAAGCGGCGCTTGCGACGGATGTCCGGCACCACGCGCCCGATGATAGCGGAAAGTCAGGCGCGTGCATGCATTTTTACGCTGTTTAATGCTTACGAGATGTTGTTTTCGCGAGAAACCGCATGCGCCAGGACCACGCGAGATCTTGTTTTAAGGGGTTTGCGGCGTTGCGCCGCATTGCATGGGCGCCTTGCGCGGATTACGCTAGGCGCCTTGCCGGCGCCGCTGAGCGCGCCGTCCACGGAAAGGGGGAAGAGCATTGCGCGTTGCCGGATGGATGGGAAGCTGGGTTCATGACATCACGCCCGCTGTCCTGCGCAGCGATGCGATGGCCGGCCTGCTCGGCGCCCTGCTCGTGCTGCCGCAGGGCATGGCGTTTGCCCTGCTGGCGGGCCTGCCGCCGCAATACGGGCTCTATACCGCGGTCGTGCCTTGCGTGATCGCGGGCTTGTTCGGCTCGAGCCGGCATGTATTGTCGGGTCCGACGAACGCGAACTCGCTGGCCTTGTTCGCGGTGCTCGCGCCCATGGCCGTGCCCGGCTCGCAAGGCTATGTCGAACTGGCGCTGGCCGTCACGGTGCTGGTTGGGCTGATGCAGCTGGCCGTGAGTCTGCTTCGCCTGGGCGTGCTGGCCAATTTCATTTCCCCGGCGGCCTTGTTCGGGTTTACCAGCGGTGCTGCGATCCTGATCGCCCTGCATGCCCTGAAGGATGCCTTCGGCATTGCCCGCGATGCCGCGCACGGCCTGTCGGAAACCTTCTCGGCGCTGTTTGCCGGCGAGGTCAGCGCAGCCGCCATCGCCGTGACTCTCGCCACCCTGGCCTGCGCCCTGGCGGTGCGGCGCTGGGACCGGCGCCGGCCGCACATGCTTGCCGGCCTGGCGGCGGGCACGGCCGCGGGCTGGCTGGCCGGTTTGTTCGGCCCCGGCGTTGCCGTCCTGGGACCGATCGCGCAGCCCCTGCCGCCGCTGCATATTCCCGACGTGGACTGGCGGCGCCTGCCGGACATGCTGGGCGTCGCCGTGCCCTTGACCATCGTGGCCCTGGCGCAGTCCATCTCCATCGCCAAGGCGGTCGCCCAGCGTTCGGGCCAACCCATCGATCCTAATCGCGAGTTCTTCGGCCAGGGCCTGTCCAATGCCGTGGGCGGGCTGTTCTCCTGTTATCTGTCCTGCGGCTCGCTGAATCGTTCGATGCCCAATTACGAGGCGGGGGCGCGCACGCCGCTGGCGGCCGTATTCTCGGCGCTGATCCTGGTGGCCCTGGTCCTGCTCAGCGCCCCCCTGCTGGCGCACATTCCCTATGCCGCGATCGCCGGTCTGCTGCTGCTGGTGGCCTGGACGCTGTTGGACGTGCCGCGTTGGCGCTGGCTGGCACGGGTGGACCGCAACGAGGCCATGATCGCCGCGGCCACGCTGGCCGCGACCCTGTTCATCCGCATGGAAGTGGCCATCATGCTGGGCGCCTTGCTGTCGCTATCGGCCTATCTTTACCGCACCTCGCGTCCGGCCATGCGCGTCATGGGCTTCGACGCCAAGGATCCCGCGCGCCATTTCATCGTGCGCGAAGGCCATGATTCGGCGCTGCCGGAGTGCCCGCAACTGCGCCTGCTGCGCATGGAGGGGTCGGTCTATTTCGGCGCTGCAGCCTATGTGGACGAGCGGCTGGGCATCCTGCGCCAGAATGGCGCCCCGCATCTGCTGGTCATGACCAAGAGCATGAACTTCATCGACCAGGCTGGAGCCCAGGTCTGGGAGGACGAGCTCAAGCGCCGGCGCGAAGCGGGAGGCGATCTCTATTTCCATCGCCCGCGGCCCGAGGTGCTGGCGACCTGGCGGCGCACCGGCTTCATCGAACGCCTCGGGCAGGACCACATTTTTCCCGACAAGACCACGGCGATTGCCAGCATCTACCAGCGCCTGGATCCCGCGGTGTGCCGGGCTTGCGAGGCTCGCTGTTTCCGCGAGTGCGGGCCGCCGGGCACGGCGCATCAGTCCGGCCAGGCCGGCAGCGCCGCGCCGCCGGAAGCAAAGCGCGAGACATCATAGGCCGGCGGCGCCGGGGCCGCTTCTTGCGTGGGGGGCGCGGGGGCCGTCGAGGCGGGCCGGGGCGGCTTGGACAAGTCGCGCATCCGATAGGCCACGGGGTCCGGCAGTTGCAGCCGGCTGCCGTCGACGTAGTGCGGCGATTCCTGTCCCTCCCCGGCGCCGACAAACAAGCCCATGGTGGATTGATGGTCGATCTTGCGGTACTGGATGGGCCCCAAGGGGGTGTCCAGCGCGAGTCCTTGCAGCGCGTCGGCGAGTTTTTCCGCGTCGGTGGATTGCGCCACGCGCAGGGCCTGCGCCAGGCTCTGGAGCGCAATATAGCCTTGCAGGGCCGGCAGGGTGGGGAGGCGGCCCGTGCGGGCCTGGTAGGCCGAAGCAAACGCGGCCTGGCTGTCTGAATCGCCATGGGTGGCGGCGATCCAGCCCGCGGGCGCGGGGCCGGGCAGGTCTTCGCCGTGTGTCAGGACCGCGGGCAGGAGATCGGCTTGCGGCTGCGCCCGCATGAGGCGGGCAAAGGCGGCCAGGTCGGGGCCGTCCAGGGCCAGGAGCAAGGCCTGCGGACGGCTTTCGTCAATGGCGCGCAGCAGCCCGGCATCGACCTGGCCGGGCGCGACGGCCAGGCGGCTGACGATCTCGGTCTTGGACTGGAAAGCCGTCATCATGGAGGCGAAGGTGGCGGCCTCTTCCTGGCCCCGTTGCGACGCCGTATAGACAAGCGCCCAGCGCTTCTGGCGCAGGGCCAGCGCGCGCGGCGCCAGCGCGGCGATCCGCATGCGGGTGGAGGGCGGCAGGCGGAAGGTGTAGCGATTGCCCTCTTGCCAGATCAGGCGGTCGGTCTGCGCGCGCCCGGCAAGGTAGGGCAGGCGCCATGCGGCGGCCTGGTGGGACGTCTGCAGCGCCAAGGCGTCGTCCGGGTTCCCGTCGAACAGCAGGGAGATGTCGGCCGGCCGCGCCGCGCCCGCCTGGACGTCCACGGCGACGACCTCCAGCGGGCGGCCCAGCACGCCTGCCGCCTGGTTGATTTCGTCCAGCGCCATGCGCCAGCCCTGTCCGAAATCGCTGGTATCGGCCTGGGCATGGGCTTCGCCCAGCCGGATGGGGACGGGCGGTTCGGCATGGGCGGCGCCCGCCACCAGGGACAGGCCGACAACGAAGGCGAAAGGAAAGCGCATGGGCGGACAGGAGTGGCGTCTTTGCGCCGAGTGTAGCGGCGCCCGCGGCGGGCCGGCGGGCCGAGGTGGCGCCATATCCTGCCACTTTCCGGCCGCGAAAAGCAAAAAGCCCTGCATGAGCAGGGCTTTTGACCAGGCCAGGCTGAATTACTTCAGCTTGGTTTCCTTGTAGTCAACGTGCTTGCGGGCGACCGGATCAAACTTCTTGATCAGCATCTTCTCGGGCATGTTGCGCTTGTTCTTGGTGGTCGTGTAGAAATGGCCCGTGCCGGCGGTCGACTCGAGCTTGATCTTTTCGCGGATACCTTTGGCCATGTCGGGCTCCTAGTATGAATTTGCAGTTCGTGGCGCTACGTGGCGCACAGAGTGGGGCGTGTGGTGACTAAGCGGTGGGCGATGCCGGGCTTAGACCACTTCGCCGCGTGCGCGCAGGTCGGCCAGCACGGCGTCGATGCCGTTCTTGTCGATCGTGCGGATGGCCTTGGCCGACACGCGCAGGCGAACCCAGCGGTTTTCGCTCTCGACCCAGAAACGGCGCGACTGCAGGTTGGGCAGGAAGCGACGCTTGGTCTTGTTGTTCGCGTGCGAAACATTGTTGCCCACCATCGGGCCCTTGCCGGTTACTTGGCAAACACGTGCCATGGATGCACCTCTTGTTTATTTGCCGGGTATGTCGCAAGGCCGAGGCATTGGGAGATATTCGCACCAGCGGTGATCAGGATCACCCGCCAGTCACCCAAAACCTGGATGAGGGCCGCCTCGCTGGGGTTGCCGTACTTGCTTGGCAGACCCGGGCTGGCCCGTGCTTATACCCGCTTAGCCGCTGACTAGAGAAAACCCAGGCAGAAGTAAGTAATGTGGCAACTACAAAGCATAGTAGTCGCGCACGGGATAGGGAATTAATGCTTAGTCATCGACTATACAACGAAAGGCAAGCCAAGGTCAAGCGCGGCGTCTTGCGATCCTGCCGGCGGCCCAGGACAGGCAGGCGCAACAGGCCAGCACCGTGGTCAAGGGCAGGGCGCTCTGGGTCTGCCAGATGCTGATCAGCAGGCCGGCCAGGGCGCCGCAGGACAGCTGCAGGGTGCCCAGCATGGCCGAGGCCGCGCCCAGGCGGCGGCCCTGCTCGGACAGGGCCAGCGCGGCGGAGTTCGGGTTCACAAAGCCCTGGCTGAACATATAGCCGACCAGGCAGGCCATCAGCACCGGCAGGCTCATGAGCCCGGCCACGGTCAGCAGCACCGCCGTCAGGCTGGCGACGGCCAGGGCGTTCTGGGCGCGGCGCTGCAGCGTGGCGGGCTGGTGGTGGCGCAGCAAGCGGGCGCTGATCTGCGACCCGATGATGAGGGCGGCGGCGTTGGCGCCGAACAGCAGGCCATAGTATTGCGGCGCGACGCCATAGAATTCGATGAAGATGCGTGGCGAACCGACGATATAGGCGAACATGCCGGCTTGGCCCAGCCCGCCGGACAGACTGTGGGCCAGGAAGGCGCGATGCGACAGCAGGGCGCGGTAGTTGCCGAAAATGGTGTGCCATCGCAAGGGCACCATGCGCTCGGGGGCGAGCGACTCCTTCATGATGAACACGACGCTGGCCAGCATGGCCGCGGCGGCCAGGGCCATGAGCCAGAACAGGCTGCGCCAGCCCACGATGGTGAGCAATTGCCCGCCCGCCAGCGGGGCCAGGATGGGGGCCAGGCCCATGATGAGCATGAGCAACGACATGGCGCGCGCCGCGTCCTGGGTTTCATAGTGGTCGCGGATCACCGCGCGCGGGATCACCACGCCGGCCGCGCCGCCCAGCGCCTGGATCACGCGCCAGCCGGTCAGGGTTTCGATGCTGCCCGCCAGCGCACAGCCCAGCGAGGCCATGATGTAGAGCACCAGCCCCGTCATCATGGGCAGTTTGCGCCCGTAGCGGTCGGCCAATGGTCCGTAGACCACCTGCGCCATGGCCAGTCCGATGAGGTAGGCGGCCAGCGTGCGTTCGACATCTCCCCGCGTGACGCCCAGGTTCTGGGCGATCGTGGGGAACGCCGGCAGATACATGTCGATCGAGAAGGGTCCGATCGCGGTGAGCGCACCCATCAGGATCAGCCAGCCGGGCAGGCTGCGGTCCAGGGTGTCGGAACGGGGGGAGGGCGGAGGCGAAGGTGGGGGCATCTGGCGGAAAAAGCGGCGGAAAACCTCGGCAGAGTCCGATTCTGTCCCGGAATACAGCCAAGCCGACGACTGTAGCACGCGCGACCTTACGTGCAAATTTCAACTGTTTTCCGATAAAGTCCCCCTGTCGTTCATGTTCAGTGGAGAGGGAATTGGTGAATCCTTTGCTGTCTGTTGTCGAACGCAAGCTCACCGCGCTGCCGGTGTCCGTGCAACTGCAAATGCCCGATGGAACCGTCCTGGGGCCGCCCGAAGCCAAGGTGCGCTTCATCGCCCGCGACAAGGGGGCGCTGGCCCACCTGGCCGAGGGCGCGGTCGGCGTGCTGGGCCAGGATTATGTCGAAGGGCGTATTGATATCCAGGGCCGCATGCGCGATGTGATGGCCGCCGCGGCCGCCCTGCTGCCGGGGTCGCCGGTCGAGGCGGCGCGGGGCGGCTGGCTGACCGAACTGATACGCAAGGTCACTTCCGTCTGGCGGCACTCCGTCGAGCGCGACGCCAAACAGATCGAGTTCCACTATGACCTGTCGGATGACTTCTACGCCTTGTGGCTGGATCCGCGCCGGGTCTACTCCTGCGCCTATTACCGCGAACCCGGGATGACACTGGCCCAGGCCCAGGAGGCCAAGCTGGATCTCATCTGCCGCAAGCTGCGGCTGCGCGAGGGCGAGCGCTTTCTGGATGTGGGCGCGGGCTGGGGCGGTCTCTTGCTCTGGGCGGCGGAAAACTACGGCGTGGACGCGACAGGCATCACGCTCTCGCGCAACCAGCATGCCCATGTGAACCGCCTGATCGAGGCCAAAGGCCTGTCCGGGCGGGTGCGCATGGAGCTGCTGGATTACCGCAAGCTCGACGAAAGCCAGCCCTACGACAAGATCGCCTCGGTCGGCATGTTCGAGCACGTGGGCCGCGCCCAGCTGCCTGGCTACTTTGCCAAGCTGCGCAATCTGGTCAAGCCGGGCGGCCTCATCATGAACCACGGCATCACCGCCGCAGGCGTCTACAACGCCGAGCTGGGCAGCGGCATGGGCGAGTTCATCGAGAAATACATCTTCCCGGGCGGCGAGCTGACCCATATCAGCAGTGTGCTCGAGGCGGTGACCGGAGGCGGGCTGGAGGCCTGCGACGTCGAAAACCTGCGGCCGCATTACGCGCGCACGCTATGGGCCTGGAGCGACGAGCTGGAGTCCAAGCTGGACGAGGCTTCGCGGATTCTGTCGGGCGAGCAGGGCGCGCGTTCGCTGCGCGCCTACCGGCTGTACCTGGCGGGTTGCGCCATGGCGTTCGAACATGGCTGGATCGCCTTGCATCAAATCCTGGTGAGCACCCCGGCCAAGGGCGATGACCAGGAGTTGAACTACCCGCCGGACCGCCAGTATCCCTGGCGACGCGAATACATGTACCAGGATGTCAAAGCCTGAAGACAGCCCCGCGAGGGGCTGTTTTTTTGCCCGGAATCCAGCCGCCGCCAGGCCTTGAAACCGACTTTACCCAGGTCAAAATCCAATAAATTGGTAACTTAATGAAACCAAGGCGTCGTGTTTTTTGTTGCACCGCAACGGGAGGGGAATGCCCGGCGCGGCGTCCTGCCGCTAAGGACTTTCCCTAGGCGCTGGAGGGGCGGAATGCTACGGAATGTAATCGCGAAAGCTTGGTCGCGTTGGCAAAATCGTCTAACATGCTGCCTTCTTCATTGAGTTTCTTTCAATTTTCTGCGCCGTGATTGCCGGGCCTGCCCGGGAAGAGTGGCGCTGTCATCCGGAAAGCCTGCCCCCCGGGCCGCGCTTTCTGCTGTGAGTGTCGGTTTGTATTGGCGGTTTTGCCCGTCTTCCGCACAACCCCCTTAGCTCCACGGCATGGCCAGCGATGTCTCGCATTGGCTGTGTCCCTGAACCTATGGAGGCAAAAGCCATGCGTTTCACCCCCTTGAAGGCCCTGGCCGCAACGGCCCTTCTTTCCGTTTTCGCCGGCGCCGCCCATGCCGCGCCCCAATGCGAAATCAAGCGCCCCGTGAAGTTTGGCGGGATGAACTGGGAATCCAACCTGGTCCTGGTCGACGTAGAACGTTTCATCATGGAAAAGGGTTACGGCTGCAAGACCGAAGTCCTGCCCACCGAGACCTTGCCCGCCCTGGCGGCCCTGGAGCGCGGCGATCTGGACATCAATACCGAGATCTGGCTGAACAGTGTCGCCGCGCCCTGGGAGAAGGCCGAAAAGACCGGCAAGGTCAAGCGCGTGGGCGATGTCTACCTGGGCGGCGAGGCCTGGTTCATCCCGCGCTACACGGCCGAGCGCTATCCCGAACTGAAGTCGGCGGCCGACCTGCCGAAGTTCAAGGACAAATTCAAGGATCCCGAAGAACCGGGCAAGGGGCGTTTCTACGGTTGCCCGGCCGGCTGGGGCTGCGAGGTGACGAGCGCCAATCTGTTCCACGCGCTCAAGCTCGATGACAGCTTCACCCTGTACTCGCCGGGTACCGGCGCCGCCCAGAAAGCGGCCTTGATGTCGGCCTACAAGCGCAAGCAGGATGTGGTGTTCTATTACTGGTATCCGACGCCCCTGGTGGGCGCCATGGACCTGGTCAAGCTGGAACTGCCGCCCTACGACGCCGAGAAGCACAAGTGCCTGACCGCGCCCAAGTGCGACAACCCCCAGCCCAGCGCCTATCCGGACAACCCCGTCTTCACGGCGGTGAACACCGCCTTCTCGCAAGAGGCGCCCCAGCTGACTGAATTCCTGTCCAAGGTGGCCGTGCCCCGCGAACAGATGGACGAAACGCTGGCCCACATGGAATCGTCGGGCGACGACTCCGCCGACGTGGCGCAGTGGTTCCTGAAGAACAAGGCCGATGTGTGGAAGAAGTGGGTGCCCGCCGATGTGGCCACCCGTGTCCAGGCCTCGCTCTGAGGCCATGCCGGCCCCTCCCCGGGGCCGGGGGCGGCCCTCCGCCCCCATCCGGCCGCGCTGGCCGCGATGATTTTCCCGAACATGCATTGACCGCCGCGATGGCATGCAATCTCCCGGAAGAGGAGTTCTCCGATGTTTCCTGAATGGATACCTGCGAAATCCGTACGCGGGGCGATCGACAGTTTCGTCGATCACCTGGTAACCAATTACGCCGACACCCTTGAAGCCCTGGCCAGTCCCGTGCTGAAGGTGCTGGTCTGGCTTGAACAATTGCTGCGCACCTCCCCTTGGTGGGCCGTGGTGCTGGCCACGGTGGCGATCGCCTGGCTGGTGAGCCGGCGCATCGGCTTGAGCGTGGCCATGGGCGCGCTGCTGTGCGTGATCGGCTTTCTCGGCCTGTGGGACGCCGGCATGCAGACGCTGGCGCTCATGATCATGGCCGCCGGCCTGTCGGTCGTCATCGGCATTCCGCTGGGCATTCTCATGGCCCGCGTGCAATGGCTGCGCTCGGCCATGCTGCCCGTGCTGGACGTGATGCAGACCATGCCCAGTTTCGTCTACCTGATCCCGGTGGTGATGCTTTTCGGCCTGGGCAAGATCCCGGCCCTGATCGCCACCGTCATCTATGCCGTGCCGCCCCTGATCCGCCTGACCGATCTGGGCATCCGTCTGGTGGACCGCGAGGTGCTCGAAGCCTCGCGCGCCTTCGGCGCCAATTCCCGCCAGCAGCTGTTCGGCGTGCAACTGCCGCTGGCCCTGCCCAACATCATGGCCGGCGTGAACCAGACCACGATGATGGCCCTGTCCATGGTGGTGATCGCTTCGATGATCGGGGCGCGCGGGCTGGGCTACGAGGTGCTGCTGGGCATCAACCGCCTGGAGGTGGGCCGTGGCCTGCTGGCGGGCCTGGGCATCGTGGTCCTGGCCGTATTGTTTGACCGTATTACGCAATCCTATGGACAGCGTGTGCGGGTGGGAGGCCAACGATGAGCAAGATTGAAGTCAAGAACATCTACAAGATCTTCGGGCCGCATCCGCAGAAATGCCTCAAGGCCGCGCAGGATGGCATCAGCAAGGAAGCGCTGCTGGCCGAGACCGGCCATACCCTGGGCCTGCGCAATATCAGCCTGTCGATAGACGAAGGCAGTATCTTCGTCATCATGGGTTTGTCCGGTTCCGGCAAGTCCACGCTGATCCGCCATTTCAATCGCCTGATCGAGCCCAGCGCCGGCCAGATCCTGGTCGATGGTGTCGACGTGGTGAGCTTGAACAAGCGCGATCTGGAGACTTTCCGCCAGAAGAAGATGAGCATGGTCTTTCAGCGCTTTGGCCTGTTCCCGCATCGCACGGTGCTGGACAACGCCGCCTACGGGCTGGCCGTACAGGGCGTGGCCCGGGCCGAGCGCGAACAGCGCGCCCGCCACTGGCTGGAGCAGGTAGGCCTGAGCGGCTTCGAGTCGCAGTATCCGCATCAGCTGTCCGGCGGCATGCAGCAGCGTGTCGGCCTGGCGCGGGCGCTGGCCACCGACGCCGAGATCTTGCTGATGGACGAGGCTTTCTCGGCCCTGGACCCGCTCATCCGGCGCGAGATGCAGGACCATCTGCTGCAGCTGCAGGCCAAGCTGAACAAGACCATCGTCTTCATCACGCACGATCTGGACGAGGCCCTGCGCCTGGGCAACCGCATCGCCATCCTCAAGGACGGCGAGCTGGTCCAGGAGGGCACGCCGGAGGACATCCTGCTCAGTCCGGCCAACGATTATGTGCAGGCCTTCCTGCAGGACGTGAACCGCACCAAGGTGCTGAATGCCGCGCATGCGGTCAATCCCTCGCGCCTGACGCTGACCATGCGCTCTCGTGCCGCGCATGCGCTGGAGCGCATGCGGGCGCTCAGCTACGAGTATGCCCCGGTGCTGGATGGCAAGCGGCTGGCGGGGATCCTGACCGAGCAGGCGGCCGTCCGGGCGCAAGAAGAAGGCGCCCGGGATGTGTCGCGCTATGTCGAGGATCTTGCCTCCGTGCCGGCCACGGCCGGCCTGGACCAGGTGTTGTCGCAGCTGGTGCACAGCGACCAGCCGGTGGCCGTCACCGGCGAGGACGATGAGTTCATCGGCATGCTCTCGCGCAAGAAGGTCGTCGAGTTGGTCGCGCCCGTGGTGGCCGAGAACAACGAGGCGGCCGCGCAGCAGGACGATCCGGGGAACACCCAGGGCTAAGCCTGGGCAGGCCGCCAAAGCGGGGCTATGATGGGACCCCTTCGTCAGGGGTCTTCCCCTTTTTCCCGGAATCCGCCATGCCCATCCTGAATGTCCAGATCATGCAGGGCCATACGCCCGCCGCCAAAGCCGCCTTGCTCAAGGGGCTCAGCCAGGCTGTCGTCGACAGCATCGCCGCGCCAGTCGCCAGCGTGCGTGTCACGCTGCACGAGGTGGCCCCGGAGCACGTCATCGTGGCCGGGGAGCTGGGCAAGGCAATGGCCCTCGTCACGGTGGACTTGATCGCCGGGCGCAGCGTCGAGCTCAAGGCCGCCCTGATCGCTGCCCTGAACCAGGCAGCCTGCGACAGCATCGGCATCAGCGGCCAGGACGTCCGGGTGGTGCTGCGCGACGTGCCCAAGACCGATATGGGCGTGGCCAATGGCCTGAGCGCGGCCGCCGCCGGACGCTAAGGCGCGAGTATGATGTTTCTCTGAGATAACCATTCAAGGAGGAACATCATGAAAGAAGTGCTAGTCGTCGCCGGCGCCCGTACCGCGATCGGCGATTTTGGCGGCGCCCTGAAGGATGTGGCGCCCTGCGACCTGGGCGCCACCGTCATCCGCGAGGCGCTGAACCGCGCCGGCGTCAAGGGCGACGAAGTGGGGCATGTCGCGGTGGGCAATGTCATTTGCACCGAGCCGCGCGACATGTATCTGTCCCGCGTGGCGGCCATCAGCGCCGGCATCAGCAAGGAAACCCCCGCTTTCAACGTCAACCGGCTGTGCGGCTCGGGCCTGCAGGCGGTGGTGTCGGCCGCCCAGGGCATCATGCTGGGAGACGCCGAGATCGCCGTGGCGGCCGGCGCCGAGAGCATGAGCCGCGCGCCGTACATCGCCCAGGGCCAGCGCTGGGGCGCGCGCATGGGCGACAGCGTCATGATCGACATGATGACCGGCGCGCTGTCGGACCCCTTTGGCCGCATGCACATGGGTGTGACGGCGGAAAATGTGGCGGCGCGTTTCGGGATCAGCCGCGCCGACCAGGATGCCTTGGCCGCCGAGTCGCACCGCCGCGCCAGCGCCGCCATCGCCGCCGGCCATTTCAAGGATCAGATCATCCCGGTCACCCTCAAGACCCGCAAGGGCGATGTGGTCTTCGAGGTGGACGAGCATGTGCGCGGCGATGTGACCGCCGAGAGCCTGTCCAAGCTCAAGCCGGTGTTCCAGAAAGAAAACGGCACGGTCACCGCGGGCAACGCATCGGGCCTGAACGACGGCGCGGCGGCGCTCGTGCTCATGGAAAGCAGCGTGGCCGCCCGTCGCGGCGCCCGGCCCCTGGCCCGCCTGGTAGCCTATGCCCATTCGGGCGTGGACCCCGAAATCATGGGCATCGGGCCCGTGCCGGCGACGCAGGCCGTGCTCAAGCGCGCCGGGCTGACCGTGGACCAGCTCGACGTCATCGAGGCCAACGAGGCCTTCGCCGCCCAGGCTTGCGCCGTGACGCGCGAACTCAAGCTGGACCCGGCCAAGGTCAATCCCAATGGCAGCGGCATCAGCCTGGGCCATCCCATCGGCGCGACCGGCGCCATCATCACCGTCAAGGCCTTGTACGAGCTGCAGCGCGTCAAGGGCCGCTATGCGCTGGTGACGATGTGCATCGGCGGCGGGCAGGGCATCGCGGCGGTGTTCGAGCGCGTCTGAACCCGGTCCCGGAAAACAGGCGGCCCTGCGGCCGCCTTTTTTTGCAGCTTGCGGTTTCAGTAGCCCAGCGACTCGATGCGATAGGCCCGCTGCCCGGTGGCCAGCCAGCCTCGCGGCTGCCGGCTGTCGAGGCTCAGGCGCAGCGTGCTGCCCAGCCTGAAGGCCTGGAGCAGCCTGTCGGTTTCGGGGCTGGAAAGCGGCGCATCCAGGCAGCCCGCGGCCGTGGGGCTGCCGCGCTGGCTGAATAGCGCGCAGGCCCTGCCTTCCAGCCGCTGGAGCATGCCGACCTGCACGTCGAGATAGCGCAGGTGGCCCTGCTCATCGGGCAGGACGGGCCGGGGAGCGCGATCGGCGTGCAAGGTGGCGGACAGGCCCAGGCAGAGGTTGCGCGGCAGGCTGTCGGCCTCGGCCGGCGGCGTGGCAAGCAGCGTGCCGCCTTCCGGGCGGCTGAGGTATTTGCCGTCGGCCAGGCCATAGGCGCCGGGGGGTAATGCGCGCAGCTGCGAGACCAGTTCGGGCTGGCGGGCTTGCTCGACCGACAAGGCTTGATAGAAATCGGGACAGTGCCCATGGCCGGGACCGACGAGCAGTGGGCGCGGCCAGGGTTGCGCCTGGGCCGCGCCGGCCAGCATGCAGGCCAGCAACAGCAAGGGCCGGCGGGCAAGAGGCAGGATGGGCATGCGCGGGCCTGCTAGGGCTGGATCTGCGTGATGCGGAAGGCTTCCTGGGTCTGCACGGGCGCGTAGCGCTTGGTGTGGTCCAGGTAGACCTTGAGCGGGCGATTTTCGATCAGGCTGTCCGCCAGGCGCGAGGCCTCGCGGGCGGGAGCGCAGCCGGCGACGACCAGTTCCTGCCCGCGGCCGAAGAGCGCGCAGACGATATCGGCTCGGCGCTCCAGGGCGAGGGTGCGGACATCGGAATAGAAGCCTATGCCCTGGGCGTCCAGCTTGCGCCTGGGACCCGCCGGATCGCGGTATTCCGTCCGGACCCCGCTCATCAGGTCCTGCGCCCAGGGCGGGACCTGGCCGATCATCCCGCCTTGCTGCATGAAGGAGAAAGCCCGCGCCGGCCCGGCCGCCGGCATGGCGGCCAGCAGCACGAGCGCCAGGCGGCATGCAGGATGATAAAAGGGACGCATTTGGTCGGTCCTGGGGACATAAAGGATCGACCATACCGAGCGCTGGCGAGGCCCAGGGCCGCCGGGCGGGAGAATCAGCCCAGTCTGTCAGGCCGGCAGCGAGGGCGCGTACTGCTGTTGCGGCGATTGTTTCTTGCGGTGGAAATCCACCACATGGCGCACGACCTTCTCCGGATCGTCCTCGATGATGAAAAGATCCAGGTCATGGGCGCCGATCATGCCGTTGCCCAGCAGCTGCTCGCCCAGCCAATCGATCATGCCGTGCCAGAACTCGCTGCCCACCAGCACGATGGGCGCCGGCGGCACCTTGCCTGTCTGGATGAGGGTCAGGGCCTCGAACAGCTCGTCCAGGGTGCCAAAGCCCCCGGGCATGGATACATAGGCCATGCTGTGCATGAAGAAGGTGGCCTTGCGGGAGTAGAAGTACTCGAACGACAGGCTGATGGTCTGGTAGGCGTTGTTGTGGGCCTCGTGCGGCAGGCTGATATTCAGGCCTATGCTGGTGCCGCCAGCCTCGTAGGCGCCTTTGTTGGCGGCTTCCATGATGCCGGGGCCGCCGCCGGCGATGACCGCGAAACCCTCGCGGGCCAGGGCCGCCGAAATGGCGACGCTGGTCTCATAATAGGGAGAGTTACGGCTGATCCGGGCGCTGCCGAACACGCTCACGGCCGGCCCGATATCCGCCAGCCTTTCGGCCGCGGTCCGTATCTCTGACATAATCACCGGAATTTGTTTGCCGGCGGGTGTGTCCATCTCTGCCTTTGTAACCATGAAAAAAACCTTGTTGCTGGTAGACGGTTCGAGCTACTTGTACCGCGCTTTCCATGCCATGCCGGATTTGCGCAATGCCCAGGGAGAACCGACCGGGGCGCTCTATGGCGTGATCAACATGCTGCGCAAGTTGGTCCAGGACCACAAAGCAGAGTATGCCGCATGTATTTTCGATGCGCGCGGCAAGACTTTCCGCGATGACCTCTATCCCGAATATAAATCGCATCGTCCGCCGATGCCCGAGGACCTCGCCGCGCAGATCGAGCCCATCCATGCGGCGGTCCGCGCCCTGGGATGGCCGGTGTTCGCCGTCGAGGGCGTCGAGGCCGACGACATCATCGCCACGCTGGCGCGCCGCGCCACCGAGGAAGGCCTGCATACCGTGGTGTCAACGGGTGACAAGGACTTGGCCCAGTTGGTCAACCCCCAGGTCACGCTGGTCAATACCATGACGGGCGAGGTGCTGGACGAAGCGGGCGTGGTCAACAAGTTCGGTGTGCCGGCCGAGCGCATCGTGGACTACCTGATGCTGGTGGGCGATGCCGTGGACAATGTGCCGGGCGTGACCAAGGTCGGGCCCAAGACCGCGGTGAAGTGGCTGAGCGAATTCGGCTCCATCGACCGGCTGGTCGAGCATGCCGACACCATCAAAGGCGTGGCCGGCAACAATCTGCGCGAGGCGGTGGCGCGTTTCCCCTTGACCCGCCAGCTGCTGACGGTCAAGGACGACTGCGATCTGGGCGCCTTTCTTTCTTCGCCCGAAGACCTCAAGCCGCGCGAGCCGGATCGCGAGACGCTGGGCGCGCTCTACGACCGCTACGGTTTCCGGACCTGGCTGCGCGAGCTATCGGGCGATGCCGAGCGCGTGCCCACGGGCGATGCGCGCGCCGCCGAGGTGGCGCACGAAGCGCCCGCCGAACAGCACTACCAGATCATTACGGAGTGGACGGACCTGGAAGCCTGGATGGCCCGCGTGGATGCGGCCAGCCTGGTCGCCCTGGACACCGAGACCACCTCGCTGGACGAGATGCAGGCCAGGCTGGTGGGCATATCCATGGCCGTGGAGCCCGGCGTGGCCTGCTATATCCCGCTGGCGCACCGGGGGCCGGAGGCCGGCACGCAACTGCCCCGTCACGAAGTCCTGGAGCGCCTGCGCGGCTGGTTGGAAGACCCGCTGCGCCCCAAGCTGCTGCATCACGCCAAATATGACACGCATGTGTTCGCCAACGAGGGCGTGGCGCTGCGCGGTGTCGCCGAAGACACCATGCTGCAGGCCTATGTGCTGGAGTCGCATCGCGGCGTGGGCCTGAACGACCTGGCCCAGCGTTTCCTGGGCCGCAGCGGCATCAACTACGAAGACCTGTGCGGCAAGGGCGCCAAGCAGATCGGCTTTGACGAGGTGGCGGTGGACAAGGCGGGCTTCTACGCCGCCGAGGATGCCGACTTCACCCTGCAGCTGCATCGCGCGCTGCGCCCGCGCGTGGCGGCTGACGCCGGCCTGGAGCGCATCTACGCCCTGGAGCTCGAGGTCTCGCGCGTGCTGGTCGTGATCGAGCGTAACGGTGTGAAGGTCGATGCCGCCGAGCTGGGCCGCCAAAGCCATGACCTGGGCCGCGAGATGCTGAGCCTGGAGCAGAAGGCCTATGAGCTGGCCGGCCAGCCCTTCAATCTCAATTCGCCCAAGCAGCTGGGTGAAATCCTTTTCGGGCGCATGGGCCTGCCGGTGGTGCGCAAGACCGCGGGCGGCGCGCCTTCGACCGACGAAGAGGTGCTGTCCAAGCTGGCGCAGGACTATCCGCTGCCGCAGGTGCTGCTCGAATATCGCGGGCTGTCCAAGCTGAAGTCCACCTATACCGATAAGCTGCCGCGCATGATCAATCCGGCCACCGGCAGGGTCCACACCCATTATTCGCAGGCCGCGGTCATTACCGGGCGCCTGGCGTCTTCCGACCCCAATCTGCAGAACATCCCGGTGCGCACCGAGGCGGGGCGCCGCGTGCGGGAGGCCTTCGTGGCGGAAAACGGCGGCTTGCTGCTGTCGGCCGACTATTCGCAGATCGAGTTGCGCATCATGGCGCACGTCTCCGACGATGCCAATCTGCAAGGCGCGTTCGCCGCCGGCGAGGATATCCACCGCGCCACGGCGTCCGAGGTCTTCGGCGTGCCGCTGGCCGAAGTCTCCAGCGAGCAGCGCCGCGCGGCCAAGGCCATCAACTTCGGCCTGATCTACGGCATGGGCGTGTTCGGCCTGGCTTCCAATCTGGGCATTACGCGCGATGCCGCCCAGGCCTATATCGACCGCTATTTCACGCGCTATCCGGGCGTGGCCCGTTATATGGATGACACGCGCCGCCTGGCGCGCGAGCAGGGCTATGTCGAAACCGTGTTCGGCCGCCGCCTGCAGTTGCCCGATATCCGGGCCGCGTCGGGGCCGCGCCGCCAGGGCGCCGAGCGTGCCGCGATCAATGCCCCCATGCAGGGCACCGCGGCTGACCTCATCAAACTGGCCATGGTGGCCGTGCAGGATTGGCTGACGGCCGAGAACATGCGCGCCCGCCTCATCATGCAGGTGCACGATGAACTGGTGCTCGAAGCGCCCGAAGCCGAGGTCGAGGCCCTGCGCCTGGCCGTGCCGCGCCTGATGAGCGAGGTGGCGACGCTGCGGGTGCCGCTTATCGCCGAGGTCGGCGTGGGCCGCAACTGGGAGCAGGCGCACTGAGTCCGGCGCGCAGGCGCTTTTCCTCGCGCGCCACCAGCACTGCCCCGGCCAGCACCAGGCCGGCCAGCGCATACCAGGTCAGGGCATAGACCAAGTGGTTGTCGGCAAAGCGCAGCACCGTCAGGCCGCCAGCCGGTGCGCGCGCCGGATCGGACGCGCCAGGCGCCGCATCGGCGTCGATGAAGTAGGGCGCCACCACGCCCAGGCCGCGCGCCCGGGCGATGCCTTGCACGTCGCGCGAGTACCAGCGGTCGGCCGCGGGGTCATTGCGGCGCAGAAACCCCCAGCCGGGCTCGCCCATGCGCAGCAGCCCATTGACCGTGACCGCTTCCGGCGCCGCCGGCGCCTGACGCCATTGCGGCAGCACGAAACCCCGGTTCACGAACAGGATGCTGCCGTCATCGCGCAAGAGCGGCGTCATGACCCAGTATCCGTCGCCCATCGCGGTCACCGCCTTGACCAGGGCCTGCCGGCTGTAGTCATAGCGCCCCGTTGCGCTGACGCGGCGGTACTCCGCATTGGCGGCCGTCAGGCCGGCCCACAGCGCCGCGCCGGGCGCGGGGACGCGGTCGGCCTGCAGGCGCGCCTGGACCTGCGCGATCAGCTCGTGCTTGAAGGCCCGCCGCTGCAATTGCCAACTGCCCAGGGCGCACAGCGTGAAGAAGGCCAGGGCCGCGGCAAGGGCCAGGATGGCCAGGGTGCCGGCGCGGCGCGGCGGCCTGTTGCGTGGCGTATCGTCAAGGGATGTTGCGCCAGTCATGCGTGGTCATGGGCATCATGTTGGCGTCCAGGTGGTACATGATCCAGATCGAGCCGCTCAGGGTGATCACGACCAGCACCAGGGTGAAGATCAGCGCCAGCATGTTCCAGCCGCTTTCCGACCTGGCGTCCATGTGCAGGAAGTAGACGATGTGCACGACGATCTGGACCGCGGCAAGAGCCAGGATCGCCAGCGCCGTGGTGCGCGAGGTCTCGAACACGCGGGCCATCACGATCCAGAACGGGATGGCCGTCAGGATGGCGGCCAGGATGAAACCCGTCACATAGCTCTTCAAGGTGCCATGCGGGGCCTCTTCGTGATGTCCGTCGTCGTCATGGCCGTGGGCGCTGTGGGCGTTCATGGCAGGACTCCCATGAGATAGACAAAGGTGAATACGCCGACCCAGATCAGGTCCAGGAAGTGCCAGAACATGGACAGGCACATCAGGCGCCGCCGATTGGCGGGGATGAGGCCGTGCATGCGCAGCTGCACCATCATCGTCGCCAGCCACACGATGCCGAAGGTGACGTGCAGCCCGTGCGTGCCGACCAGCGTGAAGAAAGAGGACAGGAAGGCGCTGCGTCCGGGGCCCGCGCCCTCGGCGATCAGATGGGCGAACTCGTAGAGCTCCAGCGAGAGGAAGCCCAGGCCGAGCACTCCCGTGACCGCCAGCCAGGCCTGTACGCCGCCCAGGCGCTTGCGCTGCATCTCCAGCATGGCAAAACCGTAAGTAATGGAGGACAGCAGCAGCAGCGAGGTGTTGACCGCGACCAGCGGCAGGTCGAAGAGTTCGGCGCCCGTCGGGCCGTCTGCATAGTTGCGGCCGAGCACGCCATAGGTGGCGAACAGGCAGGCGAAGATGAGGCAGTCGCTCATCAGGTAGACCCAGAAGCCCAGCAGCGTGCCGTTCTGGGGATGATGTTCGCCCGGTTCGTAGAAGACCAGTTCGGCGGCTCGGTCGGAGCCGCCTGCTTGAGGGGTGGCCAGGGTGTCAGACATGGCTTTCCAGTAGGCGGGTGCGCGCCGTTTCGGTGCGCAGGACTTCGTCGGCCGGCACGTAGTAGTCGCGCTGGTAATTGAAGGTGTGGACGATGCAGACCCCGATCAGGGCGGCAAAGGCCAGCACGGCCAGGGGCCACATATGCCAGATGAGGGCGAAACCCAGGGCCACGCTGATGCCGGCCAGCACGATGCCGGCCCAGGTGTTCTTGGGCATGTGGATGGGGATGAACCCGCCCTGGGGCCGCCGGTAGCCGTGCTGCTTCATCTGCCACCAGGCGTCCAGCTCATGCACGCGCGGCGTGAAGGCGAAGTTGTAGGCCGGCGGCGGCGAGGAGGTCGACCACTCCAGGGTACGTCCATCCCAGGGATCGCCCGTGGTATCGCGCAGGGATTCGCGGCGGCGATAGCTCACGATCAGCTGGATGATGAAGCTGGCGATGCCCAGCGCGATGAGCGCCGCGCCCAGCGCCGCCACCTGGAACCAGATCTGCAGCGACATGTCCTGGAAGTGGTTGACGCGGCGCGTCACGCCCATCAGGCCCAGCACGTAGAGCGGCATGAAGGCGACGTAGAACCCCACCAGCCAGAACCAGAACGAACACTTGCCCCAGAAGGGATCCAGGCGGTAGCCGAAGGCCTTGGGAAACCAGAACGTGATGCCGGCCATGAGACCGAACAGCACGCCGCCGATGATCACGTTGTGAAAGTGGGCGATCAGGAACAGGCTGTTGTGCAGCGCGAAGTCCGCCGGCGGAACCGCCAGCAGCACACCGGTCATGCCGCCGATCACGAAGGTGACCATGAAACCCAGCGTCCAGAGCATGGGAACTTCGAACTGGATGCGGCCGCGGTACATGGTGAACAGCCAGTTGAAGATCTTCGCTCCCGTGGGAATGGAGATGATCATCGTCGTGATGCCAAAAAAGGAATTGACGCTGGCCCCGGAGCCCATGGTGAAGAAGTGGTGCAGCCACACCAGATAGGACAGCACGGTGATCACCACGGTGGCGTACACCATGGAGGCATAGCCGAACAGGCGCTTGCGGCAGAAGGTGGCCACCACCTCCGAGAAGATGCCGAAGGCCGGCAAGATCAGGATGTAGACCTCGGGGTGGCCCCATATCCAGATCAGGTTCACATACATCATGGCGTTGCCGCCCAGTTCCGTCGTGAAGAAATTGGTGCCGACATAGCGGTCCATGCTGAGCAGGGCCAGGACAGCGGTCAGCACGGGGAAGGCCGCCACGATGAGCACATTGGTGCACAAGGCAGTCCAGGTGAAGATGGGCATGCGCATCATCTTCATGCCGGGGGCGCGCATCTTGACGATGGTCACCAGCAGATTGACCCCCGAGAGCAGGGTGCCCACGCCGGCGATCTGCAAGGCCCAGATGTAGTAGTCCACCCCTACGTCCGGGCTCGGGGCGATTCCGGACAGTGGCGGATAGGCCAGCCAGCCCGTGCGCGCGAATTCGCCGACGAACAGGGACATCATCACCAGCAGCGCGCCGCCGACCGTCATCCAGAAGCTGAAGTTGTTCAAGAAAGGAAACGCCACATCGCGCGCGCCGATCTGCAGCGGAACGATGTAGTTCATCAGGCCGGTGACCAGCGGCATGGCCACGAAGAAGATCATGATCACGCCATGCGCGGTGAAGATCTGGTCGTAGTGATGGGGCGGCAGATAGCCCGCCGAGTCGCCGAAGGCGATGGCCTGCTGCAGGCGCATCATGATGGCGTCGGCAAAGCCGCGCAGCAGCATGATCAGGCCCAGGACCATATACATGACGCCGATTTTCTTGTGGTCGATGCTGGTGAACCACTCGCGCCAGAGATAGCCCCATTTGCCGAAGTAGGTGATCGCGCCCAGCAGCGCCACGGCGCCCAGCGCCACGGCAATGAAGGTCGCCAGCAGAATCGGTTCGTGAAAGGGGATGGCCTCCCAGGTCAGGCGGCCGAAGATGAGGCTGTTGTGTTCTGGCTGGTCAATCATCTCGACTCCAGATAAAAATCGGCGCCGCCGCTCAGCGCGTCAGGTCTTTCTCCGAGCGGCAGATGGGTCCCAGGTAGCGCTCCGAGGCGGCGGTGCTGAGCGCCGGGCCGCCGCCGCGGGCATGATTCATGCTGCAGGGGTGGGCCGGATCGACACAGCGCCCGACGATGGCATCGAACAGGCCGGGCGCCACATCGCTGAAGTGCTGCACCGGATTGCGCTCGCTGGGCTGCGCCAGCTTGAGATAGGCTTCGCGGCTGAGCATCTGGCCTTGGGCGCGGGTCCGGGCCACCCATTGCTGGAAGCCGGCTTCGTCCACGCCATGGAAGGCAAACCGCATGCCCGAGAAGCCCGCACCGCTGTAGTTGGCCGACAGGCCCTCGTATTCGCCCGGATGGTTGATGACGGCGTGCAGCGTGGTCTGCATGCCGGGCATGGCGTATATCTGGCCGGCCAGGGCGGGGATGAAGAAGGAGTTCATCACCGTGGAGGAGGTGATGCGGAACTGGATCGGCCGGTCTACCGGCGCGGCCATCTCATTGACCGCCGCGATGCCCTGTTCAGGGTAGAGAAAGAGCCATTTCCAGTCCAGCGCCACCACCTCGACCACCAGCGGCTTGGTGTCGGGCGGGATGTCGCGGCCTTCGGATAGCCGCGCGAGCGGGCGGTAGGGATCGAGCTGGTGGGTGCTGACCCAGGTGAGCGCGCCCAGCGCGATGATGATGAGCAGCGGCCCGGCCCAGATCAGCAGTTCTAGCACGGTGGAGTGATTCCACTCGGGGGTGTAGCGCGCGGTCTTGTTGCCCGCCCGATAACGCCAGGCGAACCAGAGTGTCAGGATGATGACCGGCACGATGACGATCAGCATCAAGCCGGTTGAAATGATGATCAGATTGCGCTGCTGGACGGCGATATCCCCCGAGGGCGATAGCAGCACGGCATTGCATCCCGTCAGCAGGGACAGGAGCCCGATCAGCAATATTCCGCGGAACCTTGGGAAGGACGGCATGACCATACCCCGTGACGAAACCGTGGGACGTAGCTGCAACACTACGCCCGACGGCGCGGAAAATCCAGCCCATTTCCATGGCGGCCGGCCGGCGGGCGTTGCGCGGCCGCCGCTGGCCGGATTGGTGCTTGCGGCCCGGCCGGACCTGGGCGTACCCTAGAAACCGCAGTCTGTGGGCAAGGTATAGCCGGAACCTCCTTTCGTGAGTGAACCTATGTCGACCTCCACGCATTATCCCGGCCAGGCGGCCGAGGCAGACGGGCATGACGGCCACGCCAAGGTGGCGCCCGGCGAGATTGCCGTCGGCGTCGTGATCGGCCGCGCCTCCGAATACTTCGATTTCTTCGTGTTCGGCATTGCCTGCGTGCTGGTCTTTCCGCAGGTGTTCTTCCCCTTCGAGGGCAGGCTGGAGGGCACCCTCTGGTCCTTCGTGATCTTCTCCTTCGCTTTCATCATGCGTCCCATCGGCACGGCGCTGTCGATGGCCGTGCAGCGCCGCTGGGGCCGGGCCACCAAGCTGACGCTGGCCCTGTTCTTGCTCGGAACGGCCACGGTCGGCATGGCCTTCCTGCCCAGCTATGACGCCATCGGGATGCATGCCATCACGCTGCTGGCCGTGTTCCGCTGCCTGCAGGGGCTGGCTTTCGGCGGCTCTTGGGATGGGCTGCCGTCGCTGCTGGCGTTGAATGCGCCGCCGGGGCGCCGGGGCTGGTACGCCATGCTGGGCCAGCTGGGCGCGCCCGTCGGCTTCCTGATCGCCAGCGCCTTGTTTCTTTTCCTGTTGCGGACGCTGACCGAGACCGACTTCCTGGCCTGGGGCTGGCGCTATCCTTTCTTCGTTGCCTTCGCCATCAATGTGGTCGCGCTCTTCGCGCGGTTGCGGCTGGTGGTCACCGAGGAATACACGCGCCTGCTCGAAGAGGGGGAGCTCGAACCCATCAGCGTGGCCGAGATCGTGCGCGCGCAGGGCTACAACCTCTTCATCGGCGCTTTCGCCGCGCTAGCCAGTTATGCGCTCTTTCACCTGGTCACGGTCTTTCCCTTGTCGTGGATCGCCGTCAGCGGCACCCAGCAGATCTCCGATGTGCTGACAGCCCAGCTCATCGGCGCGGTGCTGGGCATCCTGGGCACCATCGCCTCGGGCATGCTGGCCGACCGCATCGGGCGGCGCACCACGCTGGGCCTGCTGGCCGCGCTCATCGGTGTCTACGCCCTGTTCACGCCCTGGCTGCTGGGCGGCGGCCCCAAGGCGCAGAATGCCTTCATCCTGATCGGCTTCCTGCTGCTGGGCCTGTCCTATGGCCAGGCCTCGGGCACGGTCACGGCCAATTTCACGCGGCGTTTCCGCTATACCGGCGCGGCCCTGACCTCCGACATGGCCTGGCTGGTCGGGGCGGCTTTCGCGCCGCTGGTGGCCCTCGCCCTGTCGGTGCGCTTCGGGCTGGTGGCGGTCAGCATCTATCTGCTGTCCGGCACGGCCTGCACCTTGCTGGCCCTGCGGATCAACCGGGCCTTGGAAGCACGGGACTGAGCCGGCCCGCGGCGGGGGGGCGGGCGAGCGCATTTCTCCTCGCTGTTTGAAACAATATAATATTGCGCTTTCCGCCATCCTCATCCCATTCCCATGCTGCTTCTCTGGATCATTCTGGCCACGGTCACAGGCGGCTTGGTCGCGGTCGCCGTCGCCCACTGGCTGGCCTATCGCGTCTTTGCGCAATACCTGCATCACATGGTCAGCCTGTCGGTGGGCGTTCTGCTGTCGGTGGCCCTGCTGCATCTGTTGCCCGAGGCATTCGAGCAGGCCGGCGCCGGCGTGCATACGCTCTTCGGCCTCATGCTGGCCAGCCTGATCGGTTTCTTCGTGCTGGAGAAGATTGCGCTCCTGCGGCATAGCCATCACCACGAACATGACGGTCATCACCATCACAAAGGCCATGACCGCCACGAGGCCGGGCGCGGCGGCGTGCTCATCCTGATCGGCAGCTCGCTGCACAATCTCTGCGACGGCGTGCTGGTCGCCGCGGCCTTTCTCACCGACCCGGTCCTCGGCGTGCTGACGGCGGCGTCCATCATCGTGCACGAGGTCCCGCACAAGCTGGGCGACTTCGTGGTGCTGATCAATGCGGGCCTGGCGCGCCGTCGCGCCTTCGGGCTCATCCTCTTCACCAGCCTATGCACGGCCATCGGAGGCGGTGTAGGATATTTCGTGCTGCAGGAAGCGCAGACCCTGGTGCCTTATGTGCTGGTGGTCGCGGCCAGCAGCTTCCTCTATATCTCGGTCGCCGACCTCATGCCGCAGATGCACGAGCGCGTGGCCGTCTCCGACGCCGTGCCGCAGCTTGTGCTCGTGGCCGTGGGCGTGGCCATCATCTATGGCGTGACCACCTTCATGCACCACGGTCATGACCATAGCCACGGCCATGCCGGGACGGCGCTCGAAGCGGACCACCATCGCCATTGACGGCCAGGCGGGCGGCCGGTCACCCGGAGTCCGCTCATGAGTTTCGCCCCCGCCGCCGGCACCGCCGCTTCCACCACCATCCACACCGATACCCAGGGGCTGGCCCAGGGGGATTTCGAACTGCCCGTGCCTGGCGGCACGCAACAGGCCTATTACGCCGCGCCCGAGGGCGTGAAGGGCGCGCCGCTGGTGCTGGTGGTGCAGGAGATCTTCGGCGTGCACGAGCACATCAAGGATATCTGCCGCCGCCTGGCCAAGGCGGGTTATTTCGCGGTGGCCAGCAATCTCTACCAGCGCCAGGGCGATGCGTCGACCTATACCGACATCCCCAAGCTGGTGGCCGAGATCGTGGCCAAGGTGCCCGACGAGCAGGTCTATGCCGACCTGGACGCGGCCGTGGCCTGGGCCCAGGCCCAAGGGGCGGATGCCTCGCGCCTGGGGATCACCGGGTTTTGCTGGGGCGGGCGCATTACGTGGATGTACGCGGCCCACAACCCCAAGGTCAAGGCCGGCGTGGCCTGGTATGGCAAGCTGGCTTCCGGCCATGGGCCGCTGATCAAGTCCGTGGCCTTCGACGTGGCTGGCGCCCTGCACGGCCCCGTGCTGGGCCTGTATGGCGCCCAGGACCACAGTATCCCGGTCGAGGACGTGCGCACCATGGAAGCCAAGCTCGCCGCCGGCAATGCCGCCTCCCAGGCCTCGAGCTTCGTGGTCTACCCCAACTCGGGCCACGCCTTCCTGGCGGACTACCGCCCGAGCTACAACGCCGAGGATGCCAAGGACGGCTGGGCACGCATGCTGGCCTGGTTCGAGCGCTATCTGTAAGCCCGCGCCATCCGGGGCGGCCGGGTTCAGGTCACATAGTGGGTGACATAGGCCAGGTCCGCGACGGTATCGACCGCGCCGGCCTGGCGCAGCTTGTTGTCATGGCCCGGCGCGATGTGCGAGGCGCCCGTGTAGCCCAGCACGCGCATGCCGGCGGCCCGGGCGGCCTGTACGCCCGGCACGCTGTCCTCGACCACCAGGCAATGGCTGGGCGCCACGCCCATCCGGCTGGCCGCGAACAGGAAGATATCGGGTGCCGGCTTGCCTCGAGGGACCTGGCTTACGCTGAAGATATGCGGATCGAATAGCGGCCACAGGCCGGTCAAGCCCAGCGCCGTGCGTAGCTTGTCCGGCGTGCTGCTGGAGGCCACGCAGAATGGCATGCGCCGCGCACGCAGGGTGTCGATCAGGGCCTGCACATGGGGCAGGGCGCGCAGGTCGCTCTCGAAAATACGCGCCAGATGCGCGGCGTAATCGAGTTCGAACCCGGCCGGCAGCGTCGTGTGGAATTCGGCTTGCAGGGTCAGCCACATATCGTGGTCAGGAATGCCGGCAAAGCGTCGCGCGGCTTCCTCGGGCGAGATGTCGATGCCATGGGCCGCGAGGGCCTGGGATTGGGCGCGGGCGGCGATGATCTCGCTGTCGATCAGGACGCCGTCGCAATCAAAGATGACAAGCTGAGTATTGACCGGTGCCATGGTGCTCCGCCTGTGAAGAGGCCGGGCCTCTGCCCGGCCCGGCTATGGTGCGGTCTGGCGGGCGGCGCGTCAATCGGCGTTGGCGTCGCGCAGCCGGCTGGGCAGCAGCTCGCCATGGCGGGCCAGCAGGGGGTAGGCGGCCGCGCCGACCAGGTGCGAGTTGATGCCCTTCATGTCGCGCAGGATGTCCAGGTAGAGCGCGCCCGCCTCGGCGGCATCGACTTCGCCGCTCTTGATCTTCTGCAGATGGGCTTCGGCCGCCTCGGCCTCCATGGCGCGAAAACGCGATTTTTCGCCGGCCAGGGCGCGGGCCTGGCGCAGGTCGTCGTTGACGAACAGCGCGGCGGCCTGGCGCTGATTGGCCACCAGGGCGGCCAGCGTGTCGTCGATATGGGCGCGCTGCTCGGGCGACAGCAGCAGGCCCTGCTTGCGCAGGCGCGTGATATGGCCCAGGAGCCCGTGGAAGGCGATGTCGGCCGCATGCCCCACGTTGCTCGTGAAGGCGAGGATGCTGTCGAGCTGCTGGCGGTCTTCCTGGGTGAGGTTTTCCTGGTCCAGCGTGGCGATATAGGTGGTGATGGCGTTCTCGAGCTTGTCCAGCGCGCTGTCGAGCTGGCGGGCCTGCACCATGCGATGCCGGTTGTCACGCTTGAAGCCCGCGCGGGCATAGAGCAGCAGGGTCTGCAGCATATCCGTCATCCGCAGCGCCTCGCGCCGCGCATTGCCCAGGGCGACGGCGGGCACATCGTGGGCCCATTCGTCCAGGTACTGCGGCCGCGCCGGGTCGTTGGGGTCGCTGCGCTTGGGCAGCCAGCGCGACAGCAGCGCGCCATACGGCGTGAGCAAGGGCAGAAAGACCAGGGCGACCACGATGTTGAAGACCGTGTGGAAGTTGGCCACGACGCGGCTGGGGTCGGTCTCCAGCTTGGCCATGAGCGGGCCGATGTAGGGCAGAATGATGAGGCCGGCCAGCACACCGGCGACGCGGGTCAGCAGATTGCCCAGCGGCAGGCGGCGGGCGGCCGGGTCGTCGCCCGTGACGCCTTCTATCATGGGGTTGACCGCGGTGCCCAGGTTGGCGCCCAGCACCAGGGCCATGGCGACGTCCACGGTGACGATCTGGTGGCTGACCAGCGACATGATGAGCACGACGACGGCGACGCTGGAATGCGCGGCCCAGGTGAGGGCGGCCGCCAGCAGCACCGCCAGCACCGGCTGGGAGGCCAGCGACTGCAGGATGATGGACAGCAGGGGCGCTTGCTCCAGCGGTTGGAACAATTCGACCAGGGCGTGCAGGGCCATGAGCAACAAGCCCAGGCCGATGAAGACCCGCCCCAGGTCGCGGGTGCGGCCGGGCGGATAGCGGCGGAACATCCATACGCCGGCCAGGGTGAGCAGGGGCGCCAGTGAGGTCAGGTCGAAGGACAGCAGCTGCACGATCAGCGTCGTGCCGACGTTGGCGCCGAGCATGGCTGCCAGGGCAGGGACCAGTCCGACCACGCCGCCCGCGGCAAAACCGGTGATCATGAGCCCGGTCGCCGTGCTGCTTTGCAGGGCGGCGGTGATCCCCAGGCCAGCCACGAAGGCCCGGGCCCGCGTGCCGAGCGCACGCCCCAGGGCGGCGCTCAGGGCCGCGCCGAAGGCGCGCTGCACGCCCGTCTGCACCATGTGCACCCCCCAGAGCAGCAGGGCCACATACCCGGCGAAATCCAGCATGGACAGCAATCCCGACATAGTTTTCCTCAGGCTCGCGGCCTTACGCTAATCTGAATATGACAAGAAATATTTCTGTAATAATCGCACGTCCCGCCCCGGGGAGGAAACCTGGCGGCCCGCGCCGCCACGGCCGCCGCGTATCATGAAGGCATTATGCGCCGGCCGCGTCCGGCAGGAGGTTCCAGGTGGCAGTTTCCGTCTTCGACTTGTTCAAAATCGGCATCGGCCCGTCCAGTTCGCACACGGTGGGCCCCATGCGCGCGGCACTCCTCTTTGCGCAGGGCCTGGAGCGCGACGGCCTGCTGCCCGCCGTGGCCAGCCTGCGCTGCGAGCTGTATGGCTCGCTGGGCGCCACCGGCAAGGGGCACGGCACCGACAAGGGCGTCATGCTGGGCCTGATGGGCGAGGCGCCCGACACCGTCGATCCCGCGGCCATTCCCGGCATGCTGCAGGCCGTGCGCGCCAGCCGCGCGCTGCCCATCCTGGGCCGGCATTCCGTGCCCTTCATCGAAAAAGAACACCTGCTTTTCTATCGCCGCGAGGCGCTGGCCGAACATCCCAACGGCATGAAGTTCCACGCCTTCGACGCGGCCGGCGCATGCTTGCGCGAGTCGCGCTACCTGTCGGTGGGCGGCGGTTTCGTCGTCACGCCCGGCGCGCCCAACAGCCAGGTCATCGCCGCCCACGACCAGATGCCGTTTCCTTTCCGCACCGGGCGCGAGCTGCTGCGCATGTGCCAGGAGAGCGGCCTGTCGGTGGCCGGCGTGATGATGCGCAATGAACTCACCTGGCGCGGCCAGGCCGAGGTCGAACATGGCCTGGACCGCATCTGGCAGGTCATGCAGGATTGCGTCAGCCGCGGCTGCGGCATCGGCCATCCCGAGGCCGACGGCGATCTGCCCGGCCCCCTGAAAGTGCGCCGCCGCGCGCCCGAGCTGTATCGCAGCCTCACGCAGCGCGCCGAGCGGGCGCTGTCCGATCCCTTGTCGGTAATGGACTGGGTCAACCTCTACGCCATGGCGGTCAACGAGGAAAATGCCGCTGGCGGGCGCGTGGTGACCGCCCCCACCAACGGCGCGGCGGGCATCATCCCGGCGGTCATGCATTACTACGACCGCTTCGTGCCCCTGGCCAGCCGCCAGGGTATCCGCGATTTCCTGCTCACCGCCGCCGCCATCGGCCTGCTCTACAAGTACAACGCCTCGATCTCCGGGGCCGAGGTCGGCTGCCAGGGAGAGGTGGGCGTGGCTTGTTCCATGGCGGCCGGCGCGCTGGCCGCCGTGCTGGGCGGCTCGGTGGAGCAGGTAGAGAACGCCGCCGAGATCGGCATGGAGCACAACCTGGGGCTGACCTGTGATCCCGTGGGAGGGCTGGTGCAGATTCCCTGCATCGAGCGCAACGCCATGGCGTCGGTCAAGGCCGTCAACGCCGCGCGCATGGCGCTGCGCGGCGATGGCCATCACTAT
This sequence comes from Bordetella hinzii LMG 13501, assembly GCF_001548475.1. Classification (GTDB taxonomy): domain Bacteria; phylum Pseudomonadota; class Gammaproteobacteria; order Burkholderiales; family Burkholderiaceae_B; genus Bordetella; species Bordetella hinzii. The sequence goes on from NZ_LRUJ01000012.1 coordinate 50,073, forward strand.
GTGTCGCTGGATTCGGTCATCAAGACCATGCGCGAGACGGGCGCCGACATGAAGACCAAGTACAAGGAAACCGCGCGCGGCGGCCTGGCCGTCAATATCGTCGAGTGCTGAACGGTCTTCAGAGGGATTCCTCGTTGATGAGGTCTTCCTTGCCGTAGAACTTTACGCCGATGTGGATGCGCTCGCGGCCTTGCGCGCGGCGGTGGCGGTTGGTGTCGCGCAGCGAATAGACGCAGCCGCAGTACTCCTGCTGGTAGAAGTTCTCGCGCTTGCTGATCTCGATCATGCGCTGCGAACCACCGCCCTTGCGCCAGTTGTAGGTCCAGTAGAGCATGCCATCGTAGCGCGCCGCGGCCCGTTCCCCGCAGCCGTTGATCTGGTTCATGTCCTTCCAGCGCGAGATGCCGAGCGAGCTGGTGATCGTGTCATAGCCATGCTCATGGGCATAGAGCGCGGTGCGTTCAAAGCGCATGTCGAAACAGACAGTGCAGCGCTCGCCGCGTTCGGGCGAGTCTTCGAGGCCCTTGACGCGGTCGAACCAGTTGTCCATGTCGTAGTCGGCATCGATGAACTTGATGCCATGCTTTTCCGCGAAGCGGATGTTCTCCTGCTTGCGGATTTCGTACTCCTTCACCGGATGGATATTCGGGTTGTAGAAGAAGATGTCGTAATCGATGCCCGAGGCCGTGATGGCCTCCATCACTTCGCCGGAGCAGGGCGCGCAGCAGGAGTGCAGCAGCACCTTGCGGTGGCCGGCGGGCAGTTCGAGTTTGGGGCGAAGGAGTTCAGACATGGCAAGAACCGACAGGAAAGTCCAACGTAGCCCGCCATTTTACGACGCGCTATCCGGCATGCTTGCGTCCCCGAATACCGTGCGCCACAGGGTGCTCACGGCGCCGCGTTCGGCGGCCAGCTCCTGCGGCGCCACGCGGGCGCGGTCTATGCCTTTCAAGCGCATCTGGTGCTGCGCCCGGCGCAGGGTGCGGTAGGCATTGCCGGCGGCGACACCCAGTTCGGCCGGGATGAGGCCGGCTTCGCCGGCCAGGCGCAGTAGCGCGATATTGCCCAGGTTGTTGACCAGCACCCGGTGGCTGCCGGCATGGCACAGGACCAGGTACTGGGTGACGAATTCCACGTCCACCATGCCGCCACGGTCGTGCTTGAGATCGAAGAGCTCGCTGTGATTGGGATGGCCGGCGCTGATCTTGTCGCGCATGGCCAGCACTTCGGCGCGCAGGGCCTCGGTGTCGCGCGGCATGACGAGGATTTCACCTCGGATGCGCTCGAAGGCCGCGCCGACCTCGGTATCGCCCGCGGCGTAGCGCGCGCGCGTGATGGCCTGGTGCTCCCAGGGCCAGGCATGCTTGCGCTGATATTGCTCGAAGGCTTCCAGCGAGACCGCCAGCAGGCCGGCGTCGCCGTCCGGGCGCAGCCGCAGGTCGACCTCATAGAGCCGGCCCGAGGACGTCATGGTCGACAGCCAGGAGGTCATGCGCCGGCCCAGCTTGGCGTAGACCTCGGCGGCGTCCTCGCGGTCGTCCTGGAAGAGATAGACCAAGTCCAGGTCGGAAGCATAGCCGAGCTCCTTGCCGCCCAGCTTGCCGTAGGCAATGATGGCGAAATGCGGCTGCGCGCCGGGCTTGCGGTTGACCAGGGGCCAGACGCGGCGGATGGTTTCGGCCAGCAGCAGGTCGGCCAGCGCCGATAACTGGTCTGCCAGGGCCTCGACCGTCAGGCTGCCCTCCAGGTCCTGGGCCAGCAGCTGGAAGCTGGCCTGGCGCTGCACATCGCGCATGAGGTTCATCTGCCGTTCGACATCGGGGCTGCCGTCGGGCAGGCGGCAGGCATCCAGGTCGGCGCTGAGCTGGCGGGCGACCTGCGCGAAATCCAGCGGCTCGAACAGGGTGCGCCAATCGATCAGACTGTCCAGCAGCAGCGGATGCTGGGTGAGGTATTGCGCCGCCCAAGGGCTGGCGGCCACCATGCGGGCCACGCGCGCCAGCGTATCGGGGTATTCAGCCAGCAGGGCCAGATAGGCGCTGCGCTGGGCGATGGCCTCGATAAGGTCGAACAGGCGCGTGGCGGCCTCCAGGGGCGCGCTGGTCTGCGAGGCGGCCTGCAAGGCGGCCGGCAGCAGCGCCTCCAGGCGCCGGCGGCTGCTGTCGGGCAAGCTGCGGATACGGTGGCTGGACAGCAGGGATTCGGTGCGGTTCAGGAGGTCTTCGGCCTGGTCGCCGAACACATCCTGGATCTGCTGTCCCAGCCTTTCCTCGGCGTCGGCCGGGCCGCGCCGCGGCGATTCGTCTTCCTCGCCCATGCCGGCCAGGCGGAAGGCATTGCGGAAGGTCTGCGACACGAATTCCCGGTGCCCGGCCAGGGTGTCTTCGAATTCGGCCGGCGTATAACCCAGCGCGCGGGCCAGGGCGTCGCGCTGGGCGCGGTCGCCCGGCAGCAGATGGGTCTGCTCGTCCTCGCGGTATTGCAGGGCGTGTTCGGTGCGGCGCAGAAAGCGGTAGGCCGCCTCCAGGCGGGCGGCGTCGCCGGCCGGCAGGAGGCCGGCGTCGCGCTCGGCGCGCAGGGCCTCGATCAGACCGCGCTTTTGCAGGGCCGGCATGCGCCCGCCGCGGATGAGCTGCGAGAGCTGCACCACGAATTCGATCTCGCGTATCCCGCCGTCGCCGAGCTTGATGTTGTTGGCGCTGTCCACGCCATTGCGTGCCAGGGCGCGACGCTGCCAGTCCTGGCGTATACGTTCGCGCAGCGCGCGCAGCGCGGCCAGCGCGTCGAAATCGAAATACTTGCGGTAGACAAAAGGGACGCGCAGGCTTTCGAGCTGCTGTGCCTGCAGGCGGTTGTCGCTGCCGGCAAACGCCTGGGCCGGCATCAGGCGCGCCTTGAGCCAGGCATAACGTTCCCATTCGCGGCCCTGGCCGATCAGATAGTGCTCAAAAGCGTCCAGGCTCCAGGCCAGCGGGCCGGCGTCCCCGTCGGGCCGCAGCCGCAGATCGGTGCGGAAGACCTGTCCGTTGGCGTCGGCCTCCGAGAGCACGGGCATCATGCGGCGCGTCAGGCGGCCATAGAATTCATGATTGCTGATGCGCCGGGGGCCGTCGGTATCGCCCTCGTCGCCGTAGAGCATGACGAGATCGATATCCGAGGAGACGTTTAGCTCGCGTCCGCCCAGCTTGCCCATGCCCACGATCAGCATTTCCTGCGGCGCGCCGCTGGCCTCGCGCGGCATGCCGTGCGCCTGGACGAGGTCGTCGGCCACGCTGCGATAGGCGGCCGAGACCGCCAGGTCGGCGAGAGCGGTCATGGCGCCGACGACTTCCTCCAGGTCGGCCTGTCCGCCCAGGTCGCGCACGATCAGCGACAGGAAGACCCGCTCGCGCAGCTTGCGCAGCACCGTCCGAGTTGTATCCACGGGTAACGCGCCGTCGCCGCCGGCCAGTTCGTGCATCCAGCCCTGCATGCGCGCGGCGGTCAGCGGCTCGGCCGCGGCCTGTCCCAGCCATGCGCGCAGATCGGGGCGGGCGTCCAGGCGGCGGCGCAAGTGGCCGGACCAGGCCAGTGCCTGGTCGAGGGAAGAAGTTGGTGACGACATGGCGGTAGGTATGGGGAGACGGCGGAGCCGGTTTCGGGTATAAGGGGACGATACCCCAAGATGCGTCAATTGCCGATAGTCCCGTGCGCGTACCCACCAAAGTCCTTCGCTGGCTCTTCTGGGGCCTGTTGGCCCTGTACGGAGTGGCGGCCATCGGCTTTCTCGGGCTGCGCTACTGGGTGTTGCCGCGCGCCGACGAATGGCGTCCGCGCATCGAGCAGTATGCCAGCCAGGCCCTCGGTGCGCGCGTCAATATCGATCATCTGAGCGCGGACTGGCGCGGGCTGAATCCCCGGCTCAAGCTGCGGGGCGTGCGCATCCATACTGCCGACAGCGCCGATGCCGTGCTCACCGTGCCGTCCGTCAGCGCCGTGCTGGGCTGGCGCAGCATGCTGCGCATGGCGCCCGCGCTGCTGACTCTGAGGGTCGATGGCGCCGATATCACGCTGCGCCGCGACGCCCAGGGCTTGATCTGGGTGGCCGGGCAGTCCTTCGACCCCACGCAGCAGGACCGGCAGGACGGCAGCCCTTTGCTGGCCTGGCTTTCCCGGCTGCGCGAAGTGACCTTCTACGACACCACCCTGCGGTGGCAGGACGACGCGCGCCAGGTGCCCGAAATCGCCTTGGGCAGCCTGGACCTGCTGGTGCGCAACGGCAGTCTTTCGCATCGCTTTGCCCTGCGCGCGCGTCCGCCTCGCGAACTGGCCGCCAGCGTCGTGCTGCGCGGCGAGTTCAACCGCAGCCTTTTTGCCTCCGAGCCGCGCAACCCGGCCAGCTGGAGCGGCCAGATCTATGCCGAACTGGGCGATGCCGAGCCACTGGCCTGGCGTCCCTGGCTGGAAATCCCCCAGGTGCAGGGCCGGCTGGCCGCGCGCGCCTGGCTGCAGATCGACCACGGCAAGCTGGCGGATTTCACGATGGACGCCGTCACGCGCGGCCTGTCCTGGCAAGCCGGCGGGCCGGGCGAGGCCGGCGTGGGCCTGGCGGCGAGCCGCCTGCGCTGGCGCCTGCAAGGCATGCCCGGCGACCTGCTGCAGCTGCGCGACCTGCCTTTGGCCAAGAGCCCGGACGGCGCCGGCATGAGCCTCAAAGCGCGCGCCGAGCAGGCCGGCGCGCGCCTGCCCGGGCTGTTCGAATTCCCCGATATCCGGGCCGACGAACTGGAGCTGGACACGCGCTTCATCCACCCGGACGGCCAGCCCCTGCGCATGGACCTGGCACAGCTGCGCGTGGCCAATGACGACGCGGAGTTGCGCCTCTACGGCACCTGGCGCGCCGAGGGCAAGTCCGCCGCCGGCACCGCCGATCTGCGCGGCGCGCTCACGCGCGCCCGCATGAGCGCGATTCATCGCTATCTGCCCCTGGAGGTGAATCCGGACGCGCGCGAATGGCTGGCCACGGGCCTGCCGGCAGGCGACATCCGCGATGCGGCGGTGACCATCCAGGGCGACCTGGACGACTTCCCGTTCGCCGCCCCCGGCGCGCAGGGCGCCTTCCGCATCGCCGGCCAGTTCAGCGACGCCACGGTCGATTACGCCCCGGCCCGCGCCGGCCGCAAGGCCTGGCCCAGGCTGGAGAAGCTGGGCGGCAGTTTCGCCGTGGACAAGGCCAGCCTGACGCTGGATTCGCCGGGCGGCGGCCAGGTGCCCACCGGGCCGGCCCAGGTGGTGACCCTTGGGGCGGTCAGCGCGCGGATTCCCGATATGGAGCACAACGCCCGGCTTTATCTGGACGGCATGAGCGCCGGGCCGGTGTCGGCCTATTTGGCGCTGGCAGCCAATTCGCCGCTGGGCGGCTTGCTGGACGACGCCTTGAGCGAGGCTTCGGGCACCGGGGACTGGCGCGTGCCGCTGAAGCTGGACGTGCCGCTGCTCAATGCCGACGACACGACGGTCGAGGGGCAGGTCGTCTTTGCTGGCAACAGCTTCCAATTCATGCCGGAAATCCCCGTGCTGGACCAGGTGCACGGCGCGCTGGATTTTTCCGAACGCGGCATCCAGGTCAAGGACATCCGGGCACAGTTTCTGGGCGGGCCGGCGCGCATCTGGGGCAAGATGGAAAAGGGCAGCGAGCCGCTGCAGTTCGAGGGCACGCTGGCCGGCAATGCGCTGACCCAGCTCATCAATGCGCGCGCGATGAACCGGTTCGCGGGCAAGACCGCCTATCGCGGCCAGCTCACTTACCTGCGCGGCGGCTCGGTCGATATTTCCCTGCGCTCGGACTTGACGGGCCTTGCCATCGACATGCCGGCGCCCGTCGGCAAGAGCGCGGCGGCCGCATTGCCGCTGATGCTGCAATGGAGCCCCGCCACCGACGCCGGCAGCCGCGGCCGCCGCTGGCTGACGGGCAGCCTGGGCGAAAACGTCAATGTGCTGCTGGAGCGTGACGCCGGCGACAAGTCCGGGACGTACTTCGCCCGCGGCGCGCTGGGCGTGAACCGCGCCGCGACCTTGCCCCGCCAGGGTTTGACGGTGGCGGCGTCGCTGCCCGAACTTGACATGCAAGGCTGGGACACCGTCATCGAAGAGTTCGATCAACCCGCCAACCGAGCCACGGCACACAAGAGCAGCCAGCCGACGATGCCGGCGCTTACCCAGGTCAACCTGGCGACCGCGACCCTGCGCAGCTCCAGCCTGGATCTCACCGATCTGAAACTGTTCGCCCAGCGGCCCGCCCCGGCCCAGTGGCGCGTCGACGTGGAATCGCGCCAGGCGACCGGCACGCTGGAGTGGACCGAGGCTTCCGGCGCGATCGCCGGGCATGTCGTGGCGCGGCTCAAGCATCTGTCCCTGGGCGGCGCGGGCGACAGCAACAAGGCCGAGGACAGCCTGTCCTCGGGCAACGATCTCTCGGATATTCCGGGCATCGATCTGCAGGTGCAGAACTTTTCGCTCTACGACAAGCCCTTGGGCACCCTGGAGCTGCTGGGGACCAATACGGCGCGCGGCCGTCTCTGGCGCCTGGACAAGCTGCAGATCCAGAATGCGGACGCCACGCTCAAGGCGACCGGCAATTGGCGCCTGGACACGGACCAGCGCGGCCTGAGCGTGCAGGCCCAGGCGGACTTCAAGGATGTCGGCAAGTTCCTGGACCGCATCGGCCTCAAGCAAGTGATGGCCGCCGGCACGGGCAGCGCCGAGGCGAACTTCACCTGGCGCAACCTGCCGTGGACCCACAATCCCGCCGACATCAGCGGGAATGCCACGGTGAGCATCGACAAGGGACGCTTCCTGAATGTCAATTCGCGAACGGCGCGACTGCTGGAGCTGTTGTCCTTCCAGTCGCTGCAGCGGCTGGCCAAGCTGGACTTCAACCCGGTCAACCTCGTACGCGATGGCTTCCCCTTCGACACCCTGCGCGGCCAGATGTCCCTCGATGGCGGGGTGCTGAAGACCGATGGCTACAAGGTGAACGGGCCCGTGGCGGCCATCGTGCTGGCGGGCAACACCAACATCATCAGCGAGCGCTGGGATCTCAAGGCCGTGGTGGTGCCCAATCTGGATGCCAGCGGGGCGGCCGTGGCGACCGCCGCCCTGGTCAATCCTCTGGTGGGCCTGGGCGCGTTTGTCACCCAATGGCTGCTCAAGCAGCCGCTGGCGCGCGCCATGACGCTGGAGTACAAGGTCTCCGGCTCCTGGGACGATCCCAAGGTGGAGCCGATCGAGTTGGGCGCGCCCGCGCCTTCCCGCCAGACCGTGCCGGAGTTCGATACCGGCCACTGAGGCGCGGGGCGCGCGCCCCGTGCCTTACTTCTTCATCATGTCGAAGAATTCGGCGTTGGTCTTGGTGGCGCGCATCTTGTCCACGATGAATTCCATGGATTGGATTTCGTCCATGTCGTGGATGAACTTGCGCAGCACCCAGACCTTTTGCAGCAGCTCGGGCTTGATCAGCAGCTCTTCGCGGCGGGTGCCCGACTTGTTCAGGTTGATGGCCGGGTAGACGCGCTTCTCGGCCAGGCGGCGCTCCAGGTGCACTTCGGAGTTGCCGGTGCCCTTGAATTCTTCATAGATGACTTCATCCATGCGGCTGCCGGTTTCGATCAGCGCGGTGCCCAGGATGGTGAGCGAGCCGCCTTCCTCGAGATTGCGCGCCGCGCCGAAGAAGCGCTTGGGGCGTTGCAGGGCGTTGGCGTCCACGCCGCCGGTCAGCACCTTGCCCGAGGCGGGGACGACGGTGTTGTAGGCGCGGGCCAGGCGGGTGATCGAATCCAGCAGGATGACCACGTCCTTTTTCATCTCGACCAGGCGCTTGGCCTTCTCGATCACCATTTCGGCGACCTGCACGTGGCGCGTGGCCGGTTCGTCGAAGGTGGAGGCGACCACTTCGCCGCGCACGGTGCGCTGCATTTCGGTCACTTCTTCGGGGCGCTCATCGACCAGCAGGACGATCAGGACGGCATCCGGGTAGTTGGTGGTGATGGCATGCGCGATGTGCTGCATCATCACCGTCTTGCCGGACTTCGGCGGGGCGACGATCAGGCCGCGCTGGCCCTTGCCGATAGGGGCGAAGATATCCAGGATACGGCCGGTGAGGTTTTCTTCGCTCTTGATGTCACGTTCGAGGCGCATCACCTGGTTGGGGTGCAGCGGCGTCAAGTTCTCGAACATGATGCGGTGCTTGATGGTCTCGGGCGTGACGCCGTTGACCTTGTCGACCTTGACCAGGGCGAAGTAGCGTTCGCCGTCCTTGGGCGTGCGGACTTCGCCTTCGATGGAGTCGCCCGTATGCAGGTTGAAGCGGCGGATCTGGGACGGCGAGATATAGATGTCGTCGGTACTGGCCAGATACGAGGTCTCGGGCGAGCGCAGGAAACCGAAACCGTCGGGCAGGACTTCCAGGACGCCGTCGCCGAAGATCTGCTCGCCTTGCTTGGCGCGCCGCTTCATGATGGCGAACATCAACTCCTGCTTGCGCAGGCGGTTGGCGTTCTCGATTTCCAGGCCAGCGGCCATTTCCAGCAGCTGCGACACGTGCAGCGCCTTCAGTTCATTGAGGTGCATCGCGGTGAATGTGGGGGAGAGATATGAGATGGGATCTGGCGGCGAGCCTCGGACGGGCTCGCGCGGTACTCTTGGCGCGCCGCCGTGGGCGCCGCGCCGTCCGCTGCGCGTAGTTTACAACGCGCTGTCCAGAAATGCGGTGAGCTGGGACTTGGACAGGGCGCCGACCTTGGTCGCGGCGGCCTGGCCATCCTTAAAGAGCATGAGGGTCGGAATACCGCGGATACCGTACTTGGCGGCCGTGCCCTGGTTTTCGTCGACATTCAGCTTGGCCACGGTCAGGCGGCCAGCGTATTCGCTGGCGACTTCTTCCAGGATGGGGGCGATCATCTTGCAGGGACCGCACCAGGCCGCCCAGTAGTCGACCAGCACGGGTTGGCTGGACTTCAGCACATCGCCTTCAAAGCTGGCGTCGCTGACGTTCTTGATTTGCTCGCTCATGATGGGGATATCCGACGGAGGCCTTGGGCCAGAAACGGGGCCGGGGCCTTTGTTACTTGTTTGATGGAAGGATTAAAGCATACCACTGTCAATAACAACAGGGTTTGCCGGTTTTGTGTAGCATGATGCGGCGCGAGCGGCCCAGGCGGCTCGCTGTCTTGTTCATCCTACCGAATACCGGCCTGCTCAGGGCGTGCGCATCCTACCGAAAGCCGCGCCAAATATGGGCTTGTACGTAAAATGTAGGTTTTTTTCCACAGATGTTGGGGATAACTTGGCCACACCACGTTACACCGAAGCGTCGATCCGCGTTCTGAAGGGGCTGGAGCCTGTGCGCCAGCGCCCGGGCATGTACACCCGTACCGAAAACCCCCTGCATATCGTGCAGGAGGTCATCGACAACGCGGCCGACGAAGCACTGGCCGGCCACGGCAAGCAAATCCAGGTCACGCTGCACGCCGATGGCAGCATTTCCGTCGAGGACGACGGCCGGGGCATCCCGGTCGGCTTGCACCCCGAAGAAAATGCGCCCGTCGTGGAGCTGGTTTTCACGCGCCTGCACGCGGGCGGCAAGTTCGACAAGCAGGGCGGCGGCGCCTATGCCTTTTCCGGCGGCCTGCACGGCGTCGGCGTGTCGGTCACCAATGCGCTGGCCAAGCGCCTGGAAGTCGTCGTCTGGCGCGAAGGCGGGGTGCACCGCCTGGTGTTCTCCGGCGGCGAGGTCATCGAGGCCCTGGCGCCCTATCCCGAGGGCGGCCGCAAGAAGTCCGGCACCCGGGTGCGGGTATGGCCCGATCCCAAGTATTTCGACAGTCCCAATATCCCCATGGGAGAGCTCACCCACCTGCTGCGCAGCAAGGCGGTGCTCCTGTCGGGCGTGAAGGTGGTGCTCGTCAATGAAAAGACGGGCGACAGCAAGACCTGGCAATACCAGGAAGGATTGCGCGGCTACCTGTCCGAGGCCTTGGGCGGCGCCGAGCTCATGGTGCCCTTTTTCGAAGGGGAGCAATACGCGGGCGCGGACCACGAAAGTTTCGCCGAAGGCGAGGGCGCGCAATGGGTCGTGGCATGGACCGAAGACGGCAATGTCGTGCGTGAGTCCTATGTCAACCTGATCCCGACGCCGGCCGGCGGCACCCATGAGTCCGGACTGCGCGAAGGGCTGTTCGGGGCCGTCAAGAGCTTTGCCGAGCTGCACAGCCTGCTGCCCAAGGGTGTGAAGCTGCTGCCCGAGGATGTGTTCGCGCGCGCAAGCTTCGTGCTCTCGGCCAAGGTGCTGGACCCGCAATTCCAGGGCCAGATCAAGGAGCGCCTGAACAGCCGCGACGCGGTGCGCCTGGTGGGCGGCTTCGCCAAGAGCGCGCTGGATCTCTGGCTGCACAGCAACGTCGAATACGGCAAGAAGCTGGCCGAGCTGGCGATCCGCCAGGCCCAGGCGCGGGCGCGCTCGGCCCAGAAGGTCGAAAAGCGCAAGAGTTCGGGCGTGGCGGTGCTGCCCGGCAAGCTGACCGACTGCGAGGCCAGCGACGCCAGCCGCACCGAAGTCTTCCTGGTCGAGGGTGATTCGGCCGGCGGTTCGGCCAAAATGGGGCGCGACAAGGAGTTCCAGGCCATCCTGCCGCTGCGCGGCAAGGTGCTCAATTCCTGGGAGGTCGACCGCGACCGCCTGTTCGCCAACAACGAAATCCACGATATTTCGGTGGCGATCGGCGTGGATCCGCACGGGCCCAATGACACCCCGGATCTCTCCGGCCTGCGCTACGGCCGCATCTGCATCCTCTCGGACGCCGACGTGGACGGCTCGCATATCCAGGTCTTGCTGCTGACGCTGTTCTTCAGGCACTTCCCGCGCCTGGTCGAGGCCGGCCATGTTTATGTCGCCCGCCCGCCGCTGTATCGCCTGGACGTGCCGGCGCAGGGCAAGCGGCCGGCGCGCAAGATCTATTGCCTGGACGACGGCGAACTGGAGGCCGCCCAGGACAAATTGCGCAAGGAAGGCGTGCGCGAGGGCGCCTGGAGCGTCAGCCGCTTCAAGGGCCTGGGCGAAATGAACCCCGAGCAGCTCTGGGAAACCACCATGAATCCCGACACCCGGCGCCTGCTGCCAGTGGGCTATGGCGATCTGTCGCCGTCCGACACCACCCGCATGTTCGACATGCTGATGGGCAAGGGCGAGTCGGCCCAGCGGCGCGCCTGGATCGAAGAGAAGGGCAACCTGGCGGAGCTGGATATCTGATGAGCGAGGTCAAGACGGCCAGCCTCACCCTGGACCTGACGGTCCGGGATTACGAGGCTTTCATCACCCATGCGCATACGCGGCGCGAACTGAAGCGGCGGCGCCTGCGCAGCCATCTGCGTTTCGCGGGCATCATGATCGTCGGCCTGTTGCTGCTGATCGTGTCCCGCACGCGCGATGCGCAGGGCCAGATGGATTGGGGGGCGGCCATGCCGACCTTTTTCCAGGCGGCCGTGGTGGCGGCCGTCGTGCTGGCGCTGCTGAGCCTGGGCTTTGAGCGCCTGATCCCGGCCATGGCGCGCGCCAATGTGCGCCGCGCGCTCAAGCGCGACCCCGAAAATCCCTTCCTGGGCGAGCATCGCCTGGACTTCGGTCCGGAGGGCGTGGCCGACGCCGGCGAGCGCGCCAGCGGCAGCCTGCCCTGGGATCTGGTGCGCGACGCCGAGGAAACCGCCGACTATCTCTTTCTTTTCATTGCTCCCACGCAGGGCGTCATCATTCCCAAGCGCGGCCAGCGCGAGGAAGACCTGCAGGCCGTGCGCGCCGAGCTGCGCGCCCATGTGCCGCGCGCCCTGTTGAGCCATTGATAGAACACACACCATGACTGACAGCAATCAAGCGGGGCTGTTCGATCCCCCGTCCGGCGGCGATGACGCCGCCATCACGCTGGGCCTGTACGCCGAGCAGGCCTATCTCGACTACGCCGTTTCGGTGGTGCGCGGCCGCGCGCTGCCCGATGTGGGCGATGGCCAGAAGCCCGTGCAGCGCCGGATTCTCTACGCCATGCAGGCCATGGGCCTGAACAGCGGCGCCAAACCCGTGAAGTCGGCCCGCGTGGTCGGCGACGTGCTGGGCAAATACCATCCGCACGGCGACCAGGCGGCCTATGACGCCATGGTGCGCATGGCGCAGGACTTCTCCCTGCGCTATCCCCTGATCGACGGCCACGGCAACTTCGGCTCGCGCGACGGCGACAATGCCGCGGCCATGCGTTATACCGAAGCCCGCCTGACGCCCATCGCCCGCCTGCTGCTCGACGAGCTGGACGAGGGCACGGTCGATTTCGTGCCCAACTACGACGGTTCGCAGCAAGAGCCGCAAATGCTGCCGGCGCGCCTGCCGGTCATGCTGCTCAACGGCGCTTCGGGCATTGCCGTGGGCATGGCCACCGAGATTCCCTCGCACAATCTGCGCGAAGTGGCCCAGGCCTGCGTGGCCCTGATCCGCAATCCCAAGCTGGCCGACGAAGAGATCCTGCAGCTCATTCCAGGCCCCGATTTCGCCGGCGGCGGGCAGATCATCACTCCGGCGGCCGACATCGCCCAGATCTATGCCACGGGGCGCGGTTCGCTCAAGGCGCGGGCGCGCTGGCAATTCGAGGAAATGGCGCGCGGCCAATGGCAGCTGGTGGTCAATGAACTGCCGCCGGGCACTTCGTGCCAGAAGGTGCTCGAAGAAATCGAAGAGCTCACCAATCCCAAGGTCAAGGCCGGCAAGAAATCGCTCACACCCGAGCAGCAGCAAAGCAAGGCCATGATGCTCGCGCTGCTGGACGCGGTGCGCGACGAGTCCGGCAAGGATGCGGCCGTGCGGCTGGTCTTCGAGCCCAAGACCTCGCGGGTGGACCGCGATGAGTTCGTCAACACCCTGCTGGCCCAGACCAGCATGGAAAGCAATGTGCCGATCAACCTGGTGTGCATCGGCACCGACAGCCGGCCGCGTCAGAAAGGCCTGCGCGACATCCTGGAAGAGTGGGTGGCCTTCCGCACCGAGACGGTGCTGCGCCGCACGCGCTTCCGCCTGGACAAGGTGCTGGACCGCATTCATGTGCTCGAAGGCCGCATGGTGGTCTACCTCAATGTCGACGAGGTGATCCAGACCATCCGCGAATCCGATGAGCCCAGGCAGGCGCTGATGACGCGCTTCAACCTGACGGAGCGCCAGGCCGAAGACATCCTGGAAATGCGCCTGCGCCAACTGGCTCGACTGGAAGGCTTCAAGATCGAGCAGGAGCTTGCCGACAAGCGCGAGGAGCAGCTGCGCCTGCAGGATCTGCTGGACAATCCCAGTTCGCTCAAGCGCACGCTCATCAAGGAAATCGAGGGCGATGCCAAGCAGTATGGCGATGAGCGCCGCACCCTCATCGAAAGCGCCGAGCGCGCCGTGCTGGAAACCAAGGTGCTCGATGAGCCGGTCACCGTCATCGTCTCGCGTAACGGCTGGCTGCGCGCGCGCCAGGGCCATGGCCACGACGCCAGCCAGTTCAGCTTCAAGCAGGGCGACGATCTGTACGGCGCCTTCGAGTGCCGCACCACCGATACGCTGATCGCCTTGGGCGATAACGGACGTGTATATTCGGTGGCGGTGGCCGGCCTGCCCTCGGCGCGTGGCGATGGCCAGCCCGTGACCACCATGATCGACCTGGAGGCGGGCACGCGCATCGTGCATACCGTTGCCGCCGCGCCCGACAGCCGCTGGCTGTTGGCCACGCAGAGCGGCTATGGCTTCGCCACCCGCTTGTCGGATATGAGCAGCCGCCAGCGCGCGGGCAAGCAGTTCGTCACGCTGGAAAAGGGCGATGCCCTGCTGCGTCCGGTGCCGCTGTTCGAGGGCGCCAACCAGCTGGCCTTGCTGTCTTCCAAGGGCAAGCTGCTGGTCTTCGGCCTGGACGAGCTCAAGAGCCTGTCGGGCGGCGGGCGCGGCACCATTCTCATGGGCCTGGATGCCAATGACCGTCTGGACCAAGCCGTGCCCATCGGCGCCGGCGGTCTGCGCGCCGCGGGTATTTATCGCAACAAGCCCACCGAGGACATCCTGGTCGGCGCCACGCTCGCGCCCTATGCCGGCAAGCGCGCCCGCAAGGGACGCGCGCTGGATGTGCGTCCCAAGCAGCCCTTGCTTTCGCCTGTGCTGTAGACCCGCGGGGGCCCCGGGGCCCCCGCGTTTTGCCGGCCATCGCATGACGCCTTCCCGCCTGCCGCAACTGGATGCTCTGCGCGGACTCGCGCTGCTGGGCATTGTCGTGGTCAATTACCAGGTCTTCGCCCTGCCGTATCTCGGCTCGGGCCTGGCCGATCCCCACTTTGACCGGCCTGTCGACCGGGCGGTGCAAATGCTGATCGCCCTGTTGTTCGAGACCAAGTTCTATCTGCTGTTCTCCTTTCTGTTCGGCTACAGCTTCACGCTGCAGCTCGATGCGGCGCATCGGGCGGGCGCCGAACCGGGGGCGCGCCTGCGCCGCCGTCTCATGGGCTTGATGCTGCTGGGCCTGGCGCATGCGCTGCTGCTCTACCAAGGCGATATTCTGCTGGCCTATGGCCTGATCGGCCTGCTGTTGCTGCGCTGGCGGCATTGGGCGCCCAGGCGCGCGCTGTTCACGGCGCTGGGGCTTATCGCGGCGGGGGCGGGTTTCTGGCTGGCGGTCGGCTTGCTGACCGTCGACGAGCCCTGGTCCGCAGAGGCGCTGCTGACGCAGCAGGCCGAGATCGTGGCCGCGGTGGCGGCCTATCGGGGCAGCGTCGCCCAGGTGATCGCCCAGCACTGGGACGACTTGACCAGTGAAGTCTGGATCATGGTGTTCGGTGTGCAGGGCCCCCATGTGTTGGCCATGTTCCTGGCCGGCATGGCCCTGGGCAAGCGCCAGGCCCTGGCCGCGGCGCCCTCGGCCGTGTTGCGCGGCCTGGCCTGGCTGGCCTTGCCTGTCGGGCTGGCCGGGTCGGCGCTCTATGCCTTGAGCACCGAGCCGCCCTGGTCGCCGGCCTGGAGCCTGGCCGGGCTTGGCCTGGGCCTGTTCACCGCGCCCCTGCAGACGCTCGGCTATGGCGCGCTGTTTCTGCTGGCCTGCCGGCGTTGGCCGGCCGTGCAGGCGTGCTTCGCCCCGGCGGGCCGCATGGCGCTGTCCAATTATCTGCTGCAGTCACTGGCTGGCGCCTGGCTGTTCACCGCCTGGGGCCTGGGCGGGATGGGCGAGGTGTCGCCGGCCGCGACGCTGGGCCTGGCCGCGGCGGTCTTCGCCATCCAACTGCCTTTGTCGGCCTGGTGGCTGCGCGGCCATGCCTATGGCCCGGTGGAATGGGGCCTACGCGCATTGACCTTGTGGCGCAGGCCCCCCTGGCGGGCGGCGGCCTAGGCCATCCGCGCGGCAGGCGAGCGGCGGCCCTGGCGCCACCAGATGGCCGCCAGGATGAGCAGTGCCGGCAGATAGAACCAGAACTCCGACCAGCGGGCCGGATTGGGTGTCTTGATTTCCACGAGGTCCCAGCCCTGTTCCCAGCCGGAGCGCCGCGCGGCGCTGCCGAAGCGCACGTTGGAGACCTGGACCTGCTCGCCCAGGGCCATGAAGCTCAGGCCGGCATCGGCCAACCGCTTGCGCCCGGCGGCCTCGCCGGTGAGTGCCTCGGTCGGCGGCAGGGCGGGCAGGGCCACCGCCACTGTCTTGGTCAGTTCGTCGCCTTCGATATTCACGCCGCGCACCGTGGCGATCAGGCGCGCGCCGTCCGGCAGCTCCGCCGCCGTCCTGAGCAGCGCCTGCGGGCCCTGGCTCTGGTGTGGCTCGGCAAGATGATCCATGAACCAGTCGGGCCGGAACAGCATGAAAGTCGCCAACAGCAGGGCCATGACTTCCAGTGCCGTGCAGCGTTCGCGGAACCAGGCCATGGTGGCGGCCGCGAAGGTCAATGACGCCAGCGTGGCGCCGGCGACCACCATGGCCAGTTCCCAGCCGTAGTTGACGTCGATCAGCAGCAGGGCCGGATTGAAGACAAACATGAAGGGCAGCACGGCGGTGCGCATGGCATAGGTCACGCCCTGGATGCCGGTCTTGATCGGGTCCGCGCCGGAGATGGCCGCGGCCGCGAAGGTGGCCAGGCCGACCGGCGGCGTGATGTCGGCCATGATGCCGTAGTAGAAGACGAACATGTGCACGGCGATCAGGGGGATGACCAGGCCGTTCTGCGCGCCGAGCTCGACCACGACTGGCGCCATCAGCGTGGCCATGAGGATGTAGTTCGCCGTCGTGGGCATGCCCAGGCCCAGGATCAGGCAGACGATGGCCGTGAAGATCAGCATGAGCAGGACATTGCCCATGGAAACCAGCTCGACGAAGGCCGTCATGCGCAGGCCCAGCCCGGTGAGCGTGATCGCGCCCACGATCAGGCCGGCCGTGCCGCAGGCAATGGCGATGCCTATCATGTTGCGCGCGCCGTCCTGCAGACCGGTCAGGGCGTCATGCCATCCCTGGCGCCAGCCCGGACCGGCGGCCTGGCCGCGGAACCAGGCGATGATGGGGCGCTGAGTGACCATCTGCGCCAGCATGGCCATGGCTGCCCAGAAGGCCGACAAGCCGGCCGAAAGCTCCTCCACGCTGAGGCACCACACGAGGATGCCGATGGGAATGAGGAAATGCAGGCCGGCTCTTACCGTGGGCCAGGGCTGGGGCCGCACGGGATGTTCAATATCGATATCCTGCGGCAGGTCGGGGTGGCGGGCGGCCACGCGCAGCAGCCCCACATAGAGCAGGGCCAGCAGGGCAAGCAGTATCCAGATGGCGGCCGCCCCGGCCAGCGCCTGCACCCCGGTGCCTATCCAATAGACCGCGCCCATGACGACCAGCGTGCCGCTGATGCCCATGCCCCAGCCGGCCAGCTTCTGCAGCGGCGTGCGGGCCTGGCCGGCCGACATCATGGGCTGTATGCCCAGCTTGAGCGCCTCCAGGTGGACGATGTAGAACAGCGCGATATACGAGATCGAGGCCGGCAGGATGGCGTGGCGGATGATGTCCGTGTAGGGGATGCCGACGTATTCGATCATCAGGAAGGCCGCTGCGCCCATGACCGGCGGCATGATCTGCCCATTGACCGAGGATGCGGTTTCGATGGCTCCGGCGCGCACCGCGCCGTAGCCGGCCTTGCGCATCAGCGGGATGGTGAAGATGCCGCCAGTGACCACGTTGGCCACCGATGAGGCCGACACCAGGCCGTTGACCGCGGACGACACCACGGCCACCTTGGCCGGGCCGCCGCGCAGATGCCCAAGCAGTGCGAAGGACACCTGCATCATGTAGTTGCCGGCGCCGCACTTGTCCAGCAAGGAGCCCAGCAGCACGAAGATGAAGATATAGGAGACCGAGACGCCCAGCGCCACCCCGAAGACGCCTTCGGTGGTCAGCCACATATGCGACATCAGGCGCTCGATCGACGCGCCCCGGTGCGCCAGCACATCGGGCATCCAGGGGCCGAGCAGGACATAGGCCACGAACACCGCGCCCAGCACCGTCATCGGCAGGCCCAGGGCGCGCCGGGTGACTTCCAGCAGCAGAAGCAGGCCGGCTACCGCCGAGGCCACGTCCAGCGGCGTAGGCTGCCCGGGGCGGTCGGCCAGCTCCTTATAGAAGAGATAGAGGTAGGCGCCGCAAAAACCGGCCACGATGGCCAGCAGCCAGTCGTACCAGGGCATATGGTCGCGCGCGGCGCGCTTGCTGGCCGGATAGGCCAGGTAGCCCAGGAACATCGCGATGCCCAGGTGCAGGGCCCGTGCCTCGGTATCGTTGAAAATGCCCCAGTTCAAGGCGAACGGCAGCGGCGAGGCATACCAGAGCTGGAACAGCGACCAGAGCAGCGCGCCGGCGGCCAGCACCGCGCCGGCCAGGCCGCCCGCGTGGCGGCCGCCCCTGTCGGCCTCGGCCACCATCTGTTCGAGATCGGCCGTGGTGGAGTGTTGATTCATGGACTTCCCCTACTTGTCTTGGCGCGCCGGGCGCGCTGATCGCGCCCGTGGCCGGGCGCGGGCGCTGCATCAGAGCAGGCCTTTTTCCTTGAAGTATTTTTCCGCGCCCGGATGCAAGGGGGCGGACAGGCCGTTCTTGACCATGTCTTCTTTCTTCAGGTTGGCGAAGGCCGGGTGCAGTTTCTTGAAGTCTTCGAAGTTGTCGAACACCGCCTTGACCACGAGATAGACCGTTTCCTGCGGCACGTCGGCCGAGGTCACGAAAGTGGCCGTCACGCCATAGGTCTTGGTTTCCTGGGGGTTGTTGGGATAGAGCCCCGCGGGAATCGTGGCATGCGCGTAATAGGGATACTTGGCCACCAGTTGATCGACTGCCGGACCGGTCAGGGAAACCAGCTTGGCGCCGCAGCTGGTGGTGGGATCCTGGATATTGGCCGAAGGATGGCCCACGCCGTAGAAGAACCCGTCTATCTTGCCGTCGCACAGCGCCGAACCATGCTCATCGGGACGCAGCTCCGAGGCCAGCGAGAAATCCTTCAGGGTCCAGCCCATGGCGGCCAACAGCTCCTCCATCGAGGCGCGCGTGCCCGAACCGGGATTGCCGACGTTGAAGCGCTTGCCCTTGAAGTCCTCGAATTTGCCGATGTTGGCTTCTTTGCGGGCCACGACGGTGAACGGCTCGGGATGGATGGAGAACACCGAGCGCAGCTTGGGAAAGGCGCCTGCTTGCTTGAACTGGCCTTCGCCGTGATAGGCGTTATAGCCGACGTCGGATTGCACCACGCCCAGATCCAGCTCGCCGGCCTTGATGGTGTTGGCGTTGAAGACCGAGCCGCCCGTGGACTCCACCGAGCAGCGGATGCCGTGCGAGGAGCGGTCCTTATTGACCAGGCGGCAGATGGCGCCGCCCGCGGCATAGTAGACGCCGGTGACGCCGCCCGTGCCGATACTGACGAACTTCTGTTGCGCCGCGGCGGGCGCGCTCATGGCAAGGGCGGTGGCCAGGCCTGCGGCCGCCAGCGTCCAGCGATTGCCCAAGGTGTGTTTGGCTTTCATGCAAACTCCTTTTGGGGGTATTTCCCCGTGATAGGCCGGTCTGCGCCGGCGGGTGGCGTATTGCCGCGAGCAATACGCCTTTGGTGAAAGCGTTGTGGCTATTCGCGCGCGGTGGCGGCGTCGATGGCGCCGCGCAAGCGGTCGGTCAGCTGATCGAGTTCGTCGTCGGTAATGATGAAGGGCGGGGCGATCAGGACGTGGTCGCCCTGGCGGCCGTCTATGGTGCCGCCCATCGGGTAGACCATGAGCCCGCGGGCCATGGCCTCGCGCTTGACGCGCGCGTGCACGGCCCGCTGCGGATCGAAGACCGCCTTGCTGGCGCGCTCGGCCACCAGTTCCACGCCCAGGAACAGGCCGCGTCCGCGGATATCGCCGACGTGGGGATGTTCGCCCAGCGCCGTGCGCAGGCGTTGCATCAATCCTTCGCCTTGCTGGCGCACGCGGGCCAGCAATTGGTCGCGCTGGATGACCTCCTGTACGGCCAGGGAGGCGGCGCAGGCCACGGCGTGGCCCAGGTAAGTATGGCCGTGCTGGAAGAAGCCGCTGCCGGCGCGCATGGCCTGGACAATGTGGCCCTGGGCCATGACGGCGCCGATGGGTTGATAGCCCCCGCCCAGACCCTTGGCGATGGTGATGAGATCGGGCGTGACACCCTCCTGTTCGACCGCGTACAGCGTGCCCGTGCGCCCCATCCCGCACATGACCTCGTCGGCGATGAAGAGCACGCCGTGGCGGTCGCACACGGCGCGGATCTTGCGGAAATAACCCGGCACGGCGGTGAGCGCGCCGGCGGTGGCACCCACGACGGGCTCGGCCACGAAAGCCATGACCGTCGCCGGACCCAGGGCCTGGAAGGTCGCCTCCAGCTCGGCGGCCAGCCGGTCCGTGTACTGCTCGTCGCTTTCGCCCGGCAACTGGTCGCGGTAGGCATAGCAGGGTGAGACATGGCTGACGTCGATCAACAGCGGCGCGAATTGCGCGCGGCGCCAGGCATTGCCGCCCACGGCCAGCGCGCCCAGGGTATTGCCGTGATAGCTCTGGCGGCGCGCCACGATATGGCGGCGCTCGGGCTGGCCGATCTCCACGAAATATTGGCGCGCCATTTTCAAGGCCGCTTCGACCGCCTCCGAGCCGCCGGACACGAAGTAGGCATGGCTGGTGCCGGCCGGCGCGCCGGCGACCAGGCAGTCGGCCAGGCGTTCGGCGACCTCGGTGGTGAAAAAGCCGGTGTGGGCATAGGAGATGGCGTCGATCTGGGCGTGCATGGCGGCCTGCACGTCGGGGTGGTTGTGCCCCAGGCAGGAAACGGCCGCGCCGCCCGAGCCGTCGATATACGAGCGGCCTTCGCTGTCATAGACCCAGACGCCCGAGCCGCGGGTCGCCACCGGCGGCGTCTGGCGCAAGGAACGATGCATGACATGGGTGTGGCTCATGGTGGTGTATCCAGGATGTCGAAACAGGGTTCAGGCCGAGGGCGCGCGCCGCGGGGCGGTCCAATAGACCTCGTCCTCGCTCAAGCGCGCCTCGACTTCGGCCAGGCGGCTGAGCACGGCCTGCCCGCCCAAGGCGGCCAGGCGCGCGATCAGGTGTTCGGCCAGGCCCAGCAGGCCGGCGGTGGTATGGAAGAAAGAGCCCGGCCCCTGGTGAGAGGCCGCGATCTCGGCGCGATCCGCCGGGCTGAAGCACAGGGCATGGCGCGCGCCCACGGCCAGGGGCGAAAGCGGATCGTCGGTCAAGGCGACCAGCGCCACGCCGCGCGCGGCGGCCTGGCGGGCCAGGCGGACCGAGGCCGCCGGGTAGGGAGCCTGGGAAATGACCACCAGGGCATCGCCTTCCTGCAGCGTGTCGGCATCCTCGGCCGCGGTGCCGCCCAGGCCGTCGATCAGCACGCTGTTGCGCCGCACGAGCTGGAAGGCATAGCGCATCTGGTAGGCGATGCCGAAGGCCGAGCGCGTACCCAGAAAGCCCACCTGGCGGGCGTCCAGCAATGTGCGGGCCGTGGCATCGAAGCTGTCCGTCGGATTGAGGGTGCAGACCGACTGCATGGCGGCGGTCTGGTACTGGGTCAGCACGGCATGGCCGTCCTGGGATGCGGCCGCCTGCAGGGCCGCCGCGCGATCATGGAAATCTCCGCGCGCGCGGCCGGCCAGCGCCTGCTGAAAGGGCTTGCGGAAGGCCTCATAGCTGTCGTAGCCGGCCGCCCGCGCCAGGCGCAGCATCGTGGCCGGCGCCACGCCCAGGTTCTGGGCTTGGCGCCGCATGGACCACAGGCCCACCTCGGCCGGATGGGCAGCCACCCAGCGCGCGGCGCGCTGCAGTTCCGGCGGCAGGTGTTCGATGCGTGCCTGCAAGGCCTGGATCAGATCGCTGGGCAGGGTAGGGATCAAGAAATACGCTCCAAAAAAACAGATGGTATATGTGGAGACAAAGAAAAAACATATGTTTTATCCATCCTGGGGAAATCGCTAATAAATGCGTCCCCAATTTTATTGAGGATGCCGCCAAATCCCTGAGAAAACGGCATTTTTTGTCATCTTCAGGAAATCAGTATTCATTTAATTACATCGTGCACGGAATTTTGGTTTGACTTGAATAGCATCGGTCCATATCATTCGTATAGAAATCAATTTTCGAAACCTAGACATGAACAGCGTCAACACGACGGAACCCTCACAGCAGTACGACCTGCGCATCCTGCGCGCCCTGCGCCGCATCACGCGCTCGATCGCCCTGCATTCGCGTCAGCTTGCCGCGGTCAGCCACATCACCGCGCCGCAGCTCATGTGCCTGCGCACGGTGATCGCCAACGGCCCCATGACGGCCACCGCGATCAGCCGCGAAATCCATGTCAGCCCGAGCACGGTGGTCGGCATCCTCGACCGCCTGGAAGACAAGGGCCTGATCCGCCGCGAGCGTGGCCGCGAGGACCGTCGCATCGTGTTCGTCACCGCCACCGACGCCGGCCGAGCGCTGGCGTCCCAGGCGCCTTCGCCCTTGCAGAAGCATCTGGCGGACGCGCTCAATGCGCTGCCCGAACTGGAGCAGGCCACCATCACGCTCTCGCTCGAGCGCATCGTGGCCCTGATGGAAGAGGAGGGACATGTGGCTGACGCCCATGGTGATCCTGCCTCGCCCATTCTGGAGGTTCCGACGGGCGGCGCGCCGCCTGAATCGGGGTTGGTTGTATGAGAAATATCGAAACACAGACACTCGCCACGTTTTCCCCTCATACGGCCGCGTCCGCCGCGGCCCCTCAAGCACAGAGCCATCAGATGCGGGCCCCGCGCCTGGCCGATGGCCCTGCCATCCATCGGCTGGTCGCCGACTGCCCGCCGCTGGATCTCAACTCGCTCTACGCCTATCTGCTCCTGTGCGAGCATCACAGCGCCACCTGCGTGGTGGCCGAGAGCGCCGGCGGGCGCATCGATGGGTTTATCTCCGCATATCAGCCGCCCACCCGGCCCGACGTGTTGTTCGTCTGGCAGGTCGCGGTCCATGAAAGCGCGCGCGGCCAGAAACTGGCCCGCGGCATGCTGAAAGCGTTGCTCCAACGTGACGCGCTCAGCCAGGTTCGCCATCTCGAAACCACAGTGGGGCCTGACAACCAGGCTTCGCGCCGCACCTTCGCCGGCCTGGCCGCCGAATTGGGCGCCCACATCTCCGAACAGCCGTATTTCGACCGGCAAGTGTTCGGCGGTGCGGACCATGATGACGAGATGTTGTTGAAGATAGGGCCGTTTGCGCCGGTGTCCCACTAGCCATTAGCGGGACAGGGGCCGCACGGTCCTGCAACACCTCTGGATGCTTGTCCAGCCGGTCCCGAAAGGGGGCGGCCCGGGACTTGTCGTCCCTCAACGATAGATAGGGAGGATCACATGGATTTGAAGATTTTTGACCGGATGGAGTCCGAAGTGCGCGGCTACATCCGGTCCTTTCCGGTGATATTCAGCCAGGCCCGCGGGTCTTTGCTGATAGATGAAGAAGGCCGCGAGTACATCGACTTCTTCAGTGGCGCGGGCACGCTCAACTACGGCCACAACAATCCCGTCTTCAAGGAAAAGTTGCTGGAGTACCTGGCCGCCGACGGCGTGGTGCACGGCCTGGACATGGCCACCAGCGCCAAAAAGCGCTTTCTCGAGACTTTCGAGCGCGTGCTGCTCAAGCCGCGCAACTGGAAGTACACCTTGCAGTTCACCGGCCCCACCGGCACCAACGCGGTGGAAGCGGCGCTGAAGATCGCGCGCCAGGTCAAAGGCCGCCCGAACATCATTTCCTTCACCCACGGTTTTCACGGCGTGAGCGGCGGCTCGCTGTCGGCCACCGCCAACGTGAAATTCCGCGACGCCGCCGGCTATGCCCTGGCCAATACCACCTTCATGCCGTATGACGGGTATTTCGGGCCCGACGTCGACACCATCGCTTACCTGGAACGCATGCTGGAAGACCCCAGCAGCGGCCTGGACAAACCCGCCGGCGTGATTGTCGAGACGGTGCAGGGCGAGGGTGGTGTCAATGTCGCCACGCTGCGCTGGCTCAAGGAGCTGGAAAAACTCTGCCGCCGGCATGACATGCTGCTCATCGTCGATGACATCCAGGTGGGCTGCGGCCGCACCGGCAGCTTCTTCAGCTTTGAGTCGGCCGGTATCCGTCCTGACATCATCACCTTGTCCAAGTCGCTCTCCGGCTTCGGCCTGCCCATGTCGCTGGTGCTGATGAAGCCCGAGCTGGACATCTGGAAGCCGGGCGCGCATAGCGGCACCTTCCGCGGCAACAATCTCGCTTTCGTGACGGCCGCCCAGGCGCTGGACAGCTATTGGGCCAGCGATGCCTTCTCCAATGAGGTGCAGCGCAAGGAGCGCGTCGTGCGCGACTGGCTGGAAAACCTGGCCCACAGCTATCCCAACGCCGGCCTGGCCGTGCGCGGCCGCGGCCTGATCCAGGGGCTGGTGGCCACCACCACGCCGGAGCTGGCCAACGAGATCGCCCGCAAGGCCTTCGAGCGTGGCGTGGTGATCGAGACCTCGGGCGCGCATGACGAAGTGCTCAAGCTGCTGCCTGCCCTGACCATCGAGGACGAGCTCCTCGCCCGCGGCCTGGATGTGATCGAGGCCAGCGTCGCCGAAGCCCTTGGCCAGAAACAGCCGTCGGCCCGTGTTCTCAAATTTGGAGGAAAACGCCAATGATCGTCCGCAACGTCAAAGATGTGATCGGAACCCCCGACGAAGTGCGCACCGATACCTGGATGAGCCGCCGCGTGCTGCTCAAGAAGGACAACATGGGTTTCTCGTTTCATGAGACCACCATTTTTCCGGGCACCCGCACCCATATCCACTACAAGAACCACCTGGAAGCGGTGTGGTGCATCGAGGGCGATGGCTCGATCGAGACGATCGCCGACGGCAAGCGCTATGAACTGGGCCCGGGCGTGGTCTACGCCCTGAACGAACACGACGAGCATTGGCTGTGCGGCGGCAAGGAGCCGCTGCGCGTGATCTGCGTGTTCAACCCGCCGCTGACCGGCCAGGAAGTGCATGACGCCGACGGCGTCTACGCCCTGCCCGAGGCCGAGGCGGCCTGAATATAGGAGGCTGACGATGATTTCCACTGCGCAGGACCCGTATGCGTCGCGGACAGACCGCGCCGCAGCCATCATTGCGCGCCAGGACCCGGTGGTCTATGGAGAGGGCAACTATGCCGACGCGCTGACATCCGAGCAATTGCAGTCATACGAGAACGACGGCTTTCTCCTGCTGGAGAACCTCTTTTCCGCCGAAGAAGTGGCCGTGCTGCTGGCCGAGGTCGAACGCATGACGCGCGATCCCGCCATCGTGCGGCGCGAAGAGGCCATCACCGAGCCGGGCAGCAATGCCGTGCGCTCCATCTTCATGGTGCATGTCCTCAGCCCCATCCTGGCCCGCCTGTCGCGTGACCCGCGGGTGGCCAACGTGGCGCGGCAGATCCTGGGCTCCGAGGTCTATATCCATCAGTCGCGCGCCAATATGAAGCCGGGCTTCAAGGGCAAGGAGTTCTATTGGCACTCCGACTTCGAGACCTGGCACGTCGAGGACGGCATGCCGGCCATGCGTGCGTTGAGCTGCTCGGTGCTGCTGTCGGACAACAATGAAACCAATGGCCCCTTGATGCTGGTGCCCGGTTCGCACCGCCAGTTCATTTCCTGCGTGGGAGAGACCCCGCGCGAGCACTACAAGCACTCGCTCAAAAAGCAGGAATATGGCGTGCCCGATCCGGTGAGCCTGCAGCTGCTGGCCGAGCAGGGCGGCATACGCACCATGATGGCGCCCGCCGGGTCGGTGGTGTTCTTCGACTGCAACACCATGCATGGCTCGAACAGCAATATCTCTCCCTGGCCGCGGTCCAATGTCTTCATGGTCTACAACAGCATGGAGAACACGCTCAATCCGCCCAAGTACGGGCTGGATCCCCGGCCCGAGCATATCGCCACGCGCAAGGCCTTCAAGGCCATCACGCCGCTGGATACGCTCAAACTGGTCGAGCGATGAGCTAGGCGCCGTGGGTGTGAGGGCCCGCGGTGACATTGCCCCGGTGCGCACGCGCCGGGGTTTTTTTTGTCCTGTGACGCGCGCACCGCGTGGGGGCGCCCCCTCGGGGGGCAGCAAGCGCGCGACGCGCGCGCAGCGTGGGGGTTCACCCCCCACCGCCGGGCCGCCCCAAGGTGGGGGCGCCCCCTCGGGGGGCAGCAAGCGCGCGACGCGCGCGCAGCGTGGGGGTTCACCTTTGGCACCATGGATTAGGCCGTTCTGGCTCCATGACCCTCTGCTATGCTTGCGCGGTCAATTCGCCGTCTGTCAGCCATCATGTCGCTTACTGTTCGCAGCTTGCATATTTATCCGATCAAGTCATGCCACGGCATCGATCTTGCCCAGAGCCGGGTGGATCGCGCGGGCCTGGCCCATGACCGCCGCTGGATGATCGTGACTTCGGCGGGTCAGTTCATGACGCAACGCCAATGGCCGCGCATGGCGCTCATTCATACGGCGCTGACCGAGTCCGCCCTGCATCTGAGCGCGCCCGATATGGACGATATCGAAGTTCCGCTGGATGGCAGCCAATTGGCCGAAACGGTGGAAACCGTGGAAGTCTGGCGCGACAGGGTGCCGGCGCGGGCCGAGAGCGCGGCGCTCGCTGATTGGCTGAGCCGCTTTTTGGGTGAGCCCTGCCGGCTCATGAAGGTGGACCGCGGGGCCAGGCGTCCGGCCCGTGAAGAGTGGGTGGAGCGCTGGCGCGAGCGTCATCCCGACGCAGCGGGTGTTTTCGATGGCGACCATTTCTTCGGCTTTGCCGACGGTTTCCCGCTATTGGTGGCCAACCAGGCGTCGCTGGACGACTTGAACCAGCGCCTGGCCGCCAAGGGCGTGGAGCCCGTGCCCATGGACCGTTTTCGCCCGAACATCGTGCTTGAGGGCGAGGATTGGGCCGCCTTCGAAGAAGACGTGACCGTCACCGTGGATTTCGGCCATATGCGCGTGGCCCTGGTCAAGCCCTGCACCCGTTGCAGCATCCCGGACGTCGACCAGATGACCGCCGTGCCCCGGCAGGAGCCGGGCCTGACGCTGGCCGCTTACCGCAAGTTGGAGATCGGCGTCGTGTTTGGGCAGAACGGCATCGTGGATGTGCGGGACGCGACGACGCTGCGCGTGGGCGACAGCGCCGAGGTCGAGCTGGATTTCTGAGCGTCTAGCCGCTGGCCAGTTTCAGGCCGATGAGGCCCGCGACGATGAGCAGCACGCTCACCACGCGCAGGCCGCTCACGGCTTCGCCGAACAGCACGATGCCGGCCACGAAGGCGCCGATGGTGCCGATGCCGACCCAGACTGCGTAGGCCGTGCCCAGCGGCAGGCTTTTCATGGCGGTGGCCAGCAGCCAGAAGCTCACGATCATGCCGGCCACCGTGACGACGGAAGGCCATAGGCGCGTGAAACCGTGGGTGTATTTGAGGCCGACCGCCCAGACGACTTCAAAAAGGCCGGCGAGAACGAGGATGATCCAGGTCATTGAGGGTGCTCCCTGTTGCTTGGCTGGCAGGCAAGGCGGCCAGGCCAGGGGGCCGTCCCCGGATGTAGCGTTGGACCCCGGGTCGTCCCAGGGCCCAAAAATTATAAAATAGCAGCCGGCCAGGAGCCAAGCCGGAATTTCCCTGGCCGCAGCCGTCCCTCCGGGCGGCATGGCAACATCCGCGGTCCGGCCCGCATACCCAGGAATCTTTTTTATGCAACGCATTATGCTGCGTGCAAAGCTGCACCGCGTCACGGTCACCGAAGCCGACCTTCACTACGAAGGCTCCTGCGGCATCGACGAAGACCTGCTGGACGCAGCCGGCATGCGCGAGTTCGAGCGCATCGAGCTCTACAACGTCACCAATGGCGAGCGCTTCGACACTTACATCATCAAGGCGGCCCGCGGCAGCGGCGCGATTTCGCTCAACGGGGCCGCGGCGCGCCGCGCCCAGGTGGGCGACCTGATGATCATCTGCACCTACGGTCCGATGTCCGAGGAAGACGCGGCCCGGCACAAGCCCAAGGTGGTCCTGGTCGACGAGGCCAACCGCGTCAAGGAAATCCGCAAGTTTCCCGATTGATATCGTGGGCGCTGGGGCGGCGCCCGTTTCACCCACACTCGATTTGCATCCCCTATGAGCTTTCAGGTCACCATCCAACCCAGCCAGCATCAATTCCAGGTGGAACCCGGCCAGACGGTGCTCGATGCGGCACTGGCCGCCGGCATCGTGCTGCCCTATAGCTGCCGTACCGGCGCATGTTCGACCTGCAAGGGCAAGGTGGTGGCCGGCGAGGTCGACGCGGGCAATACGCCCGCGCAAATCCTGTCGCCCGAGCAATTGGCCGAAGGCTACACGCTGTTCTGCCAGGCACGGCCGCAAAGCGATCTGGTGATCGAGTCCACCGAGGTGCGCCTGGCCAGCGACATCCAGATCCGCAAGATGCCCTCGCGCGTGCAGACGCTCGCGTTGCTGGCGCCGGACGTGATGGAAATCAAGCTGCAGTTGCCGGCCTCGGAGCAGTTCCGCTACTACGCGGGCCAATACATCGAGCTCATCCTGAAGGATGGCAAGCGGC
The DNA here is from genome assembly GCF_001548475.1 of Bordetella hinzii LMG 13501. Classification (GTDB taxonomy): domain Bacteria; phylum Pseudomonadota; class Gammaproteobacteria; order Burkholderiales; family Burkholderiaceae_B; genus Bordetella; species Bordetella hinzii. The sequence continues at coordinate 78,249 of NZ_LRUJ01000012.1, forward strand.
GCAGCTATTCGATGGCGGGCGCGCCCCACAAGGGCAGCCCGCTGGAACTGCACATCCGCCACATGCCTGGCGGCGTGTTTACGGATCATGTTTTCGGCGCCGGCGACACGCAGATGAAAGAGCGCGAGATTCTTCGCCTGGAGGGACCGTTCGGTTCCTTCTTCCTGCGCGAGGACTCCGACAAGCCGATTATCCTGCTTGCCAGCGGCACCGGTTTCGCGCCGGTCAAGGCCATCGTCGAGCACATGGCGCACAACGAAATACAGCGCCCGGTGTCTCTTTATTGGGGGGGGCGCCGGCCGCGCGACCTCTATATGAGCGAGCTGGCGCAGTCGTGGGCCGACACCCTGCCTGACTTCCGTTTCATCCCGGTGATTTCCAATGCCCTGGAAGAAGACGGCTGGACGGGCCGCACGGGTTTTGTCCACGAGGCCGTGATGCAGGACCTGCCCGATATGTCCGGCTACCAGGTCTATGCCTGTGGCGCGCCACCCATGGTCGATGCCGCGCGGCGCGAGTTCAGCCAGCAGTGCGGCCTGCCGGCCGAAGAGTTCTACGCCGACGCCTTCACCTCGGAGGCCGACCTCGCCAGGGCTGCGCAAGCCTGAGCGTTAATATAGAGAGCAGGAAAAGGGGAGCCTCCCGCGCCGATACCGGCCGGGATGCCGCCCCTTTTTTTTGAAAAATAGGCGGGCAGGGCCGGCAAGAGTAAACTGCCCGACCAGTATTTCAGCTGGATCCTATCCGGAAGAATCCCATGTCGACGTCCGGCCGGGACGCACAGGAGTGATTTGCGCATGAAAGTAGCGGTATTGGGCAGCGGCATCATCGGAATCTCAAGCGCCTGGTGGCTCAGGCAGGCTGGCCATGACGTCGTGGTCATAGACCGCTCCACCGGGCCGGCCCAGGAAACCAGCCTGGCCAATGGTTCGCAGATCTCGGTCTCCTATGCCGAGCCGTGGGCCAATCCCCAGGCGCCGCTCAAGCTGCTGAAGTGGATGTTCCAAGACGATGCGCCGCTGCTGTTCCGCCCGCAACTGGACTGGCGGCAGTGGATGTGGGGCCTGGCCTTTCTGCGCGAATGCCTGCCTTCGCGCCTGGCTCCCAATATCCGGGCCATGGTCCGCATGGCCGAGTACAGCCGGTCCACCTTGCGGAGCATGCGCGCCGACCTGGGCATCCAGTATGACCACCTCGAGCGCGGCATCCTCAACTTCTACCGTGACCCGCAGGAGTTCGAGAATTCCCAGCGCGCCGCCGGCCTCATGCGCGACTTCGGAGTCGAGCGCCGCGTGGTCAATGCCGACGAAGTCATCGCCATCGAGCCGGCCCTGGCGCCGCAGCGCGCCAACATCGTCGGCGGCGACTACACGCCCGAGGACGAAAGCGGGGATGTGCATTTGTTCACGGTGGCGCTGGCGCAGCGCTGCGAAGCCGCCGGTGTCGAATTCCGCTTCAGCACCAGCGTGACACGCCTGTTGAGCGAAGGCGGGCAGGTGCTCGGCGTTGAAATCATCCAGCCCGATGGCCGTTATGGCCGCGTGAACGCCGACGCCTATGTGGTGGCCATGGGCAGCTACAGCCCGCAACTGGTGCGCCCGCTGGGCGTTCCTTGCAATGTGTATCCCGCAAAGGGATATTCCGCGACTTACCCTATACTCAAACCCGAGGCGGCTCCCTCGGTCAGTCTGACCGATAGCAGCCACAAGGTGGTGTTCTCGCGCCTGGGCAACCGCCTGCGCATGGCCGGCACGGCGGAGCTCTCGGGCTATTCCCGCGAGCTCAATACCGGCCGCTGCGCGGCGCTGACCTCCCTGGCGCGCGAGTTGTTTCCTGATGCGCTCGATTTCGAGGGCGTCAGTTATTGGTCCGGGCTGCGTCCCTCGACCCCTTCGAATGTGCCGCTCATCGGCCGTACCCGCATTGCCAACTTGTATCTGAATACCGGGCATGGCACTTTGGGATGGACGATGGGGGTGGGGTCGGGCCGAGCCCTGGCGGATCTATTGAGTGGACGCCGGCCGGAGCCGGAATTTCCTTTTCTTGGTCTATGAACCTATGAAGAAACAGCAATTGACGGGTATCACCCGTGCCATGGCCGCCAGCCGGCGCGCCTGGGTGTTTGGCTTGGCCATGGCGGCCGTGGGCGTGGCGCATGCCGACACTGTCCAGATCCAGGTGTGGCACACGCTCTCGGGCCCTAACAAGGCCGAATTCGAGAAGCTGGCCAAGCAATACAACAAAGAACAGGACGCCGTCGAAGTCAAACTGCGTGACTTCCCCACGCAAGCCGCCCTGCAGCAGGAAGCCACCGCCGCGGTCAAGGCCAAGAAAGCGCCCAATCTGATCCAGCTGGCCGACAACCATTCGCCCGAGGTCGTGGCCGAACACAAGGCCATCCTGCCGATGTACCAGTTGCTGGCCAAATACCCCATCAAGGACCTGAACTGGTTCCTGCCGGACACCGCCAGCTTCACGCGCGATGGCAAGGGCCGCCTGCTGGCCTTCCCTTGGATGGCCGAAGTGCCGGTGATGTTCTATAACACCACCCTCTACAAGAAAGCGGGCCTGAATCCCAACCAGCCGGCGCGCACCTGGACGGCCTTGCAGGCCGAGCTGCTCAAGCTGCGCGACGTGGCCGACATCGATTGCCCCTACGCCTCCAGCAACCAGGTGTCGGTGCACCTGGAAAATCTCGCGCCGGTGAACAACCAGCTCTATGCCAGCAATAGCAACGGCCTGGCCGCGTCCAAGCAGGCGCCGACCATGCAGTTCGACACGCTTTACATGCGCCATGTTTCGCTCATGGTCAGCTGGAAGCGTTCCCTGCTGTTTACCGCCTACTCGAACGACAATAAATCGGATGCGCTCTTTGCCAAGGGCGAGTGCGGCGTGCTGACGGCGGGATCTTCGGCCTTCGGCACCTTCAACAACACCCGCGGCCTGTCCTTCGGCGTGGCGCCGCTGCCTTATTACGACCAGGTCACCCAGACTCCCGGCCGCCCGTTTGTGAGCGGTTCGGCGCTGTGGGCCCTGGAAGGCAATCCGGCTGCCCAGGAGAAGGCCACGGCGCAGTTCCTGGCATGGCTGTCCAAGCCGGTGGTGGCTGCCGAATGGCATCAACGCACGGGCTATCTGCCGCTGACCGAAGCTGCCTTCCGTGCCTCGGACGTGTCGTTCTATGACAAGATCCCGGGCGCGCAGCAGCTCGTGGCCTCGCTGCGCACGCAGCAAGTGCCGGCCAATGCGCGCGGTTTCCGCATCGCCAACTACGATCGCATCGAAAATGTGCTCAATGCCCAGCTGACCGATGCCTTCGACGGCAAGACGCCGCCCGTCGCCGCCCTGAACAACGCCATCGGCCAGGCCCGCAATCTCGCCGCGCAGCGCTGACCGCAGCCCTCCGGCAGACCAGGCCGCCCTTCGGGGCGGCCTTTTTCTTGCCTGGCCGGGCGGCGCCTGTCGCGCTACGGTCCCAGCGTATATGCCGGTCTACCGCTGCGGACTTCCCTTGGCCATCATGGCCCTGTCTTGCCAAACAGGGCCCACAGGATGCGAAGTGTTTTCTCCATGTTCGTCGCGCTGCTGCTCAGCGGCTGCCAGGCGGCATCGTCCGCGCATTGGCGTGTCGCGCCGGATCATTTTGATTTCAACTGGCAACTGAGCGGCGATCCCGAAGTCGCTCCGCTGCAAGTCTTTGCCGGTGGCCAGGAGATCTGGCTGCAGTTCGCGCCCGGACAGGAGCTTCCCGCCATTTTTGGCCAGGCACCGGCGGGTGAACAGCCCTTGGCCTATCAGCGCCGCGATCCCTATGTCGTACTGCCTGGCCAGTGGCGGGCCCTGGTGCTGCGCGGCGGCCGCCAGGTGGCTTACGCGCGCCGGGCCGGCGAGCCCGCACCCCTGGCGCCGGAGCCCGAGGTCTTGCGCCTGCCGCCGCCGGATCCGCCCGCCGCCGTGACGCCAGCGCCGCCGTCCGCGGCAGCCCCGGCATTTTTCGCCGGGCCGCCCGACACCACCTTGCGCGCGGTGCTTGCACGATGGGCCGCGCAGGCCGGGTGGACGTTCTCGGCCGAGCACTGGGCGCTCAACGCCGACATCCCGTTGCAAGGCCAGGCCCGCTTCGAGGGGGAGTTCAAGGCGGCCGTGCGTGAGCTGCTGCGCGCCACCGAACTGGCTGACCGCCCGCTGCAGCCCTGCTTTTATGCCAACCAGGTATTGCGCGTCGTCCCCTTGGCGCAGAGCTGCGACCGCAGCCGCGGAGCCGCCGCATGAGGCGGATATGGCTGCCCTTCCTGTGCCTGGCCCTGGGCGGATGCGCGCTGCAGACGCAATGGCAAAGCCTGCGCGATGCGCTTGGCCTGTCGCGCGACAAAGTCCAGGCCCTGCACGCTGAACAGGCCCGGGCGCTTGACGCCGAGGCGGCACGCAGCGCCCGCGAGGCCGCGCAAGAGGTCGCCAAACCCTGGCTGGCCGGGCCTGCCCAGGCCCTGGCGCGCGAAGTCGCCTTGCCCGCGCCGCTGCGCGCCCGGGTCGATACCACCCTTATCTTCGCCGGCCGCGCCGGGCTGCCTCTGATCGCCGAACGCCTGCACCGCGCCACCGGCATCGCCGTGCGCGTCCTGCCCGAAGCCCTGCTGCCCGCCGAGCTTTTCCTGCCCCGCCTGGCCGGCAGCGCCGCGCTGGCCGTGCCGGCCCAGCCGCGGGTGGAGCTGCAGGAGGGCCCCCGGCCCTTGGCGGACATCCTTGATGCCCTGGCGGCGCGTCTGTTGGTGTGGTGGCGCTATCACGACGGCGCCATCGAGTTCTATCGCAGCCAGACGCGGGTTTTTGACCTGCGCCTGCTGCCCCTGGCGATCACATCGCAGGCCCGGCTCGGGCGCCATGCGGCCGGCTCCGAGGGGTTCGACCACGCCATACAGGCCAGCATGGCCATGGATCTGCCTTCCCCCTCGCAGATGCTGCGCACGCAGATCGAGCCATTTCTGTCCCGTTCCGGCGTGGCCGCGCTGGCCGACGAGGGCGCCACGCTGGTCGTGACCGATACGCCTGCCGCGCTCTCCCGCATCGAGGCCTTCATCACGCAGGAAAACGCCCGGGCGGGGCGGCGAGTGCGACTGCTCTTCGAAGAAATCACCCTGGTCATGCACAACAGCGCCGAGGGCGAGATCGATTGGCGGGTCCTGCATGCCAGCGCGCGCGCCGCCGTCGAAGGCATGTTGCCAGCGGCCTTGCGGGCGGTTTCGCCCGGCCTGAGCGCCAGCCTGCCGCAAGGCCCCTGGAGTGGCTCCAAGGCCATCCTGAGCGCGCTGGCACGGTTCGGCGCGGTTCGGCACCATCGCTCCATCCCGCTGCTGACGCTCAATCGCCGGCCGGTGACTTACGCCGTCCACAGCACGTTCTCCTATGTCGACCAGATCCAGGGGCTGCAGGCGCGCCAGGGGACCAGCGACCTGCCCAGTGTTTCCGTCAACCAGAAGCGCGTCACGGTGGGCACCTTTCTGACCCTGCTGCCGGACGCACAGGACGACGGCAGTATCTTGTTGTCCATCGGTTATGACAACACGGTCGCTCAACCGCTCAAGGCGCTGGCCTTCGGTGACGATGACAGGCCGCTTCAAGTGCAGCAGCTCAATCTGGATGGCAATGGCAGTGTCCAGCAGGTGCGCGTGCGTCCCGGGCATCCGGTGGTGCTGTCCGGCTTTGACCGCAGCACGGACAGCTATGACCGCCAGCGGCTGACGCCGGACGCGCCCCTGCTGGCCGGCGGGCGCGACCAGGCCCGGCAGGAGCGGCTGCTGACGGTCATCGTGCTCAGCGCCCAACTGGAGGAAGCCGATGGCTGACCTCTGGCTGCGTCCGGCGGATCCCCATGGGCAATGGGTGCATGGCATGTCCTGGTCCGCCGTGGTCGGCAGCCATGCGGGGTCGGTGGCCCGTCTGCGCGCCAGGCAGATGCGGGCCAGCCACTACCTGCTCGGCGGCGAGCGAGCGATGGCTGCCGGCTGCGCCCGGATCCCCGGCCGAGGGCGGTGCTATTCCGCCGCCCAGCAGGTCGCCGCGCATTGCGCGCCCGACGCCTTTGCCGCCGTCGTGGCCCTGGACGGCCGCTATTGGCTGGTCGCCGTGCAGGATGGCGCCGTGCTGGCCGGAGGCGACCAGGTATTTGCCCAGGAGGATCAGGCGCAGGCCGCTCTGCGGCGCCTGGGCATCGAGCCATCGGGGCGGCCGGACAAGGTCTGCCAGGCGCTGGGCGCCGCGCCGCTGCCGGCCGCGCGTTTGCGCTCCCTGCCTCCCCGGCCAGCCCTCTTGCTGGCCATGCTGCTCCTGCCGCTGGCTTGTGTGGCCATGTGGGCTGGATGGGAGCCTGCGGTTCCGGGCGGCGAGCAGGCCGTTTCCGCCCCGGCGCCCGCGCCTGCACTATGCCTGGGCCAAGTGCTGGACAGCGTGCATCAGTTGCCCATGCATCTTGCCGGGTGGCGCCTGGCCGGCGCGCAATGCCTTCCCCAGCAGGACGCTTGGCAGTGCCAGGCGCGCTACCACCCCGAGTCCTTGCAGGCCTTGAGCGCGGATTTCCAACGCCAGCTCGCTTCTCGTTGGGAGGTCGAGCTGCCGGGGCTGGACGAGGCCGTGTTGCGATGGCGGGCTGCCGGCCCCTGCCAGGCCGATCCACGGCCGGCGGATACGCGCTGGATGCGCGCCCTGCAACCCTGGCGCGCGGCATTCGCGGAAGTCTGGTTGGGGCCGTGGTCGGCCACGCCGGACGGCCGCGTCCGGCAATTGCGGCTCAGCGGTCCTTTGCGTTCTTACTCGCTGCCTGCCTGGGAAATCCTGCCCGCGCGGTGGCGCCATCTGCGATTACAGATCGATCCGGCCCAGGGTTCCGGCGCCAGGCGCAGCCCCCTCACACTTCTTCTCGAAGGAGGCATTCATGCCGATACTCCCGGTCCATGAACACGTGGTCCGCCAGCGTTGGCGGCGGGCATCTTGCGCGGCGCTGGGTTTGTTGTTCCCGCCGCTGGCGCACAGCGCGGACGGCGACGCGCTTGGACAGAGCGTGCGCCAATGGCTGCAAGAGGAGATCGCCACAGAGTCCACGGCCAAGCCAGGCCTGGCCGCGGCGGTCCCGGCCGCGCCTGCAGTCTCCCCGCCCCTCGAGTTGCGCGCCATCTACGGCGTGGGTCCGCGGCTTACCGCCGAGTTCCTGTCGGCCGGCGTGGCTTTGCGCGCCCGGTCCGGCCTGCAGCGGCTGCGCGGCACGGCTCCCGATACCGCGTTGGCCTTGCTCGAGATCCAGGCGCCTTGCGCGCGGTTGCGGCACGCCGGCGGCGCTTTGGCCGAAGTCTGCATCCTGCCCATGGACGAGCCCCATGAATGACGCAGTGGTGCCGCTGCGCGCGCTGGACGATCTCCAGCCGGCCTTGTCGCGGGTCTTGCATGATGAATTCGAGCTTGGCGGGCTGACGGGACACATCTGTCCCGTCTTGCTGGACGGCGGCCAGGCCGCCGTGCTGGCCCAGCCCCGTTATGCCCGCGGCGCGTGGGTGGCCGAGCTCCTGCGGCAGCTCCATGAAAAAGGCTATCCGATTGCCCAGCCCGCCTGCTACCAGGTGGATGCGGCCTTGCTGCTCAGCCTGCTGCGCGAAGCCCGGGGCGGCGGCGGCCCGCCGGCACCTGGGCGCGCCGCGGCAGGGCAGGGCGGCCGGCCGACACTGGCGCTGCTGTTCGAGGATATCGTGCGCGCGGGCCTGAGGGCCGGGGCCAGCGACATCCACCTCAACGTGCATGGTCCTGATCGGGCCGAAGTGCGCTACAGCATAGACGGGCGCTACGTGCAGCTGCCCGATGTCCGTTCGCTGGCCCGCGCCACCATGATCGACATGCTGGCCGTGGTCTGGATGGACGTCGTCGGCGGCAATGGCGCCGTGTTCGACCCGCTGGCCGAGCAGCAGGGCCGCATCCTCTGCCGCATCGACGAGCGGGAGTGGATCTTGCGCTGGGCGTCCCTGGCGACTGACAACGGTCCGTCGGTATGCCTGCGCATCCTGCGCCGCGACAGCGTCGCGGGCAACCATTTGCGCGACCTGGGCTTTGACGCCTCGCAGGCCCGCCTGCTGCGCCAGGCCTGCTCGCGCGAAGGCGGCGCCATCGTCGTGGCCGGCCGAGTGGGCTCCGGCAAGTCCACCACGCTGGCCACCTTGCTGCGCGGCCTGTCCGCCACGCGCAAGATCATCACGCTGGAGGACCCGGTCGAGCTGCGCATCGGCGAGGCGCTGCAGAACACCGTGGGCCGCGGCCTGGACGCCGACCACGACGGCGTCTTTGACGCCAAGCTCAAGACCATCAAGCGCAGCGCCATGAACGACGTCTATCTGGGCGAGGTGCGCGACCGGGAAACCGGGCGTGCCTTCATGGACCTGGCGGGCTCGGGCGTGAGCGTCTACACCACCGTGCATGCGGGGTCCGCGCAAGGCATTGCCGCTCGCCTGGCTTCGGACTTCATCGGCGTGCCGGCGGATTTTCTTCGCATGCAAGGCGTTCTCAAGCTGCGGGTCTACCAAGAGCTCCTGCCGCGTCCTTGCCCGCATTGCGCGCGCGGCCCTGAGGGCTTGTTGCGCGGCCCGCGGGCCGGTACCTGGGCACGGGTGCTGGGGGCCTTGCCGACAGGGCGGCTACGTGTGCGCCGGGCGGCCGGCTGTGCGCAGTGCTCCGGCGGGCCCAGGCTGTTGCGGGGATATCTGGGCCGCAGTGTGGCCGCCGAGGTCCTGCAAGGACTGGAGGGCTCCCCTACGCCCTGGCATGAGGTGCTCAAGGGCAAGGTGCTGCGCGGCGAACTCGATCCCCGCCACTGGGCGATGCATGCAGGCGGCGTGCAGGCCTTGGCTCATCTGCTGGACACCGGGCATGCGTGAGTCCTGGTGGCTGTTGCGTCTTGATGCCTGGCGGTTTCAGCGCGCGCGCGCCGATTACTACGCCTATCTGGGCGCCTTGCTGCGCGCCAGCGACGGCCGTCTTGCCCTGCGCGAGGTTTTCGCCCTTGATGCCGCTCGCTATGGAGCGGCGCATTGGCGCGGCAGGCTGGCTGCGCGCTGGGCTAGGGCCAGCGGCACTTATGGCGGCGATCTCGCCGCGCTATGGGCTGGGGTCGCGCCCGCCCAGGATTGCCTGATGCTGGCCACGGCGCAGGCAGCCGGCAGCGCAGCCCTGGCGCAGGGGCTGCACGACCTGGCCCAGGCTTGCCGCCTGGCCGATGCCGCCAGGCGGCAGCTTGGCGCCAGCCTGCGCGCCGCGGCTGTGGCGCTGGCTGTCCTGGTTTGCACGCTGTGGGCCGTGCCCCTGTTCACGGTGCCGCGCCTGACGCAGGTATTCGCTTCCCTGCCCATCGACTATCACGGTCCACAAACGCGCGCGTTGTTCGCCTTTGCCGCGCATGTGGTTTGGGCGGGGCCCTTGTCGGCCCTGGCGGTGGCCTGCGGCCTGTGCTCGTGGGTCTGGTCCCTGGGACATTGGCATGGTCCGTGGCGCCGGTACTGCGATGGCATCGGCCCCTGGCGCCTCTACCGTGACGCGCAAGCCATACGTTTCCTGAGCTTGCTCGAAGTCCTCATCCGTGACGGCGGCAGCATCGACGTCCGCCTGCGCATGGCCTTGAGGGCCTTGCGGCATTACGCCATGCCGTGGCTGGCCGCGCATATCGCGCAGATGCTGGCGCGCATCGATCGCGGCGAGGTCGGGGCCTCCACTTTCGATACGGGCCTTCTGGATCGGGAACTCTGGTGGTTCATGAGCGACATGATGGCCGCCCACGGGATAGAGGCCGGGCTGTCGCGCGCGCGTGAGCGCGTCGAACAGGCATGGTTGCCGCGTCTGGCCGCCCAGGCCCTGTTCTGGCGCTGGGTGCTGTTGTTGTCCACGGTGGCGGCCATGTTGGCGCTGGTGTTCTGGCATTACGCCGTCATCGACGAGCTCAGGCGTGGCCTGACGCATTTTTATTCCGCGCATTGACGCATTTTTTTGGGAGGTTGGTTCATGCGCCATGTCTTGCGGCCCAGGGGGTCGCGTGAACAAGGTTTTTCGCTGATAGAAATCTCGGTGGTGGCGGCCATTCTGCTTATCGTGGCGGTGATCGGCGTGCCAGCCATCGAGGCTTATGTGGTCGAAAGCCGGGTGCCCAAGCTGGCCGAAGCGCTGCAGCGCTTCGTGGTGCGGGCGCGTATTGCCGGCATGGGCGGCTCCGCCCCCTATGCGGGCATGGATACTGCTTTTCTTGCCGAGGCCATGCGCGAGTCGGGCGTGCTCTCCGTGTCCGGGCAAGGGGCGGCCGCGACGGTGCGTCATGGCCTGGGCGAGGGCGGCATCACCATGGCCAGCGGCTCGCGGCCGGGTGAGGCGGCAGGCTCGGCCTTCACCCTGACGCTGGATCGTGTGCACGCCGCCGCCTGCCCTGGCCTGGCCGCGGCCATGCAAGGCCTGGCTTCGCGCGTCAGCGTGCAGGGCAAGGGGGAGGCGGTGCTGGTCAAGAACGCCGAAGCCAGCCCCGTGCTGGCCTACGACGGCTCGCGCGCCTCGGCGCAATGCGCCGCGCGCAATACGTTTGTCTTCACCTTCCCATGATGCGCCGGCAACGTGGCTTCGCCCTGCTCGAATTGGTCGTGGCGATAAGCATCGGCCTGTTGCTGGCGGTGCTGGCGGCAGGTCAATGGGCGCGCCAGGCGGAGGATACGGCCGCGCGCGCCAGCGGGCAATGGATGGAACAGATCCGGCTGGCATTGGAGCAAGCCCTGGCCCGCGACCTGGGCGGTTGGGCCTCGGGCACGGCGCAGGCCGGTGCGTTTGCCGACCCGTCCGCGCCCACGCTGGCCGAACTGGTGCGGCAGGGGTTGTTGCCGGGGGGCTTTCCGGCGCGTGCGCCCCTGGGCTTCGGCGTGCGCCTGGCCGTGCTGCCCGATAGCGCCTGCCCGGGCGCGCAATGCCGCGTGGATGCCCTGGTCATGGCCGACCAGGCCCTGAGCACGCGCGGCGGGCAGGCGGATCTGCTGCGGCTGGCGCCGCTGTTGCAGCCCATGGGCGCGGCCGGCGGCTACGCCAGGCCGCTGCTGCAGGGCGCGCAGTTCCGCTATCCCAATCCTCCCCGTGCCGGGATGACGGCACTGCCCTTGGGCACACCCGTCGGGTGGGCGGGGACGCAAGGCGGGCTGGATCCCCGCTATGTGAGGGTGGGAGACGACCGGGATCCCCGGCTGCAGGCGGGCCTGACCGTGGCAGGCTCCATCCAGGCGGGCCAGCGCCTGAGCGCGGGCGAATATCTGCGCGCGGGCGCCCGGCGGGTGCTGGGTCTTGCCTGCGCGGCGGAAGAGGCCGGCGCCCTGGCACAGGGCGAGCAGGGCGAGCTCCTGCAATGCCACCGCGGCCGTTGGCGGCCCGCGGAAGGCAGTTTCGGGGGCGCCTATGGCTACAACAGCCGCACGGGCTGCGTGCTGCACACGGGCCAGTCCATGGCCAACCCGCTGTCCGGCGGCTGCGCCTGCCCGTCAGGCTTCAGGGCGGTCGCGGTGTCTTATGGCGGCAAATGGACCAGCATCGAGGGCTGGACCACGGGCTTTGTCTGCGTCCGCCCGTCGGATGGCGGGCCTTGAGCCCGCCCCCAAGGAGGGCTTTCCTGGCAAGGCGTCGCCTACCCTCTATAATCAAAGATTCGCCAAAATCCCGATTCATCCACGATGAAATCCTCCGAGATTCGCCAGAAGTTCCTGCAATTCTTCCAGTCCAAGGGACACACCATTGTGCCGTCCTCTTCGCTGGTGCCGGGTAACGACCCCACGCTGCTCTTCACCAACTCCGGGATGGTGCAGTTCAAGGACGTCTTCACCGGCAAGGAAAAGCGCCCCTATTCCCGCGCCACCTCGTCGCAGCGCAGCGTGCGCGCCGGGGGCAAGCATAACGATCTGGAAAATGTCGGCTACACCGCCCGGCATCACACCTTCTTCGAGATGCTGGGCAATTTCAGCTTCGGCGATTATTTCAAGCAGGACGCCATCCGCTACGCCTGGGAGCTGCTCACCACGGTCTACAAACTGCCGGTCGAAAAGCTCTGGGTGACGGTCTACCAGGAGGATGACGAGGCCTACGACATCTGGGCCAAGGAAGTCGGCGTGCCGACCGAGCGCATCATCCGCATCGGCGACAACAAGGGCGCCCGCTATGCCTCGGACAATTTCTGGCAGATGGGGGACACCGGCCCGTGCGGCCCGTGTACGGAGATCTTCTACGACCACGGTCCGGAGATCTGGGGCGGTCCCCCGGGGTCGCCCGAAGAGGACGGCGACCGCTATATCGAGATCTGGAACCTCGTGTTCATGCAGTTCGAGCGTGATGCGGCCGGCAACATGACGCGCCTGCCCAAGCCCTGCGTGGACACCGGCATGGGCCTGGAGCGCATTGCCGCCGTGCTGCAGGGCGTGCACTCCAACTATGAAATCGACCTGTTCCAGAAGCTGATCGCCGCGGCCGCCCGCGAAACCGGCACCCAGGATCTCGAAGACAACTCGCTGAAGGTCATCGCCGACCATATTCGTGCCTGCGCCTTCCTGATCGTCGACGGCGTCATCCCCAGCAACGAAGGCCGCGGCTATGTGCTGCGCCGCATCGTGCGCCGCGCATTGCGGCATGGCTACAAGCTGGGCCAGACCAAGCCCTTCTTCCACCGCCTGGTTCCCGATCTGGTGGCCGAGATGGGCGAGGCCTATCCCGAGCTCGCCAAGACCGCCGAGCGCGTGGCCCAGGTCCTCAGGCAGGAAGAAGAACGCTTCGGCGAAACGCTCGAGCATGGCATGAAGATCCTGGATGTCGCGCTGGCCCAGGTGCCCAAGGGCGGCCAGCTCGATGGCAACACGCTTTTCACGCTGTATGACACCTATGGCTTTCCGGTCGACCTGACGGCGGACATCTGCCGCGAGCGCGGAGTCGAGATCGACATGCCGGGCTTTGAATCCGCCATGGAGCGCCAACGCGACCAGGCGCGCGCGGCCGGCAAGTTCAAGATGGCCGAAGGCCTGAGCTACGAGGGGGCGCAAACCCGCTTCGAAGGCTATGAGCAGCTTGAACTGAGCGACGTCAAGGTGACCGCCCTCTACGTGGACGGCACCCAGGTCGACGCCGTCAAGGCCGGCCAGCAGGCCGTCGTGGTGCTTGACGCCACGCCTTTCTATGCCGAGTCCGGCGGACAGGTGGGCGACACCGGTCTGCTGCAGGCCGATGGCCTGCGCTTCGCCGTGGCCGACACGCAGAAGATCCAGGCCGGGGTTTTCGGCCACCACGGCGTGCTGGAAGAGGGCACGCTGAAGGTGGGCGACACCTTGCTCGCCCGCGTGGATGCGGTGCGCCGCGCGCGCACGGTGCGCAATCACTCGGCCACGCACTTGATGCACAAGGCCCTGCGCGATGTGCTGGGTTCGCATGTGCAGCAGCGCGGCTCCTTGGTTGATCCCGACAAGACCCGCTTCGATTTTGCCCACGATGCGCCCATGACGGCCGAGCAGATCGCCCGCGTGGAAGCCATCGTCAACGCCGAAATCCTGGCCAACCAGCCGGCGCAGGCGCGCGTCATGGCTTACGACGACGCGGTCAAGGGCGGTGCCATGGCCTTGTTCGGCGAGAAGTACGGAGATACCGTGCGCGTGCTGGACATCGGTTTCTCGCGCGAGTTGTGCGGCGGCACCCACGTCGGCCGCACGGGCGACATCGGCTTGTTCAAGATCGTTTCCGAAAGCGGGGTGGCCGCCGGGGTGCGCCGTGTCGAGGCCATCACGGGCGATAACGCGCTGGTCTGGGTCCAGGACCAGAGCGCGCTGCTGCAGCGTGCCGCCGGCGTGCTGCGCGCTCCCGCCGCCGAACTCCCCGATCGCATTGCCCAGGTCCAGGAGCAGGTCAAGGCGCTCGAAAAAGAACTGGAGCAGGCCCGCTCCAAGCTGGCCGCCAGCGCCGGCAATGATCTGGCGGACAAGGGCACGGTCGAGATCAAGGGTGTCAAGGTGCTGGCCGCGACCATCGCCGGCGTCGATCCCAAAGCCCTGCGCGGCATGGTCGACAACCTGAAGGACAAGCTCAAGTCGGCCATCGTGCTGCTGGCGGCCAGCGCCGACGGCAAGATCAGCCTGGTGGGCGGCGTGACTGCCGATCTGACCGGCAAGGTCAAGGCGGGGGATCTGGTGGGTTTTGTTGCCGGCCAGGTCGGCGGCAAGGGGGGCGGTCGGCCCGACATGGCCATGGGCGGCGGCACCGATGCCTCGGCCCTGCCAGCGGCCATCGCCAGCGTCCAGGGTTGGGTCAATGAGCGGCTCTGATACGGGCCTGCCGGCCTTCGAACTGGAAGTCGATGCCAGCGGGCTGAGCTGCCCGCTGCCCATCCTGCGCGCAAAGAAAGCCCTGGCGCAGCTGGCAAGCGGGCAGGTCTTGCGGGTCATCACCACCGACCCCAAGGCCGAGCGCGATTTCCAGGCCTTCTGCCAGCAAAGCGGCAACGCCCTGTTGGCGCAAGTGCCCCAGGCCGATCGCATCGAGCACTATCTGCGGCGGCGCTGAGCCAGCCGCGCCCGACAAAAAAGGCAGCCCGGCAGGGCTGCCTTTTTTGTTGCGCCGCCGCCCCTCAGGGCTTCTTGGCCGGCGCGATCACCGCGCCCGCCACGGCCCGGGTGAAGGTGAAGTCCACCAGGTCGCCTTCCTTCAGCGTGGCGAGCTTCTTGATGGCTTGCGGGTCACGCACCACCACCGTCTGGCGGCCGCCGCTGGGTCCTTGCAGGATGACGGTATTGCTATTGCGGCTGATATGCCAGATCTCGGCGGTGATCGTGGTCTGCACGCCGGCGCCGCCCTGCGGCATCTGGCCGCGCTGGGCGCGGGTCTGCGCGGTTTCGGTGCGGACCTCGGGCACGCCGGACCCCTTGGGCCGGGTGGCGATGTCGAGCGACTCGTAATAGCTGATCCGCACCATGTCGCCGACCTTGATGCGATCGAAGTTGCGGACTTGCGGACCGGCTTGCAGGGGGACGGATTCGCCGCTGGGGCCGACGACGGTCAGTGTGCGGTTGGAGGGATCCACCGCCGTGACTTTGCCCGTGGCCGTGACCAGGGCGGCGTCGACCACGCGCGCTTGCGCGGCAGGCGCAAGAAAAGGCGTGGAGATGGCCAGCGCAGCGGCCAGTACGGCGGCCGCGCGTGCGTGGGGTGTCAGGGCAAGCAACTTGCGGACTTTCATGACCAGGATCTCCTTGCGGGATGCGGTAGAGGGCCAAGAGGGTGTATGCTTCGCCTTGCCGAGCACGGGCGCCATGCGCCGGCTCGTCGCACAACTGGCCAGGGTCTTGCAGGCCGGTACAGGATGCATCCGCTCTCCGACCCCGATTGATTGTGCCGCTCCAGCATACGCTGGGCCGGCCCATTCGGCAGCTTGTCGTGTCACCCAGACACGGTGTGTCGGTAAAAAACGGCAGGCTATTTGCCAGGGGCGCTGGTTGGATGCTAGAATTTCCCGTTTTTCACATCTAATTCAAGGGATTACCTATGGTGGTGATTCGTCTGGCCCGTGGCGGCTCGAAGAAGCGTCCGTTTTACAATCTGGTGGCTACCGACTCGCGCAATCGCCGCGACGGCCGTTTCGTTGAGCGCGTGGGTTTCTACAACCCCGTCGGCGGTGATGGTTCGGAAAACCTGCGCATCGCGCTGGACCGCATCAAGTACTGGACTGACAACGGCGCCCAACTGTCGCCCGCTGTCGAGCGTCTGGTCAAGGAATACTCGGCCAAGGTTTCGGCGGCTGCCTAAGCTTGGGCTTGGCTTGTCCGGCCTGCGGGCTTGGGCAAACCATGAGCCGGGCAGGGCGGGTGCGCCTGCCGACCCGGTGACGCTGTAGGGCGCTGGCCGCTGCGCGGGTATCGTTCGAGGGCTTGGCCCTTCGGTATCCGCTGTCATCGCGAGGGCATGGTTCCCATGTGGGCTGATGTCGTTTCCAGTGCTGTAGACTCGGCCACGCCTTGTGCGTGGCTTTGTCTTCTTTGCCGTTTGCAAAAACACGCCGCGCCTTGCCATCGGGCAGGGCGCCCGGGCGTGGAACACTGATTTCTGGGATCTGCTCATGTCCAAACATGCGGACTCGCTGCCTGACGACCTGGTGGAGCTGGGCCGCGTGGCGTCGGCTTACGGGGTCAAGGGGTGGATCAAGGTCCAGCCGCACTCGGCCCAGGCCGACGTGTTGCGCGCGGCGCCGCGGTGGTGGCTGGCGGCGCCCGTGCCTGCCGGCCGCGCGAGCCCGGCTCCGCGTGCCTATGCCGTGCAGCAATGCCGCGTGCATGGCGCCAGCGCGGTCGCCCAGCTTGAGGGAATCGCGGACCGCGACCAGGCCGAGGCGCTCAAGGGCGCCTCGGTATGGGTGTCGCGCGCGGCCTTTCCTCAGGCGGCCGAAGACGAGTACTACTGGGTCGATCTGATCGGGTGCGCCTTCCATAGTCATGCCGAGGGCGCGGACCGCCGCCTGGGCGTGGTCGAAGAGGTGTTCGAAAACGCCGCCCATGCCATTTTGCGCGTTGTCCGTCAGGATGAGGATGGTCGGCCTCTGCTGGACGCCAAGGGGCGCCCGCGGGAGGTGCTGGTGCCCTTTGTGCGCGCGCACATCCATGCCGTGGATCTGGCGGCGCGCCGCATCGACAGCGATTGGCCGCTGGAAGATTGATGCGTATCGACGTCATCACCCTGTTTCCCGAAATGTTCGGGGTGGTGCGCGATCTCGGCGTGACGGGCCGCGCCCATGCGCAAGGGCTGTGGTCGCTCCAGGCCTGGAACCCCCGGGATTTCACCACTGACGTGCATCGCACCGTGGACGACCGCCCCTATGGCGGCGGGCCGGGGATGGTGATGATGGCCGCCCCGCTGGAGGCGGCAGTCAATGCCGCGCAGGCGCAGCGGCAAGCGCAAGGGCTGGCGCCGGCGCCGGTGGTGTTGCTCTCGCCGGTGGGCCGGCGCTACGACCAGGCAGCGGCCCAGGAAATCGCCGGCGGCACGGGCATGATACTGGTCTGCGGCCGTTACGAGGGCCTGGACCAGCGTTTCATAGACCGTTGCGTCACGCACGAAATCTCTCTCGGCGACTTCGTGCTTTCGGGGGGGGAGATTGCCGCGCTGGCGGTGATCGACGCGGCCGTGCGCCTATTGCCCGGCGCCCTGGGCGATGTCGATTCCGCTTTGCAGGATTCCTTCAACGACACCTTGTCGGGTCTGCTGGACAGTCCGCATTACACGCGGCCGGAAGTCTATGAAGGGCAGGCTGTCCCGGCCGAACTCATGAGCGGCCACCACGCCCGCATCGCGCGCTGGCGGCGCGACCAGTCCTTGCGCCTGACGCTGGCGCGGCGGCCTGAGCTGATCGAGCGCGCCAGGCAGCAGGGTTGGCTGGATCATGCCGACGAATGCCGGCTGGCCGAGCTGCAGGGCTTGGAGCCGCCGCCCGACCCGCGCAAGCGCCGCCGCCGCAAACCGGCGGTCTGAGCCTCATGCGCCAGGCGAAAAAAATCCCCCGCGACGATGACGCGGGGGATTTTTTTGGGGCGGCTTAATTGCCCAGCTTGCCGCGCTGGTCGCGCACCTTGGCCAGGGTTTCATTGAACTGGGCCACACGGCCTTTTTCCTGCTCGACCACGGCCGCCGGGGCGCGCTCGACGAAGCTGGGGTTGCCCAGCTTGCCGTTGGCCTTGGCGATCTCGCCTTCGAGCCGCGCGATCTCCTTGTCCAGGCGGGCGCGCTCGGCCACGACATCGACCTCCACATGCAGCATCAGGCGGGAGTCGCCCACGACCTGCACCGGGGCGCCGGCATCAGGCAGGGTGTCGACCACGTCGACCTGGCTGAGCTTTGCCAGTGCGGCCAGGTAGGGCGCATTGCGGCGCAGCAGGCTTGCATCGCCCTGGGCGACCAAGGGCACGCGCTGGGCCGGCGACAGGCCCATTTCGCCGCGCAGGGCGCGCACGGCCTCGATCTGGGCCTTGAGTTCGGCGACTTCGGCCTCGGCCTCGGTGTCCACGGCGTCGGGGTTGGCGCGCGGATAGGGTTGCACGCTGACGCTGTCGGCCTTGCCGGCCTGGCGCTTGCCCGCCACCACCGAGACCTTCTGCCACAGTTCTTCCGTGATGAAGGGGATGATGGGATGGGCCAGGCGCAGGACGGCTTCAAGCACGCGGATCAGGGTGCGGCGCGTGCCGAGCTGCTGGGCCGGGCTGCCGGCCTGGATCTGCACCTTGGCCAGTTCGACATACCAATCGCAGTATTCGTCCCAGACGTAGCGGTACAGGGCGTTGGCGATATTGTCGAAACGGTAGTCGGCGAAGCCGCGGGCGATCTCGCCCTCCAGGGCCTGCAGCTGGCTGACGATCCAACGGTCGGCGAAGGACAGCTCGCCCGGCTCCGCGCCATGCAGCGCGTGGCCTTCCGTATTCATCAGTACAAAGCGCGTGGCGTTCCAGAGCTTGTTGCAGAAGTTGCGGTAGCCCTCGCAGCGCTTGAGGTCGAAGTTGATGTTGCGGCCCAGCGTGGCGTAGGCAGCCATGGTGAAGCGCAGCGCATCCGTGCCGAAGGCCGGGATGCCGTCCGGGAACTGCCGGCGCGTGGCTTTCTCGATGGCGCCGGCTTGCTTGGGATTCATCAGGCCGTAGGTGCGCTTGGCGACCAGCTGCTCGAGGCCGATGCCGTCGATCAGGTCCACCGGGTCCAGGGTGTTGCCCTTGGACTTGCTCATCTTCTGGCCGTCGGCATCGCGGATCAGGCCGTGGACGTAGACATGCTTGAAGGGGATGCTGCCGGTCATGTGCATGGTGAGCATGACCATGCGTGCGACCCAGAAGAAAATGATGTCAAACCCGGTCACCAGCACGCTGGACGGCAGGTAGCGGGCCAGGTCGGCGGTCTTCTCGGGCCAGCCCAGGGTGGTGAAGGGCACCAGGGCCGACGAGAACCAGGTGTCCAGGACGTCCGGATCGCGGGTCAGCGGGCCTGTGACGCCGGCTGCTCGGGCCTGCTCCAGCGCCTCTTCCTCGGAGTGGGCGACGAAGCAGCGGCCGTCCTCGGCATACCAGGCCGGGATCTGGTGGCCCCACCACAGCTGGCGGGAGATACACCAGTCCTGGATGTTGTTGAGCCACTGGTTGTAGACCGTTGTCCAGTTTTCAGGATAGAACTGGATGCGGCCGTCGGCCACGGCCTGCAGCGCCACCTCGGTGATGCTCTTGCCGGGGTTGATAGTGCCCTCCGGGGCGGGCTGGCTCATGGCCACGAACCACTGGTCGGTCAGCATGGGTTCGAGCACCACGCCGGTGCGGTCGCCCTTGGGTTGCATCATCTTGTGCGGCTCGACCTTGACCAGATAGCCTTTTTCTTCGAGCTCGGCCACCACGGCCTTGCGGGCTTCGTAGCGCTCCAGGCCCTGGAACTGCTTGGGGCCGTTTTCGTTGATGTGCGCATCGAGCGTGAAGATGACGATCAGCGGCAGCTTGTGGCGCAGCGCGCAGGCGTAGTCATTGAAATCGTGCGCGCCGGTGATCTTGACGCAGCCCGTGCCGAACTCCGGATCGACGAAGTCATCGGCGATGATGGGGATGTTGCGGTCGCACAGGGGCAGCTCGACTTCCTTGCCGACCAGGTGCTTGTAGCGCGGATCATCCGGGTGCACGCACAGCGCGCCGTCGGCCAGCATGGTTTCCGGGCGCGTGGTGGCGATGGTCATGCCGCGCAGCGTGACCGTGTTGCCTTCCTTGTCGATGATGGTCTGCGGGCCATCCACGAAGGGATAGAGGATGTGCCACATGAAGCCGTCGGTTTCCTCGGACTGCACTTCGAGGTCGGAGACGGCGGTCAGCAGCTTGGGATCCCAATTGACCAGGCGCTTGCCACGGTAGATCAGGCCCTGGCGGAACAGCTGCACAAAGGTCTGGACGACGCCGCGCGACATGCGATCGTCCATGGTGAAGTATTCGCGCGGCCAATCGGCCGAGGCGCCCAGGCGGCGCACCTGGCTGGTGATGGTGTTGCCCGATTGTTCTTTCCACTCCCAGACCTTTTCGACGAAGCGCTCGCGGCCGAGGTCGTGGCGCGAGAGTTTCTGGGCGTCGAGCTGGCGCTCGACCACGATCTGCGTGGCGATGCCGGCGTGGTCGGTCCCGGGGATGAAGACGGTATCGTCGCCCGACATGCGGTGGTAGCGGATCAGGCCATCCATGATGGTCTGGTTGAACGCATGGCCCATGTGCAGCGTGCCCGTCACGTTGGGCGGCGGGAACTGGATGCAATAGGGTGCGGGGTCGGTCCCTGTTTCTACGTGGCGGCCGGCCTGGAAATAGCCCCGCCGGTTCCATTCGTCGTACCAGCGGGATTCGATGTCGGCGGGCTCGAAGCTCTTGGAGAGCTCCGGAGTATCGTTCTTGGGGTCGGCAGCTTGGGTCATTACGGGGTTCCGGCAGACAGGGGGCCAGCAAAAGCGGGCCAGCAAACCCCTGATTTTAAGATGTAATAGGTTCTTGGCGCCGTGCTAGAATGCTGGGTTACTGTAAACCTTTTAGAAGTCCCTGTTTTTATTGGAGAAATCTGACTGGTTGGCAGTGCCGAATCCGGGTTTTGACGAGTTCGGGCGCGTGATCGCGTCCTAGTCTGTGCAAAACAGCCAGGCGCAAGACGCCGCGAAGCCATTCGCGGAACGCTTTGTCCGGACTCGCGTCAAATCCCTCAGCACAAAACTGTCTCAGCAGACTTTGGAGTTTCCATGTCGATTCAACGCACCCTCTCGATCATCAAGCCCGATGCCGTCGCCAAGAACGTCATCGGCCAGATCGTCGCCCGTTTCGAGCAGGCCGGCCTGAAGGTCATCGCCGCCCGCATGCAACAACTGTCGCGCACCGACGCCGAGCGTTTCTACGCCGTGCACAAAGAGCGCCCCTTCTTCAAGGACCTGGTGGACTTCATGGTCTCCGGCCCGGTGTTCGTGCAAGTCCTGGAAGGCGAGAACGCTATCCAGACCAACCGCGACCTGATGGGCGCCACCGACCCCAAGAAGGCTGCCCCGGGCACCATCCGCGCCGACTTCGCCGACAGCATCGACGCCAACGCCGTGCACGGTTCGGACGCTCCCGAGACCGCCGCCGTCGAAGTGGCTTTCTTCTTCCCCGAAATCAACATCCACAGCCGTTGATTTTCGATAGCGGCTTTACCCGGTAAGTCATGGATACCGTCGAATCGATCAATCTGCTGGGCATGGATGCCAAGGCATTGGCCGACCTGGTCGGCCAATGGGGAGGCAAGCCGTTCCGCGCCCGCCAGCTGCAGCGCTGGATACACCAGCGCGGCGTGGACAGTTTCGACGCCATGACGGACCTTGCGCGCGACTTCCGGGCGCAGCTCGCCCAGCGCTGCGTCATCGAGGCGCTGCGGGTCAACATCGAGCAGCGCTCCACGGACGGCACGCGCAAGTGGCTGTTCGATGTCGGGCAGGGCAATGCCATCGAAACCGTTTTCATCCCCGAGGATGACCGCGGCACGCTGTGCGTTTCCAGCCAGGCGGGCTGCGTGGTCAATTGCCGCTTCTGTTCGACCGGCCACCAGGGATTCAACCGTAATCTGCAGACCAGCGAGATCATCGGCCAGCTCTGGTGGGCCAAGCGCGTGCTCGAGGCCGATGCCGGCAGCGCGCGCCTGGCCCAGGCCAGCGGCGAAGACACCCGCGTCATCAGCAACGTCGTCATGATGGGCATGGGCGAACCCTTGCTCAACTACGACCAGGTGCTGCCGGCGCTGCGGCTGATGCTGGACGACAACGGCTATGGCCTGTCGCGCCGCCGCGTGACGGTTTCCACCTCGGGCGTCGTGCCCATGATGGACCGTCTCTCGCAGGATTGCCCCGTGGCCCTGGCCGTGTCGCTGCACGCGCCCAACGACGCCTTGCGCGACGAACTGGTGCCGCTGAACAAGAAGTACCCCCTGAAAGAGCTGCTGGCCGCCTGCGAGCGCTATCTCGCCCACGCGCCGCGCGATTTCATCACTTTCGAATACTGCATGCTGGACGGCATCAACGATACCGACCAGCACGCCAAGGAGTTGATCCAGCTTGCCCGCCAGGTGCGCTGCAAGCTGAATCTCATCCCTTTCAATCCTTTCCCCGCCTCCGGCCTGAAGCGCTCGCCGGCGCCGAGGGTCAAGGTGTTCGCCCAGCGCCTGATGGACGCGGGCATCATCACCACCGTGCGCAAGACGCGGGGCGACGATATCGACGCCGCCTGTGGCCAGTTGGCCGGCGAGGTCAAGGATCGCACCCGCATCACCGAACGCAACGCCGCCGCCCGCTCCATTCCCATCAGACAGGTGCACGCATGACGCAGGATCTCGCTTCGGCCGTTCAACCCGCTCCGGCAGCGCCCGCGCAAGGCGGCAGCGTGGGGGCGGCCCTGCGAGGTCTGCGGCAAGCCAAGGGCTGGTCGCTCGAAGAGGTCTCCAGCCGCATCAAGTTCTCCACGCGCCAGATCGAGGCCCTGGAGGCCGAGCGCTGGGATGAGCTGCCTGCCGGCGTGTCGCTGCGCGGGCTGATCCGCAACTACGCGCGCCTGCTCGGGGCCGACGGCGCGGCCATCGTGGCCTCGCTGGACGGCCAGGCGCACGCCCCGGCGCCCGCCAACCTCGGAGCCAGCCGCTCGCTGCATGGCGCCGGCCTGGCGGTCGACGAAGAGCGTTCGGCCAGCTCCTGGGGCTGGATCGTGGTCATCGTGGCCTTGCTGGCGGTGGGCGTGGCCTACGCCTTCTGGCAGGGATGGCTGCCGCGGCAGTGGCTGCCTTCCCAATGGTTTTGAGCCAGTCATCCCGGACCGATATGCAAGATTTGTCCAAACCCTGCGAGGAGACGCCCCCCCCGGCGGCGGCCTCCCTGCCGCGCCGTCCGACGCGCGCGGTCCAAGTCAAATGGGGTGAGCGGGTCGTCACCGTGGGTGGCGGCAACCCGGTCGTGGTGCAATCCATGACCAACACCGACACCGCCGATCCCATCGCCACGGCCATCCAGGTCAAGGAACTGGTGCAAGCCGGTTCCGAAATCGTGCGCATCACGGTCAATACCCCGGAGGCCGCGCGCGAAGTCATCGCCATCCGCGAGCAGCTCGACCGCATGAACGTGTCGGTGCCGCTGGTGGGCGATTTCCATTACAACGGCCACAAGCTGCTGACGCAGTTCCCGGATTGCGCCCAGGCGTTGTCCAAGTACCGCATCAATCCGGGCAATATGGGCGGGGGCAAGCGCCGCGACGACAACTTCGCCCAGATGATCGAAGTGGCCTGCCGCCATGACAAGCCGGTGCGCATCGGCGTGAACTGGGGCAGCCTCGACCACGAGCTCATGGCGCGCAAGATGGACGAGAACAGCCGCCGCGCCCAGCCCTGGGAGGCCCAGGCCGTGATGCGCGACGCGCTTGTGGTGTCGGCCATCAGCAATGCGCGCCGCGCCGAAGAGCTCGGCTTGCGCGGCGACGCCATCATCCTGTCCTGCAAGGTCAGCCATGTGCAGGATCTCATCGCCGTTTATCGCGACCTGTCGGCGCGCTGCGATTATCCGCTGCACCTGGGCCTGACCGAAGCCGGCATGGGCAGCAAGGGCATCGTGGCGTCGACCGCCGCGCTGGCCGTATTGCTCCAGGAGGGCATCGGCGACACTATCCGTATTTCGCTCACGCCCGAGCCGGGCGGCGACCGGGGCCGCGAAGCCATCGTGGCCCAGGAAATCCTGCAGACCATGGGGTTGCGCGCCTTCACGCCCATGGTCGTGGCCTGCCCCGGCTGTGGCCGCACCAGCAGCACGTTCTTCCAGGAGCTGGCCGACAGCATCCAGACCTATCTGCGCCGCCAGATGCCGGTCTGGCGCAGCCGCTATCCCGGCGTGGAAAGCATGAACGTCGCCGTCATGGGCTGTGTGGTCAATGGGCCCGGGGAGAGCCGGCATGCCGATATCGGCATCAGCCTGCCCGGTACTGGTGAAGTGCCCGCGGCGCCCGTCTTCATCGACGGCGAGCGCACGGTCACGCTCAAGGGCGACCGCATCGCCGAAGAGTTCCAGGCCATCGTCGAAGACTACGTCGCGCGCCGCTACGGCGCCGCTGTTTCCCATTAAGCAGAAGGACAGGCAGGCGGTTCGCCGCCGGCATGACATAAATGACGCAAGCTTTTCAGAAAGTCTCCGCCATTCGCGGGATGAATGATGTGTTGCCCGACACAAGCGCCCAATGGGAGCGCTTCGAGGAGATCGTGCGCGGGTGGCTGCACAGCTATGGCTACCGCAACCTGCGTACGCCCATCCTCGAGCAGACACGGCTGTTCACGCGCGGCATCGGCGAAGTGACCGACATCGTCGAGAAAGAGATGTATACCTTCACCGACGCGCTCAATGGCGAGTCGCTGACCATGCGCCCGGAGATGACGGCCGGCGTCGTGCGCGCCGCCATCGAGCACAACATGCTCTATGACCGTCCGCATCGCGTCTATTCCATCGGCCCGGTGTTTCGCCACGAGCGTCCCCAGCGCGGGCGCTATCGCCAGTTTCACCAGATCGACGTCGAGGCGCTGGGCTTTGCCGGCCCCGATATCGACGCCGAACTCATCGTCATGCTGGCCCGTCTCTGGAAGACGCTGGGGCTGAGCGACATCCGGCTGGAACTCAATTCGCTGGGCCAGCCGGCCGAGCGCGCCGCGCACCGCGCCGCGCTGATCGAATATCTCGAAAAGCACGCCGACATCCTGGACGAGGATGGCAAGCGCCGCCTCTATACCAATCCCCTGCGTGTGCTGGACACCAAGAATCCCGGGCTCCAGGACATGGCCAACGGCGCGCCGCGGCTGTTCGATTTCCTGGGCGAGGCGTCGCGCGCTCACTTCGACGGCGTGTGCCGGCGCCTGGAAGAAGCGGGCATCGAATACCGCCTGAACCCGCGCCTGGTGCGTGGCCTGGATTACTACAACCTCACCGTCTTCGAGTGGGTGACAGACCGCCTGGGGGCGCAAGGCACGGTATGCGGCGGGGGCCGCTATGACGGGCTGATCGAACTGCTGGGCGGCAAGCCCGCGCCGGCGGTCGGCTTTGCCATCGGCATGGAACGCCTGCTGGACCTGTGGGAGCAGAGCGCCGGCCAGCAGGCGCGGCCCGAATGCGAGGTCTATATCGTGCACCAGGGCGACGAGGCGCAGCGCCTGGCGGCCCGGGTGGGCGAGGACTTGCGCGACGCGGGCCTGTCGGTCATCGTGCATGCCGGCGCGGCCAGTTTCAAATCCCAGTTCAAGCGCGCCGACGCCAGCGGCGCCCGTGTTGCGGTTATTCTTGGCGGCGACGAAGTGGCCAGCCAGACCGCAAGCGTCAAATATCTGCGCGCGGATGCCGGTGGCGAGGGCGCACAAGAAACTGTCGCGCTGGCAACGCTGGCCAGCGTGTTGAAATCCAAGGGTTAAGGCATGGCATACGATCTCGAAGAACAGGAAAAGCTGGACGCAATCAAGGCCTGGTGGGCGCGCTACGGCACGTTGCTGCTGTCGGCGGCGACCGCGGTCGTCGTGGCATGGGGCGGCTGGAGCGGCTGGAAGGCCTACCAGACGTACCGCGCCAACCAGGCCATGGGCTACTTCGAGGCGCTTGAAGACGCGGCCCGTCTGGGGGGAGCGGATTCCGCGGCCCGGATCAAGGCCGCCGTCAATACCCTGCGCGAAGATTATCCCCATACGGGCTATGCCGGCCGCGGCGCGCTGATCGCCGCCAACGCCCTGGTCGAACAGAAGGATGTCGACGGCGCGCGCCAGCAGCTCGAATGGCTGGCATCGCAGGACAAGCAGCCCGCGCTGCAGCCGGTCGCCCGCCTGCGCCTGGCCGGGCTGCTGCTGGACCAGAAGCAATACGATGCCGCGCTGGCGCAGCTGAATAATCCGCCGGCCGCCTTTGCCGCATTGTTCGCCGACCGCCGGGGCGATATCCTGGCCGCGCAAGGCAAGCGCGATGAGGCGCGCGCGGCCTGGCAGCAGGCGATTGACGGCCTGGGCACCAATAATCCGCTGACCCAGGTGGTGCAACTGAAACTCGACGCTTTGACCGGAGCTTGAACGCGATGCGCATTTCCCTTTCCGGCCGCGCCTGGCGCGGTGCCGTGGCGGTCTGCGGGCTGCTGGCCCTTACCGGGTGCTCACTGTTTTCCAGTTCGGATACCCGCTATGACCCGGCTCCCCTGACGGAGTACGCGCCCGGCATGTCGGTGCGTACGGTGTGGACGCAATCGGTGGGCAGCGGCTCGGGTCTGGGTTTCGCTCCCACGGTGCTGGGCGAGGCCGCCTATGCCGCCGCGCCGGACGGCTCGGTGGCCAAGGTGGACCTGGCCAGCGGCCGGTTGCTCTGGAAGGCTTCGGCCGAGACCAAGCTGTCCGCGGGCGTCGGCAGCGACGGCACCACCACCGCCGTGGCCTCGCCGGGCGGCACGGTCATTGCCTTCGACGATGCCGGCAAGATCAAATGGCGCGCCCAGGCCACCAGCGACGTCGCCGTCCCGCCCGTGGTGGGTTATGGCGTGGTCGTCGTGCGCAGCGGCGACTACCGCATCCAGGCCTTCGACGCCAACAGCGGCGAGCGTCTGTGGAGCCTGCAGCGTCCCGGTCCCGCGCTGGCCTTGCGCAGCGTCTCCCAGATGATCATGGCCGAGGGCATGGTCATCACCGGCCTGCCTGGCGGCAAGCTGCTGGCGATCAATGCGGCCTCGGGCAATGTCCAATGGGAAGGCACGGTCGCCACGCCCAAGGGGGCCAGCGACCTGGAGCGCCTCACCGACGTGGTCGGCCAGCCGCGCATCGCCGGCCCGCTGCTGTGCGCAGTGGCTTATCAGGGGCGCATCGTCTGCTTTGATGTGACCCAGGGCGGCCGCCCTGTCTGGGCCAAGGATTTCTCCAGCTCCACCGGCATGAGCATCGACCAGCGTTTCGCCTTTGCTTCCGATCAGTACAGCGTGGTTCATGCTTTCGACCTGGGCAACGGCGCCAATGCCTGGAAGCAATCCGCCCTGAAGAACCGCGGGCTGACCGCGCCGGCTTTCCTGGGGCCGGCCATGGCCGTGGGCGACATGGAAGGCTATGTGCACTTCCTGTCGCGCAGCGACGGCCACCTGCTCGCCCGCCTGTCCGTGGGCGGCGGGGCTGTCGTATCGCCGCCGCAAACCACACCCCAGGGTGTCCTGGTCCAGACCGGCAACGGCAACCTGGTCCTTATCGGCACCAACTGAACCTCTTAGAACAAGCCTTACACCGTGTCCTTCAAGCCTGTTGTTGCCCTGGTGGGCCGACCCAATGTGGGCAAGTCCACCCTCTTCAATCGCCTGACGCGCTCCCGCGCCGCGCTGGTGGCCGACTATTCCGGCCTGACCCGCGATCGGCACTACGGCGAGGGCAGGGTGGGCGACATCCCTTTCATCGTGATCGACACGGGCGGCTTCGAGCCGGTCGCCAAGGACGGCATCCTGGCCGAGATGGCGCGCCAGACCCGCCAGGCCATTGCCGAAGCCGATGTGGTGGTCTTCCTGGTCGACGCGCGGGCGGGGATCAACGCGCATGACCACGAGATCGCCCGCCTGCTGCGCAAGTCCGGCCAGCAGCGTGTCCTGCTGGCGGTCAACAAGGCCGAAGGCATGAACGAGGGCAAGGCCACCTCGGATTTCTACGAGCTGGGCCTGGGCGAGCCCCACCCGATTTCGGCCGCGCATGGCGATGGCATCGTCGACCTGATTGAAACCGCGCTGGGCGGCTTGGCCGCGCCCGAAGACGAAGCCGCCGAGGCCGAGCAGGAGGGCGTGGAACATCGCATCAAGCTGGCCATTGTCGGCCGCCCCAATGTCGGCAAGTCCACGCTCATCAATACCTTGATGGGCGAGGAGCGCGTGATCGCCTTCGACATGCCAGGCACCACGCGCGACGCCATCGAGATCGATTTCGAGCGCGACGGCCGCAAGTACACGCTGATCGACACGGCCGGCCTGCGCAAGCGCGGCAAGGTCTTCGAGGCGGTCGAGAAGTTTTCCGTCATCAAGACCCTGCAGGCCATCGAGGCCAGCAATGTCGTGCTGCTGATGCTGGACGCCCAAGCCGAGATTTCCGAGCAGGATGCGCACATCGCCGGTTTCGTGCTCGAAACCGGCCGCGCCGTGGTCGTGGCCATCAATAAATGGGACGGTCTGGACGAAGAGCAGCGCGAGCGCATCGAACGCGAATTCCAGCGCAAGCTGCGCTTCCTGTCCTTTGCCCGCATGCACACCATTTCGGCGCTCAAGGGACAAGGCATCCGCCCCTTGCTCAAATCCATCAATGCCGCGCATGCCGCGGCCTTTGCCAAGCTGTCCACGCCCAAGCTCACGCGCGAGCTGCAGGCTGCGGTCGAGCAGCAGCAGCCGCCGCGCAAGGGGATTTTCCGTCCCAAGATGCGCTATGCGCACCAAGGGGGGCAGAACCCGCCGCTCATCGTCGTCCACGGCAGCGCGCTGGACGCCATCCCCGATTCGTACCGCCGCTATCTCGAAACCCGTTTCCGCAACGCCTTCGATCTGGCGGGCACCCCCTTGCGCATCGAGTTCAAGGCATCGCGCAATCCCTACGCGCAGGACAAGGAATGAGCCAGTATTGGAGTCCCGTCGTTGCCACGCTGAGCCCCTACGTGCCCGGCGAGCAGCCCAAGTTGCAGAACCTGGTCAAGCTCAACACCAACGAGAACCCCTATCCGCCGTCGCCCAAGGTGCTGCAAGCCATCCGCTTTGCCGCCAGCGATACGCTCCGGCTCTATCCGGATCCGTCCTCCGAGGGCCTGTGCCAGGCGGTGGCGCGCGCGCTGAGCGTGCAGCCTGAGCAGGTGTTCGTAGGGAATGGATCCGACGAGGTGCTGGCCCATGCTTTCCAGGCCTTCTTCAAGCATGAAGGCCGTCCGCTGCTGTTTCCCGACATCAGCTACAGCTTCTATCCGGTCTATTGCGGGCTCTACCAGATCGAGCATGCGACGGTCGCGCTGGACGAGACATTTGGCGTGGTGGTCGAGGATTATCTGCCGCGCGAAGGCCGCCAGGCCGGCGGCGTCATCCTGCCCAATCCCAATGCGCCCACCGGGCGGGCCCTGCCGCTGGCCGACATCGAAAGGCTGGCCGCCGGCAATCCCCAGTGTGTCGTGCTGATCGACGAGGCCTATGTCGATTTCGGCGCCGAGTCCGCGGTCGCGCTGGTGGATCGCCACCCCAATCTGCTGGTGGTGCAGACGCTGTCGAAGTCGCGTTCGCTGGCTGGGCTGCGGGTGGGTTACGCCATCGGCCATCCGGCGCTCATCGAAGGTCTGAACCGGGTCAAGGACAGTTTCAACTCCTACCCCATCGACCGCCTGGCCGCGGCGGGAGCCATCGCGGCCATGGAAGACAGGGCCTACTTCGAACGTACCCGCCAGGCCGTGATCGCCAGCCGGGAACGTTTGGTGGCGGGACTGGTCGAACTGGGGTTCGAGGTATTGCCTTCGGCCGCCAATTTCGTGTTTGCCCGTCATCCGGCGCACGATGGCGCGAAGTTGGCCGCGCAATTGCGCGAACGCAGTATCATCGTCCGGCACTTCAAGCGTCCCCGCATTGACCAGTTCCTGCGCATCACGGTCGGCACGGACGCCGAGTGCACAAGCCTGACAACGGCGTTAAAGACCTTGTTGAACTGACGATTTTCCGGCATGGCGCCCGGGTGGCGGGCCCCGTTTTTGCGGGGATTTCCACCGGTTCGGGGAACTGAAATCTCTCGTGGCAATTCCGTCCTGGGCCAAGTGGCACGGCCCGGGAAAACCCTGTAGAGTACAGATCTCGGCGTTTGCCACCACTCAAAACAAACAAATGGAGCCTGGCCAATGAGCAATAAAGGGCAAACTTTGCAAGATCCGTTTCTGAACACGCTGCGCAAGGAACACGTGCCGGTGTCGATCTATCTGGTAAACGGCATCAAGCTTCAGGGGCAGATCGAATCTTTTGATCAGTATGTTGTGCTCTTGCGCAACACCGTTACCCAGATGGTCTACAAGCACGCCATCTCCACCGTCGTTCCGGCCCGCGCAGTCAACTTTCAGGTGGAAGTTCCCGCTGAATAATCGTCTCGCTCCAGCATTACCTCTTGCTGCCCGCCGCACGCTTCGTGTCGGCGGGCATTTTCGCTGTAGCTCCAGAATGGTGCATGAATGCGCGCATTGATCATCAGTGTTGACCTCGGCAATCCGGACCACCAGGCGCACGCCGACGAGTTCGTGATGCTGGCCGAAGGGGCCGGCGCCGAGATCGTCGGTACGCTGACCGCGCGCCGCGACCGGCCGGATGCCAAGTACTTCATCGGCTCGGGCAAGGTGGAGGAGGGCGTGGCCATGGCGGGCGCCGCCCTGGCCGATATCGTGCTGTTCGACCAGCCCTTGTCACCCGCGCAGCAGCGCAATCTGGAGCGTGAGTTCAATCTGCGCGTGGTCGACCGCGTGGCCCTCATCCTGGACATCTTCGCGCTGCGCGCCAAGAGCCACGAGGGCAAGCTGCAGGTCGAGCTGGCGCAGCTGCAGCACTTGGCGACCCGGCTCACCCGCCTGTGGACCCACCTTGAGCGCCAGCGCGGCGGCATCGGCATGCGCGGCCCGGGCGAGTCGCAGCTCGAAATGGACCGCCGCATGATCGGCGCCAAGGTCAAGATGCTGCGCGAGCGCCTGGACCGCGTCGAGCGCCAGCGCGTCACGCAGCGCCGCGCCCGCGCGCGCGGCGGTGCGTTGTCCGTGTCCCTGGTCGGTTATACCAATGCGGGCAAGTCCACGCTGTTCAATGCGCTGACGCGAGCCGGCGCCTACGCCGCCGACCAGCTCTTTGCCACGCTGGACACCACCACGCGGCGCATCTGGATCGAGGGCGCGGGATCCGTCGTTCTCTCTGACACGGTGGGCTTCATCCGCGATCTGCCGCCCAACCTGATCGCGGCCTTCCGGGCCACCCTTGAAGAGACCGTGCACGCCGACCTGCTGCTGCATGTCGTCGATGCCGCCAGCCCGCAGCGCGAGGAGCAGATCTTCGAGGTCAACAAGGTGCTGGCCGAGATCGGTGCCGCCGGGATTCCCACAATTCTGGTATATAACAAGATCGATCGCGCTGGACTGGAACCTCGGGTGGAGCGGGATGCCCATGGTACGATTGCGCGAGTATTTGTAAGCGCTACCGAGCGCGCCGGTCTGGATGCGTTGCGCGGGGCAATTGCAGAGATCGGTCAGATTGCGGGAAACAATGCCTCGAATCACCAAACTCTTCAATCTGAATGACCCCGGCTGGGGTCGTGGGAACAACAATGGCTCCGAGCCGCCCAAGCGGCCGCAGGGCAATGGGGACGGTCCGCCGGACTTGGACGAGGTCTGGCGCGATTTCAATAATCGCCTGAGTTCCTTGTTCGGGCGCAAGGGTGGAGGCGGCAACCGCCCCAATCCTCCGCGCGGCGGCGGTTTCACGCCGCCGTCTCCCAAGGGCGCGCGCATCGGGCTGGGGGTCATCGCCCTGGTGCTGGTTGCCCTCTGGCTGGCCAGCGGCTTCTTCATCGTCCAGGAAGGCCAGGTCGCCGTCGTCACCCAGTTCGGCAAATACAAGAACACCGCGCCGGCCGGTTTCCAGTGGCGGCTGCCGTATCCCATCCAGAGCCATGAGCTCGTCAATATCTCCCAGCTGCGCACCTTCGAGGTGGGCTTCCGGGGCGGCTCTCGCAACAAGGTGCTGCCCGAGGCGCTGATGCTCACCACGGACGAGAATATCGTCGACATGCAGTTCGTGGTCCAGTATCGCCTGCGTGCCGACGGCGCGCCGGATTATCTCTTCAAGATGCGCGACCCTGACGAGGCCGTGCGCCAGGCGGCAGAGACCGCCATGCGCGAAATCGTCGGCAAGAAGCCCATGGACTTCGTGCTCTACGAGGGCCGTACCGAGGTCGCCAGCGAAGTGCAGGCCCTGATGCAGCAGATCCTGGACCGCTACAGCGCGGGCATCCAGATCAGCACCGTGGCCATCCAGAACGTGCAGCCGCCCGAGCAGGTCCAGGCGGCGTTCGACGATGCCGTGAAGGCGGGCCAGGATCGCGAGCGCCAGATCAACGAAGGCCAGGCCTATGCCAACCAGGTCGTGCCGCTGGCCAGCGGCCAGGCTTCGCGCATGCTGGAGCAGGCCGAAGGCTACAAGGCCAAGGTAGTGGGCGACGCCCAGGGCAATACCGCCCGTTTCACCGCGATCCTGGGCGAGTACCAGAAGGCCCCGCAGCTCATGCGCGAGCGCCTCTATCTCGAAACGATGCAGGAGATCTTCTCCCGGGCCAGCAAGGTCATGGTCGATGCGGGCAAGTCCAACAATATGTTGTATCTGCCGCTGGACAAGATCATGCAGCAGGCCGCGCAGGATGCCGGCCGCCCGGGCAATACGCTCAGCGTGCCGGGGGCCGCGCAGCCGTCGGTGCCGCCGGCGCCGGCGCGCACCAGCGCGCCCTCGACCCCATCCGGCAGCAGCGGAAATACCAATACGCTGCCCCGCGACCGCCTGTCGCGCTAACCGGAGGAGTCCAGATCATGCAACGTCTCATGCCTTACCTGGTCGGCCTTCTCATCATCCTGGCCGTCCTGTCATCCTGCATTTTCGTCGTGCGCGAGCGCGACTACGCCTTGCAATTCACCCTGGGTGAAGTCCGCAAGGTCATCAGCGAACCGGGCCTGTATTTCAAGGCGCCGCCGCCCTTCCAGAACGTGGTCACGCTGGACAAGCGCATCCTGACGATCGAGTCGACCGATGCCGAGCGCATCCAGACTTCCGAAAAGAAGAACCTGCTGATCGATTCCTACGTCAAGTGGCGCATTGCCGATCCGCGCCTGTTCTACGTGACCTTCGGCGGCAACGAGCGCGCCGCCCAGGAGCGCCTGCAAGCCCAGATCCGCGATGCGCTCAATGCTTCGGTGAACGTGCGTACGGTCAGGGACGTGGTCTCGACCGAACGCGACAAGATCATGTCCGAGATCCTGGCCAATGTGGCCAAGCGCGCCGAACCGCTGGGCGTGCAGATCGTGGACGTGCGCCTGCGCCGCATCGAGTTCGCCCCGGAGATTTCCGAGTCGGTCTACCGGCGCATGGAAGCCGAACGCACGCGGGTGGCCAATGAGCTGCGCTCCATCGGCGCGGCCGAAAGCGAACGCATCCGCGCCGAAGCGGATCGCCAGCGCGAGGTCATCGTGGCCGAGGCCTATGCCAAGGCGCAGGGCGTGATGGGCCAGGGTGATGCCCAGGCCAGCGCGATCTACAGCGAGGCCTACGGCAAAAACCCCGAGTTCTATCAGTACTACAAGAGCCTGGAGGGCTATCGCTCGGCCTTCTCCAAGCCCAGCGACGTGCTGCTGGTCGATCCCTCCTCGGAATTCTTCCAGTTCCTCAAGCATCCCCAAGGCCAGGCGGCCCCGGCCAAGTAAGCCGCGATCGCGACATCGGCACCCCCCGGGGTGCCGATGTTGTTTTCCGGCCCAGAAAATCGGGGTTGGATGGCTTGCCGCGCCTGCGGCGGCTTTGGCGGGCGGCTAGGCCATGCCGGCCGATCCATGTACAATACCGCGTAAGCTAG
Organism: Bordetella hinzii LMG 13501; assembly: GCF_001548475.1. Classification (GTDB taxonomy): domain Bacteria; phylum Pseudomonadota; class Gammaproteobacteria; order Burkholderiales; family Burkholderiaceae_B; genus Bordetella; species Bordetella hinzii. The sequence continues at coordinate 111,936 of NZ_LRUJ01000012.1, forward strand.
AAAACTTTCCGCAAGGCTGAGCGGGCTTACGCCCCCTCAGCCTTTTTTCGTTTGGGCGACGCCTTCGCAGGGTCGAGGCGTTATTCAGAGTGCATATTCATGGGTAACTGGTTGCTGCCCGAAGGCTTGGCCGACGTTCTACCGGCCGAGGCCCGGCGCATCGAGGAGTTGCGTCGTGAGCTGCTCGATCTGTACCGTACTTACGGATTCGAGCTGGTCGCGCCGCCTTTGGTTGAGTACATCGATTCATTGCTGTCCGGCATGGGCAGCGACCTGAATCTGTACACCTGCAAACTGATCGATCAGCTTTCTGGCCGCACCCTGGGCGTGCGCGCGGACATGACGACACAGGTCAGCCGTATCGATGCCCACCTGCTCAACCGGGCCAGTGTTACCCGGCTGTGCTATTGCGGCACGGTGCTGCATGCGCGTCCGGCGGACCTGCTGTCCAGCCGCGAGCTGCTGCAGATCGGCGCGGAAATCTACGGGCATGCGGGTTTCGAGGCGGATCTCGAAATCCTGCAGCTGGTGCTTGAAACCGTTGCCATCGCCGGCGTGTCGCGTCCGCGCCTGGACCTGAGCCATCCCGGCGTGGTCAAGGCCCTGTTTGATGCGGACCCCGCGGCGGCGGGCAAGGCGGATCGCATCATCACGCTGCTGCGTGAGAAAGACGTGGCCGGCCTGGCCGAACTCGAGCAGGCCGAGCCCGCGCTGCAGCCGGCGACGCTGCGTGCGCTGTCCCTGCTGCCGCGCCTGTACGGCCAGATCGACGTGATCGCCCGCGCGCGCCAGGAACTGCCGGCGTTGCCGGCGCTGGCCGCCGCGCTGGATGAGCTGGAACGCCTGGCCCAGGCCGTGCCGAATGTGGCGCTGGGACTGGACCTGGCCGATGTGGGCGGTTATGGCTATCACTCGGGCGTGACCTTCGCGCTCTACGCCGAGGGATGGCACGATGCATTGGTGCGGGGCGGCCGTTATGACGACGTCAGCCGCGCATTCGGCCGGGCTCGCCCGGCCACGGGCTTCAGCCTGGACCTGCGCAAGCTGGCCGCCGGGCTGGCTCCGGCGGAACCCGGGCGCGCCATCCGCGCACCCTGGGGGCAGGACCCCGCCCTGGCTGGCGCGGTGCGAACGCTGCGCCAGTCGGGCGAAATCGTCGTCCAGGTATTGCCCGGCCACGAGCATGACCAGGACGAATTCGTTTGTGACCGCGAGCTCGTGCTGCACGATGGCGCCTGGACGGTCAAGACGTTGTGACTAACTCCCTCCCTATCGGGGGAGGGCCGCGGGGAGATTTCCGGATTTCCCGAGAAACTCGATATTGATTCATGACATGAGCAAGAACGTAGTGGTGATCGGCACCCAATGGGGTGACGAGGGCAAAGGTAAGATCGTCGATTGGCTGGCCGAGTCCGTCCAGGGCGTGGTGCGCTTTCAGGGCGGCCACAATGCGGGCCATACGCTGTGGATCAACGGCAAGAAGACGATTCTGCGTTTGATTCCGTCGGGCATCATGCATCCCGGCGTGACCTGCTATATCGGCAATGGCGTCGTGCTTTCGCCCGAGGCGCTGCTCAAGGAAATCGAAGAGCTCGAAGCCGCCGGCCTGGACGTGCGTTCGCGCCTGCAAATCTCCGAAATCTGCCCGCTGATCCTGCCGTACCACGTGGCCATCGACAAGGCCCGTGAAGCGCGCAAGGGCGATGGCAAGATCGGCACCACCGGCCGCGGCATCGGCCCGGCCTACGAAGACAAGGTCGCCCGCCGCGCCCTGCGTGTGCAGGACCTGTTCACGCCGGATATCTTCGATGCCAAGCTGGCCGAAGTGCTGGATTATCACAACTTCGTGCTCACCAAGTATCTGGGCGCCGAGCCGGTGTCGGCCAACGAAGTCCGTGACCAGGCCATGGCGCTCGCCCCGGCGATCCAGCCCATGGTGCGCGACGTCTCCAGCAACCTCTACCTGGCCCAGCAGCAAGGCGCGAGCTTCCTGTTCGAAGGGGCGCAGGGTGCCTTGCTGGACGTGGATCATGGCACCTATCCCTACGTCACCAGCAGCAACTGCCTGGCCGGCGCCGCTTCGGCCGGCGCGGGCGTGGGTCCGCAGTCGCTGGACTATGTGCTGGGCATCACCAAGGCCTATACCACCCGCGTCGGCTCCGGCCCTTTCCCGACCGAGCTGCTCGACGAAGTCGGCACCCGCCTGGCCACCATCGGCAAGGAGTTCGGGTCGGTCACTGGCCGTCCGCGCCGCTGCGGCTGGTTCGACGGCGCCGCGCTCAAGCGTTCGGTGCGCCTGAACGGTATTTCCGGCCTGTGCATTACCAAGCTGGATGTGCTGGACGGCCTGGAAACCATCCAGCTGGGCGTGGGCTACCGTGTCAACGGCGAGTTCCGTGACGTGCTGCCCTACGGCGCCCATGCCGTGGCGCAGGCGCAGCCGGTGCTCGAAGAGCTGCCCGGTTGGTCCGAGTCGACCGTGGGCATCACCGAGTACAGCAAGCTGCCGGCCAATGCCCGCCGCTATCTGGAGCGTGTGGCCGAGGTCTGCGGCGTGCCCATCGACCTAGTGTCGACCGGCCCGGACCGCAACGAAACCATCGTGTTGCGCCATCCCCTGAAGGGCTGATCGCTTCCGCCCGCCATCCGACGCTGCGCCGGGCGCGCGCGTCGGGTTATGATTACGCACGGCCGCCGCGGCACCTCGCCGCCGGCGGCCTTTTCGTATTATCCAGCAGGAGTTAAGCGCCTATGAGCTCGCCGAAAAATGACGACAGCCATGTCTGGGTGACCTGGGACGACTACCACCGATTGATCGAAAAGCTGGCCCTGCAGGTGTTCCAATCGGGTTGGCAGTTCGACCAGATCCTGTGCCTGGCGCGTGGCGGCGTCCGCGTCGGGGACGTCATGTCCCGCATTTATGATGTGCCGCTGGGCATTCTGGCCACAAGCAGCTATCGCGAAGCCGCCGGCACCAAGCAGGGCGACCTCGACATCGCCCAGTTCATCACCATCACCCGCGGCACCCTGGCCGGCCGGGTGTTGCTGGTTGACGACATGGTCGATACCGGCATGACCTTCAACAAGGTGTTCAACCATCTCAAGGAGCAGTTTCCGGCCATCACCGAGCTCAAGAGCGCGGTGTTGTGGTGGAAAGGCCACTCCCAGGTCACGCCCGATTATTACGTCGACAAGCTGCCGACCAATCCCTGGATACACCAGCCTTTCGAGGACTACGACAGCTTGCGTCCCCATCAGCTGGAAGCCTGGGTCCGCAAGGGCTCGCGCTAAGCGGCACCGGCTTGGCCCCTGGTCAAACCAAGCGCTATCGTGCTAGAATCGCTGGTTATCGCTAAACCGAACCTGGCGCTCGTTTCCCGCGTACCGATTTTGTCGGTCTCATACTTGGGTGACAACGCCACGGAAACAGCCGCGGTGGCCTAGCCACCCGGGAGCGACCCGGCTTGCCGGGAATGCCGGATTTTTGTCTACTAGCCCAGGGGCCGCGCCGCAGGGTTTGGCAGAGAGCCGGTTTGGCCAGGTTTGTTAATCAATCGCTGTTACCCAAGACACTGAATTTATGCCTATCGTTCGACTGAAGGAAAACGAACCGTTTGAAGCCGCCCTGCGCCGCTTCAAGCGCACCATCGAAAAAACCGGCTTGCTCACCGAACTGCGTTCGCGCGAGTTCTACGAGAAGCCCACGGCTGAGCGCAAGCGCAAGCACGCCGCCGCGGTGAAGCGCCACTACAAGCGGATTCGTAGCCAGCAACTGCCCCCGCGCTTGTACTGATCTGATTCCAGAATCTATTGATTCCTGAGTCTTTCATACAGGATTTGCTCGCCCGGGTCGACGTGGTCGACGTCGTCGGGCGATATGTGCAGTTGCGCAAGGGTGGGGCCAATCTTCTTGGCCTATGCCCTTTCCACAACGAAAAAAGCCCATCTTTTACCGTCAGCCCCACCAAGCAGTTCTATCACTGCTTCGGTTGCGGAGCCCATGGCAGCGCCATCACCTTCCTGATGGAGCACACGGGCGCAAATTTCCCCGAGGCCGTGCGCTCGCTCGCCGCCTCGGTGGGAATGACGGTCCCCGAAGAACCCCGCAGTCCGCGCCAGCAAGCCGAATCGGCTCGCCGCAAGGCCGAGGTTTCGCGTTATACCCAGGTTCTCGATGCCGCCCAGGCGCATTATCTGCGTCTGCTGCGCGCGTCCCCCGAGGCCATCGCCTATCTCAAGCAGCGCGGCCTGACCGGGGCGGTCGCCAAGGCCTTCGGCCTGGGCTGGTCGGGCACCGACCGGCATGGGCTGGCCAAGGTCTTCGACAATTACGATGATCCGACGCTGGTCGAAGCCGGCCTGGTGATCGAATCCGAGGATGGCCGCCGCTACGACCGCTTCCGGGAACGCATCATGTTCCCCATCCGCAATACGCGGGGCAGCCTGATCGGCTTCGGCGGCCGCATTATCGGCAAGGGCGAACCCAAGTATCTCAATTCTCCCGAGACCCCGGTCTTCAGCAAGGGCCATGAGCTCTACGGCTTGTGGGAGGGGCGGCAGGCCATCCGCCAGGAAGGCCTGGTCATCGTGGTAGAAGGGTATATGGACGTGGTCGGCCTGGCGCAGCTGGGCATAGGCAATGCCGTGGCCACGCTGGGGACGTCGACCACGCCGGATCACGTCAAAAAGCTCTTGCGGGCCAGTGACAAGGTCGTCTTCAGTTTTGACGGCGACGCCGCCGGCCGGCGCGCGGCCTGGCGCGCCCTGCAGGCCTGCCTGCCGGTGCTGCGCGACGATATCGCCATCCGTTTCCTCTTCCTGCCGGCCGAGCACGATCCGGACTCCTATGTGCGCGAGTTCGGCGCCGAGGCCTTCCGTGAGCAAATGGCGCAGGCCGCCGCCTTGTCGCGCTTTCTGCTCGACGAGCTGGCGTCGCGGCATAACCTGGGCGAGGCCGAGGGGCGCGCCAGCTGCCTGCATGAAGCCAAGCCGCTGCTGGCGGGCATCCCCGAGTGCGGCCTGAAGACCCAGATCGAGCGCGAGATGGCCAGGCTGGTCCAGCTCACGCCCGAAGAAATGACCCAGGCCCTGGCCCAGTACGCGGCCCAGATGCAGGCCCAGGCCGCTGCGCGCCAGCAGGCGGGCGTGGCGGCCGCCGCGCCCGCGCCCGC
>NZ_LRUJ01000013.1 GCF_001548475.1 Bordetella hinzii LMG 13501
GCTTGGGCGGGGCGCGGGCGCGCGCGCCCGCGCGGACAGGCGTGGCGGCGCCGCCCGGGCGCACACTCCCGGGCATGCCAGGCACCGTTGTTGTGCGTGCCGCACCAGGCCGGCCCTTGCCGCCGCCCCCTTCGATCCTCTCGCCCCGCCGGCCTTTCCCATGAAGCGCGGGCGGCGCGGCAGCCTGGCACAGACCTTGCTTGGCTCCCTGTGCCCGAAGCACAGGCATTGCCACCGCTGGCCTGACGCCCCGCCAAGCAAACGGTGTTGGATGTTCCACGAAAAACCCGGCCGGACGGACCGGCCTCTTCATCCCGGAGTCAAACATGCAACGCAGACTAGCCATCAAATCCCTGACCGCCGCCACGCTGCTGGCCATTTCCGGCTGGATGCCGCAGGCGCTGGCGGCCGACACCATCAAGGTGGGCATTCTTCATTCGCTGTCCGGCACCATGGCCATCTCCGAGACCTCGCTCAAGGATGTGGCGCTGATGACCATCGAAGAGATCAACGCCAACGGCGGCGTCATGGGCAAGAAGCTCGAACCCGTCATCGTGGACCCGGCCTCGAACTGGCCGCTGTTCGCCGAGAAAGCGCGCCAGCTGCTCACGCAGGACAAGGTGGACGTCGTATTCGGCTGCTGGACCTCGGTGTCGCGCAAGTCGGTGCTGCCGGTGTTCAAGGAACTCAACGGCCTGCTCTTCTATCCCGTGCAATACGAGGGTGAAGAGCTCGAGAAGAATGTCTTCTATACCGGCGCCGCCCCCAACCAGCAGGCCATCCCCGCGGTGGAATACCTGATGAGCGAAGACGGCGGCGGCGCCAAGCGCTTCGTGCTGCTGGGCACCGACTACGTCTATCCGCGCACCACCAACAAGATCCTGCGCGCCTTCCTGCACGCCAAGGGCGTGAAGGACAGCGATATCGACGAGGTCTACACGCCTTTCGGCCATGCCGACTACCAGACCATCGTGGCCAACATCAAGAAGTTCGCCACCGGCGGCAAGACGGCGGTGATCTCGACCATCAATGGCGACTCCAACGTGCCGTTCTACAAGGAGCTGGGCAACGCCGGCCTGAAGGCCACCGATGTGCCTGTGGTGGCCTTCTCGGTGGGCGAGGAGGAGCTGCGCGGCGTGGACACCAAGCCGCTGGTGGGCCACCTGGCGGCCTGGAATTACTTCCAGTCCATCAAGAATCCGGCCAATGACGCCTTCGTGGCGAAGTGGAAGGCCTATGCCAAGGCCAAGAACCTGCCCAATGCCGCGACCGCCGTCACCAATGATCCGATGGAAGCCACGTATATCGGCATCCATATGTGGAAGCAGGCGGTCGAGCAGGCCAAGACCACCAATGTGGACCAGGTGATCCAGGCCATGGGCGGCCAGAAGTTCAACGCGCCCGACGGCTACACCATCGAGATGGACAAGACCAACCACCACCTGCACAAGCCGGTCTATATCGGCGAAGTGAAGGCCGACGGCCAGTTCAACATCGTGTGGAAGAGCAAGGGTCCCATCCGCGCCCAGCCCTGGAGTCCCTACATCCCGGGCAACGAAGGCAAGCAAGGTCTTTGATTCCAGCATAAAGGGCAGTCATGCACAGAATGGTCGATTCCCTACGCCACGGCCAGCTCGCGGGCTGGCTGCTGGCCTGCCTGCTGGCCCTGGCCGCGGGCCTGGCCCGCGCCGAACCGGCCGGGCTCGATGCCCTGGCGGTGCTGGCCGGCGATGACAGCAACGCCAAGCTGCAGGTCATCGGCCAACTGGGCGGACTGCCCGACCCGCGCGCGGCCGCCGTGCTGCGCGCGCTGGGCGAAGACCGGCTCTACACCACCGATGACGGCCATGTGCTGATCGTCGCGGACGGCCAGGCGCAGGATCCCGTGACGGGCGCGCGCCAGGCCCTGCCCGCCGGCGCCCAGCCCATCGCCATCAACAATCGCCTGCGCCGCGCCATCGAGGGCGCGCAGGCCGCCTCGGCGCTGCATGCCGGCGACAGCGCGGCCCGCCTGCAGGCCGCAAAACGCCTGCAGCAGAGCAATGACGCCAGCCGCCTGCCGCTTATCGAACAGGCGCTGCGCCAGGAATCGAACGCCGACGTGCGCGCCGCGCTCGAACTGGCCCAGGCCAAGCTGGAGCTCGCCAGCCCGGACGCCACCGTGCGTCTGCACGCGGTGCAGCTGCTGGGCAAGGCCGCCGATCCGGCCTTCCGTCCCTTGCTGGCCGCGCTGGCGGCCGAAGGCGGCGATGCCGATACCGGCGTGCGCGAAGCCGCCGCCACCGCCTTGCGCGGCATCGACCGGCATATGGCCACCATGGAGTGGGCCGGCAACCTCTTCTACGGGCTGAGCCTGGGCAGCGTGCTGCTGCTGGCCGCGCTGGGCCTGGCCATCACCTTCGGGCTCATGGGGGTCATCAATATGGCCCACGGCGAGCTGCTGATGATAGGCGCTTACGCCACCTACCTGGTCCAGACGTTTTTCCGCGCCTGGCTGCCGGGCTGGCTGGACTGGTATGTGCTGGCGGCCCTGCCCGTGGCCTTTCTCATCGCCGCGCTGGTCGGCATGGCGCTGGAGCGCACCGTGATCCGCTGGCTGTACGGGCGCCCGCTGGAAACCTTGCTGGCCACCTGGGGCATCAGCCTGATATTGATGCAAGCCGTGCGCAGCCTTTTCGGCGCCCAGAACGTCGAAGTCAGCAATCCCGGCTGGATGAGCGGCGGCATCACCGTGCTGGGCGGCCTGGTGCTGACCTACAACCGTATCGTCATCATCGTCTTCGCCCTGCTGGTGGTCTTCCTGGTCTGGCTGCTCCTGAACCACACCCGCCTGGGCCTGTTCGTGCGCGCCATCACCCAGAACCGCCGCATGGCCGACTGCGTGGGCGTGCCGACAGGCCGGGTGGACATGCTGGCCTTCGGCCTGGGCTCGGGCATCGCCGGCCTGGCGGGCGTGGCGCTGTCGCAGCTGGGCAATGTGGGGCCCGACCTGGGCCGCGGCTATATCGTCGACTCCTTCATGGTGGTGGTCCTGGGCGGCGTGGGCCAGCTGGCCGGCACGGTCATCGCCGCGCTGGGCCTGGGCGGCGTCAATAAATTCCTGGAGCCCTATGCCGGCGCCGTCATGGCCAAGATCACCATCCTCGTTCTCATCGTTCTCTTCGTCCAGAAGCGCCCGCAGGGCCTGTTCGCCCCGCGCGGCCGGAGCGCCGAATGAAGCCCGCCTCGCTCACCCTGCCCCTGCCGCCCGCCGCGCTTGCCGGCGCGCCCCGGCGCCTGTTTTCGCCGCGCGCCTGGACGGGCCTGGCCACGGCCGCCCTGGTGCTGGCCCTGCTGCCGGCGCTGAATCTCTGGTTCGCGCCGGGCCACCCCCTGCATGTCTCGGCCTATGCCGTGGCCTTGCTGGGCAAGTTCATGTGCTATGCGCTGGCCGCGCTGGCCTTGGACCTGGTCTGGGGCTACGCGGGCATCCTGTCGCTGGGCCACGGCCTGTTCTTCGCGCTGGGCGGCTACGCCCATGGCATGTATCTCATGCGGGCCATCGGCCGCGACGGCGTCTACCAGAGCGATCTGCCGGACTTCATGGTGTTCCTGAACTGGAAGGACTATCCCTGGTATTGGGCCTATACCGACCATGCCGGGTATGCCTGGCTGCTGGTGCTGCTCGTGCCCGGCGTGCTGGCCTTCGTCTTCGGCTACTTCGCCTTCCGTTCGCGCATCAAGGGGGTGTACTTCTCCATCATCACCCAGGCCCTCACCTATGCGGCCATGCTGCTCTTTTTCCGCAATGACACGGGCTTTGGCGGCAACAACGGCTTTACCGATTTCAAGCGCATCCTGGGCTACGACATCACCTCGCCCGGCACCCGCGCGGCCCTGTACTGGATTACCCTGGCCGCGCTGGGCGGCTGCCTCCTGCTGGCGCGCGCGATCACCCAGTCGCGGCTGGGACGGGTGCTTACCGCCGTGCGCGACGGCGAGGCCAGGCTGCGTTTCCTGGGCTACGAACCGCTGGGTTTCAAGCTTTTCGTCTGGACGCTGTCGGCCGTGATGTGCGGCATCGCCGGCGCCCTCTACGTGCCCCAGGTCGGCATCATCAACCCCGGCGAAATGTCCACCGAGAACTCCATCGAAATGGTGATCTGGGTGGCCACGGGCGGGCGCGGCACGCTGATCGGGCCCATCGTCGGCGCCGGCGCCATCAATGGCCTGAAGACCTGGTTCACCAGCGTGTTCCCGGAGTTCTGGCTCTATGCGCTGGGGCTGATCTTCGTGCTGGTCACGCTATTCCTGCCGCAGGGCCTGGTTGGCCTGGCGCGGCGCCTACTCCAACGCGGACGGCCCTCATGAGCGACAACGATCTGCAAGGCGGCTCCGGCGGCCAGGCCAGCTATGGCCGCATCAACCCGCGCGAAGTCGATACCGCGCATGGCGCCATCCTTTACCTGGACGACATCACGGTCAGTTTCGACGGTTTCAAGGCGCTCAACGGCCTGACCCTGGACATCGGCGTGGGCGAGCTGCGCTGCATCATCGGCCCCAACGGCGCGGGCAAGACCACGATGATGGACGTCATCACCGGCAAGACGCGGCCCACGGCGGGCACGGCCTTCTTCGGCCAGAACATCGATCTCAGCACGCTGTCCGAAGCCCGCATCGCCGACGCCGGCATCGGCCGCAAATTCCAGCGGCCCACGGTGTTCGAGCAGCACAGCGTGTTCGAGAACCTGGAGCTGGCCATGAAGACGGACAAGCGTGTCTGGCCCATCCTGCGGGCGCGGCTCAACCGCGAACAGGCCGACCGCATCGCCGCCACGCTGGACCTGATCGGCCTGGGCGGACAGGCCTCGCGCCAGGCGGGGCTGCTGTCGCACGGGCAGAAGCAATGGCTGGAGATCGGCATGCTGCTCATGCAGGAGCCGCGCCTCTTGCTGCTGGACGAACCGGTCGCCGGCATGACGGATGCCGAGACCGAACGCACCGGCGAATTGCTCAACGCCTTGCGCGGCAAGCATTCGCTCATGGTGGTCGAGCACGATATGGACTTCGTCGCGCAGATCGCCGGCCAGGGCAAGGTGACCGTGCTGCACGAAGGCTCGGTGCTGGCCGAAGGGCCGATGCAGCAGGTGCAGCAGGATCCCCGCGTGATCGAGGTCTACCTGGGACGCTGACATGCTCGATATCAAGAACATCCATCAATACTATGGCGGCAGCCACACGCTGCGCGGCATCTCCCTGTCGCTGGCGCGCGGCGAATGCACGGCCTTGCTGGGACGCAACGGCGTGGGCAAGACCACATTGCTCAAATGCCTGATGGGAGTGCTGCCGGTGGCGCGCGGCGGCATCGAGCTCGAGGGCCGGGACATCACCCGGCTGCCCCCCCACCAGCGCGCCGCGCTGGGCATGGCCTATGTGCCGCAGGGACGCGACATCTTCGCGCGGCTCACCGTCGAGGAAAACCTTCTCATGGGCATGGCCAGCCTGCCCTCGGCACGGGCGCGCCGCATCAAGGGCGAAGTGTTCGATCTCTTCCCGGTGCTCAAGAGCATGCTGGGCCGCCGCGGCGGCGACCTGTCAGGGGGGCAGCAGCAGCAGCTGGCGATCGCGCGCGCGCTGCTGGCCGAGCCCAAGGTCATCATTTTCGACGAGCCCACCGAGGGGATACAGCCGTCCATCATCAAAGACATCGGCCGGGTCATCCACCTGCTTCGCCAGCGCGGCGACATGGCCATCCTGCTGTGCGAGCAATACTTCGACTTCGCGCGCGAGCTGGCCGATCAATTCGTCGTCATGTCGCGCGGCGAAGTCGTGGCCGCCGGCGCGCGCGCCGAGATCGACGGCGAGCATGTGCGCCGGCACCTGGCGGTCTAGTCGCGGAAGTTGTCGAACTGCAGGGGCAGGTCCACGTCGGTCTTGCGCAGCAGCTGCATGACGGCCTGCAGGTCGTCGCGCTTCTTGCCCGTGATGCGCAGCTTGTCGCCGTTGATCTGGCTTTCGACCTTGACCTTGCTCGCCTTGATGGCGGCCACCAGCTTCTTGGCGGTGGCCTGCTCTATCCCCTGCTTGATGGTGATCTTCTGGCGCGCGCCGCCCAGGTTTTCCAGCGGGCTGTCTTCTTCCAGGCAGCGCACGTCGATACCCCGCGCCGACAAGCGGCCGCGCAGGATATCGAGCATCTGCTTGAGCTGGAAGACGCTGGCGGCGATCTGGGTGACCACATAGCCTTCCAGCTCGAATTTGGCGTTCGAACCCTTGAAATCGAAACGGGTGGACAACTCCCGGTTGGCCTGGTCCACCGCATTGGTCAGTTCGTGCTTGTCGACCTCGGAAACCACGTCAAAACTCGGCATGAAACAAATCCTGAAGAAATCCCTGAAACGGCCGGGCGACCTGCCCCGCCTCCTGACGGCAAGTTTAAGACGAATTCACGAGCCCTGCGCCGGCGCCGGTATGATGAGGACTTTCCTCCAGCCCGAGGCAAGCCGATGGTCTACAACCTGGTGAAACTGCTGCATGTCCTGGCCATCATCTTTTGGCTGGGCGGCATGGCCTATACGCTGTTCTTCGTGCGCCCGGCCCTGGCCGGCCTGCCGCCGCCCGAAAGGCTGCGCACCCTGCGCGGCCTGCTGGCGCGCTTTCTGGGCGCCGTGCTGGCCGCCATCCTCATCGCCCTGGCCAGCGGCGCCTGGATGCTGGCCGAGGTGGCCTCCCAGGTAAGGTCCACCGGAGGCAGCCTGCGCATCCCGGCGGGCTGGCATATCATGGCCGGCCTGGGCGTGGTCATGGCGGTCATCTATTTCTATGTGCGCTATGCCCTGTTCACCCGCCTGAACGAGGCGGTCGAACGCGCCGACTGGCCCGAGGGCGCGCGGGCCGCCGGCCGGGTGCGCGCCTGGGTGGCCGTCAACCTGGCGCTGGGCGTGGTGATCGTGGCGGCCGTGACGCTCGGGTAAACAACCTAGCGCGAGGGCAGCACGCCGGTCGGATCGACCGGCTTGCCGTCGCGGCGCAACTCGAAATACAGCTGGTTGGCGCTGGCATCGCTATTGCCCATTTCGGCGATTTTCTGGCCCTGCTTGACGCTCTGGCCCTGCTTGACCAGCAGCTTGCGGTTATGGGCGTAGATGGTGATGAAGGTCGCGCCATGGCGCACGATGACCAGGTTGCCATAGCCCCGCAAGCCGTTGCTGGCATAGGCGACCGTGCCGTCGGCCGCCGCGACCACGGGCGTGCCGGCCGCGTTGGCGATGACCAGGCCATTGGAAGAAGACCCGTTATAGCCCCGCGTGAGCTTGCCTTCGGCGGGCCAGACAAGACGGATGCCACGCACCGGCGCGCCGCGCGGCGTGGCCGGCGCCTGGGCCCGCGGGGCGGGCTTGCCGCCGCCGGAGGCCGTGGTGGCGCCGCCTGGCGGCGCCACCCGCAGCAGCTGCCCCTGGTCGATCCGGTTGGCGCTGGACAGCTTGTTCCAGCGCACCAGGTCCGCCACGCTCTGGTTGTAGCGCCGCGCAATACTGGTCAGCGTCTCGCCCGACTCCACCCGGTGAAAACCCGGCTGCGCCGCCTTGCCGCCGGAGGACGATGCGCAAGCCGCCAGGAAAGCGAGCAAGGCCAGCGCGAAAATCAGGCGCAAACGCGGGAACAGGGATAGGGCGGTTCTGGACAAAACGTTATCGGGCAGCGAAGTGGTTGGCTTGGCAAGCGTACCAAGAAATACGGCATGCCACCCGCCGCGCTTAACCCCGGATCCCTCCCGGGGCCCCGTTTTGACGAAGTTTTACAGCTTTGCGCGCTAATGCACGGCCAGCGCCGGCCTGGCCAGCGGCAGCGCCGCACCCGGCCCCTCGCGCCCGGCCAGCATCCGCGGCGGCTGGCCGGTGCTGGCCTGGGTAAGATCCTCGGTGACATCGCCCAGCTTGCCGGATTGCTCCAGCGACTCTTGCACGACCTCGCCCATGATCTCGGTCACGCGCCGCGAGGAGGCGACGATGTCGGTCATGGTGCTGCCGGCCGATTGCACCAGCGAGGCGCCGCGCTCGATCTGTTCGACCGAGGCGCTGATCAGCGCCTTGATTTCCTTGGCCGCCGCGGCGCTGTTCTGCGCCAGGCTGCGCACCTCGGCGGCCACCACGGCAAAGCCCTTGCCATGGGCGCCGGCGCGGGCAGCCTCCACGGCCGCGTTCAGCGCCAGGATATTGGTCTGGAAGGCGATGCCGTCCATCACACCGATGATCTCGGAGATCTTGCGCGAACTGGCGGTGATGGCGTTCATGGTGCTGATGACGTTCTGCACCGTGCGCCCGCCCTGTTCGGCCACCCGGCAGGCCTCCTGGGCCAGCTCATTGGCCTGCGAGGCGCGTCCGGCGTTGTCGGTCAGGCCTTGCACGGCCAGCCGCAGCGTCTGGGCGGCGACGAAGCGGCGCGTGATGTCGGTGGCGTACTTCACGACCTTGAAAGGCCTGCCATCCGCGTCGAAGATGGGGTTGTAGCTGGCCTCGATCCAGACATTGCGCCCGCCCTTGCCGATGCGCAGGAATTGCCCGGTCTGGTGCTCGCCGGCGCCCAGCCGGCGCCAGAACTCGGCATAGGCGGCGCTGCGCCGCTCTTCGGGCTGCACGAACATGCTGTGGTGCTGGCCCACGATCTCGTCCAGGCGATAGCCCATGGCGCCCAGGAACAGCTCATTGGCGTGCAGGATGCCGCCCTGCAGATCGAACTCGATGACCGCCTGGACCTTGCCGATGGCCTCCAGCTGGCCCTCGGCGTCGGCGCGCCGCAGCTGCTCCTCGGTGATGTCGGTGGCGTACTTGACGACCTTCAGCGGCCGGCCCTGCGCGTCGCAGATGGGGTTGTAGCTGGCCTGCAGCCAGATGTCGCGGCCGTCCTTGGCCAGGCGGCGGTAGCGCCCCGCGTCGGCCATGCCCAGGGAGAGCTTTTCCCAGAAGCGCCGATAGGCCGCCGTCTGCCTTTCCTCGGGATCCACGAACATGCCATGGTGCTGGCCCTGTATCTCGGGCAGCGCATACCCGAAGAGATCCAGGAAGATGCTGTTGGCCGTCAGCACATGGCCTTCGAGATCGAATTCGATCACCGCCTGGACCTTGTCCAGCGCCGCCAGCCGCGCGCCCTGCTCCGCCGCGTGCCGCCCTAGCCATTTACTCCAAGAGAAATGTTGCATCATCGCCTCCTGCCGTCGGCAGTCAGAACAAGACCCGGAAACCAACCGGTGGATTATTCGTAACAGGCAAACTTTGTTTCAGAAACAGCTGTTGCAACAGACCGGAGCCGGAGCATGGCCCGGTCCTCATAGCGCATTGAATTTCTTCGGGTAAATCCAATCTACACCCAGATGCCCGCACTGCATCATCGGGTAAACACTATTTCAATATCTCACTTAAATTCCGATTTTTGAAATTATTTTATACATAATTGCATTGATGCAAGTGTTTTGAAACAGAATTCGGCGGCCGGCGGCGTCCCTCCCCCGCCCCGCGGCCACGGGATGCGCAGAATCAGCCTTTCGCCCCTGTTGCAAGCCCCGGGGGACCAGTAATTTGTGAGTCCGTTTCATTGAGCCTACCCGCCATGCCCCACGACTCCCAGAATCTCAGCCACGGCCGCCGCCGCCCGCCCGGCGACATCGAGGCCCGCCTCACTCTCATGGGCGACCTGCCCGGCTGGCCCGTCAGCCGCCAGATCGAATTGCTGCATGCCGTCGCCGACAGCGACCTGGGCGACTTCCTGCTGACCCATGGCGGCCTGGACGCCCATTGGACCGACGTGGTGGTCGGCCAGAGCCCCGGCACGGGCGAGGCCATCGAGCGCCTGCTGCTCGAACGCCTGCCGGCCGCCGTCGCCACGCGGGCGCGCTTCCGCATCTTCAACACGCAGCTCCAGCAGGCCCTGCGGCCGGGCATGACGCTGGTCAGCCTGCCCTGCGGCACGCTGACCGATCTGCTCTGCCTGGATTATTCCGATGCGCCGGGCGCCCGCCTGGTCGGCATCGACCTGGACCAGAACGCCCTGGCGACAGCCGCCGCCCGGGCCGCCCAGCACAAGCTGCCCGCCGAGCTCAGGCACGAAGACGCCTGGCATTGCCGGCTGGACATCGCCGCGGACATCGTCGTGAGCCACGGCCTGTCCATCTATGAGCCCGAGGATGGCCGGGTGCGGGACCTCTATCAGCGCTGCGCGCGCATGCTCAAGCCGGGCGGCCTGTTCGTCTCCAGCTTCATGACGCCGCCCCCCTCCCTGCGCCCGGATTCGCCCTGGCGCCTGGACATCCTGGACCCGGCCGACCTCATGCTGCAGCAGGTGCTGTTCACGCGGCTGCTGCAACCTGCCTGGACGGGCCTGCGCACCCATGACGAAACCCGCGCCCTGCTGCAGGCGGCGGGCTTTGGCGAGATCGCCTTCCATGACGATCCCGCCGCCCTCTTCCCCACCGTTACCGCGCGGCTGCCCGGATAAACCGTCCGGTCTCGAAGTCCTGGAAGGCCTGCAGGATTTCCTCGCGCGTGTTCATGACAAAAGGCCCGTGCCCGACGATGGGCTCATCGATGGGCTCGCCGCTCAAGATGAGCACCAGCGCATCGTTGTTGGCCTCCAGGTCGATGCCCTCGCCTTGCCCGCCGAACACGGCGAGCTGGGCGTCGCGCAGGACATCCTCGTCATTGACCAGCACGGTGCCGCGCAGCACCACGACGGCCGCCTGATGGCCTTGGGGCACGGGCAGGCGCAGCCGGCCGCCAGCCGACAGGCGCAGGTCCCATACATTGAGCGGCGTATGGGTGCGCGCCGGCCCCCGCGTGCCCTCATAGTCGCCGGCGATGACGCGCAGCGTGCCCTGCGGCAGCGCCAGTTGCGGGATCTGCGCCGACTCGATGGCCTGGTAGCCCGGATCGGACATCTTGGCGGCCGCGGGCAGATTGACCCAGAGCTGCACCATCTCGAGCTCGCCGCCCTTGGCGCTGAAAGCCGGGGAGTGGTATTCCTCATGCAGGATGCCGCCGGCGGCGGTCATCCACTGCACGTCGCCCGGGCCGATCACGCCGCCCTTGCCGGTCGAGTCGCGATGCGCGACCTCGCCCGAATAGACGATGGTGACGGTCTCGAAGCCGCGATGGGGATGCTCGCCCACGCCGCGGCGGGCCCCATCGCCCGGGAAACTGGCCGGCCCCGCATAGTCCAGCAGCAGAAAGGGGCTGAGTTTGCGGCCCAGCGAGGGATAGGAAAACAGCGAGCGCACCGGAAAGCCATTGCCCACCCAGTGGGGCGACGGCGCCGAAAGGCGCTCGAGCACAGTCTTGCGATCGGTCATGATGGACTCCTGTTGGCCCGGGGTGCCCGGACGTGATGGCCTAAGCATAGATCGGCCGACCATGGCCCGGTAGCCCGGCGCAGCCGCTCTCAGCGTCCCATCCGTGGAACGATCATCGCGGCCGGCAACCAAAAAAAACGGCGCCCGCAGGCGCCGCTTCGTCTGTGCCGGCAAAGGCTCAGGGCATGGGGTGCAACATGTTGGCGTTCATGTTGTGCAGCACCCAGACCGACCCGCCGACGATGATGGCGATGACCATCACCGTGAACAAGAAGGCCGAGAGGTTGTCGCGCTGGCTCTTGGAGGCTCCCATGTGCATGAAGAACACGAGTTGCACCAGGAGCTGCGCCACGCACAGCGCCAGGATGCCGCCCAGCACGAGCGGGCGCGAGAAACCGCCGTCCATGACCAGCCAGAAGGCGGCCAGGGTCAGGACGATGGACAGGACGAAGCCGACAATATAGGACTTCAGGCTGCCGTGGTCGGCGTGGGCGACGTCGTGATGAGCGGACATCAGATGGCTCCCATGAGGTAGACGAAAGTGAAGACGCAGATCCAGACGATGTCCAGGAAGTGCCAGAACAGGCTCAGGCAAGCCAGGCGGCGCTTGTTGACGCCGTCCAGGCCGTGGCGGCGCACCATGTCGACCATGATGATGATCCACAGCAGGCCGGCGGTGACGTGCAGCCCGTGGGTGCCGATCAGGAAGAAGAAAGCCGACAGGTAGGCGCTGCGGCCCGGGCCCGCGCCTTCGTGGATCAGGTGCTGGAACTCATAGAGTTCCATGGCGATGAAGCCGGCGCCGAACAGGAAGGTGATGAGCAGCCAGGCGATCACCTTGTTGGCCTTGCCCGCATACATATTGAGCATGGCCACGCCGAAGGTGAAGCTGGAGATCAGCAGCAGCATGGTTTCGACCAGGACGAACTTCAGGTCGAACAGATCGCGCCCGTGCGGGCCGCCGGCCGTCGCGTTGGACAGCACGGCGAAGGTGGCGAACAGCACCGAGAAGATGAGCAGATCGCTCATCAGATAGACCCAGAAACCGAAAACGGTCTTGGATCCATCGTCGTGGTGCCCGTGATGGGCATCGTGAGAGTGAGTGGCTACAGCGTGAGTCATAGTGGATCAGGCCGCCTTTTGCAGTTTGGCGTAGTGTTCGTTCTCGATGCGCTCGACTTCGGCGGCGGGGACGTAATAGTCCACATCGCGGTCATAGGCACGGGCGATGAAGGAACCGATCATGCCGGCCAGGCCAGCGATGGCCAGCCACCAGATGTGCCAGATCAGGGCAAAGCACATGAACAGGCCGAAGACGCTGATATAGATGCCGGCGCCGGTATTGCGCGGCATGTGGATATCTTCGTACTTCTTGGGCTGCTTGTAGGCGATGCCGCGTTCCTTGTCTTCCCAGTGCTGGTCGAGTTCGTCGACATGGGGCACGTGGGCGAAGTTGTAGAACGGCGGGGGCGAGGAGGTGGCCCACTCCAGGGTGCGGCCATTCCAGGGATCGCCGGTCAGGTCCAGGTTCTGCTTGCGGTCGCGGATCGAGACCACGACTTGCTGCAGCAGGAACCAGATGCCCAGGGCGATGAAGAAGGCGCCGACCAAGGCAACGACCAGGTAGGGCTGCCACTCGGGGTTGTCGTAATGGTTCAGGCGGCGCGTCATGCCCTTGAAGCCCAGGATGTACAGGGGCATGAAGGCGAGATAGAAGCCGATGAACCAGCACCAGAAGGAGTAGCGGCCCAGGCGCTCGTTCAGCTTGAAGCCGAAGGCCTTGGGGAACCAGTAGGTCATCGCCGCGATACACCCGAACACCACGCCGCCGATGATGACGTTGTGGAAGTGGGCGATCAGGAACAGGCTGTTGTGCAGCACGAAGGACACGGCCGGGATGGCCATCAGCACGCCGGTCATGCCGCCGATCACGAAGGTGACCATGAAGCCGACCGTCCAGAGCACGGGCGTGGTGAATTGCACGCGGCCCTTGTACATCGTGAACAGCCAATTGAACACCTTCACCCCGGTCGGGATGGAGATGATCATCGTCGCGATGCCGAAGAAGGCGTTGACGTTGGCTCCCGCGCCCATGGTGAAGAAGTGGTGCAGCCAGACCAGGAAAGACAGCACGCCGATGGCGGCCGTCGCGTAGACCATGGACTTGTAGCCGAACAGGGGCTTGCGCGAGTAGGTGGCGATGATTTCCGAGAAGGCGCCAAAGCACGGCAAGATCAGGATATAGACCTCGGGGTGGCCCCAGATCCAGATCAGGTTGACGTACATCATCACGTTGCCGCCGCCGTCATTCGTGAAGAAGTGCGTGCCGAGATAGCGGTCGGCGGTCAGCAGCGCCAGCGTGGCGGCCAGCACCGGGAAGGCGGCCACGATCAGGATGTTGGTCACCAGGGCGGTCCAGGTGAACACGGGCATCTTCATCAGGCCCATGCCGGGAGCGCGCATGCGCAGGATGGTGACCACGAAGTTGATGCCGCTGAGCGTTGTGCCCAAGCCCGATATCTGCAGCGCCCAGAGGTAGTAGTCCATCCCCACGCTCGGACTGTAGTCCAGCCCCGACAGCGGCGGATAGGCCAGCCAGCCGGTCGCGGCGAATTCACCCACGAACAGCGACAGCATGATCAGGACCACGCCGGCGGCAAACAGCCAGAAGCTCAGCGAGTTCAGGAAGGGATAGGCGACGTCGCGCGCGCCGATCTGCAGCGGCACGACGAGGTTCATCAGGCCCGTGATGAAGGGCATCGCCATGAAGAAGATCATGATGACGCCGTGGGCCGTGAAGATCTGGTCGTAGTGATGCGGCGGCAGGAAGCCGGTCGAATCGCCCGAGGCGACGGCCAGCTGGGTACGCATCATGATGGCGTCGGCGAAGCCGCGCAGCAGCATGATCAGGGCGACGATGATGTACATCACGCCGATGCGCTTGTGGTCCACGGTGGTCAGCCACTCGGTCCACAGATACTTCCATTTGCCCAGGTAGGTGATCGCGCCCAGGAGCGCGATGCCTCCCAGGGCGACAGCGGCCAGCGTAACCATGACGATAGGTTCATGGT
Source organism: Bordetella hinzii LMG 13501 (assembly GCF_001548475.1). GTDB lineage: Bacteria > Pseudomonadota > Gammaproteobacteria > Burkholderiales > Burkholderiaceae_B > Bordetella > Bordetella hinzii. The sequence continues at coordinate 14,392 of NZ_LRUJ01000013.1, forward strand.
ACGGAATGGCCTCCAGAGTGAGTTTTCCGAACATCAATTACTCCGCAACAGCGATCAGGTTCTTCGAGGCGGGCGTGCACGTCGCAGGGTCGACACCGGCCATCTTGCTCATTTGGTTGTGCACGATGAAATCGAACATGCCGGCGGGCACGTCCGAATACAGCGTCACCGGGTTGTGTTCGCTCGGCTTGGTCAGCTCGGCATAGACGTCGGGCGTGAGCGTCTGGCTGGAAGCCTTGGCCTGCTTGACCCAGTCCTCGAACCCTTGCTGCGACATGGCCAGCGCGCGGAAGCGCATGCCGGAGAAGCCGCCGCCGCTGTAGTTGGCCGACAGGCCGGCGTAGTCGCCCTCTTCAAATGCGTTCAGGTGCAGCTTGGTCTCCATGCCCGCCATCGAATAGATCTGGCTGCCCAGCTGCGGGATGAAGAACGAGTTCATCACCGACTGCGAGGTGATGCGGAAGTTGACCGGGGTATGCACGGGGAAGGCGATCTGGTTGACCGTCGCGATACCGTACTCCGGGTAGATGAACAGCCATTTCCAGTCCAGGGACACCACTTCGATGGTCACCGGCTTGGCGTCGGATTCCAGCGGGCGGTACGGATCCAGCTCATGCGAGGACTTCCAGGTCAGCACCGCCAGGATGGCGATGATGATGCAGGGGATGGTCCAGACCACGACTTCGATACGGGTCGAGTGCGACCACTTCGGCAGATACTCGGCTTCCGTGTTGGAGGCCCGGTACTTCCAGGCGAAGTAGAGCGTCATGAATATGACGGGCACCACGATCAGCAGCATCAAGCCGAGTGCGGTGAGGAGCAGGGTTTTTTCCTGGGCGCCGATGTCTCCCTTGGGAGAGAGAATTTCCATCGTGCAGCCGCCAAGCAGCATGACAGCGCCGACAGCTAGCGTGCGCGCGAGAGTCGCAAGGTGGGGGTGTTTCACGTACAGCCTTGGGATGGATGGAGAAAAGGTTTGCTGACCTGTCTCGGTTCACACTAAGGGGAACTTCACACAGGACCAAAACAAGAAGTGGACTGTAGCCAGTGCGGCGGCCCAGGGGGGTGCGACGAAATGACGCAGTGCGGGAGGGGAGATGGCACCAGATTGGTGCCTGAGGCGTATCAGCAGGGTCTTAGGGGCGTCCCTGCCGGGGGCGGGGGCTGCGACAATATGACGCAGCGCTTTTTCGCCACTTGGCGCGGATACCCTACTCGATGACGGGTTCGCGCTCCGGGCCGGGCTTTTTCATGAGCTTGCGCTGCAACGACCGGCGGTGCATGCCCAGCAGCCGGGCGGCGGCCGACACATTGCCGCCGGTCTCGTGCAGGGCCTGCTGGATATGCTCCCATTCTAGGCGGTGCAACGGCGTCATGGTCGTCTCAATCGAAACCGTTTCCGGCTTCATGAGACCGAGCGTTCTCAATATCATGGGGGCGGTCGCCGGTTTCGGCAAGTAGTCGTCGGCGCCGCGCTTGATGGCCTCCACGGCCGTGGCGACGCTGGCATAGCCCGTCACCAGCAGGATGCGCATGTCTTCGCGCAGGGCGCGCAAGGGCCGGATCAGCGTCAGGCCCGAATCCTCGCCCAGGCGCAGGTCCACCAGCGCGAAGGACGGCCGCAGCTCCTCGGCCACGCGCAAGGCCTCGGCGATATTGCAGGCCACGTGCGTCTGCAGGCCGCGCCGCGCCAGGCTGCGCTGCAGCGTCTTTACATAGAGTTCGTCATCGTCGATCAAGAGACCGACGGGAGAGTTCGATTCCGTCATGGTGATGATGTCGTCCCACCCAGAGGCAGGTTGAAACTGATGCGGGCGCCGCCGCCTTCCGCGGCCGAGATGCTCATGTCGCCCCCCAATTGTTCCACCGTGGCATGAGACAGCGCCAGCCCCACCCCCAGTCCGCCCGGCTTGTCGCTGCTGAAAAGCGCCGGCAGCACGGTGTGATCCGGGTCGAAACCGCGGCCATGATCGCGCACTTCGCCGCGCAGGGCGCCTTGCCGGAACTCCAGGTGCAAGTCCACCCGCGGGTCGCCCGCCTCCTCGCCCGCGTCGGCGGCATTGTTCAGCAGCGCCTGCAGCAGATGGGCGATGGCCGGCTCCACCCGCAGCGACTCGGGCAGGCTGCCGGTGCGGCGCAGGTCGATGGTGGGCCGGATCAGGCGCCACTGCCCGACCACCCGGACCAGGTCCACCTCGGTGGGCACCGCCAGGTTGCGGATGCGCTCGCGGCACAGGGCCAGCAGTTCGCGCAGCGTGTCGACATCGGCGCGCAGGCCGGGATCGCGCAGCTCGTCGCGCACCTCGTCGGCCAACAGCGTCATGGTCGCCAGCGGGGTGTTCAATTCGTGCGCCATGGCCGCGGCATGCGTGGCCAGGGCCACGATGCCCTCGTTGCGCGTGAAGCGCTCGCGCAGCAGCGCCAGCTCGCGCTCGCGGGCGCGCATATCGGCCGCCAGCCGGGTCGAAAAATACAGCACCACGCCAGCGGAGATCAGGAAATTGGCCCCCAGGCCCCAAAGCAGCAGGATGTAGGTATTGTGGCTGCTGGCCAAGGGCTGCCCGAAGACCGCCGCGGCGGTATAGCCCGCCAGGCTGGCCAGGGCCGCGGCGAAGGCCCAGCCGCCAGGCAGGGCAAAGGCCGCCAGGGCGATGAGCACCAGGAACATGGTGCCGAAGGGATTGGTGATGCCGCCGCTCCAGGCCACCATCCAGGCCAGCACCGCCATGTCGACCAGCAGATGGGCGAAGGCCGTTGCGTAGGAGATGTCGCGCGTGCGCCGCAGGCGCAGGCTGGCATAGGCGTTGAACGCCACCAGCGCCCCGACGCCGGCCCACAAAGGCTCCAGCGGCAAGGGCAGCCCCAGCAGGCTGCTGGCCACGAGCACCGTGATGGCCTGCCCGCCTATGGCCAGCCAGCGCAGGCTGCACAAGGTGCGCAGAAAAGAAATGGCGGAACTACCAGGCATGGGCAAAAAAACGCCGCGACGGCGGGATAAGGCCGAGGGATACGCCTGGCCGAAGCTAAACCCTGGATTGTATTGTGAATTTCCGGGCGACGCTTGGAGCCGCCCGGCCTGGCCGGGGGCGGATCTGCCGGCCTATAAACAATAATGATTATCAATTATAATCCAGGCCTTGCGCGACTTTCCCCGCGTCCGTTCCTGGAGGCCGCATGTCCATGCTTTCCGACACCGAGCAGCTGCGCTCGGAGCACGCCGCCCTGCTGCAAGCCTATGGCCGCATCCAGGCCGATTGCTCGCTGCGCCTGCGGCGCCAGGCCGAGCGCATCGCCCAGCTCGAAAACGCCCTCTTCCAGGCCCGCCTGGCGGTCGTCCTGCGCGACACGCGCCTGGCCTGGGACGACGCGGACCGCCAGACCCTGCGCGAGGCCGCCCAGCTGCCGCGCCGCAAGACCCTGGCCAGGCAGGTCGAGCAACTCATGGAAAGAGTGCGCACGTTGGCCCGCCAGCGCAGCGGCGGCGGCCGGGCCGTGCTTTGCGTGGGCGGCGACGGCAATACCGCCGGCCTGGCGCGGCAGCTGGTGGAAAGCGCCGGTGGGCGCTTTCTGACCCACGAGGGCGAAGAAGCCGCTCTCGAAGCCAGCCTGCGCGCCGCCGACCTGGTCATCTGCCAGACCGGCTGCATCAGCCACGATGCCTATTGGCGGGTGCGCGATCATTGCAAGCGCACCGGCAAGCAATGCGTGCTGGTCGACAGCCCCGTGGCCGTCGTCCAGCCGCCCGCCTCGCGCAAGCCGGCCTGAGCTTGCCCGCGCGGCGCCGGCGCGGCTATGCTGGCTCATCCATTGTTAGCCGGGAGTCAAAACATGGAATACAACGCCGACGAACGGGTCGCGGCCGTCGCGGCGGCCATCGCCGACCCGGCGCGTACCCGCATGCTCTGTTCATTGCTGGACGGCTGCGCGCGGACCGCCACCGAACTGGCGGCCGTGGCCGGCATCAGCGCCCCCACCGCCAGCAGCCATTTCCAGCGCCTGATGGCCCAGGGCCTGGTGGCCTTGCAGACCCAGGGACGGCACCGCTATTACCGCCTGGCGGGCAGCGACATCGCCTGCGCCCTGGAGGCCTTGCTGGTCGTGGCCGATGCGCCCCGGCCCGCCTTCGAGCCCTCCACCCCGACGGCGCTGCGCCATGCGCGCACCTGCTATGACCATATGGCGGGCACGGTCGCCGTCACGCTGCATGATGCCCTGGTGCAGCATGGCTGGCTGGAGGACTACCGGCCGACGCCGCTGGGCACGGCCCGCCTGGCTGCCCTGGGCCTGGACGTCTCGGCTCTGCAAAAGAAAAAGCGCCGGCTGGCCTGCGCCTGCATGGACTGGAGCGCCCGCCGCCCCCACCTCGGCGGCGCGCTGGGCGCGGCCTTGCTGGAGCTATCCCTGGCGCGCGGCTGGGTCACGCGCGACCTGGATTCGCGCGCGCTGCGCCTGAGCGACAACGGCGCGCGCCGGATGAGCGCGGCCTTTGGCGTGCTCTTTGAGCGCCAGCCGCGCGGGGCGCTGCCGGCAGCCGCCTGAGGGCTCAATCCAGGCGCGGCTCTTCATCGAACTCCTGCGACAGGCGGCGCACGGCCGCCTTCAGCGCGAGCGCCTCGGTGGGATAGGGCGCATCGGGCACATCCAGCGGCGGGAAACCGTAGACCTTCACGCGCGGCACGAAGCCGGCCGTTTCCTCGGCCATCTCGATATCGAAATTGCGATCGCCTACCCAGCCGCTGCGTGTGATTTTCCATTCCATGCTTGCCACTCCCTGAAAGCCTGCGGCGCCTGGCCGCACAAGGTCTTGGTTCGACCCGGCTATGCTCGCCCATCCGCATGGGCAATGCAACCGCGCCGCCTTGCGCCACGTCATGGTTTGTGACTGCGCAAGGTTGGCAAAGCCGGCCTAGGGGTTTACGCTAGAAGCGGACTGGCACCATTTGTGTCGCCGGAACTGACTCGGACTTAACCTCTGGAAAGGAGTTGCTTGCTATGGCCAAGAAACTGGATCCGAAACAGAAGAGCGCAGCGGTCCAACGCCGCAAACGTCCGCTTGCCACCCCTACCGACCTGGCGCAAGCCGCCACTCGCGACATCTCCGCCGCACTGAACCAACTGCTGGCCGATGTCTTCGCCCTCTACCTCAAGACCAAGAACTTCCATTGGCACGTCAGCGGCCCGCACTTCCGCGACTATCACCTGATGCTGGACGAACAGGGCGACGAATTGTTCGCCATGACGGACGCCCTGGCCGAGCGCGTGCGCAAGATCGGCGGCACGACGCTGCGTTCCATCGGCCATATCGCCCGCATGCAGCGCGTGCTCGACAATGACGCGGATTATGTGCAGCCGCTGGACATGCTGGCCGAACTGCGCGATGACAACAAGGCCCTGGCCGCGGCGCTGCGCGAGGCGCACGACATTACCGACGAGTACCACGACATCGCCAGCTCCAGCCTGATCGAGAACTGGATCGACGAGACCGAAAAGCGCACCTGGTTCCTCTTCGAGGCCAGCCGCGAAGCCGACAGCACCGGGCATTGAGCCTGGGCGCTGCCTGGCGCCTTTGCCTGCGGTAGGCGGGCATAATGCCCGCCTACTGGAGAATGACATGGATATATCCGCACAGACCGTGCTGGTCACGGGCGCAGGCCGTGGCCTGGGCGCGGCCATCGCGCGGGCGCTGGCCCAGGCCGGCGCCCGCGTCATCGTCAACTACCGCCGCAGCCGGCGCCAGGCCGAAGCCCTGGCCGAAGAACTCGGTCCGCTGTCCATCGCCCTGCAGGCCGACGTGACCGACGCCGGCGAAGTGCGCGCCATGATGGCGGCGGCCGCCGAACACACCGGCCAGCCCGTGCTGTCGGTGGTCAACAATGCCCTGGCGGACTTCCGTTTCGATGGCGATGCCCGCCCTCGATTCGGCGACATCGCCTGGGACCGCTTCCAGGGCCAGCTGGACGGCGCGCTCAAGGGCGCGCTCAATACCATGCAGGCGGCGCTGCCTGCCATGCGCCAGGCCGGCTTCGGCCGCATCGTCAATATCGGCACCAACCTGGTCCAGAACCCGGTGGTGCCCTACCACGACTACACCGCCTCCAAGGCCGCCCTGCTGTCGCTCACGCGCACGGCCGCTCAGGACCTCGGCCCTGACGGCATCACGGTCAACATGGTCTCCGGCGGCCTGTTGCAGACCACCGATGCCAGCGCCTCGACGCCGCAGGCGGTGTTCGACCTGATCGCCAGCCTCACGCCCTTGCGGCGCGTGACCACGCCGGCGGAATTCGCCGACGCGGCGCTGTTTTTTCTATCGCCCTGGGCGCGCGCGGTGACCGGCCAGAACCTGGTGGTCGACGGCGGCCTGGTAAAGGACTAACCGCCGCTGGCGCGTTTCTGCGCCCCCAGCAGGACGTCGGCCACATATTGGCTGAGTAGCGGCGCGGACAGCTGCATCATGGCCGCGCCGACCTGATTGGCCGCGCCCTGCAGCTTGGCGGCCTCGGGAGCGGCATCGCCCTTGTCGGCCACGGACTTCAGCTCGGCGGCGGTGAAAAACTGGCTATAGGCCTGGGCGAGGTTTTCGTCCCATTGCGCCCGGTAGGTGGGCGCGGCGCGCTTGAGCTCTTCTTCGAGCAGGGCCTGGGCTTTTTCCGGGCCCAGCTGCTTGACCAGGCCGGCATAGGTTTCGGTGCGCAAGGCCGCGGCCAAGCCCATGGGCAGGAGCGCCACGCCGAGATTCTGCCGCGCCACCAGCTCGCGGGCCGCATCCAGCGGCCCGGCCGCGCGCGCCAGGCCCGCCATCAAGCACAACATGACCAGGCCCCAGGCCATCCCGCGCAACCGCCATCCGATCGTCATAGCGCCCTCCCCGGCATTTCCCTGGCCCACTGTACACCTGGGCCGGCAGCGGCGATAGCGGAAGCGCTCAGCGGGCAAGCAAATACGCCACACTGGGCGTGATGAGCACATTGGACAGGCCGGCCAGCACCATGACCAGGCCGGCGATGGAACCTTCGTCGGCGGCGAGCTCGCGCGCCTTGGCCACGCCGGCGCCGTGCGCGCCCATGCCGAACAGCGCGCCGCGCGCCAGCGACGACCGCAGGGGCAGCAGGCGGCGCAGCGCCTGGCCCATCAGGGCGCCCAGCACGCCGGTGACGATGACGAAGACGGCGGTCAGGTCAGGCACGCCGCCCAGCTTGGACGAAACCGTCATGGCGAAGGGCGTGGCGACCGAACGCGGCACCAGGCTCAGGCGCACATCGGCCGGCAGGTCCAGCCAGCTGGCCAACAGCCAGGCGCTCACCCCGGCAATGAGGCTGCCCACCGCCACGCCCACCAGCAGAATGGGCCAATAGCGGCGGATGAGGGCGCGCTCTTGGTAGAGCGGCAGCGCAAAGGACACGATGACCGGACTGAGCATGGCCATGAGCCAATGGCTGCCCCGCATGTAGTCGGCGTAGCCCGCATGCAGCAGGAGCGCCAGGGCCAGCAGCAGCGCCGGCGCCAGGACCAGGGTGGAACTCCACCAATAGCCGTGGCGGCGATAGACGGCGCGCGCGCAGAGATAGGCCAGCACCGTGGCCAGCGGCCAGAATACCAGGGCGGCGATATCAGCAAGCATGGCGGTTCATCCACCGGTAGCAGAGGTCGATGGCCAGGGCGGTGCCGCCCATCACCAGCAAGGTGCCCAGCGCGATGACGGCCAGGATTTTCAACCCCAGCATGCCCGCCAGTTCGCGATGATCGAGAAGACACATCACGGCCGGCACGAAAAACAGCAGCATCTCGGCCAACAGCCAACTGGCGCCGCGCCGGATGTGTTGGGGCCGCAGCACGCCGCTGCCCAGCAGCAGCAACACCAGCGCCAGGCCGATCACGCCGCCCGGAACGGGCAGGCCGCCCCACTGCGCCAGGGCCTGGCCTGCCCAGGCAAAGCCCGCGATCACCGCGATCTGCAATAAACGACTGCGCCTCAGATAGCTGCGTCCGAGGGTCCAACTACGAGCAAACATGACAACACTCCCTGAGCGCGCTTCTCTCTCCGTGGAAGCTTGGGCGCTCCCTCCTCTTGTACGCTTTTCCAGGGCATAGATAAAATGAATTCATTTCATTGGCCATATGCCAATATGGAATAACCATGGATTTACGGACGTTGCGGGCGTTTTGCGAGGTACTTCGGCAAGGCGGTTTTTCGCAGGCCGCGCGCGCCATCCACGCCACCCAGCCGACGGTCAGCAAGGCGGTGCGCCAGCTCGAAGACGAGATCGGCATGCCGCTGCTGGACCGGCAAAGCCATCCCCCGCGCATGACCCAGGCCGGCGAAGTGGTGTTCCGCCGCGCCCAGGCCATGCTGGCCCAGCGCGACGACCTGGTGGCCGAATTAGAGGAGCTGCGGGGCCTCAAGCGCGGTGTGCTGCGCCTGGGCCTGCCCACGCTGGGCAGCAGCGTGCTGTTCGCGCCGCTTTTCGCCCGTTTCCGCAGCCGCTATCCGGGCGTTGAGATCAGCCTTGCCGAACATGGCAGCCGCCGCCTGGAAGACATGGTGCAAAGCGGCGATATCGAACTGGGCGCCACGCTCACGCCCGTGCCCGAGGCCTTCGAGTATCAGCCCGTGGCCCGCGAACCGCTGATGGTGCTCATGCCGCCGGATCATCCGCTGGCCCGATCGCGCCGGCTGCGCCTGGCCCAGCTGCGCGACACGCCCTTCGTGCTGTTCGAAAGCGGTTTTGCGCTGAACCAGGTGCTGATCTCGGCCTGCGAGCGCGTGGGCTATACCCCCGCGACGGCGGCCCGCAGCGGCCAGATCGACTTCATCGTCGCCCTGGTGGCCTCGGGCCTGGGCATAGGCTTTCTGCCGCGCCTGGTGGCCGAGCAGCGCCGGCAGGCGGGCGTGCGCCTGGTGGAGCTCGATGATCGCGATGCGGTCTGGGAAATGACGCTGATCTGGCGCCGCGGCGGCTATCTCTCGCACGCGGCCCTGGCCTGGCTCGCCCTGAACCGTGAAGTCTATCCCTCGGGCGGGCCGCCCTGACAGACTAGAAACGCCCCGGGGCAGGTATCCCGGTGGCCGGGCTGGCGCGGACCTTCGGGCGGTGACGGGCGCTTTGGCCCCGGAAATCGGGTGAAACAGAGTTGTCGCCCCGGCCGTCCGATGCCGCGGCGGGAATTGGCTATGCTGGGCCGGTCATCGACACGACATATGGCCCGCCATGATGCTGCAAACCCCGCTCGCCCAAGAGTCCGATTTCGATGCGCTGTCCGAGCTGCGGCTGGCGGCCATGCGCGAAAGCCTGCAAGCGCTGGGGCGCTTTGATCCCGAGCGGTCCCGCGAACGGCTGCGTGCCGGCTTCGAGCCGGCGCTCACGCGCCACATCATCGTCGATGGCGAGCGCGCGGGTTTCTACATCCTCGATGACCGCCAGACCGTCTGGCGCCTGACGCATTTCTATCTCAGCCCCGAACACAGCGGACGCGGCATTGGCTCGCGCGTACTGCGCGAGCTCTGCGCCCGGGCGCGCACCCTGGGCGCCAGCATCGAGCTGGGCGCGCTCAAGGGTAGCCGCTCGAATGCCTTCTATCTTGCGCATGGCTTCGAGAAAGTGGGCGAGTCGGAGTGGGACGTGGAATACCGCTACCGCGCCTGATCCTCCTGGCCGAACACCAGCCTGGGCACGGCATCGAGCAGGCGCCGGGTCAAGGCGTGCCTGGGCTGCCGCAGCACCGTGGCGGCATCGTCCAGCTCGACGATACGGCCTTCGGCCATGACAGCGATGCGGTCGGCCAGATATTCCACGACACCGAAGTTGTGGGTGATGAAAAGATAGGCAATGCCCAGCTCCGCCTGCAGCTCACGCAGCAGATCGAGGATCTGCGCCTGCACCGAGACATCGAGCGCCGAGGTGGGCTCGTCGCATATCAGCACCCGGGGCTCGACGGCCAGGGCCCGGGCGATGGCGATGCGCTGCCGCTGCCCGCCCGAGAACTCATGCGGATAGCGCCGCGCCGTGTCCGCCGGCAGGCCGACGCGGCGCAGCAACTCCTCGGCGCGCGCCTGCCGCTGCTCCGGGGTGAGCTCGGGATGCAGGGAGGCCACCCCCTCATCGAGGATGTCCCCGACCCGCATGCGGGGATCCAGCGAGGCATAGGGATCCTGGAACACGATCTGGATGTCGCGCCGCAAGGCCCGCAAGGCGCGGCGGTCGGCGCTCAGCAGATCACGGCCGTCCAACAGGGCCCGGCCGCTGACGCGCGCGCCATCGACCAGGCGCAGCAAGGCCTTGCCGGTGGTGGTCTTGCCGCAGCCGGACTCGCCCAGCAGCGCCAGGGTTTCGCCGGCCCGCAAGGAGAAGCTCACGCCATCGGCGGCCTTGATCCAAGCCGCGGGACGCCGCAGCAAGCCCTTGCGGACCGGGTAGTGCACGCGGAGGTCCTGTACATCCAGCACGACGTCTCCCGCCGCGCGTGCTTGCGCCGGGCCGCCCGGCCGCGCGGCGGCGGCGGCCAGCGGCCGGCCGCGTTTCTCAAAGGTGGGAATGGCCTCGAACAGCTGCCGCGCATAGGGATGCCGGGGCGCGGCGAAGAACGTCCGGGCGTCGGCCGCCTCGACGATCTCGCCGCCGCGCATCAAGGCCACGTGATGCGCGGTCTGGCGCACGATGGCCAGGTCATGCGTGATCAGCAGCACGGCCATGCCCATCTCGCGCTGGATATCCGCCAAGAGCTCCAGCACCTGCGCCTGGACCGTCACGTCCAGCGCCGTGGTGGGCTCGTCGGCGATCAACAGCCGGGGCTCGGCAGCCAAGGCGATGGCGATCATGATGCGCTGTTTCTGGCCGCCGGAGAACTGGAAGGGGTAGTCATCGATACGGCGCTCCGGCTCGGGAATGCCCACGCGCGAAAGCCATTCGATGGCGCGCCGCCGCGCCGCCGCGCCCCGCAGCGCGGTATGCGCCGCCAGGGTCTCGACGATCTGGTCGCCCACCCGCATGACCGGATTCAGGCTGGTGGAGGGCTCCTGGAAGATGATGCCGACCCGGCCGCCTCGGACGCCGCGCATCTGCCGCTCGGTAAGGAGGTTGAGATCCTGGTCTTCGAGATTGACCTGGCCGCCGACGATGCGTCCCGCGTCGGGCAGCAGCCGCAGCAGCGCCAGCGCCGTCATGCTCTTGCCGCTGCCGGACTCGCCCACCAGGGCGAAGGTCTCGCCACGCCCGATGGCGAAGCTCAGGCGCTTGACGACATGCGCCAGACTGTCTGCGGACGCCACGGCCACGTCGAGGTCTTGGACAGTGAGCAGGCTCATTGCGCGCCTCCGGTCGCTTGCTTGAGATGAGGCCGGAAACGCCGGCTGCGCGGATCGAAGGCATCGCGCACGCCGTCGGCGAACAGATTGGCGGCCAGCACCAGGGTCAGCAGGAAGACAAAGGCGGTGAGCAGATTCCACCAGATCATGGGATCGCGCGACATTTCCAGGCGCGCGCCGTCGATCATGGACCCGAAGGAGTTCATGCTGGGATCGACCCCAATCCCCAGGTAGGACAGCACCGCCTCGTAGAGCACCAGCCCGGAAAACTCCAGCACGGCCGTGATGAGCACGATATGCATGACATTGGGCAGCAAGTGGCGCGCCATGATGCGCCAGTGCGATACCCCGAAGGCGCGCGCCGCCTGGATGTACTCCTGCTCGCGCAGCTTGAGCGTTTCGGCGCGCAGCAGCCGGCACAGCGCCGACCAGCCCGTCAGGCCCAGGATCATGCACAGCAGGAAGAGACGCGCGTCGGCGCGCGCCGCCGAGGTGTCGAAATACTCGGCGTGGTTCTCGATATAGACCTGCATCATGAGCGAACAAGCGGCCACCAGCAGGACGCCGGGGATGGAGGTCAGCGTGGTGTAGATATATTGGATGACATCGTCGACCTTGCCCTTGAAATAGCCGGCGGCGATCCCGAAGACAATGGCCGGCGGCAGCATGGCCAGGGTGGTGAGCGTCCCTATCACCAGCGCCGTGCGTATGCTCTTGAGCGCCTGCCAGAGCACGTCATTGCCGGTGCGGTCGGTGCCCAGAACGTGATAACCGGTGGCCAGGCCCGCCAGGGCTCCGCCCACCAGGCACAGGACGGCCAGCGTCAGCAGCATGGCGCGCCAGGGCACCAGGCTGTTGCCACGCAGCAGGTCGGCCACGCTCACCCTGCCCGGGCCCCGGCGGCGGGCGAGAAACACGGCCAGCACGCCGGCCGCCAGCAGCGCCACCGCCAGCCCGGCGGCCAGCCCGCGCGCCAGGCGGGCGCGGATGTCCGGCCGGGTTTCGGCCGCGGGGTCGGCCAGGTGGGCGCCGCCGTGGCGCAGGCGGGGAAAATCGCGGCTGACCGTGCCGTCGTCGGCCACCATGCTCTCCTTGGTGAACTGGTGCGAAGCCAGCGGCGCGGAATAGGTTTTCTCGGGCCTGGCCAGCACGGACGGCGCCATCAGGCTGTCCAGCAGCGAGGTGACGGCCGGCGCATAGGCCGGGGGCGCGTCGGCGGCGGCCGAGGGCGCTGGCGGCAGGCGCAGCTGGAAATGCACGGAATCCAGCAGCCCCACCACGACAAAGCAGGACAGCACCACGGCCGAGCACATGGCCGGCGCGTCGGCTGCCACGCGGCGCCAGGTTGCGCGCAAGGCGGGGCTGCGCCGCACGCGCCACACATAGGCCAAGACGGCCAGGACCATCAGGAAAAGGGCGATGTCCGTCCAGAGGAAGATGAATCGGGGCATGGCGGTCACTCGAAACGCACGCGGGGATCGGCCAGCGTATAGGAGATGTCGGCGAGGATGAGGCCCAGGATGTAGAGCACGGACCCCAGGAACACCATGGCGCGCACGATGGAGAAGTCCTGCGCATTGATGGCATCGATGGTGTAGCTGCCCAGGCCCGGAATGCCGAAGAAGGATTCGGCGATCAGGCTGCCCATGAAGAGCAGCGGAATGGCCGAGACCGTGCTCGTGAGGATGGGCAGCAGGGCGTTGCGCAACACATGCCGGAACAGCACCAGCGTCTCGCTCAGGCCCTTGGCGCGGGCGGTGCGCACATAGTCCTTGCCGATCTCCTCGAGGAAGATGCTGCGGTAGAACCTGGCCTCGGGCCCCAGCCGCGAGATGACGGCCACCAGCACCGGCAGCGCCAGGAACTTGATGCTGCCCAGCCCATCCGCGTAGCCCGAATAAGGCACCAGCTGCCACAGCTTGGCGAACAGCCACTGCCCCGCGATGATGTAGAACAGGCTGGAGATCGACAGCAGTATCACGCAGACGACCACGCCCCAGAAGTCCAGCCGGGTCGCCCGGAAGAACACCAGCGTGAGCGAAAAGACGATGCTGGCGAACAGCCCGAGGAAGAAGGATGGCAAGGCCAGGGCCAGGCTGGGCCACATGCGTGTCTTGATTTCGCGGCCGATGTCGCGGCCGGCATCGGAAGCGCCGAAGTCCATGGCCAGCAAGGGAACGGAACGCTGGTAGAACACCGTGTCGGTGTAGCGTTCAAGCCCGGATTGCGCGGAGTTCAGAAAGAGCGGCTTGTCGTAGCCCCGGTCGGCCTTCCATTTGTCGATGGCGTCCTGGCTGGTGCGCTGCCCGCCGATGGCCAGCCGCGCCATGTCGTCGGGCGTATTGACCGCGAAGAACAGGATGAAGGTAAAGAGATTGACGCCTATGAGGATCAACACCCCATACAGCAGCCGGCGCAGCACATAGCTTGTCATGATTGTCGCTCCCGGGCGCCAAACGCGGTCTGGCGCTCGCGCCGTTTCAGCGTGATATAGGAAGGAATGATGGCCAGCAGGATAAGCAGCAGCACGAGGCCCAGCGGCCACCAGCGAGGTCGGTTCCATTGGTCGGTCTTCTGTACGCGCAGCGCGGGGTCGACCTTCATGTACTGCAAGGTGTTGCGCACCATCTGGGTGGGTTTGGCGTTGCCCACCCACTGCTGGTAGGCGCCGCCTGACATCGGGAAGTAGCCGAACATCCAGACCGCGTCGCGCCTGACCACGTCGACCATGCGGGCGATGATGGCTTCTTTCTCGGGGCCGTCATCGAGGAACTTCATTTGCTCGAAGAGGCGGTCGTACTCGGGGTTTTCGTAGTTGGCCGCGTTCTCGCCGCCGCTCTTGGCCTTGGCATTGGGCCCGTAGAGCAGGAACAGGAAGTTCTCGGCGTCGGGATAGTCGGCGTTCCAGCCCCAGAAGAAGAGCTGGGCCGTGCCGCGTCGCATCTTGTCCTGGAAGCGGTTGTAGTCGGTCGAGCGCACATCCATCTGGATGCCGATCTTGGCCAGCTGCCGCCGCATCCAGTCGAACTGCGGGCTGGCGCCCGCGCCGGTCATGGCGTCGTAGTAGAGCACCAGCGGCGCGCCGGTCTGGGCATTGCGCCCGCCCGGGTAGCCGGCCTGGGCCAGCAGGTCGCGCGCCACGTCGAGCGGCTTGCGCACGGGCTTGCCGTCGACCAGCCGGTAGACCACGGGGTTGTAGCCCTCGGGCAGGGGCTGGTAGCCCAGCACCCCGGGCGGCACCGGCCCATAGGCGGCGGCGGCCTGGCCGTTCTCGAAGATATTGATGTACTCCTCCCAGTCAAAGGCGATACTGATGGCCTGGCGCAGCTTGCGGTTGCGCTCGGCCTGCTCCGGCGTATCGCCCTTGCCCACGACGGGATCCAGCCAGTTGAAGCCCATATACCAGTTGGAGGTCTCGACCGTGGTCGGCAGGCGGATGCCGCGCTCGCGGTAGAGCGCGGCCTTTTCCTGGGAGTCGCCCGCGGCCACCAGCATGGACACGCCATACTCGCCGCGCTCGACCTGGGGAATGTCGTAATACCCCTGGAGAAACTTGCCGCTCAGGGGCAAGGCTTCTTTTTCGACGCTGAACACCACGCGGTCGATGAAGGGCGTGGGCTTGCCGCAATCGGCCAGCAGGCCGGCCTGCCTGTCGCCCGGCTCGCCCTCGCAGGGGTAGGGTTCGCCGTGATAATTGGGATTGCGGGCCAGCACGTGGCGCCAATTGGGGCGCGACTCGACCAGCATATAGGGGCCGGTGCCCACCGGCCAGGTGTTGAGCGACAGGTCATGCTCGGCCATGCCCGGCTGGCTGTAGAAGCGGTCGGCCTCCCAGGGAATGGGCGCGGTGAAGGTCATCGCCAGCCAGTACTTGAACTGGGGATACTTGCCCTTGACGCGGATGCGCAGCGTGTGGCGGTCCAGGGCCTGCACGCCGTCAAAACCCTCGGGCTCGCGCAGGTCCAGCCAGGGCAGGTCGCGCGTGCCGGCGGGCAGGCCCTGCCGCTGCGCGCGGTCCCGCTCGCGCAGGCGCTCGCCGTATTGCTGCATGCCCACGACATACTCGGCCATCAGCGAATAGATGGGCGAGACCACGCGCGGGCTGGCCAGGCGGCGGAAGGCGTAGACGTAGTCGTCGGCGGTCAGTTCGCGGCTGCCGGTCAGGGGAAAGTCGGGCAGGTAGAACTTGTCGTCCAGCTCGCCCGGGGCCAGCGGATAGTAGGCGTAGCCGCCATCGGGCTTGCGGGCGAAGGCCGGATGCGGCTGGTAGCGTATGCCCGGGCGCAGCTTGATGTCATAGACGCTTTCGGCGATACGTTCGCCGGGCGTGTCGTCCGGCAAGGGCCGGCCTTGGGCATCGAGGTAGACCGGATGGGAGATCTCGCTGGCCGCGCGCGGGATGAGCTCGTAGGGCCGCTTGAGGTAGTGATACCCATAGAGCGGCTCATAGATGTTGTAGGTATACGGCGTCTCGTCGGTGGAATAGGAGCTTGCCGGATCGAGGTACTTGGGAGAACGCTTGACGAAGGCCGTGTAGAGGGCGTTTTCTTCGAGGGCGCCGGAAAGATAGGGACTGTTGATCGGGCTTTCGCGCGAACAGCCGGCCAATGCGGCCATCATCGTAAGGGCGGCCAGGCCGCAGCGCAGCAGCCGCCCTGATATGCGATGCAGTTTCATCAAGACTTTTCCCCGTATGGTGCGCCAGAAGAATAGCAAAGCCCTCACACTTGTCATACGGAAACCTGCCCTCTTTTTTCCGGCATTTCGCTACTGGCAACGCCGTTCTTTCCAGCAGTCATAACGCCATTTCCAGGGCTCGACGGCGCCCGGCTGGGCCCATAGCCCGAGGCCGGCCTGCCGGGCCCGGCGCTGCAGCTCGGGCAAGGATTTATCACGAAGGTAATCGCCTCGCCGGGCCGTATAGGCCCAGGCATAGCCGGCGGCGACCTGCTCGCGGTTGGCCGACCGGCCATCGGGCAGGATGAGCGCGCACAGATCCCGCCCGTACTGGTCTTTTTCGTAGCACTGGGCGGTCAGGTCCTTGCCGGCGACAAGCCCGGCCAGATGCTGGCGCGAGGCTTCGGCATAGGGCTGGCCCGGCTGGTCCCGCCCATGGCCGGCCTCGGGGGCATCGATGCTGTCCAGGCGGATGCGCCGCTGCCCGTCGGCGACGCGCAGCGTGACCGTATCGCCGTCGGCCACGTTGACGATCGTGCCCTGCAGCCGGTAGCTGGCCTGCGGCAGGCCGGCCGCCGCGCCGGCGGGGGCCGTAGTCGGCGCGGTCGGCGCGGTCGGCGCGGTCGGCGCGGTCGGCGCGGGCTCGCGATGCCACCAGGCCAGCACCGCCCCGACGGCCAGGGCGGCGGCCAGGCTGGCCACGCGCCGTCCCAGCCGGCGCGAGGCGCTGTTGGAGAAAACAGGATTGGGCAAGACAACCTCGCAGGTTGAGGCCGGCTCAGAGCCAGCCGGACTTCCGGAAACGCCAATACAACACGGCGCAGATCGCGGCGATCACGCTCAAGGTGATGGGATAGCCCCAGTGGGTCTTGAGTTCCGGCATGTATTCGAAATTCATGCCGTAGATGCCGGCCACGGCGGTGGGCACCGCCAGGATGGCGGCCCAGGAGGCCAGCTTGCGGGTGGTGTCGTTCTGCTGGCCCTGGCCGATCATGAGGCTGGCTTCGAAGGCGAAGGCCAGGGCCTCGCGCAGGGCGTTGATGAGTTCATCGACGCGGACCACGCGGTCGGCCACCTCGGCGAAATACGGCCGGGCATGCTCGTCGACGGCCGACATTTCGACCCGCGCCAGGCGCCGGCAAATCTCGGCCATGGGCGCGATCGCATTGTGGATGCGCAGCAGGTCGCGGCGCTGGCGGTACAGCTTGCGGATATCGGAGTCCTTGGCGCCGCGGATGAGCAGTTTTTGCTCGGCGTGCTCGACCACGCTTTCGAGCTGGCCGGCCGCCGCCACATAGCGGTCCACCAGCAGATCGAGCAGCTCGGAGGCGACATAGTCGCTGCCGCGCTTGAGCAGTTCGGGCGCGGCCTCCAGGCGCTCGCGCAGCGTGCTGTGGGTGGACAGCGCGCCGCGGCGCACCGTGACCAGGAAGCCCTCGCCGATCAGATACTGGGTTTCGCCAAAGACGGGCCGGCCGCCCTCGACCTCCACCGTGATGGCCACGATGAGCACCATGTTGCCGTAGTCGATGATCTTGGGCCGGCGGTGGGCCTCCAGCATTTCTTCACGGTTCTTGTCGCAGGCGCCCAGCGCGTCGACGACCTGGGCGATGCACTCGGGGCTCGGGTTGCGCAAACCTATCCATAGCATGCCCTTCTGGCCGCCGACGTAGTCGCCCACCTCGGCGATGGGCACTTCGCGCGCGCGCCGGCCGTCCACATAGGCCACCGACGCCACGACCTGGTTGACTGGCGGCTCGGCCGCCGCGGAATCCTGAGCCATGATCTCCCCCCTTGGACCGACGGCCGGCAATGGCCAGCCATCGGGCATGATAGCTCAGGAGAATAGCTTGCGTAGCCGCTGGCCGACGTCGATCACCGGGGCGCCCGCGGCGCCTTGCAAGCCCTCGCCGCGCCCGAAAGGCAGCGCCGGAGGCTTGGGCAGATGCTCGAACAGCGGCATCATGCTGTCGGGCAGGAAGCGCGTGCGCGCGGCGTACACATGGCGGTCGCCCATGCCGCTTTGCTGGTGCACATAAAAACGCTGGGGCACGATAACCTGCAGGCGCTCGCGGGCGCGCGTCATGGCCACGTAGAGCAGGCGCCGCTCTTCTTCGATTTCTTCGCCGCTGTCGGTCGCCATGTCGGAGGGGATGCAGCCGTCCACGGCATTGAGGATGTATACCGCCTTCCATTCCTGGCCCTTGGCCGAATGGATCGTCGACAGAATCATATAGTCCTCGTCCAGCAGCGGCTTGCCGGACTCGTCGCTGGTGGCCGAGGGCGGATCCAGCGTCAGTTCGGTCAGGAAGCGCTCGCGCGTGGGATAACCCGCCGCCAGCCGGGCCAGCTGTTCGAGGTCGGCGCGGCGCACGCGCGCATCGTCATACAGGTGCTCCAGCAGCGGCGCGTACCAGGCCAGGGCGAGGTCGATGTCCGCCGGCCAGCTCGCCTGCCGCCCGCGCAGCGCCGCGAAGACGGCCACCAGCCCCTCCCATTGCGGACCGGCGCCCGGCTTGAAGGCCGCCAGGCAGGCCAGGGGATCGGCGGCCTCGGCCAGGGCGTCCATGAGCTTGCCGGCCGTGGCCGGCCCGACGCCGGGCAGCAGCTGGGCCACACGGAAACCCGCCATGCGCGAGCGCGGATTCTCGGCCCAGCGCAGCAGCGACAGCAGGTCCTTGACGTGCGCGGCCTCCAGAAAGCGCAGGCCGCCGAACTTCACGAAGGGGATATTGCGGCGCGTCAGTTCCAGTTCGAGCGCGGCGCTGTGGCTGGCGGCGCGAAACAGCGCGGCCTGCGCGGTCAGGCGCATGCCCTCCTCGCGCCGGGCCAGGACCTGGTCGGCCACCCAGCGCGCCTGGCCGGCCTCGTCGCTCACATTGACCAGCTCGGGTTTCTGCGCGCTGGCACGGTCGGTCCACAAGGCCTTGGCGTAGCGCTCCGGCGCCTCGGCGATCACGGCGTTGGAGGCGTCCAGTATGGGCTGCGTGCTGCGGTAATTGCGCTCCAGCGCAATGACATGGGCGCCGAATTGGCGCGGAAAATCCAGGATGTTGCGCACGGTCGCGGCGCGGAAGGCATAGATGGACTGGGCGTCATCGCCCACGACGGTCAGGCCGCGCCCGTCGGGCTTCATGGACAGCAGGATGCCGGCCTGCAGGCGGTTGGTGTCCTGGTATTCGTCGACCAGCACATGGTCAAAGCGCGACGACACATCGCGCGCGATGCCCGGGTCGGCCATCATTTCGGCCCAATACAGCAGCAGATCGTCGTAGTCCAGGATCTGCTGCGCCTGTTTGGCCTGCATATAGGCCTGGAACAAGCGCTTGAGCTCGTGCTCCCATTGAGCGCACCAGGGAAAGGCGCGCGCCAGCACATCGCCCAGGGCATCCTGGCTGTTGATCACGCGCGAATAGATGGACAGGCAGGTGCCC
Organism: Bordetella hinzii LMG 13501; assembly: GCF_001548475.1. Lineage (GTDB taxonomy): Bacteria > Pseudomonadota > Gammaproteobacteria > Burkholderiales > Burkholderiaceae_B > Bordetella > Bordetella hinzii. Next base: position 33,802 of record NZ_LRUJ01000013.1, read on the forward strand.
TTGAGCGGGAAGCGGTTCTGCGTGGCCGTCAGGCCCAGCTCGTGGCGCAGCATGCCCATGAGGTCTTCGGCGTCGCTGCGGTCATGGACCGTGAAGGCTTCGGACAGGCCGATGCGCTTGGCGCAGTCGCGCAGCAAGCGCGCGCCGATGCTGTGGAAGGTGCCCGCCCAGGGCAAGGAGGGCGCGGCGCCGTCCAGCTTCATGACCCGGCGCAGCACGCTCGCCACCCGGCGGTCCATCTCCTGGGCCGCGCGGCGCGAAAACGTCAGCAACAGCAGGCGCTGGGGATCGGCGCCATGCCGGATCAGATGCGCCACGCGATGCGCCAGGGTGCTGGTCTTGCCCGACCCCGCCCCGGCGATCACCAGGAGGGCGGACGCGGGCGCCGCGCCGGGCGCCACGCCATAGGTGGCGGCCTCGCGTTGCTGGGGGTTGAGTTCGTCCAGCGGATCGCTGGCCTCGGCGGTCGGTTTCGTCATGGCAATACACTGTATATTTATACAGAATATACCGCGTTCCGACCGCGCGCCCCGGCGCGCGTCTTCCCCCTCTCTGTATGCGCCTATTGATCGGCACTGCCTCCTGGACCGACCCCACCTTGCTGGCCTGCGGACGTTTCTATCCGCCCGAGGCCAGCGATGCGGCCGCCCGCCTGCGCTTCTACGCCGCCCGCTTTCCGGTGGTCGAGGCGGATTCGCCCTACTACGGCCTGCCCGCGCCCGAAACCACCCATGCCTGGGCGCAGCGCACACCCGGCGGCTTTGTCTTCGATATCAAGGCCTTCCGGCTTTTCACGGGGCACCAGACACCCTTGCGCGCCCTGCCCGCCGACCTGCTGCGCGATCTCGGCTGGCAGGCCGAAGATCCCCGCCCCTGTTTCGACAACCAGCTGCCGGCCGCCTGGCGCGACGAACTCTGGCGGCGTTTCCTGCTGGCCCTGGAGCCGCTGCGCGCGGCCGGCAAGCTGGGTCTGGTGCATTGCCAGTTCCCGCCCTGGGTGCGCAATGACGCGCGGGGCGCGGCCCGGCTGGACGAATGCGCCCGCCGCCTCGAAGACCTCGACGCCTCGGTGGAGTTTCGCCACGAAAGCTGGCTGCGCGATGCGCCCGCCGCGTCCGCCACCTTGGCCCGGCTGCGCGAGCGCGCCCTGGTGCATACCGTGGTCGATGCGCCGCAGGGCTTTTCCAACACCGTGCCGGCGGTCTGGCAGACCACCCGCGAAGACCTGGCGCTGGTGCGCCTGCACGGGCGCAACCGCCAGGCCTGGAACCACCGCGGCCACGCCTCCTCGTCGCGTTTCCAGTATGAATACAACGAAGCGGAACTGGCCGAGCTGGCGCGGCGCATCCAGCAGCTGCCGGCGCGGCAGACGCATGTGATCCTGAACACCAACTGCGAGGACCAGGGCGTGCGCAACGCCCAGGGCCTGCTGCGCGCGGTGGCGCCGCGCGCCTAGGCGCGGCTGCCGCGGCGGGCCACTTCGTTCAGGCTGTCGAGCAGGATTTCGAACTTGCGCGCGATCTGGCTTTCCGGGACGCAGGCATAGCCCAGCAGGAGACCGTGGCGGGCCGGCTCGGGGCCGGCGTAATAACGCGAAAGCGGGCGGGTGAGCACCCCGCGGGCCCGCGCGACATCGACCACCGCGTTGTCGTCGAGATCCTCGGGCAGGTTGAGGATGAGATGCAGCCCCGCTTCGCTGGAATCCCGGTGCAGCCATTGCGGGCCCAGCCGCCGCTCGATGAGATTGACCAGGATGGCGCGGCGCTTGCTGTAGAGCATGCGCATGCGGCGGATGTGGGCGGCGTAATGGCCCTCGGAAATAAAGGCCGCCAGGGCCGCGTGCGTCATCAGGTGGCCCTCGCGGTAAAGCTCGGCATGCCCGGCCTGGAAGGCGGCCGCGAGGTGCTTCGGCAGCACCAGATAGCCCACGCGCAGGCCCGGATAGAGCGTCTTGCTGAACGTGCCCAGGTAGATGACGGGCGCATCGGGCTCCAGCCCCTGCAGCGAGGAGATGGGCCGCCCCGAAAAGCGGAATTCGCTGTCGTAGTCGTCTTCGATGATCCAGCTGCCCCAGCGCCGCGCCAGGGCCAGCAGCTGGCGCCGCCGCGCCAGCGACATCACCGTGCCCAGCGGATACTGGTGCGAAGGCGTTACGAAAATGAACCGCGGCGGCGTGCTGACGGCTTCGGCCGCGGCCGGCAGCAGCATGCCCTCCTCGTCGACCGGCTGAGGCAGGATCCTCACGCCGTTGGCGCTGAGCACCGTGCGCGCGCCCCAATAGCCCGGGTTCTCGATCCAGGCGATGTCGCCGCTTGCGCCCAGCATGCGGGTGGCCAGGTCGATGGCCTGGTGCGAGCCTTCGGTGATGATGATCTGCTCGGGGTCGCAATCGACCGAACGGGTCAGGCCCAGGTGCTCGGCCAGGACCTCGCGCAGGGCCGGCAGCCCGCCGCCATAGGAGTAGGTCAGCAGCTCGGGCGCAGGCTTGCGCCACAGGGCGCTGAAAATGCGCCCGAACTTGCGGTGCGGGAACTCGGTGACATCGGGCACGCCGGGCATGAAGGCGCCCCATTGGTAGGGCGAGGCCGAGACCTGGTCCACGATGCGGGCGCCGCGCTCGGACAGCACGGGGCCGGCAGGCCCGCTGCCCTGGTGGCGCCGCGAGCGCCCGGTGGCCAGGTAGGCATCGGGCACACTTGCCGTTACAAAAGTCCCGTTGCCCTGCCGGCTGCGGGTATAGCCCTCGGCCTGCAACTGGGCGTATACATGAACAACGGTATTGCGGGCGATCCCCAGCTCGGCCGCCAGGTCCCGCGTGGCCGGCAGGCGGGTGTCGCCCGGCAGCGTGCCGTCCAGGATGGCCTCCCGGATCGCGCGGTACAAACGCTGATTCATGGGACCGTCGGAAGCGTCACCCAAGCGCAGCAGCAGCAAGTCACCGACGATGGACCTCAATTGGTTCTACCTGATTTGCAAAAGTGGTTCCTACGAATGGGGCCATCTTAGCATTAAAGTATCAAGGTGACGCCGCCGGCCATGACCGGCAGGCCAGTCTTTCGCCGCGCAGCGGCTGCCTATTGCCAATTTGAGGCTTTGATGAAAAACCGTGATTTGAATACCCGTCGCGCCCTGGCCACTCCCCGTGGCGTGGGTGTCATGTGTGACTTCTATGCCGTGCGCGCCGAAAACGCCACGCTGTGGGATGCCGAAGGCAAGGAATACATCGACTTCGCCGGCGGCATCGCCGTGCTGAACACCGGCCACCGCCACCCCAAGGTCATGGCCGCCGTGGCCGCGCAGCTGGAAAACTTCACCCACACCGCCTACCAGATCGTGCCCTACGAGGGCTATGTGGCCCTGGCCGAGCGCATCAACAGCCTGGCTCCGATCAGCGGCCTGAAGAAGAGCGCCTTCTTCACGACCGGCGTCGAAGCCGTCGAGAACGCCGTCAAGATCGCGCGCGCGGCCACCGGCCGCTCGGGCGTGATCGCCTTCTCGGGGTCCTTCCATGGCCGCACCCAGCTGGGCATGGCGCTGACCGGCAAGGTCGCCCCCTACAAGCTGGCTTTCGGCGCCATGCCGGCCGATATCTACCACGTCCCCTTCCCCAACAGCACGCAGGACATCTCGGTGGCTGACTCGCTCAAGTCGCTGGACCTGCTGTTCAAGGTCGACATCGATCCGAAGCGCGTGGCCGCCATCATCCTCGAACCGGTGCAAGGCGAAGGCGGCTTCAACGTCACCCCGCCCGAACTGATGGTCGCCCTGCGCAAGATCTGCGACGAACACGGCATCCTGCTGATCGCCGACGAAGTCCAGACCGGCTTTGCCCGTACCGGCAAGCTGTTCGCCATGGAGCACCATTCGGTGCAGGCCGACATCATTACCATGGCCAAGAGCCTGGGCGGCGGCATGCCGATCTCCGGCGTGGTGGGCCGCGCCGAAGTCATGGACGGTCCGGCCCCCGGCGGCCTGGGCGGCACCTATGCGGGCAACCCGCTGGCCGTGGCCGCTTCGCTGGCCGTGCTGGACGTGATCGCCGAAGAAAAGCTGTGCGAGCGTTCCGCGGCCCTGGGCAAGCGCCTGATGGACCGCCTGAACAGCCTGCGCGACAAGGTGCCGGCTATTGCCGACGTGCGCGGCCTGGGCTCCATGGTCGCCCTGGAACTGAACGACCCCGCCACCGGCAAGCCGGACGCCGAGGCCGTCAAGCGCGTGCAGCAAAAGGCCATCGAGAAGGGCCTGCTGCTGCTGAGCTGCGGCGTGTATGGCAACGTGCTGCGCTTCCTGTATCCGCTGACCATTCCGGATGCCCAGTTCGACCGCGCGCTGGATATCCTGACCGAAGCCCTGACCGCCTGAACCCTGGCTGCCTGACCCACGCGCGGGATGGAACTCCATCCCGCGCGTGTCCATTCAGAAGGAAATATTCATGTCCTTGACCAAGACCCTGAGCCGTCCCGACCTGTTGCGCGACGCCTGCTTCATCGATGGCAAGTGGGTGGCCGCCTCCGGGGCCAGCATTCCCGTCGATAACCCCGCCACCGGCAAGAACATCGTCTCCGTGCCCAAGCTGGGCCGCAAGGAAGCCGAAGCCGCCATCGCCAGCGCCGAGAAGGCGCTGCCGGCATGGGCGGCCAAGACCGGCAAGGAGCGCGGCGCCATTCTGCTGAAGTGGGCCAACCTCATGATGCAGCACCAGCAGGACCTGGCGACCATCATGACCTCCGAGCAAGGCAAGCCCCTGCCCGAAGCCGCCGGCGAAATCGCCTATGCCGCCTCCTTCCTGGAGTGGTTCGGCGAGGAGGCCAAGCGCGTGGACGGCGATGTGCTGCAAAGCCCCAAGGCCGGCCAGCGCATCATGGTCCTGAAGCAGCCCATCGGCGTGACCGCCGCGATCACGCCCTGGAACTTCCCGGCCGCGATGATCACCCGCAAGGTCGGCCCGGCCCTGGCCGCCGGCTGCCCCATGGTGGTCAAGCCCGCCCAGCAGACCCCGCTGACCGCCCTGGCCCTGGCCGTGCTGGCCGAAGAGGCCGGCGTGCCGGCTGGCGTGTTCCATGTGATCACCGGCAGCTCGCGCGAGATCGGCGCGGCCCTGTGCGAAAGCGATGTCGTGCGCAAGCTCAGCTTCACGGGTTCGACCGAAGTGGGCCGCACCCTGATGGAACAATGCGCCCCGACCATCAAGAAGCTGTCGCTCGAGCTGGGCGGCAACGCGCCCTTCATCGTCTTTGACGATGCCGACCTGGACCGCGCCGTCGACGGCATCCTGGCCTCGAAGTACCGCAATGCCGGCCAGACCTGCGTCTGCGCCAATCGCATCTACATCCAGGCCGGCGTCTACGAAGAAGTCGCCAAGCGCCTGATCGCCAAGGTCCAGGCCATGAAGGTCGGCGACGGTTTCGAGCAAGGCGTGACCCAGGGTCCGCTGATCGACGATGCGGCCGTGGCCAAGGTCAAGGAGCACATCGAGGACGCCGTGGGCAAGGGCGCCAAGGTCGTGGCAGGCGGCAAGACGCACGCCCTGGGCGGCAATTTCTTCGAGCCGACCGTGGTGCGCGACGTGACGCAATCCATGCTGTTCGCCTCGGAAGAGACCTTCGGCCCGGTGGCACCGCTGTTCAAGTTCGAGACCGAAGAAGAAGTCATCAAGAACGCCAATGACACCATCTTCGGCCTGGCCGCCTATTTCTTCACGCGCGACTACGCCCGTATCTGGCGTGTCTCCGAAGCGCTGGAGTACGGCATCGTCGGCATCAACACCGGCCTGATCTCCAACGAAGTCGGCCCCTTCGGCGGCGTCAAGCAATCCGGCCTGGGCCGCGAAGGCTCCAAGTACGGCATCGAGGATTACCTCGAACTGAAGTATCTCTGCGTGGACCTGGGCGCCTGACCGCCCTGCCTGTCGACGATACGGCCGGCGCCCCCTCCCGGGGCGCCGGTTTTTTTTCGCTCGGCCACCACCCGCGGGCGAGCACCGTCCGGAGGATGCAGCATTCGGGCATTTTTCATCCCGGCGCGCGGTGGTCATGCTAGATTGTTGGGCCTCATGCATCCGTCCCTAACGTTATGAGCCGCACGCTGACCCGCGACGACCTGCGTCGCATCATGGCCATCCTGGCCGAGGCCGCCCAGGTGGAGATCTTGCCGCGCTTTCGCAACCTGCCCGTGCAGGCCGTGCGCGGCAAGAGTTCGCCGCGCGATCTCGTCACCGACGCCGACGAGGGCGCCGAGCGGATGATCAGCGCGCGCCTGGCCAAGCTCTTCCCCGGCGCGGTGCTGATCGGCGAAGAAGCCACCACGCGCAACCCCGCGCTGCTGAACATGCTGGTCGACGCCGACCTGGCCTTTCTCATCGACCCCATCGACGGCACGCGCAACTACGTCGCCGGCCTGCCGCTGTTCGGCATGATGGTCGCGGCCTGCCACAAGGGCGATGTCATGGCTGGCATCATCTACGACCCGATCAACCGCGACGCCGCCATGGCCTTGCGCGGCGAAGGCGCCTGGTTCGAGCACGAAAACGGCAGCCAGGAAATCATGAAAGTGGCCCAGCCCGTGCCGCCCGAGGATATGGATGGTTTCATCGCCACCGGATCGCTGCCCGAGCCGCTGCGCCACAAGGTCAATGGCAATGTGGCGCAGCTGGCCAGCATGGCCTATCTGCGCTGCGCCGCGCACGAATACCGCATGGCCGCCTCGGGCCACGTGCACCTGCTGTTCTACAACAAGCTCATGCCCTGGGACCATGCGGCCGGCTGGCTGCTGCATCGCGAGGCGGGCGGTTATTCGGCCCATTTCGACGGCAGCCCCTACAAGCCCACGCACCGCAGCGGCGGCCTGCTCTATGCGCCGGACGCGGGCAGCTGGCACGCCGCGCATCGCCTGCTGTTCGGCAGCGACGAGCCGCTGCTCGACCATCCGCCCCCCCCGGCGGCGGCGTGAGCTAGAGCGCGGCCAGCACCTGGTCGCAAGGCTGGCTGATCTTGAGCACCAGCAGATCGTCGGCCCGGGTGCGGCCCAGATTGATGGCGGCCACGGGCTTGCCCTCGCGGGCCGCGGCCTGCACATAGCGGAAGCCGGAATGCACCATCAAGGATGAACCCACGACCAGCACCGCGTCGGCGCGCGCCAGCCCCGCATACGCGCGCTCGGTGCGCGCGCTGGGCACCAGTTCGCCGAAGAACACCACGTCGGGCTTGACGATACCGCCGCAGCGCGGACAGGCCGGCACCTCGAACAGGCTGAAATCCACGCCCTCCAGGTCGGCATCGCCGTCGGGCGCGTCATCGGCGTCCAGGAAGACCCAGGCGGGATTCATGGCTTCGAGCTGGTCCTGCCAGGCCTTGCGCGGCCCGCGCCAATCGCAGCGCGTGCACAGCACTTCATCCAGCCGGCCATGCAGGTCGATGACCGCGCGGCTGCCGGCCGCCTCGTGCAGGCCGTCCACGTTCTGCGTGACCAGCAGTTCGATGCGGCCTTCGTGTTCCAGCCGCGCCAGCGCCAGATGCGCCGCGTTGGGCCGCACCTGGCCGAAGCGGCGCCAGCCTATCATGCCGCGCGCCCAGTAGCGCGCGCGGGCCAGGCCGGTGCCCATGAAGGTTTGGAAGTCGATGGGAGGCTTGCGCTTCCATTGGCCCTCGCCGTCGCGGTAGTCGGGAATGCCCGAGGGGGTGCTGCAGCCCGCGCCGGTCAGGACAAACAGGCGATGGTGGCAGTCGATGAAAGCCCGCAAGGCATCGATCTGCCCCGGCAGGACGTCCATGCGCGCCGGCCCCGCTGTCATGCCGCCGCCGCGGCCGGCGCGCGCCGGGGCTCGCGCACCGGCAGGTGCACGGCGGCCGAGATCAGGCCGATGGCGATGGACAGCAGCCAGACCGCGTCATAGGCGCCAGTGACTTCGAACAGCACGCCGCCCAGCCACACGCCCAGGAAACTCCCGACCTGGTGGCCCAGGAACACCACGCCGAACAGGGTGGACAGCGACTTCAGGCCGAAGAGCTGCGCCACCAGGCCGGTGGTCACCGGCGCCGTGCCCAGCCACAGAAAGCCCATCGCGCAAGCGAACACCAGGGTCGAGGCGACGCTGACCGGCACCAGGAAGTAGACCGTGATGACGGCGGTTCGGACCAGGTAGAGGCTGGCCAGCACGTATTTCTTGGGGCGCCGCTCGCCCATCCAGCCGAAGAAGAAGGTGCCGGCGATGTTGAACAGTCCCACCAGCCCCAGCGCCAGGGCGGCCGTGTTGCCGCCTATGCCATGGTCCGACAGATAGGCGGGCAAGTGCGTGGCGATGAAGGCCAGGTGAAAGCCGCAGGCCATGAAGCCGACCCACAACAGCCAGAGATCGCGATTGCGCAGGCTGGCGCCGATGCCGGCCGAGGCCTGCGGTTCGGCCGCGGCCACGCCGCGCGGCGGCTCGCGCAGCGCATAGGCCAGCGGCGCCGTCAGCGCCAGCAGCACGGCACAGACCACCAGGGCGCCCTGCCAGCCGAAAGCCCCGATCAGGTACATGCCCAGGGGCAGCATGATGAACTGGCCCAGCGCCCCCATGGCCGAGACCGCGCCCAGGGCCGAAGAGCGGCGCGCGGCCGGCACCTTGCGCCCGACGACCCCATTGACCGTCCAGGCGGTGCCGGCCAGGCCCAGGCCGATCAGCACGCCGGCCGACAGCGCCAGGCTCAGGCGCCCGTCTGACAGGGTGGTCAGCAAGAGGCCGGCCACGTAGAACACGGCGCCGGCCACGATCACGCGGGCCGTGCCGAAGCGGTCGGCCAGGTAGCCGGAGAACGGCTGCGCCAGTCCCCAGACAATGTTCTGCAAGGCGATCGCGAACGAAAAGGTCTCGCGCGTCAACCCGAAGGATTGGACGATGGGCAATTGATACAGGCCGATGCTGTGCCGCTGACCCAGCGTCAGGCCCAGCACGATGCCCGCGGCGATCACCACGGGCCAGATGGACGGCGAACGGGCGCCGGACTGCGATACCGCGGACATCGATGTCTCCAGGATGGCCGGACGCGGTCCGGCGCCTCGTTATTGGCGTCAGCCGCCCAGCCCGCAATTGGGCATGTCATTGACCAGGCTGGCCTGGGTCACGTTGCTGTTGGGCGGGACGCTGCGCGTGAGCCAGACATTGCCGCCTATGGTCGAGCCCTTGCCGATGGTGATGCGCCCGAGAATGGTCGCGCCGGCGTAGATGACCACGTCGTCCTCGATGATGGGGTGGCGCGGCAAGCCTTTCTTGAGCTCGCCGTTCTCGCCCGGCGGAAAGCGCTTGGCGCCCAGCGTCACCATCTGGTAAAGACGCACCCGGTCGCCGATGATGGCGGTCTCGCCGATCACCACGCCCGTGCCGTGGTCGATGAAAAAACTGCGGCCGATGGTGGCGCCCGGATGGATGTCGATGCCCGTGTCGGCATGGGCGATTTCGGCCACGATCCGCGCCAGCATGGGCGCGCCCAGGCGATAGAGCACATTGGCCAGTCGATGATGAATCATCGCGGTCACGCCCGGATAGCACAGCAGCACTTCATCGACGCTGCGCGCGGCCGGGTCGCCCTGGTAGGCGGCCGTGACATCCAGGTCCAGCGCCTCGCGCACCGCGGGCAGGGCCGCGCCGAAGGCGCGCACGATCTCGACGGCGCGCTCCAGGGTCTCATCGTGGGGACGCGGATCATCGCGCCCCAGGTGCTCCAGCTCCAGGCAGACCTGCTGCAGCAGCGCATCGAGCGCCGCGCCTATGGTGTGCCCGACATAGAAGTCCTCGACCTCCTCGCGCAGATCCAGCGGCCCCAGGCGCATCGGGAACAGGGCTCCACAGAGCTGCTTGACGATTTCCTGCAGGCTTTCCTGCGAAGGAAACTCGCGCCCGCCCGAGCTGGCGTCGCGCAAGCGCCCGCGCGGGCCGCGCCAGGCCATCCGCACCGCCCTCAGTCCCGAGACGATGCCATCCAGATTCCAGTGCGCTTGCGCCAGATCCTTGCTCATGACCGGGCACCCCGGTGCAGTTCGATTCGAGAAAAAACCATGCTCAACCTCAGAATGGGCGCATGCCGGCGCAGGCGCCCTTATGTCATTTTCGGGTAACAGGGGTCACTGTAACCGCTGACTGCCGGCTGTCGCAGGGCGGCTGACATGGCGGCGGGGTTTTGGCCCCCCGGGCCTGTGACGCCCTTGCAACACTGCAGCGCAGCATATCCGCTGGGTGCCGGACCTGCCCAGCGCCCGCCGCTGGGCGACGCGGCGCAGGCAGGCGGCCGTCCGGCCCGATGGCGCGCCGCAGCACGGAGATTTCCCGGCCTTTCGGGACAAACCCTGATCCCCGTCCCAAGGGCTCGCCCTCCGGGCCGCAAGTCCGTATATTGGATTCAAACAAACGTTTGAATCAGGAGGCGCCATGCAAGAAACCCGCAGCACCCGGGACATCATCCTGGAGAGCGCCGAACGCCTGTTTGCCCAACAGGGCTATGACGGCACGTCCATGCGCCAGATCACCAGCGCCGCCGGCGTCAATCTGGCCGCCGTCAACTACCACTTCGGCAGCAAGGAGGCCCTGGTGCAGGCGGTGCTCAAGCGCCGGCTGGAAATCGTCAACCGCGAGCGCCTGCGGCTGCTGGACGCGCTGCAGGCCCAGGCCGGCGGCAAACCCCTGAAACCCTCGCAGATCGTCGACGCCTTCTTCGGCACCCTGCTGCGGCTGGCTGCCAGCCCCGACCACGACGGCAAGACATTTTTGCCGCTGCTCGAACGCACCATGACCGACCCGGCCGGTTTCATACGCACCCTGTTCGCCGACGAGTACGCGGATGTGATCGAACGCTACAAGAACGCCTTGTTCGACGCCCTGCCCGATGTGCCGCGCGCCGAAATCATGTGGCGCTTTCAATTCATGCTGGGCGCGACCTCCTACGCCATCATCGGCACGGACACGCTGCGCATCGTGACGGGCTGGACGCTGGACGAACGCGATCAGCCCGACAACCCCGAACTGCTGCTGCCGCGCCTGATGAGCTTTCTGCTCGGCGGTCTGCGCGCGCCGCTGCCGGCCACCATGGCCGCTGCCTGAGGCCGCGATATGAGCATCCTGAATATCTTGTGGCTCCTCTTGGCCGTGGCCGCGGCCGCCGCCGTGCTGCTGCTGGCGCTCGCGCCGCTGCGGCGCACGCTGCTGACCCGTCCTGTTTTCCATCTTTACCGCAAGGTGCTGCCCCAGATGTCCGCCACCGAGCGCGATGCGCTGGAGGCCGGCACGGTCTGGTGGGAGGGCGAGCTGTTTCGCGGCCGCCCCGACTGGCAGCGGCTGCTGGCCGTTCCCAGGCCCGCCCTGACCGAGGAGGAACAGGCTTTTGTGGACGGCCCGACCGCCCGGCTGTGCGCCATGGTGGACGATTGGCGCGTGACCGAGCAGGACAATGACCTGCCCGCCGACGTCTGGGCCGCGCTCAAGCGCGAGGGCTTTTTCGGCATGATCATCCCCAAGGCCTACGGCGGCCTGGGATTCTCGGCCTTCGCGCACTCCGAGATCGTCACGCGGCTGTCGACGCGCTCGTCGGCGCTGGCCGTCTCCGTCATGGTGCCCAACTCGCTGGGGCCGGCCGAACTGCTGTTGCACTATGGCACCGACGCCCAGAAAGACCATTACCTGCCGCGTCTGGCGCGCGGCGAAGAGATCCCGGCCTTCGCGCTCACCAGCCCCTGGGCAGGCTCGGACGCGGCGGCCATCCCCGACTACGGCATCGTCTGCCGTGGCCAGTGGCAGGGCCGTGAAGTCCTCGGCATGCGCGTGACCTGGGACAAGCGCTACATCACGCTGGCGCCGGTCTGCACCCTGCTGGGCCTGGCCTTCCGGCTCTATGACCCCGACGGCCTGCTGGGTCCGGCACAGGACATCGGCATCACCTGCGCCCTGGTGCCGCACGACCATCCGGGCGTGGAGACGGGCCGCCGGCACTTCCCGCTCAACGCCATGTTCATGAACGGCCCGACGCGCGGCCGGGAAGTCTTCATGCCCCTGGACTTCATCATCGGCGGCGCCGCAATGGCGGGCCAGGGCTGGCGCATGCTCATGGAATGCCTGGCCGCGGGCCGCTCCATCTCGCTGCCCTCGTCGAACACGGGCATGTCGCAGCTCACCGCCCGCGCGGTGGGCGGCTATGCGCGCGTGCGCAGCCAGTTCCAGGTGCCGGTGGGCAAGTTCGAGGGGGTGGAAGAAGCGCTGGCGCGCATCGGCGGCCATACCTATGCCATGGACGCGGCGCGCGTCATGACCGCGGGCGCCATCGACCTCGGCGAGCGCCCCTCGGTGGTCTCGGCCATCGTCAAATACCACGTCACCGAGCGCGCCCGCCAGGTCGTCAATGACGGCATGGACATCATCGGCGGCAAAGGCATCTGCCTGGGCCCGTCCAACTTCCTGGGGCGCGCCTATCAGCAGCTGCCCATCGGCATCACGGTCGAAGGCGCCAATATCCTGACCCGCAGCCTCATCATCTTCGGCCAGGGCGCGATCCGCTGCCATCCGCATGTGCTCGACGAAATGCGCGCCGCGCAGAACCCCAAGGCCGACGAGGGCCTGCTGGCCTTCGACCGGGCGTTCTGGGCCCATGTGCGCTTTGTATCGGCCAACACGCTGCGCGCCCTGGGCGGCTCGCTGACCGCCGGCCGCCTGAACCGCGCGCCCGGACAGGCCGATGCGGCCATGCGGCCCTACTACCGCCAGCTCGGCCGCCTGTCGGCCGCCTTCGCGCTTCTCAGCGACAGCTGCATGCTGCTGTTGGGCGGCAGCCTGAAGCGGCGCGAAAGCCTGTCGGCCCGGCTGGGCGACGTCCTGGCGCAGATGTACCTGGCCAGCGCGGTCCTCAAGCGCTTTGAAGACCAGGGACGCCAGGCCGAGGATCTGCCGCTGGCGCACTGGGCGGTCCAGGATGCGCTATGGCGCGCGCAGGAGGCCTTCTTCGGTGTGCTGGAGAACCTGCCCAATCGCTGGATGGCGGCCGGCGTGCGCCTCATCGCCTTTCCCTGGGGCCGGCCCTGGAAACGGCCATCCGACCGTCTGGGGCGGCAAGTGGCCCGGCTGCTGATCGCGCCGGGCGGCGCGCGCGACCGGCTCACCGCCAATTGCTTCCTTCCCGCCGACGCCCGCGAGCCGGTCGCCGCCATCGAGGCGGCGCTGGCGGCCACGCTGCAGGCCGAGGCCATCGAGGCGCGCGTGCGCCAGTTGCAGAAAAGCGGCACGCTGGGCGCCAACCCCAAGGCCAATGTGCGCGACATCGCCACGGCGGCCTTCGAGGCCGGCGCGCTGGGGCAGGAGGACCATGCCATCATGCAAAAGCGCAATACCCTGCGCGACCAGGTCGTGAAGGTCGACGACTTCCCCTTCGACCTGGGCCGCGCGCCCACCGCCTGAGGAATTCGCCATGGCTTTCGAACCGGTTTATGTCGTCGACGGCGCCCGCTCGCCCTTCCTGAAGGCCCGCACCGGGCCCGGGCCCTTCGCGGCCTCGGACCTGGCCGTGCAGGCCGGCCGCGCGCTGCTGCTGCGCCAGCCTTTCTCCCCCACTGACCTTGACGAGGTCGTCATCGGCTGCGCCGCGCCTTCACCCGAGGAGGTCAATATCGGGCGCGTCATCGGCCTGCGCCTGGGCTGCGGCCACCGCGTGCCGGGCTGGACCGTGCAGCGCAACTGCGCCTCGGGCATGCAGGCCCTGGACAGCGCCATCGCCAACATCCAGCTCGGGCGCAGCGCGCTGGTGCTGGCCGGCGGCACCGACGCACTGTCGCGCGCGCCGCTGCTGTTCTCCGACGAGATGGCTGGCTGGCTCGCCCAGTGGTTCGCGGCCCGCGGCCTGGGCGCGCGCCTGACGCTCATCGGCAAGCTGCGCCCGCGCTATCTGGCGCCCGTGATCGGCCTGCTCAAGGGACTGACCGACCCGGTCGTCGGCCTGTCCATGGGCCAGACGGCCGAAAACCTCGCCACCCGCTTCGGCATCGACCGCGCCATGATGGACGCCTATTCGGCGCGCAGCCACGAGCGGGTGCTGGCCGCGCGGGAAGCGGGCCGCCTGACGGAAATCCAACCCCTGGCCGACGGCCAGGGCAGGCTCTACCCGGCCGACGACGGTGTGCGCGCGGATTCCAGCATCGACAAGCTGGCGCGGCTCAAGCCGGTGTTCGACAAACCGTTCGGCAATGTGACCGCGGGCAACAGCTCCCAGGTCAGCGACGGCGCGGCACTGCTGCTGCTGGCCTCCGAAGCCGCGGTGCGGCACTGGAAACTGCGGCCCATCGGGCGCATCCTCGACAGCCAATGGGCCGGGCTGGATCCGGCCCAGATGGGCCTGGGACCGGTCCACGCGGCCACGCCCATCCTGCAACGCCACGGCCTGGCGCTCAACGACCTGGACCTGTGGGAGATCAACGAGGCCTTCGCCGCCCAGGTGCTGGCCTGCCAGGCCGCCTGGCAGGACGAGGCCTATTGCCGTGAACACTTCGGCACGCCGGCCTGGGGCGCGCTGGATCCCGAACGCCTGAACGTCGACGGCGGCGCCATCGCCATCGGCCACCCGGTCGGCGCCTCGGGGGCACGCATCGTGCTGCACCTCCTGCAGGCCCTGCGCGCGCGCGGCCTGAAACGCGGCATGGCCGCCATCTGCATCGGCGGCGGCCAAGGCGGCGCCATGCTGGTCGAAACCCTGGAGGATGCGTCATGAGCGCCACCCCGCAATGGCAACACTGGCGTCTGGAGATCGAGGCCGGCGGCCTGGCCTGGCTGGTCCTGGACCGCGCCGGCTCCAGCGTGAACGCCCTGTCGGCCGAGGTCATGGCCGAATTGTCCCTGGTGCTCGATCATCTCGACACCGCCCCGCCCAAGGGCTTGATCATCCGCTCGGCCAAGCCCGGCGGCTTCGTGGTGGGCGCCGACATCGACGAATTCGCCGGCCTGGAGACCGCCGAGGACGCGCGCGCCCTGGTCGAGCGCGGCTGGCGGCTGTTCGGCCGGCTGGCCGGCGTGCCTTATCCGACCCTGGCCCTGATCCATGGGCTGTGCCTGGGCGGCGGCCTGGAGCTCGCCCTGGCCTGCCGCTACCGGCTGGTCGCCGACGATCCCGGCACCGCCCTCGCGCTGCCCGAGGTCATGCTGGGCATCTTTCCGGGCTGGGGCGGCATGCTGCGCCTGCCCGCGCTGATCGGCGCGCCAGCGGCGCTGGACATGATGCTGACCGGCCGGCGCGTGGACGCCCGGCGCGCGGCCGCGCTAGGCCTGGCCGATGCGCGCGTGCCCGAGCGGCTGCTGCGCCAGGCGGCCCGCCAGACCGTGTTGTCCGGCCGCCCGCCGCGCCGCGCGCGCGGCATCGCCGCCCTGAGCAATCAGTGGCCGCTGCGCGGCATCATTGCCGGGCGGGCGCGCAAGACCATCGCGCGCAAAGACCCGCAGGGGCATTACCCCGCGCCCCCGGCCATCGTCGAGATCTGGGAGCGCCACCAAGGCAACGCGCTGCAGGCCCCGCACCTGCTCGCGCGCATTATCCAGTCGCCCACCGCCCGCAACCTGCTGCGCGTCTTCCGCCTGCAGGAGCGCCTGAAGGCGCATGCCCGCGGCGAATCGGGCATCGGCCACGTGCATGTGATCGGCGCCGGCGTCATGGGAGGCGACATCGCCGCCTGGTGCGCCTACAAGGGCCTGAGCGTGACCCTGCAGGACACCACGATGGAACGCATCGCGCCAGCGCTCAAGCGCGCCGGCGCCCTCTTCGGGCGGCGCCTGAAAGACCGGCGCGCCGCCCGCGCGGCCTTCGACCGCCTCATCCCCGACCCCCAGGGCGCCGGCGTGGCGCGCGCCGACCTGGTCATCGAAGCCATCACCGAGCAGGTCGAGGCCAAGCAGGCCCTCTACCGGCAGATCGAGCCGCGCCTCAAGCCGGGCGCGCTGCTGGCCACCAATACCTCCAGCCTGTCGCTGGCCACGCTGCGCGAAGGCCTGGCCGACCCGTTGCGCCTGGTGGGCGTGCATTTCTTCAATCCGGTGGCCAGGATGCCGCTGGTCGAAGTGATCGCCGCCCCCGGCAGCGAAGCGGCGCAGGCGCGCGCCTGCGCCTTCGTGGGGCAGCTGGGCAAGCTGCCCCTGCCTGTGCGCGATGCGCCGGGTTTTCTGGTCAATGCGGTGCTGGCTCCCTACATGCTGGAAGCCATGCGCTGCGTGGACGAAAGGCTCGCGCCCGACACCATCGACGCGGCAATGACCGCCTTCGGCATGCCCATGGGCCCCTTGGAGCTGGCCGACACAGTGGGGCTGGACATCGCGCTGGCGGCGGGCCGCCAATTGGCCGGCCAGGCCGAGCCGCCCTCCTGCCTTGCCCAGCGCGTGGCGCGCGGCGAGCTCGGGCGCAAGACGGGCCGCGGCTTTTACCGCTGGCAGGATGACAGGCCGCAGCGCGGCCGCGCGGATCGCGCGCCGCCCGGCCTGGCGCAGCGGCTGATCACGCCCCTCATCGACCGCGCCCAGGCCCTGGTGGATGCAGGCATCGTGGCCGGTGCCGACCTCGCCGATGCCGGCGTGATCTTCGGCACTGGCTTCGCCCCCTTTACCGGCGGCCCTTTGCACTACCGCCAGTCCCAGGCCGGTGACCACATCCGGCCCGATGCTTCCTCGCAGCCCCCACAATAAACATCCGGAGACTATCCACCATGACTCGACGCATCCTCGCCTTGAAGACCCTGGTCGCCGCCCTGGCCGGCCTGGGCGCGACGCTGGCCCACGCCGCCGGCTTCCAATTGCTGGAACAGAACGCCAGCGGCCTGGGCAACGCCTACGCCGGCTCGGGGGCCAATCCGGAAAACGCCAGCATCATGTACTACAACCCGGCCGGCCTGACCTATCTGCCCGGCGTGTCGGTCAGCGCGGGCATCAACGCCATCCGGCCGTCCTTCAAGTTCAAGGACAACGGCAACAGCCGCAATCCGACGGCGCTGGGCGGCGGCATCCCCACGGGCGGCAATGGCGGGGACGCGGGCAACTGGGGCTATGTGCCCAACTTCTATCTGTCGTGGCAGGTGACCGAAAAATGGTATCTGGGCCTGGGCGTGGGCGCGCCCTTCGGCCTGATGACCAAATACGACGAGGGCTGGGCAGGCCAATACCACTCCAATAAATTCGACATCAAGACCATCAACATCAACCCCACGGTAGCCTACAAGGTCAATGACATGTTCTCGCTGGGCGCGGGCCTGAACTGGCAGCGCATCGACGCCGAGTACAAGAAAAAGACCGTGGTGCCGGTCGGTCCGCTGGTCACCACGGGCGATGCCACGCTCAATATGGACGGCGACGCCTGGGGCTGGAACATCGGCATGATGCTGCAGCCGACCGAAGCCACCCGCATCGGCCTGTCCTACCGCTCCAAGATCCGCCAGACCGCCACCGGCACGACCGACGTCGACAACATCCGCACGCCGCTGGGCATGCGCAGCGCCTCCTACGACGCCAAGGCCAAGGTGGACCTGCCCGACACCCTGCTCCTGAGCGTGAGCCACCAGCTGAACGAAAAATGGCAGCTGCTGGGCGATATCTCCTGGACCGGCTGGAGCAGCATCCCCCAGCTCCGGATCCAGAACGACGGCGCGGGCACCGACGCACTGCCGCTCAATTTCCGCGACAGCTGGCGCGTAGCCCTGGGCGCGACCTATAAATTCGCCGAACAATGGAAATGGAAGTTCGGCGTGGCCTTCGACCAATCGCCGGTCTACAAGGCCAGCGACCGTCCGGCCTCGCTGCCCGACAATGATCGCTGGTGGTTCTCGACCGGTGTCCAGTACCTGGTCAGCAAGGACACGACCATCGATCTGGGCTATACCTATCTCTATGTGCGGGATTCCAGCATCGATTCCACATCCGGCAACGCGCTGACCAAGGGCCGGGTCGCGGGCGATTACAGCAGCAAGGGCAACATCATCGGCCTGCAAGTCTCGACCCGCTTCTGAGGCCAGGAGCCGGGCGGCGGGAGCCGCCCGGCGCAACGACAGGAGGTTTTCGTGAGTACGTTCACCGTCAAGCATGCCGCCGTCCTCGGGGCGGGCGTCATGGGCGCGCAGATCGCCGCGCATCTGGCCAACGCCGGCATTCCCGTCACGCTGTTCGACCTGACCGCCAAGGAAGGGCCGCGCAACGGCGTGGTCGAGCGGGCGCTGGCCGGGCTGCGCAAGCTGGAACCGGCGCCCCTGGCACGCCCGGACCGCCTGGCCCTGATTTCACCGGCCAACTATGACGATGACCTGGCCCGCCTGGAACAGTGCGATCTCGTCATCGAGGCCATCGCCGAACGGCTGGACTGGAAAACCGAGCTCTATCACCGCATCGCGCCGCACGTGGCGCCCGGTGCCATCCTGGCTTCCAACACCTCGGGCCTGTCCATCAATACCCTGGCCGGCGCCCTGCCCGAGGCCCTGCGTCCGCGCTTTTGCGGCGTGCATTTCTTCAATCCGCCGCGCTATATGCGCCTGGTGGAAATCATCGCCACAGCCCACACCCAGCCCGAGGTGCTGGACCATCTCGAAACCTGGCTGACCTCGCGCCTGGGCAAGGGCGTGATCCGCGCGCTGGACACGCCCAACTTCGTGGCCAACCGCATCGGCGTGTTCGCCATCCTGGCCGCGCTGCATCACACGCAGCGCCTGGGCCTGGGTTTTGACGAGGTGGACGCGCTCACCGGCCCGCGCCTGGGCCGTCCCAAGAGCGCCACCTACCGCACCGCCGACGTAGTAGGCCTGGACACCCTGGCCCATGTCGTGGGCACCATGCGCGACCATCTGCCGCAAGATCCCTGGCATGGTTATTTCGGGGTGCCCGCCTGGCTGCAAGCCCTGATAGACCAGGGCGCGCTGGGACAGAAAAGCGGCGCGGGCGTCTACAAGAAGGTTGGCAAGGACATCCTGGTGCTGGACCCGTCCACCGGGCAATACCGCCCCTCGGCCGGCAAGATCACGCCGGCCGTGGAGGCCATCCTCAAAGAGCGCGACCCGGCCAAGCGCCTGGCCGCGCTGCGCGCCAGCCCGGAGCCGCAAGCCCAGTTCGTCTGGAGCCTGCTGCGCGACACCTTTCATTACAGCGCCGTGCACCTGGCCGACGTGGCCGACAATGCGCGCGACCTGGACCTGGCCATGCGCTGGGGCTTCGGCTGGGCGCAAGGGCCGTTCGAGACCTGGCAGGCGGCCGGCTGGAAGGCGCTGGCCCAGGCCATCGCCGAGGATGTCGCGGCCGGGCGCGCCATGAGCGCCGTCCCCCTGCCCGACTGGGTCGCGGCGCGCGACGGCGTGCACAGCGATGCCGGCTCCTGGTCCGCCCGCGCGCAGGCGCTGCGGCCGCGTTCCGCCCTGCCCGTCTATCGGCGCCAACTGGTCGCCGAGCGGCTGGTGGGCGAGGCGCCCGCGCCGCGCGGCACCACGATCTGGGAAAACGAAGGCGTGCGCCTGTGGCAGCTGCCCGGCCAGGACAGCGGGCTGGCCATCCTGTCGCTGACCTCCAAGATGCACACGCTGGGCAGCGAAGTGCTGCAAGGCATACAGGAGGCGGTGGCGCGCGCCGAGCGCGGCTTCGACGGCCTGGTCTTCTGGCATGAAGCCCCCTTTGCCGTGGGCGCCAACCTCGAACAGGTCTACCAGGCCTGCCAGGCCGGGCAGTTCGACATGCTGGAGGCCATGGTCGAGAAGTTCCAGCGCACCTCGCTCTGCCTGCAGCAAGCCAGCATCCCCGTGGTGGCGGCCGTGCAGGGCATGGCCCTGGGCGGCGGCTGCGAATTTCTCATGCGCGCCAGCCATCGCGTGCTGGCGCTGGAGAGCTATATCGGCCTGGTCGAGGCCGGCGTGGGGCTGATCCCGGCCGGCGGCGGCAGCGCCTTCCTGGCCGGCCGGGCCGCCGACCTGGCGCAGGCCACCGCCACGCCCAATGAAGTCTTCCCCTATCTGCAGCCGGTGTTCCAGAACATCGCCACCGCCCAGGTCAGCAAGAGCGCGCTGCAGGCGGTGTCCATGGCTTATGCCCAGGCCCAGGACATCATCGCCTTCCATCCGGACGAGCTGCTGTGGATCGCGCTGCGCGTGGCGCGCGCGGCGGCCGACGCCGGCCACGTGCCGCGCCGGCCGCGCGCGGCCATCCCCGTGGCCGGCCGCAGCGGCATCGCCAACTTCGAGATGGTGCTGGTGAACATGCGCGCCGGCGGCATGATCAGCGCCCATGACTTCCGCGTGGCGCGCAGCGCCGCCGTGGCCTTGTGCGGCGGCGAGGTCGAGGCCGGCACCATGGTCGACGAGGAATGGATGCTCGCGGTGGAGCGGCGCGAATTCGTGGCGCTGCTGCGCACGCCCGAGACCCAGGCCCGCATCCGCCACACCCTGGACACCGGCAAGCCGCTGCGCAACTGAGGAAACCGCATGAGCCACACCGACGCCTATATCGTTGCCGCCACCCGCCTGCCCGTGGGCAAGCGCAACGGCATGTACGCCACCACCCGCCCCGACGATATGCTGGCCGCCGCCCTGCGGGGCGCGCTGGCCCAAGTCCCCTCGCTGGACCCCGCCCTGATCGAGGACGTCATTGCGGGCTGCGCCATGCCCGAAGCCGAGCAGGGCATGAACGTCGCCCGCATGTCGCTGCTGCTGGCGGGGCTGCCGCAATCGGTCGCCGGCGTGACCGTCAACCGTTTTTGCGCCTCGGGCCTGCAGGCCGTGGCCGATGCCGCCGCCCGCATCCGCAATGGCGAAGCCGATGTCATGATAGGCGCGGGCACCGAGTCCATGAGCGCCATGCCGCAGATCATGGGCAACAAGGTGGCCCTCAATCCGGCCATCTTCGCCCACGAGGAAACCCTGGGCATGGCCTATGGCATGGGCCTGACCGGCGAGCAAGTGGCCCAGCGCTGGAAGGTCTCGCGCGCCGACCAGGATGCCTTCGCGCTGGCCTCGCACCAGAAAGCCTGCGCGGCCATCGCGGCAGGCCACTTCCGCGCCGAGATCACCCCCTACAACATCGTCAAGCATCTGCCCGACGGGCACAGCGGGGCGGTACGCGCGACCGAGCGCCTGGCCGACACCGACGAAGGGCCGCGCCCGGACACATCCCTCGAAGCGCTGGCCCGCCTCAAGCCCGTCTTCGCCGCCGGCGGCAGCGTCACCGCCGGCAACAGCTCGCAGATGTCGGATGGGGCGGGCGCGGTCATCCTGGTCTCCGAACGCATGCTCAAGCAGTTCCAGCTGCGGCCCCTGGCGCGTTTCGTGAGCTTTTCGGTGGCCGGCGTGCCGCCCGAGATCATGGGCATCGGCCCCATCGCCGCCGTGCCCAAGGCCCTGGCGCGCGCCGGCATCGCGCTGCAGGACATCGACTGGATCGAATTGAACGAAGCCTTTGCCGCGCAGTCGCTGGCGGTGATCCGCGATCTCGGCCTCGACCCGGCGCGCGTCAATCCGCTGGGCGGAGCGATCGCGCTGGGCCACCCGCTGGGCGCGACCGGCGCGCTGCGCACCGCCACCGTGGTGCACGGGCTGCGCCGCAGCGGCGGCCGCTACGGCATGGTGACGATGTGCATCGGCACCGGCATGGGCGCGGCCGGCATCTTCGAGGCGCTCTAGGTGAGACTGGAATGGCTGCGCTATCTGCCGGCCGCCTGGCGGCCGGCCGCCTTGCGCCTGGGCTTCAACCTGCACCCGGCGTTCCGCGCCACGGGCGGGCGGGTGACCGAGGTGTCGGGCGACTATCGCACCTTGCGCGTGCGCCTGCCGCTGAACCGGCGCACGCGCAATCTCGTGGGCTCCATCTATGGCGGCTCGCTGTTCGCCGTCACCGACGGCGCGCATCCCACGATGCTCATGCTGGCCCTGGGCCGGGAAGTCATCGTCTGGGACAAGGCGGCCAGCATCCGGTTTCGCCGCCCCGCCTACGAAACCCTGTATGCTGAGTTCCATCTGCCGCGCGAGGAAATCGCGCAGATACGCACCCTGCTCGATAGCCAGCACGAAACCACGCGCCTCTACACGGTCGAGCTCAAGGACGCCGCCGGTGTGGTCTACGCCGTGGTCGAGCGCACGGTCTATCTCGCAGACAAAGCCTTCTATCGCCAGAAGACTTCAGGAGCCGCGCCATGGCCTGCCGCTACCGACTCTCCTGCCTGCGCCCCCTCGTCCGAGGAGGGCTCGCCGCCTTGATCCTGGCTTGCGCGGGGCCGGCGCGCGCCGACCAGACGATAGACGGCGTGACCATCGCCTCCGAGGTCACCCAAGGCCCCCGGACCCTCAAACTGGTGGGCGCGGGGGTACGCACCAAATTCGTCTTCAAGGTCTATGTGGCCGCGCTCTACGCCCTCGACCCCAGCCACGACGCCCGCCGCCTGATCGAAGGCCCTGGCGCGCGCCGGCTGCATCTGCAAATGCTGCGCGACATCGACAGCAAAACGCTGGATGAGGCCATGCGCGACGAGCTCAAGGCCAACCACAGCGCCGAAGACGTCCGGGCGCTGAAGCCGGCGGTCGAGCGCTTGTCGCAATTGCTCAGGGGCACCGACCGCCTGCGCGAAGGCGACACCATAGACCTGGAAATCGACAGTGACGCGGTCGCCATCCTGTACAACCGCCAGGACAAGGGACGCATCGACGATCCGCGGCTGCCCGCGGCGCTCATGCGTGTCTGGCTGGGCGACAACCCGGCGCAAACTTCGCTCAAACAGGCCCTGCTCGGCCTGCGCTAGGAACACAATGGAAAGACTCTGGCTGCGCAGCTATCCCGAAGGCGTCCCGCACGAGATCCAGGCAGGCGGGTCGCTGCTGGACGTGCTCGACGAGGCCTTTGCGCACTTTGCCGACAAGACGGCCTATCTGAGCCTGGGCGCGGCCCTCGGCTACAGCGATCTCGACCGGCTGTCGCGCCACTTCGCCGCCTGGCTGCAGGCGCGGGGCCTGGCGCCCGGCGACCGGGTGGCCGTGATGATGCCCAACATGCTGCAGTACCCGGTGGCGGTGTTCGGCATCCTGCGGGCCGGGTGCGTGGTCGTGAATTGCAACCCGCTCTACACCGCGCGCGAACTGCGCCACCAGCTGGCCGACTCCGGCGCGCGCGCCATCGTCATCGCCGAGAACTTCGCCGCCACGCTGCAAGCCGTACTGCCCGACACCCAGGTCAGGCACGTCGTCGTGACGGCGGTGGGCGACATGCTGAGGCCGGTCAAGGCGCGCCTGGTCAACTTCGTGCTCAGGCATGTCAAGAAGGGCGTGCCGTCCTGGACGCTGCCCGGACACAGCCGTTGGCACGCGGCCCTGGCGCAAGGCGCCGGGCAAGCCTATGCGCGCCCGGCCGTCGCCGCGGACGACCTGGCTTTCCTGCAATACACCGGCGGCACCACGGGCGTGGCCAAGGCGGCCATGCTGAGCCATGGCAATATGGTGGCCAACCTCAACCAGGCCCATGCCTGGATCCGCCCGCTGACGGTCGACGGCCAAGAGTGCGTGATAACCGCCCTGCCCCTCTACCATATCTTCGCGCTGACGGCCAACTGCCTGACCTTTCTGAAGCTGGGCGCGCGCAATGTGCTCATCCTCGATCCGCGCAACATACCGGCCATGGTGCGCGAACTGCGCCGCAATCCCTTTACGTGCTTCACGGGGGTGAACACCCTGTTTTGCGCGCTGCTCAACGACAAGGGCTTCCAGGCGCTGGACTTCCGCCCCCTGCGGCTCACCCTGGGCGGCGGCATGGCGGTGCAGAAGGCCGTGGCCGACCGCTGGCGCGCCCTGACGGGCAAGCCGCTGGCCCAGGCCTATGGCCTGACCGAGGCCTCGCCGGCCGTGGCGCTCAACCCGCTGGACCGGCAGGACTTCAACGGCTCCGTGGGCCTGCCCGTGCCCTCCACCGATATCTCCATCCGCGATGAGCAGGGGCGCGAGGTGGCTCCCGGCCAGACCGGCGAGATCTGCGTGCGCGGCCCGCAGGTGATGCGCGGCTATTGGCGGCAGCCCGAGGAAACCGCGCACGTCTTTTATCCGGGCGGTTTCCTGCGCACCGGCGACGTGGGCTATATCAACCCCGAAGGCTACCTCTACCTGGTCGACCGCAAGAAAGACATGATCCTGGTCTCCGGATTCAACGTCTATCCCAGCGAAGTCGAGGACGTGGCCGCGAGCTGCCCCGGCGTGCGCGAAGCCGCCGCCGTGGGTTGGCCCGACGAACGTTCCGGCGAATCGGTGCGATTGTTCGTGATCGCCGACGACCCGGCGCTCACGGAAAAAGCCGTGATCGACCATTGCCGGCGCTACCTGACCGGCTACAAAGTGCCGCGTCACGTGGTGTTCCGCAAGGAACTGCCGCGCAGCAACGTGGGGAAGATCTTGAGGCGCGCCTTGCGCGAGGAAACCCCGGCGCAATGAAAAAAGCCCGCAAGCATGGCTTGCGGGCTTTTCGGATATGGCGCGCCCGGCAGGATTCGAACCCACGACCCCTTGGTTCGTAGCCAAGTACTCTATCCAACTGAGCTACGGGCGCTAAAGAGGCGAGATTATATCGCCTTTTCAGCGCTTGTCCAGCGGCTCAGGCAGTCAAGGCCGGATAGTCGATATAGCCGTGCTCGCCGCCGCCATAGAAGGTCTTCTGGTCCGGCGTATTGAGGGGCGCGTGATCGCGCAGGCGCTCGACCAGGTCCGGATTGGCGATGAACAGCCTGCCGAAGGCGATCAGGTCGGCCGCGCCGCTGTCGACGGCGGCTTCGGCCAGCTTGCCGTCGTAGCCATTGTTGAGCATCCAGGCGCCCCGGCCGCCCGCATTGCGATAAGCCGCCTTGAACTGCGCATAGTCAAACGGCCGCGGGCCTTGCGAGAAATCCCTCGCGCCGCCCGTGGCGCCCTCGATGACATGGATATAGGCCAAGCCATATCCGGCCAGGCGAGCGGCCACGTAATCGAACAGCGCCTGCGGCTGATCGTCGCTGCTGTCGTTGGCCGGCGTCACCGGCGAGAGGCGGATGCCAACGCGGCCGCCGCCGATCTCGGCCACCACGGCGTCGAGCACCTCGAACAGGAAGCGGGCGCGGTTCTCGATGCTGCCGCCATAGGCGTCATCGCGATGATTGGAGCCCGAGCGCAGGAACTGATCGATCAGGTAGCCATTGGCCGCATGCAGCTCCACGCCATCGAAGCCGGCCTCGCCCACGGCCGCGCGGGCGGCGCGGCGGTAGTCATCGATGATGCCCGGGATCTCGGCGGCGTCGAGCGCGCGCGGCGCCGAGGTCTCGGCGAAGGCGCCGCTGCCATCGGGATTGACGAGATAGGTCTTGGCCTTGGCCTGGATGGCCGACGGCGCCACCGGCGCCTGGCCGCCGGGCTGCAGCGTGGTGTGCGACACCCGGCCGACATGCCACATCTGCACGACGATCTTGCCGCCCTTGGCATGCACCGCATCCGTCACGCGGCGCCAGCCCGCCAGCTGCTCGGGCGCATACAGGCCGGGCACATCGGCATAGCCCTGGCCCTGGTGCGACACCGGCGTGGCTTCGGTGATCAGCAGGCCGGCGCTGGCGCGCTGCGAATAATACGTCGCCGTGACAGGCTGGGGCACGGCATTGGGCGAACGATTGCGCGTCAGCGGCGCCATCACGATGCGATTGGCCAATTGCAGGTCACCGACGGTGATGGGCTGGAACAACTTGGACATGAGTGCCTCTCGAAAAGAATGCGGGCGAAAGAAACAGGCGGCTACAGCTCGGTCTGCAAGGTCCGCAGGAACTCGGCGATGGTGGCCTCGTTGCGCTGGTAGAACACCCACTGGCCGACGCGGCGGGTCTGCACGAGCCCGGCGCGCTGCAGGATGCCCAGGTGCGTGGACACCGTGGACTGGGACAACCCGCAGCGCTCGAACTGGCCTGCGCACACCCCGATATCCAAGGGATGCTCCTGTCCGGCGAAATGCCGCTCGGGCTCCTTCAGCCAGGCCAGGATGTTCCGCCGCGCCGGGTGCGCCAGCGCCTTGAGGATGTCTTCGGTGTTGATGCTCATTCGAATGTCTCGGGTTGATGCGCCATCATATATCGAAAAATCTAAATATGCAGATATATCGATATGCCCCGGGGCGCCAGGAGGCCGGCGTGCGCTTATCGCACAGATCACGGAATTTCTGACGGGGCCCGGCGCGCGATCCTAGGATGGCGACTCCTACAACCCAGCCACGACCATCATGACCCGACCCAGCGAAATCAAGCCGCGCGAAGGCGATACCGCCGGCACGCCCTATGCCGTCTTTCAGGAAGGCGCGGCGCTCGGCCCCGTTTCTTTCGACATCACGCCCGACATCGTCGAAGAGTACTTCCAGGCCGCGCAGGCCGACCGCGGCCTCTACCAGGTCGAAGGCCGCCAGGCCGCCGCGCCCAATGTCATCCTGCCCTATATGACTGTCCCCGTTTACCAGACCTACCCGCCCATCCAGGGCATCGTCATGGCCGAACTGGAGATGTCCTGGCACCGCCCGATCTGGGCCGACGAAACCACCCGCGTGACCGCCACCGGCAAGATCCTGCGCAAATTCGAGAAGCGCGGCCGCCACTATGTGCAATGGGAAGGCAGCTTTCGCGGCGCCGACGGCCAACCCATCGCCACCCTGCTCAATACTTTCCACGTCCCGGAGTAATCCATGCAACGCAGCCTCGACATCACCCAGGCCATGATAGACGGCTATGGCCGCATCAACGGCGACAACGACATCATTCACTACGACCATGACTACGCGCTGGCCCGCGGCTTTCGCGGCACCCTGCTGCATGGTCCGCACATGACCGCGTTTGCCGCCGACCTCGGCGCGCAGCGCTACCGCCAGGACTGGCTGTACCGCGGCAAGCTGCACACCAAGTGGATCGGCCCGGTCTGTCCGGGCGACACCTTTGTGGCGCGACTGGACGAGACGGGCGACATCGAGGCCACCTCGGGCGGCAAGACCGTCATGGTGGGCCGGATCAGCCTGGCCGATTGACAGGGAATGACCGTGACCACGCCCGCGCCCCAGCTCGCCGCCATGGACCTGGCTATCGGCAGCATCGTCGCCCAGCGCGAGGTGCGCCTGGACAGCCAGGCTTTCGGGCAGTTCGCGGCGCTCACGGGCGATGCGCACCCTATCCACTATGACGCCGGGTACGCGCGCGGCCAGGGCCTGAAGGCGCCCATCGCGCACGGACTGTTGCTGGTGGCCATCAGCGCGCTCGGCGCGACGGCCCTGTCGGCGCAGTTGCACGACGCCATGGTGGCCATGTTGGGCGTGGACGCCGATTTCCGGCGTCCCGTCTATCTCGACGACACGGTACGCTGTACCTATCGGATCGAACAGATCGAACACGGCCAGAAGAGCCGGTCGAAGGTCCGCATCGCCGTGACCATCGAAGCGCTGGATGAGGAAGGCAATCCGGGCGGGGAACCCAATTGCCGGGTCCATCTGCGCTTCCTACTAAAAACGAATATCAAGGGGTAATCCTATGCACAGCAGTCTCAAAGCGGTGCTGCCAGCGGGCAGCAATCCGAAATCCACTTTCTCTCCCGCCATCCGCGCCGGCGACTTCCTCTACATCTCCGGGATGACCGCGATGAATGCGCAGCGCGAACTCGTGGGCGAAGGCGACATCGCCGAACAGGCGCGCTTCATCTACCAGAAAATGGGCGCCATCCTGGCCGAAGCCGGCGGCGACTACAGCCGCATCGTCGAGACCGTGGAATACGTCACGACCTTCGACGGCTATGGCCGCACCGCCGATGTGCGCCGCGAAGTGTTCGGCGAGGGCCCCTACCCCGCCGCCACCGGCGTGCTGGTCAGCGGCCTGGTCCGGCCTGGCGCCTTGATCGAAATCCGCGCCATCGCCTATCTGGGCTGAGCCCGCCACGCAGTCTCTTTGACGGGCCGGCCCGGCCCGCCCTTGTTCGGGAGAGAAACCATGAAGTTCATCGCTTGCATGGCGCTGGCGCTATTTGCCGCCGGCGCGTCCGCTGCCGACTATCCCAGCCGCCCCATCTCGCTCATCGTGCCCTACGGCCCCGGCGGCACCAATGACATCCTGGCGCGCGCCATCGCCAACAAGATCGGCCCCGCCCTGGGCCAGACCGTCGTCGTCAACAATCGCCCGGGCGCTGGCGGCAATATCGGCGCCCAACAAGTCGCCACCGCGGCGCCCGATGGCTACACCCTGCTGCTGGCGTCCTCGGGCGTGTTCGCAGTCAACAAATGGCTGTATCACAACCTGCGCTACGACCCGGCCAACGCCTTCGCGCCCATCGTGCTGGCCGGCCGCGTGCCCAATGTGCTGATCGTCGATACCGAGGTGCCGGCCAAGACCTTGCCCGAGTTCATCCGCTATGCGAAGGCCGCCAAGCCGGGCATCAACTACGCCTCCATGGGATCGGGCACCAGCGGCCACCTGTGCACCGAGCTCTTCAAATCGCAGACCGGCATCGACGCGCAGCACATCGCCTACACCGGCAGCGCCGCCGCGCTCACCGGCCTGCTGGGCCACCAGGTCCAGCTGATGTGCGACAACCTGCCCACCGCCCTGCCCCAGATCAAGGCGGGCAAGGTGCGCGCCATCGCCGTAAGCAGCGCCGACCGCGCCCCGCTGCTGCCCGACACGCCCACGGTGGCCGAATCCGGCTTTGCCGGCTTCGACGCCACGGCCTGGTTCGGCATCGCGGCGCCCGCCAACACGCCCGCCGCCATCGTGCAAAAGCTGAACCGCGAAATCACCGCGGCGCTCCAGTCGCCGGACTTGCAGCAGATCCTGCGCGACCAGGGCGTGGTCTTCCACCCCAACACCCCCCAGGACTTCCAGGGCTTCATCAACACCGAATCCGAGAAGTGGAAGGTGGTGGTCGAACGCACGGGGTCCCGGGCCGACTGAACCGCCCTCCGACGATGACGACTCTTTCTGTGGATGCTTCCATGACCTCCCGCTGGATCGATGCCGCCCTGCATCCCCGCTCCATTGCCATCCTCGGCGCTTCCGACAATCCCGAAAAGATAGGTGGACGCCCCATCAAGTACATGCTGCAGCACGGCTATGCCGGCGCGATCTATCCGATCAACCCGGCGCGCGGCGAAGTCCAAGGCCTGCCCGCCTGGCCGACGCTGGAGGCCGTGGGCCAGCCTATCGACATGGTGCTGGTCTGCGTGGCCGGCGAGGCCGCCGTCCAGGGCGTGGAAAGCAGCGCCCGCCTGGGCGCGCGCGTCTGCGTGGTGATCTCCTCCGGCTTCGGCGAAACCGGGGAGGCGGGCCGCCGCGCCCAGGCGCGCATGGTCGAGGCGGCGGCGGCCTCGGGGATGCGCCTGCTGGGTCCCAACACCCAAGGCCTGGCCAACTTCAGCAATGGCGCATTGGCCACCTTTGCCACCCTGATCGGCGAAGTCCCCCCGCAAGACGGCCCGGTGGCCATCATCAGCCAGAGCGGCGCGATGAGCATGGTGCCCTATGCGCATCTGCGCGCCGAGGGCCTCGGCGTGCGCTACTCCATCGCCACGGGCAATGAGTGCGACCTGAGCGTGGCGGACTTTGCCCAGGCGGTGCTGACCGATCCGGCGGTCAAGCTGATCCTGCTGTACATGGAAAGCCTGCCCGACCCGCGGACGCTGGCCCAGGCGGCTACCCTGGCCGCCGCGCGCAAAGTGCCGCTGCTGGCGCTGAAATCGGGTGTCTCTTCGCAAGGGCAGCGCGCGGCGCAGTCCCATACCGGGGCCATCGCCACCGAAGACCGTGTCCTCGACGCCTGGTTCAGCCAGCATGGCATCCTGCGCGTGCACGATGCCCGCTCGCTGGTGCAAAGCGCGCGGCTGCTGCTGCAATACCCGCAGCTGTCGGGCAACCGGCTGGCGATACTCAGCAATTCGGGCGCGGCCTGCGTCACGGGCGCCGATGCGGCGGAAAGGCACGGGCTGGACGTGCCCGCCCTGCCGGATGCCGTGCGCGCCCGCATCGACGCGGTACTGCCCGGTTTCGCGAGCAGTCTCAATCCCATCGACCTGACCGCCGCCCTCCTGAGCAACAACCATCTCTTTGGCCAGGTACTGCCCCTGCTGGCCGGCGCCCAGGCCTGCGATGCGCTGTTCATCACCTTGCCCATGAGCGGCAAGGGTTACGACACCCCGCAGTTTGCCCGCGACGCCGCCGTCTTCGCCCGCGAGACCGGGCTGCCCGTGGTGGTCAGCTGCCCGCTGGCCGCCAGCCGCCGCGTCTTCGCCGGCGAGGGGCTGGTGACGTATGAGCACGACGAGGATGCCCTGGCCGCGCTGGGCCAGCTGGCGCGCCTGTCGGCACTGCGCGCCGAGACGCCGGGCCGGATGCCGGCGGCCGCCCCCGGTGGCGAATGCACCGCGAAGGCCGGGCTCTTGTCGGAAGCCGACAGCCTGGAGCAGATCGAGGCCCTGGGCATACGCACGGCGCCCTGGCGGCTGTGCCTGGACGCCGGCATGATGGCCGCGACCCTGGGCAGCCTCGAAGCGCCCTGGGTCATCAAGGCCTGCTCCTCCGAAATCCCGCACAAATCGGAGTACGGCCTGGTCCACCTGGGGTTGCGCGACGAGGCGCAGGCCCTGGCACTCTTTCCGGTCCTGCGGGACAAGACGGCGGCGCTGGGCAAATCCTTCGATGGCGTCATCGTGGCCGGCATGGTCAAGGCGCGGCGCGAGTTCATGATGGGGGCCCGCTGGGATCCGCAGTTCGGCTGCGTGGTCATCGTGGGCGATGGCGGCAAATACGTGGAGGCCATGCCTGACGTCGCCACGCTGGTCTATCCCTTCGATGCCGCTCACGCCGAGCGGCGCCTGCGCGGCCTGCGCGTGGCCGCGCTGTTCGATGGCGTGCGCGGCGAGGCGCCGCTGCCGGTGCGCGAGCTCGCCCAGGCCGCAGCCTGCCTGGGCGCTTGGGTGCATGCCCAGGCGGGCCGCGTCGCCTCCGTGGACGTCAACCCCTTGATCGCCGGCGCCGACGGCAGGCTCTATGCCGCCGATGCGCTGGTGGAAATATCCGGCTAGGCAAGCCCATGGAAGACGCCAAGCAAGAAGACTATTTCATCAATGGCCTGGCCAAGGGCCTGTCGGTCATCCAGGCTTTCACCAGCGAGGCCCGCGCCCTCACCCTGGCCGAGGCGGCCTACCGCACCGGCCTGAGCCGGGCGGCGGCGCGCCGCGTGCTGCTCACCCTGGTGGATCTGGGGTTCGCGACACGTCGCGGCGATCGCCACTTCGCCCTGACGCCGCGCGTGCTGTCGCTGGGCTATGCCTATCTTTCTTCCATGCCTTTGTGGAGCTTTGCCGAGCCCGTGCTCGAGAGCCTGGTCGAAGAATTGCAGCAGACCTGCAGCATCGCGGCGCTGGACGGCACCGAACTGGTCTACGTCGCCCGCATCCCGGTGCACCGCACCCTGAACCAGGGACTGTCGATCGGCTCGCGCATCCCGCTCTATTGCCACTCGGCCGGCCGCGTGCTGCTCTCCGGCTTCACGCCGGAACAATTCGAGGACTACCTCCAGACCGCCGACCTGCGTCCGCTGACCTCGCGCACGGTCACCGAGCGCGCCACCCTGCGCGAGATCATCCGCGATGTCCAGCGCCGGGGGTATTCCTGGAGCCGGGGGGAGGTTGAAGAGCAGACCACCGGCCTGTCGGTGCCCATCTACCAGCAGGGCCGGCTCATTGCCGCGCTCAATGTCAGCCGCATGCATGCCGACGAAGACGAAAACCACTGGTGCTGCGGCTATCTGCACTCGCTGCGCCGCGCCGCCGGCCGCCTCACCGCCGCCTTGTCCTCCGACCAGGCGCCCCGCATCGTCAAGGGCGACCGCCCCTCGCCGCGAACCTGAATCATGACCCAGCCCATCCTATCGACTGTTTCTCTCTGCGGACTGGCGCTGCGCAACCGCATCGCCGTCGCGCCCATGTCCCGGATGCAGGGCGACGCAGCCGGCCAGCCTGGCGCCGACACCGCCGCCTACTATGCCCGCTATGCCCGCCATGGCGCGGCCCTGGTGATCACCGAAGCCCTCTATACCGCCGGCCCCGCGGCGCGGGCCTATCACGGCCAGCCCGGCATGGCCTGCGCCGGCCATGCCCAGGCTTGGCGCGCCGTGACCGCCGCCGTGCACGAACAAGGCGGCAAAATCTTCGCGCAGCTGCAACACGCCGGAAAACTGGCTGAACCGGGACTGCATGGCCGTCCCCTGGCGCCGGTGGACAGCGTGGCGCAAGGTCTCTCATGGCAGACCGGCCGGCCCAATGCGCCCGCCCATGCCGCCACCGCCCAGGAAATCGAGCAGATCATCCAGGGCTATGGCGAGTCCGCCGCGCTGGCCCAAGAGGCCGGTTTCGACGGCGTCGAGATCCACGGCGCGCGCGGCTATCTGGTGCATGACTTCACCAGCGCAAGCAATACGCGCAAGGACGCCTGGGGCGAACGGGCTCGCCTGGCCGAGGCCATCCTGGCGGCGGTCAAATCGGCTTGCCGGCTGCCGGTCAGCTTCAACTATTCGATCTACAAAATGGATGACTACCATCACCAGCCCGGACGGGAAGCCCTGGCCGGGCTGCTGCCGCGCCTGCGGGCCGCCGGGGCCGACATCCTGCACATGAGCGCCCGGCGCATCCTGCGCCCCGAACCGTGGGGCCAGAGCCTGGCGCAACTGGCCCAGGAGGTCGCTCCCGGCCCGCTCATCATCAATGGCGGCCTGAAGACCTTGCCGGACTGCGAAGAGGCGCTTGCCGCCACCCAGGCCACGCTGGTGGCCTTGGCCCGGCCTTTTCTGGCCAATCCGGATTGGCTGGACCGCAACCTGGCCGGCCATGCCCTGCGCGAGTACGCGCCGGGCATGGAACGCCTGCCCCTGCTGCAACCCCTGCCGCCCCTATCGGCGTGATCCCTGGGGTCTGACACCTGAACCGACGGCGCAAAGAAAAAAGCCTGCAAGCAATGCTTGCAGGCTTTTTGATATGGCGCGCCCGGCAGGATTCGAACCCACGACCCCTTGGTTCGTAGCCAAGTACTCTATCCAACTGAGCTACGGGCGCAGAAGAAAGATTATAGCGCGTTTTTCATGTTTGTCCAATTGATTACCGCCCACCCCCGTTTTTGACCGCCTGCCCGCGGCAAGCGGTCACGACAAAGGAGACTCATTATTCTTCGATCGTCCGCCCTCGCGGCAGGGCCATCGTTGTAGGGGAGGCCCCGGGGTCGCCCTCATCGGGTCACATCCGCCGCTTGGGGGGCCCCGGCCGCGGCATGAAAAAAGCCCGCAAGCATGGCTTGCGGGCTTTTCGGATATGGCGCGCCCGGCAGGATTCGAACCCACGACCCCTTGGTTCGTAGCCAAGTACTCTATCCAACTGAGCTACGGGCGCTAAAGAGGCGTGTTTATAGCATGCGCCGCCGGCAAGCACAAATCAACACCGCCTGGGCGTTGCCCCGAATGATACCCATAGGTATCATTTGATAGGACTTCATCCAAGCATGGCCGGGCGCCCCGCCTGGCCCGCCGCACGCCTTGTGCGGTTGAGAATACAAAGGCAGACACCCATGGCCCCCTCCCCTTATCGTCCCCCTTGGTACGTGACGCTGTTCGGCATCGTGCTGGCCCTGATCGGCCTGGCCTTGGCCGTCGGCGGCGCCCGATTGGTCAGCCTCAGCGGCTCCTGGTACTACCTGCTCGCCGGCCTGGGCATGCTGGCCGCCGGCATCCTGCTCGCGCGCCGGCGCCCCCTGGGCGCCTGGGTCTATGCCCTCGTGTTCGTGGGCACGGTGATCTGGGCCTTCTGGGAAGTCGGCAGCGATTTCTGGCAATTGGTGCCGCGCCTGATCGGCCCCATCGTCCTGGCCCTGGTCACGCTCCTGGTCTGGCCGGCCCTGCATGAGGGCGGCGCGCGCAGCCGCGTGCGCCGCAATGCCTATCCGCTGGCCGGCGTGGCCGTGCTCGCGCTCATCGGTTTCGGCGTCGGCATGTTCCGTCCGCAAGGCGTGATCCGCAATGAACCGGGCGCCACGCCCGCCGCGGCCGCCGCGCCGCAGACGGTGGCCGACTGGCAATACTATGGCCGCACGCCGGCGGGCACGCGCTACGCGCCGCTGACCCAGATCGATCCCAAGAACGTCGATCAGCTGCAGGTGGCCTGGACGTTCCGCACCGGCGATATCGCCGACAAGGGCGCGGAAAACCAGAACACCCCCATCCAGATCGGCGACACGCTCTATGTCTGCACGCCGCGCAACAAGGTCTTCGCCCTGCAGGCCGATACCGGCAAGGAGCGCTGGCGCTTCGATCCCGAGGCTTCCTCGCCGGTGTGGCAGCGCTGCCGCGGCGTAGGCTATTACGAGACCACCGCGGCGCCCGCCTCGGGCCAGCCGCAGCCGGCGGCCTGCCGCAAGCGCATCATCCTGAGCACCATCGACGCGCGCCTGATCGCGCTGGACGCCGACACCGGCAAGCCCTGCGAAGATTTCGGCCAGCACGGCACGGTCGATCTCAAGCAAGGCATGGGCGAGGTCAAGCCCGGCTATTACTTCCAGACCTCCGCCCCCACGGTCGTGCGCAACATGATCGTGATCGGCGGCTGGGTGTTCGACAACCGCGCCGTCGACGAGCCTTCCGGCGCGGTACGCGCTTTCAATGCCGACACGGGCGAGCTGGCCTGGGCCTGGGACATGGGCGACCCGTCCATCACCGGCGTGCCGCCCGAAGGCAAGACCTATACGCGCGGCACGCCCAACGTGTGGTCGACGCCGGCTTTCGACGACAAGCTGGGCCTGATCTACCTGCCCACCGGCAATTCGCCGCCGGATTTCTGGGGCGCTCACCGCAGTGAGGCCGCCGAGAAGCATTCCTCGGCCGTGGTGGCGCTGGACATCGCCACCGGCCGCGAGCGCTGGACGTTCCAGACGGCCCATCATGATCTCTGGGACTATGACGTCGCTTCACAGCCCGCGCTCTATGACATCCCCGACGGCAAGGGCGGCGTGCAGCATGCGCTCATCCAGGTGACCAAGCGCGGCCAGATCTTCCTGCTGGACCGCGCCAACGGCAAGCCGCTGGCCGAGGTGAAGGAGCTGCCCGTGCCGCAGGGCGCGCAGGAAGGCGATTGGACCTCGCCCACCCAGCCCTATTCGGTCGGCATGCCCGCCATCGGCACCGAGCCCTTCACCGAGGCCAGCATGTGGGGGGCCACCTTCTTTGACCAGCTCTGGTGCCGCATCGAGTTCAAGAAGATGCGCTATGAAGGCGAGTTCACGCCGCCCACCACGCAGCGCAGCCTGCAATACCCGGGCTACTACGGCGGCATGAACTGGGGCGGCGCGGCGGTCGATGAATCGCGCGGCTATCTCATCGTCAACGACATCCGCATGCCGCAATGGATACAGCTGATCCCGCGCGCCGATGCCGACAAGGAAGGCGCGGCCGGCGTGCACGACGGCTTCGCCCCGCAGACCGGCACGCCCTATGGCGTGTCCAAGAACGGCTTCATGTCGCCGCTGGGCGTGCCCTGCCATGCGCCGCCCTACGGCACGCTGTCGGCCATCGATCTGAAGACGCGCCAGCTGCTGTGGCAGGTCCCCATGAGCACGCTGCAGGACACCGGCCCGCTGGGCATGAAGACCGGCCTGCAGATTCCCATCGGCATGCCCACGCTGGGCGGCCCGCTGGCCACGGCTTCGGGCCTGGTGTTCTACGCCGGCACGCAGGACTACTATCTGCGCGCCATGGATACCGCCTCGGGCAAGGAACTCTGGAAAGCCCGGCTGCCGGTGGGTGCGCAAGCCACCCCCATGAGCTTTGTCTCGCCCAAGAGCGGGCGGCAGTATGTGGTACTGTCGGTCGGAGGCTCGCGCCAATCGCCCGACCGCGGCGACTACGTGATCGCCTACGCCCTGCCCGGCAAACCCTGAGCCCGTCCGCAAGACCATGACCGCCCCCGATCCGACCGCCGCCTTGCCTGTTTCATTGCCGCGCGGCCGGGTCACGCGGCGCGGCCGCGACCGCGGCGAGCAATTGCTGCGCGTGGCCGCCGATCTCTTCCTGGCGCGGGGCTATGACAACGTCACGCTGGACGAGATCGTGGCGCTGGCCGGGGGGTCCAAGACCAATATCTATCGTTACTATGGCAATAAGCAGGGGTTTTTCTGCCATGTGGTGGAATACCTCTGTGATGATTTCCTGGCTCCCCTGTTGAGCCTGGATGTCGAGACCGGGGGGCTGGACGGCGCGCTGCGCCGCCTGGCCCACACCCTGGTCGCCGCCATGCTGCATCCCCGGCAGGTGGCCTTCTACCGCATGGTGGTCGCCACCTCGGCGCGCCTGCCCGAAGTGGGCCGCGCCTGGTTTGCCCATGGCCCGGCGGCCTCGCGCGCGGCCTTCGCCCGCTTGCTGCGGGCCCAGATCGCGCTGGGGGGCATCGACGCCGGCACGCGCGTGGACGAAGTGGCCGCCCAATTGCATGGCGCCCTGGTCTACGATTTTTTCACCCGCACCGTCATGCTGGGCGCGCATCCCGACAACGAGGATGTCGAAGCGGCCATCGATGCGCTGGTGCGCAGCGCAAGGCGCTGGCTTTCCCCCGACGCTCAGTGACTTCTTCTCGTTTTCTCCGCCCGCTCGTCCTCTTGCTGCCCCTGCCTGTCCTGGCGCAGACGCCCACCCTGGCCCCCATCGTCGTGACCGGCACCCGCAACGGAACCTCGGTGCTGGATACGCCGGCATCGGTGGACGTGGTCGAAGGCAGCACCTTGCGCGCCAATGCGCTGCAGATCAATCTGTCGGAGAACCTCGGCGGCGTGCCCGGCCTGCAAATCCAGAACCGCCAGAACTATGCGCAGGACCTGCAGCTGTCGATCCGCGGCTTTGGCGCGCGCTCGACCTTCGGCGTGCGCGGCGTGCGGCTCTATGTGGACGGCATACCGGCCACCATGCCCGACGGCCAGGGCCAGACGTCCAACATCGACATCGGATCGGCCGACCGGGTCGAAGTGCTGCGCGGCCCCTACTCGGCGCTCTATGGCAATTCCTCGGGTGGCGTGGTGCAGGTCTTCACCGAAGACGGCGCGCGCCCGCCCCGCCTGCAGGCCAGCATGGCCGCCGCCAGCTACGGCACCTTCCGCTATGGCGCGCAAGCCAGCGGCGCCAGCGGCACCGGCATCGGCGAGCTGGACTATGTGGTGGACCTCAGCCGCTTCACGACCGACGGCTATCGCGACCATAGCGGCGCGCGCAAGAACCTGACCAATGCCAAGCTCGGCCTGCAGCTCGACGACGCCAGCCGCCTGACCCTGGTCCTGAACAGCGTCGATCTCAAGGCCCTGGACCCCATGGGCCTGACACGCCGGGAGTTCGACAGCGATCCGGCCAGCGCCTCGCCCGCGGCCGAACGCTTCAACACCCGCAAGACGGTGCAGCAGACCCAGGGCGGCCTGGTCTATGAGCGCCAGGTCGATGCCGACAACGATCTGCGCCTGATGGTCTATTACGGCCAGCGCGAGACCTGGCAATACCAGAGCATCCCGGTGGCCGTGCAGCTACCGCCCGCGCAGCCCGGCGGCGTCATCGGCCTGCGGCGCGACTACGGCGGCGTGGACGCGCGCTGGACCTCGCGCATGCGCCTGGCAGGCCGCCCCTTCACCCTGGTCGGCGGCGTGGCCTACGACAGCCTGCGCGAGCGCCGCAAGGGCTACCAGAACTTCGTGGACAGCGGCGCCGTCCTGGGCGTGAAGGGCGCGCTGCGCCGCGACGAGACCAACGAGGTCTACAACATCGATCCCTATGTCCAGGCGTCCTGGGAGTTCCTGCCCCGCTGGACACTCGATGCGGGCCTGCGCTACAGCACCGTGGATTTCGATTCGCGCGATCACTACATCGTGCCCGGCAATGGCGATGACAGCGGTTCCGCGCGCTATCGCCGCGCCCTGCCCGTGGCGGCGCTGCGCTATGCCATCGATGAGGACAGCAACGTCTATGTCTCGTATGGCAAGGGCTTCGAGACGCCCACCATGAACGAGCTCTCCTATCGCCCCGACGCGCGCCCCGGGCTGAATTTCGGCCTGCAGCCTTCGGTCAGCAGCAATCTGGAGGCCGGCATCAAACACCGCCTGGCCGGCGGCCTGGCCACGGCGGCCGTCTTCCATACCAGCACCGACAACGAGATCGTCTCGGCTGGCAGCATCGACGGACGCAGCAGCTATCGCAACGGCGGACGCACGCGCCGCGACGGCGCCGAGCTGGCCTGGGAGGGCGAGTTCGGCTCGCATTGGCGCACGCGCCTGGCCTATACCTTCATCAATGCGCGCTACCGCGACGATGTGGCCGGCAGCGGCATCTCGGCCGGCAACAAAATCCCCGGCGTGGCGCGCCAGGCGCTGTACGCGGCCCTGGCCTGGGCGCCGCCCGAAGGCTGGCAGGCCGGCATCGAGGGCCGCTATCTCGGCAAGGTCTATGTCGATGACGCCAACAGCGACGCGGCGCCCAGCTATGTCGTGGCGGCGCTGTCGGCGGGCTACATCTGGAAAGATGGGCCTTGGACCTGGAACACCTATGCCCGCGTGGACAATCTGTTCGACCGCCGCTACGCCGGCTCGGTCATCGTCAATGAAGGCAATGGCCGCTATTTTGAGCCGGCCCCTGGGCGCAACTGGAGCGCCGGCATGACGCTGGCCTACCGCTTCTAGCGCGGGGTCAATCGGCGAAGCGCAAGCGTGCAAAGCTGGCGGTGCTGGCCAGCGCGGCGCACACCGTACCCAGCCACAGGGCCCAGCCGGTGCCGCCCATGCCCGCCATATGCAGACAGGCCGCCACCAGCGCGGCGCCCGAGGACTGGCCCAGCAAGCGCACCGTGCCCACCATGCCGCTGGCGCCGCCCGCGCGCCCCGGCGGCGCGGCGCTGATGATGGCGCGCAGATTGGGCGACTGGAAAAAACCGAAGCCGGCGCCGCACAGCGCCATGCGCCAGGCGATGTCCCACACCGAAGGATGGTCCGGCATCATGGCCAGGCCGAACATGCCCAGGGCCAGCACGGCCAGGCCCACCCCGCCCAGCATGCCCGCGGGATAGCGATCCGACATCCGGCCCGCGATCAACGCCGCCAGCGCCGCCAGCACCGGCCAGGGCGTGATCAGAAAGCCAGTCTCCACCTGGGAGTAGCCCAGCACCTGCTGCAGCATGAAAGGCAGGGACACGAAGGCCAGGGCCTGGGTCGCGAACGCGCAGACCGCCGTGGCGGCCGACAAGGCGAATATCGGGCGGCGCAGCAGGTCCACCGCAAGAATCGGCGCCGGGTGCCCGGCCTGACGGTACAACAGAAGCAGCAGGCAGACGGCAGCCACGGCCAGCTCGGCGGCCACGCGCGGCCAGGGCGCATAGTGCGCGGCCTCGCTCAGGCCCAGCACCAGGAAGGACAGGAAGCCGGCGCACAGCAGGCCGGCGCGCCATTCGAAGCGATGGCCCGAGGAAGCCGTGGCCGGCAGGCCGCGCAAGGCCAGCACCAGCGCCGCCAGGCCGACCGGCACATTGACCAGGAACAGCCAGTGCCAGGACCCGTAGACCAGGATCAGCGAAGCCAGCGTGGGTCCGGCGGCAAATGAGAGCCCCACCACCAGCGCATTGGTTCCCAGGCCGCGCCCCAGCGCATGCGAGGGGTAGATAAAGCGCACCAGCGCGCCGTTCACGCCCATGACGCCGGCCGCGCCCAGGCCCTGCAGAATGCGCGCGCCCACCAGCACCGGCAGCGAAGGCGCCAGCCCGCAGGCCAGCGAAGACAGGACAAAGACGATCAGGCCGGTGAGATAGACACGGCGATGACCGAACACATCGCCCATGGCCGCGGCCGGCAGCAGGGCCGCCACCATGGCGAGCTGGTAGGCGCTGATCACCCAGATGGAGGCCGACTCCGTCGCGTTGATCTCGCGCGCGATCGTGGGCAGGGCGGTATTCGCAATCGCGGTGTCCAGGCTGGCCATGCAGACCGCGAGCATGACGGCCGCCATGGCGCTCAGGCGTTCGGATTCGGGAACACCGGCGCCGGCCGGATAGACTTCATTGCGTGAAAACGTCAGCAGCATGGCAAGAGGATCGCCCAGGTCTTATATATGAGTTGGCGTTCACTATACTTCCAACATCCGCAAGCCGCGAAATTCGCGCTTACAGGCGGCTGTCATCGGCCGCCGCCAAGGAGAACGCCATGCAGGAATCCCGACCGCCTCTGCCTCCCTTCAGCCACGAAAGCGCCGTTCTCAAAGTGCGCGCCGCCGAAGACGCCTGGAATGGCCGCGACCCGGCCAAGGTCAGCCTGGCCTATACGCCGGACACGCATTGGCGCAATCGCGCGGAGTTCATCGACGGCCGCCAGGAGGTCATCGCCTTTCTTGCGCGCAAATGGGCCCGCGAGCTGGACTATCGCCTCATCAAGGAACTCTGGGCGCACGACCGCAACCGCATCGCCGTGCGCTTTGCCTACGAGTGGCGCGACGACTCGGGCCATTGGTTCCGTTCTTATGGCAACGAGAACTGGGAATTCGACGACCGGGGCCTCATGCGCCAGCGTCATGCCAGCATCAACGACCTTCCCTTGCGCGAGGAAGAGCGCCTGTTCCGCTGGCCGCTGGGCCGGCGGCCCGACGATCATCCCGGCCTGACCGAACTCGGGCTGTAGCGCGGCAGGCAGCGCGCGTGCAGCTCGAAGCTGGCGCGCCCTTCTTCGGCGAGAAACTCCACCAGCGCCGGCAGCGCCACGCTGGCGCGGCCGCCATCGCGGGCCAGGCGCATCACATAGCCCCAGGAGCCGGCCAGGCGCGCCCGCGGCACCAATGGCACCAGCCGGCCCGCGGCCAGTTCCTCGTCGACCAGGGGCGAGCGCCCCAAGGCTATGCCCACCCCGGCCACGGCGGCAGCCACCACCGTGCTCAAGCCGCTGAACACCAGCGGCTCGGGCGCGGCCTGGTCCATGAGGCCCAGGTGCTGGCGCCAGGTGCGCCAATCCGTCTCGGGGCTGTCGACGTGCTTTTCCTCCAGCCAGCGGTGCGCCAGCAGCGCGCGCGGATCGTCACGCGACCGCGGCGCGATCAGCGAGGGGCTGCACACCGGCACCACGCTTTCGGCCAGCAGGGGCAGGTCTCCGGGCAAGGGGCCGCGCGGCCCCGTGTCGCGCACATGCAGGAAAGCCAGGTCCAGCGCCTGGGTCTGCCAAGCCGGATCCTGGCTGGCATGCAAGAAGACCTGCACGTCGATACCCGGATGCAGCGCGATGAAACGCCCGATGCGGGGCGCCAGCCACAGTGCGCCCAATGAAGGGTTGACCGAGATATTCAGGCGCTGGCGCCGCCGCCCCTGGGCCGCGGCCCGCGTATTGCGGCAGGCGGTGGCGAGCAGGGCCAGGGCCTGCTGCACCGAGCCCAGCAGATCGGCGCCGGCGCCGGTCAGCTCGGCCTGCCGCAAGCCGCCGCCCCGGTTCAACAAGACGACGCCCAGGTCGGCCTCCAGCGCGCGCAATTGATGGCTGATGGCGCTCTTGGTCACGTTCAGCTCAACCGCCGCACGGCTCAGGCTGCCCAGGCGCGCCACGGCCTCGAAGGCGCGCAGCGCGGCCAACGGAGGGGTGTGGCCGGCGTAGGAAGGGGGCAGGGACATGCGTTGAGTTTATCTCAACCCATGATTGAGAAAGCATCGCTTTTATCGATCGCGCGCCTGGGCGATGATGCGGGCAGACGAGGAGTTCCCATGTATTTCGACTATC
The DNA here is from genome assembly GCF_001548475.1 of Bordetella hinzii LMG 13501. GTDB lineage: Bacteria > Pseudomonadota > Gammaproteobacteria > Burkholderiales > Burkholderiaceae_B > Bordetella > Bordetella hinzii. Next base: position 75,549 of record NZ_LRUJ01000013.1, read on the forward strand.
GCCTCTGGCTGCTGACCGCCGGCCTGCGCGCCCGGATGGCGGGCGGCGTGGCCTTGGGCCTGGCGGCCCTGCTGGCCGGCATCGCCCGCTATGTCTTTCTCGGCCAGCTGCTGGCGCGGGTCTTTGATGCCCAGCCCTGGCAGGCTTGGCTGGCCCCGGCCGCGCTGGCGGCGCTGATGGTGTTGCTGCGCGCCGGGCTGGACCACCTGCGCGCGGACTGGGCCCACCGTTGCGCGGCCGACGTACAGCAGCAGCTGCGCGGCGCGCTGTACGACCGCCTGGTGGCCCTCGGTCCGGCGTGGATCGCCAATCAGCGTACCGGCGGCATCATGCTGACCGTGGTCGACGGCGTCGAACAGCTGCAGACCTTTTTTGGCCAATACCTGCCCCAGGTCGCCATCGCCGCCCTCGCCCCCCTGGCCATCTTCGGCGTCATCGCCTTCTGGGATCCGCCCACCGCGGCCGTGCTGCTGGCGGCCGCCCTCTTCGCCCTGTTCGGCCCCATGGCCGTGCACATGCTTGACCGGCGCGCCAGCATGGCGCGCTCGCGCGCGCTCAATGACTTCGGCGAGGACTTCCTGGACGCGGTGCAAGGCCTGCCCACGCTCAAGGCCTTCGGACAAGGCAAGACATTCGGCCGCCGCCTGGCCGAGCGGGCCCGGCAATTGTCGGACCACACATTCTGGGTGCTGTCGGTCAGCCTGCTGACGCGCGGCATCAGCGACCTGGGCGTGGCGCTGGGCGCGGCGGCCGCGATCGCGCTGGGCGCCTGGCGCGTGGCGCACGGCGACATGAGCGTCGAGGCGCTGCTGATCGTGCTCATGGCCGGCACCGAGATCTTCCGGCCGCTGCGTGAGCTGCGGGCGGTGCTGCACCGGGGCATGCTGGGCCAGTCCGCCGCCGCCAGCATCCACGCCCTGAACGACGCCCGCCGCGCGGACGACGCGCCGGCCGGCGCCCGCGGCGAACGGCTTGCGCCCACCATCGCGTTCGAAGGCGTGAGCTACGCCTATGCCTCGCGCGGCCCGGCGCATCGCGGGCTGGACCTGCGCATCGCGGCCGGCGAACGGGTCGGCATCGTCGGCCCCAGCGGAGCGGGCAAGTCCACCATCGTGCGCCTGCTGCTGCGCGAAGGCATCGCCCAGGAGGGCCGGGTCCTGGTCGGAGGACGCGATGTCCGCGACCTGGCGCATGAAGACCTGCTGTCCCATATCGCGCTGGTCAGCCAGGAGCCCGTGCTGTTTCACGGCAGCATCGCGGACAACCTGCGGCTGGGCTGCCCCGGGGCCGATGACGACGCGCTGCGCGCGGCGGCGCGCGCGGCCAACATCGACGACTTCATCCTCTCGCTGCCGCAGGGCTATGACACCCGCATCGGCGAGCGCGGCCTGCAACTGTCCGGCGGCCAGCGCCAGCGCCTGGCCATCGCCCGGGCGATTCTGCGCGACGCGCCCATCCTCATCCTTGACGAGGCCCTGTCCTCGGTCGACGCGGAAAACGAGGCCCTGATCCAACAAGCGCTGGATCGCCTGATGCAAGGCCGCACCACCCTTATCCTCGCCCACCGGCTGGGCAGCGTCATCGGCGCGGACCGCGTGCTGGTGCTCGACGGCGGGCGCGTGGTCGAAGAAGGCCGGCACGACACGCTGATGCAGGCGCGGGGCCTGTACTACCAGCTGATGCGCGAACAGTCCCTGGATCGCGGCCCGGGCCAAGGCCAGGCCAAGACGGCGCGCGCCGCGGCGGCCCGCCCCGACACGGTGCAGCCCCGTCCGCTCAATGCCGATGCCGCACAGGTCGGCTGGCGCGACACGCTATCGACCCTGCTGGCCTTCGTCCGCCCCTGGCGCGGCACCCTGATCAGCACCGTGCTGCTGGGCGTGGCGCGCGTGGCCGCCTTCATCGGCGTAGGCGTGCTCAGCGCCCTGGTGGTGGCGGCCGTGCGCGACGGCCAGGCCACCGGCGCGCTGGTGACGGCCCTGCTCGTCATCGCGCCGCTGGCCGCCCTGTTTCATTGGCTGGAGTCCTGGCTGGCCCACGCCATGGCTTATAAGCTGCTGGCCGACATGCGCGTCAAGCTCTACGACCAGCTTGAACGCCTGGCGCCGGCCTACCTGCTGCAGCGCCGCTCCGGCGACCTCGTCGCCCTGGCCACGCAGGACGTGGAAATGATCGAGTATTTCTACGCCCACACCCTCGCGCCGGCCATCGTCTCGGTGCTGGTGCCGTTGTCCGTGCTGGGTTTCTTGTTTACCTACGACTGGGTGGTGGCCCTGGCCCTGCTGCCTTTCCTGGCCTATGCGCTGGTGTCGCCGCTGCGCGGCCGCGCCCGCGCCGACCGTCTCGGCGAACAGGCCCGCCAGGCCCTGGGCGAGATGAGCGCCCACGTCACCGACACGCTGCAGGGCATGCCCGACCTGGTGGCTTTCCAGGCCACGGGACGCCGCCGGCAGGCCTTCCTGGACACGGCGCTGCGCTATCAGCAACGCCGGCTGGCGCTGTTGCGCGACCTTTCCGCGCAATCGGCCTGGTTCGAGGTCGCCATGGGCCTGGGCGGCCTGGCGGTCGCGCTGGCCGGCGCCATGCAGGCCGCCGCCGGCGCCCTGCCCGCGGCCATGGTGCCGCTGCTGGTACTGATTGCGCTCGCAACCTTTCTGCCGGTCTCCGAGATCTCGCAAGTCAGCCGCCAATTGGCCGACACCGTCGCCGCCACGCGCCGCCTGCATGTCGTCGCGCACGAACCCGTGCCGGTGGAGGACGGACCGCGCCGCCTGCCCGCCGCGCAGGGCGGCCTGAGCGTGAGCTTCGAATCGGTCGGCTTCCGTTATCCCGGCGCGGGCCGCGCCACGCTGCATGGCCTGAGCTTCACCTTGCGGCGCGGCCAGAGCACGGCGCTCGTGGGCGCCTCGGGCGCCGGCAAAAGCACCATCGCCAATCTCCTGCTGCGCTTCTGGGACCCGCAGGCCGGCGGCATACGCATCGAAGGCCTGGACCTGCGCGAACTCGAACTCGACAACCTGCGCGAACACGTCGCCCTGGTGACCCAGGACACTTATCTCTTCAACGACACGCTGGACGCCAACATCCGGCTCGCCCGCCCCGACGCCAGCGACGCCGACCTGCAGGTCGCGCTGCACCGCGCTGCGCTCTCGGAATTCGTGGCCGGCCTGCCCGAAGGCCTGCGGACCCGCGTGGGCGAACGCGGCATGCAGCTCTCCGGCGGCCAGCGCCAGCGCATCTCGATCGCGCGCGCCTTCCTGAAGAACGCCCCGGTCCTCATCCTGGACGAAGCCACCTCTCACCTGGACACCCTGAGCGAACTGCAGATACGCAGCGCCCTGACCCAGCTCATGCGCGACCGCAGCACGCTGATCATCGCCCACCGCCTGTCCACCGTGCGCGACGCCGACCAGATCCTGGTGCTGGAGGCCGGCCGCCTGGCCGAACAAGGCCGCCATGCCGAGCTGCTGGCCCGTGACGGCGTTTATGCGCGGCTGGTGCGCCACCAGACCATGGCGGCCTAGCCCGGGCGGGCCCGAACGGAAAAGGCCCAAAGGAAAAGGCCCGCGATTTGCATCGCGGGCCTTTTGTATCTTGGCGGAGACGGTGGGATTCGAACCCACGATGCAGTTTTTAGCCACATACTCCCTTAGCAGGGGAGCCCCTTCAGCCTCTCGGGCACGTCTCCGAAGAATCCGAGATTCTACACGAATTTTTTGCGGTTTTTGCCGGCCAGCCGGGAAAAATACGCAAAAAGCGGACGCCTCGGCGTCCGCCCGGCCTCACGCCGCGGGCGCCTGGTCCAGGCCGAAGGCCTTGTGCAGGGCGCGGACGGCCAGCTCCATGTACTTGTCGTCGATGATGACCGAGGTCTTGATCTCGCTGGTGCTGATCATCTGGATGTTGATGCCTTCTTGCGAAAGCGTCTGGAACATCAGGCTGGCCACGCCGACATGCGAGCGCATGCCGATGCCGACGATGGAGACCTTGGCGACTTTCTCGTCGGTGACCAGTTCGCGCGCGCCGACGGCGGGGATGACGTCGCGCTTGAGCAGTTCGACCGTGCGCAGGTATTCGTTGCGGTTCACGGTGAAGGAGAAATCGGTGGTGCCGGCGACCGATTGGTTCTGCACAATCATGTCGACGTCGATATTGGCGGCGGCGACCGGGCCCAGGATCGAGTAGGCGATACCGGGTTTGTCGGGCACGGCCAACAGGGTGATCTTGGCTTCGTCGCGGCTGAAGGCGATGCCGGAGACAACGGCGGCTTCCATTTTTTCGTCTTCCTCAAAAGTAATCAGCGTGCCCGAAACCATTTCTTCTTCGAGCGGAATGAGCGGGTCGGTCAGGGAGGACAGCACCCGGGTCGGCACACGGTACTTACCGGCAAACTCGACCGAACGGATCTGCAGCACCTTGGAGCCCAGCGAGGCCATTTCGAGCATTTCCTCGAAAGAGACCACGGGCATGCGGCGCGCCTCGGGGACCACGCGCGGATCGGTGGTATAGACCCCGTCCACGTCGGTATAGATCAGGCACTCGTCGGCCTTGATCGCGGCCGCCACGGCCACGGCCGAGGTGTCGGAGCCGCCACGGCCCAGCGTCGTGATATTGCCTTCCGGGTCCACGCCCTGGAAGCCGGTCACGATGACCACGCGGCCGGCGTCCAGGTCGGCGCGGATGCGGGCGTCGTCGATCGAATTGATGCGGGCCTTGGTGTAGGCCGAGTCGGTCACAATGGGAACCTGCCAGCCGGCATAGCTGCGCGCGGCCACGCCTTCGGCCTGCAACGCGATGGCCAGCAGGCCGCTGGATGCCTGCTCGCCGGTGGCGGCGATCATGTCGAGTTCGCGGCCGTCGGGTTGCGGCGTGATTTCGCGGGCAAGGCCCAGCAGGCGATTGGTTTCGCCCGACATGGCCGAGGGCACCACCACGACCTGGTGGCCGGCGGCGTGCCACTTCGCGACGCGGCGCGCCACATTCTTGATGCGCTCGATGGAGCCCATCGACGTACCGCCATACTTGTGAACGATCAGGGACATCTCGTACTCTGGCTTGGGGGCCCGCCAGGGCGGGCAAAGTCCGTGATTTTAGCGCATGGTGAAATTTTGCGCAGACAACGCCCGCGCAGCCCCCCTATCAGGACTGCGTCCCGGATGACGGCGGCGGCAGGGCTTCCAGCCACACCCTGCCCCGGTGGCAACGGATGACATGGCCCTCGTGAACCACGCGCAGCTGGCGGTCATGCCCGAGGGCATGCAGCTGCCGCAACTGCCGCATCAGGTCGGCCAGGCGGGCCTCGGTCGGCATGCGCAGGCCGGCCGCCGCCAGCCAATAGCGCAGCACCTGGGCCTGGCGCGGCGGCGACAGGACGCGCCAGGGCGCCAGCCCGAACCCCCGCCCATCCTCATCGGGCTGGAGCCGCGCGAAGTCCTCGCGCGCCACTTCTTGCAGGATCTCCACGGCCTCGCCCATCTGGCGCGCGTGGCGGGCCACGATGGCCTGCCAGCCCGGCCAGCGCGCATCCAGCAGCGGCGTGAGCGCGGTGCGCACGGCCGCCCGGGTATAGCGCGGATCCGCGTTGCTGGGATCCTCGACCGCCTGCCAGCCGGTCAGGCCGGCGAAGGCCCGGGCCGCCTGGCGGATGTCGCGGCGGGCCAGGTCCAGCCAGGGCCGCAGATAGACCAGGCCATCGCGCCGGCTTTGCGCCCGCATGGCGGCCATGCCGTCCACGCCGGCGCCGCGCAGCAGGCGCAACAGCACCGTCTCGGCCTGGTCATCGCGGTGATGGGCCAGCAGGACGCGGCCCACCCCATGGCGGCGGGCCAGGCCGGCCAGGGCGGCATAGCGGGCCGCCCGCGCGGCGGCCTCGATGCCGCTGCCGTCCGCCGGCACGTCCACATGGGCCACGCGCACGTCCACGCCGAGCAGACCGCCCAGTTGCGTGGCGCGCCGGGCCCAGTCGTCGGCCTGGGCCTGCAGGCCATGATGGACATGGAAGGCCAGCAAGGGCCGCACGGGTTCGGCCAAGGCCGCGGCCAGCGCCAGCATGGCCGAATCGGCGCCCGCGCTCAGCGCGACGGCGACGGGCTCTTCCGGCGGCAGGCCGGCCAGCGCCGCGCGCACGCGCGCCACCGGGACCGGCCCCAGGGCCTGGGCGTAAGTGTCGGGGAGAGGGCGGCGGGACATGGCGTCGCCCCGGCGGACTTATCCGCGGACTTCCTGGTAGCGGCCGTAGGCCAGCACGCGCTCCAGGCGTTGCGCGACCAGTTCTTCAGGGCTCAGGCCCTGCAGCTGGCGCAGCGAGTCGCCCAGGGCGCGGCGCAGCAGGCGCGCCATGACGCGGGGATCGCGGTGGGCGCCGCCCACGGGTTCGTTGACCACGCGGTCGATCAGGCCCAGGTCTTTGAGGCGCGGCGCCGTGATGGCCAGGGCCTCGGCGGCCTCGGGCGCCTTGTCGGCGCTGCGCCACAGGATGGAGGCGCAGCCTTCGGGCGAAATCACCGAATAGGTCGAATACTGCAGCATGAGCACGGCATTGCCCACCGCGATGGCCAGCGCGCCGCCCGAACCGCCTTCGCCGATGATGGTCACGATGACCGGCACCTTGAGTTCGGCCATGACGTACAGGTTGTGCCCGATGGCTTCGGACTGGCCGCGCTCTTCGGCGCCGATGCCGGGATAGGCGCCCGGCGTATCCACGAAGGTGAAGATGGGCAGCTTGAATTTCTCGGCCAGGCGCATCAGGCGCAGGGCCTTGCGATAGCCTTCGGGCCGGGGCATGCCGAAGTTGCGCGCGGCGCGCTCCTTGGTGTCGCGGCCCTTCTGGTGGCCGATCACCATGCAGGGCATGCCGTTGAAGCGGGCCAGCCCGCCGACGATGGACTGGTCATCGGCATACATGCGATCGCCGTGCAACTCATGGAAATCCGTGAAGATCTCGCGCACATAATCCAGGGTATAGGGGCGCTGGGGGTGGCGGGCCACCAGCGCCGTCTGCCAAGGCGTCAGCTTGGCGTAGATGTCCTTGGCCAGGGTTTGACTCTTCTGCTGCAGACGGCCGATTTCATCGGAGATGTCCACGGCGGAATCGGCCTGCACATAGCGCAGCTGCTCGATCTTGTTCTCAAGTTCGGCTAGCGGTTGTTCGAATTCCAGAAATGTATTGCGCATGAAGTGTGGTTCCGTTGATGGGCGCCAGCGGGCTCAGTACTGGACCGGGGTCGGTTCCAGGCTGCGCCACAAATACCAGGTCGCCACGGTACGCCAGGGCTGCCACGCCAAAGAGACCTCACGGGCCTCGAAGCGCGAAACGGGCTCGCCGCTGAAATAGTGTAACGAGATTGCCTTGAGCAACCCAAGATCATCCAGCGGCAGCACATCCGGGCGCTGGAGATTGAAAATCAAAAACATCTCCGCCGTCCAGCGTCCGATGCCACGGATGGCAACCAGTTCTGAAATGACGGCTTCGTCGTCCATCGTCGCCCAACGCTCGGGATGGACCTTGCGCTGGCCGAAGTGATCGGCCAGATCCTGCACATATTCGGCCTTGCGCTGGGACAGGCCCGCGGCGCGCAGCCCGGTCACGCCGGCGCGCAGCACCGTGGCCGGGGTGGGCCGCTTGCCGGCCACCTCGAGCAGACGCGCCCAGAGGCCGTCGGCGGCCTTGGTCGAGATTTGCTGCCCGACGATGGCGCGGGCCAGCGTCACGAAAGGCGTGCCCCGCGACATCAGCCAGGTATGGCTATGCTGGGGGATGATTTTCTTGAGAATGCGGTCGCGGCGCATCAGGTGCGCCACGGCGTCTTCCCAATAATCGGGCTTGATGGGATCGAGATCGGAACTGGACATGAGCGGGATCTCAGGCGCGCCGCCACTGGGTCACGCCGCCGGGCTTGTCGTCCAATTCAATGCCGCTTGCGCGCAGTTCGGCGCGGATGGCGTCGGCGCGGGCGAAATCGCGTGCCTGCTTGGCCTGGGCGCGCTCGGCGATCAAGGTCTCGATGCGAGCGGCATCCAGTTGCGCGCCCGCCCCGCCCTGCTGCATGGCGGCGGAAGAATAACGGGTGGGCGACTGGAAATACGCCGCCGGATCCTGCTGCAGCAGCCCCAGCAGCGCCGCCAGCGCCTTCAATTGCCCGGCGGCGCGGCCATCGCGCTGGCGATTGGCCTGGCCCGCCAGCTCGAACAGCGCGGCGACGGCCCCGGAGCTGTTGAAATCATCGTCCATCGCGGCCTTGAAGGCCTGCGCCTGGGCTTCGTTCCAGTCGATGCCGGCGCCGTCGGGCGCGACGTTCTGCAAGGCCTGGTAGAGACGGTCCAGGGCATTCTGGGCGTCGACCAGATTGTCGGGGGTGTAGTTCTGCGGGCTGCGGTAATGGTTGCGCACGATGAAAAAGCGCAGCATCTCCGCCTCGCGCGGATTGACGTCATACTCGGCCCGGTCGCCCGGGGCCTCGCCCTGCGAGATGGTCTGGCGGATGGTGCGGAAGTTGCCCAGCGACTTGGACATCTTGTCGGCATCGACCATCAAAGGCCCGCAATGCATCCAGACATTGGCCAAGGTGCCGCCGAAGGCTCCCTCGGTTTGGGCAATCTCGTTTTCGTGGTGGGGGAACTTCAGGTCCGGACCGCCGCCATGGATATCCAGCGGCAGGCCCAGCAGGCTCTTGCTCATGGCCGAGCACTCGATATGCCAGCCCGGGCGGCCGAAGCCATAGGGGGATTCCCATTTGGTTTCCGGCGGCTCCTCGGCCTTGGCGGCCTTCCAGAGCACGAAATCCAGGGGGTCGCGCTTGGACGAGTCCACGGCCACGCGCTCGCCGGCCCGCAGGTCGTCCAGCGTCTTGCCCGACAGCTTGCCGTAGCCCGGAAAGCCGCGCACCGAATAGTTCACGTCGCCGTCGCCGGCCTGGTAGGCCAGCCCGTTCTGCTCGAGGCGGCCAATGATGTCCAGCATCTCGCCCACGTATTGCGTGGCGCGCGGCTCCTGGTCGGGCCGCAGCACGCCCAGCGCGCGCTCGTCGGCGTGCATGGCGTCGATGAAATACTCGGTGACCTCGTGCATGCGGCGGCCGGTTTCCACGGCGCGCCGGATGATCTTGTCATCAATATCGGTAATATTGCGCACATAATCGACGGCATAGCCGCTGGCGCGCAGCCAGCGCTGCACCACGTCGAAGGACACCAGCATCCGGGCGTGGCCCAGGTGGCAGTAGTCATAGACGGTCATGCCACACACGTACATGCGCACCTCGCCGGCATGGGCCGGCTTGAAGGCTTCTTTGGTACGCGACAATGTGTTGTAGATGTGCAGCATGGCGCTCGTCTTTGGCTATCTGGGCGTCGTTGGAGGGTTGCCGGCCCGGCCCCGACATCGAGGGCGGACATACCCGCATGCCGCCCTGGGCGGGCATGCCTTAAGGCCATTGCCGCAACCGGGGCTAAAATGGCGATCGTAAAGTATAGCAAGCGGTCTGCCGCCGTGCTTTCGGACAGGCCCTCCACCAACGGATACCCATGACCTACAAGCCGCTTACTCGCTCTCTCGCGCTGGCGCTGGCCTTATGCGGCGCGGTCCCGGCCGCCCATGCCCAGTCCATGTACGGAGGCTCGTCTGAAGGCCGCAACCCCAACATGACCAAGCTCGACGAGCCGCCGCCCGAGGGCGGCTGGGAGGGCCTGGCCCGGCTGCTGGAGGCCGTCAAGCCCGGCGTCGACACCCGCCTGGACCCCTCGCCTTCGCAGATCACCGATCATATCGAGCGCCTGCTCAACGCCGGCCGCAACGAAGAAGCGCTGAAGATGATCGAGGCGCGCATCGAAGCCTCGCGCAAGATCCCCGGCACCGACGTGCAGCTGATGTTCCAGCATGCGCGGGCCCTGGCCGCGCTGCACCGCACCCAAGAGGCCGAGGCCATCTACGACGAGATGACCACGCGCTTTCCCGAGCTGCCCGAACCCTGGAACAATCTGGGCGCGCTATACGCCGCCCGTGGAGAGCTGGACCAGGCCCAGGATGCGCTTAACATGGCGTTGCGGGCCGATCCGAATTACGCGGCCGCCCGCGCCAACCTGGGCGACGTCCAGCTCATGATCGCATTGCGCACCTATCGGCAAGAAGCCGCGCGCGGCGTTCCCGGCATGAAGGAAAAAGCCCAGGAGCTGGAAAAACTACTGAAGGACAAATCGCACTCATGACCGCTTTTGTTTCCCGCATCAAGCCGCTGGGCCGGTGGGCCGGCGCTTTCCTGCTGGCGGCCCTGCTGCCCCTGAGCGCCGGCGCCCAGCCGGCCTCCCCCTCCCCCTCTCTTTCAGAAGGCACTAAATCCATGAGCAATCCTCGCGTCAAGCTGCATACCAATCAAGGCGACCTGGTCATCACCCTGGATGCCGAAAAGGCCCCCAAGACGGTCGATAACTTCCTCGCCTACGTGAAGGACGGCTTCTACAATGGCACCGTCTTCCATCGCGTCATCGACGGCTTCATGATCCAGGGCGGCGGCTTCGAGCCGGGCCTGAAGCAAAAGCCCACCCGCGCCCCCATCGAAAACGAGGCCAACAACGGCCTGAAGAACGACAAGTACACGCTGGCCATGGCCCGCACCAGCGACCCGCACTCGGCCACCGCCCAGTTCTTCATCAACGTCGCCAACAATGACTTCCTGAACTTCACCGCGCCGACGCCGCAGGGCTGGGGCTACGCCGTGTTCGGCAAGGTCACCGAAGGCACCGAGGTGGTCGACAAGATCAAGGGCGTGAAGACCGGCAACAACGGCTTTCACCAGAACGTCCCCAAGGAGGACGTGATCATCGAGAAGGCCGAAATCCTTGAATAAGCTCGTACTGCCGGGCTCGCTCTGGCTGGCCTCCGACGTGCACCTGGGGCCGGCCACGCCGGCGACCGCCGAAGCCTTCATGGGTTTTCTCCAGGCCGCCGCCGAAGAGGCCGACGCGCTTTTGCTGCCCGGCGACATCTTCGACGCCTGGATCGGCGACGATGTCATCCGCGCCGCGCCCCCCTGGCTCGCCCAGGCGCTGCAGGCCATCAAGGCCACCGCGGCCCGCATTCCGGTCTACCTGGGGCGCGGCAACCGCGACTTCCTGATGGGCCAGGAGCTGGCCGACGCGCTGGGCGCCAGGCTGCTGCCCGAACCGGCCCTGGTCGACAGCGACTTCGGCACGCTGCTCGTCACCCATGGCGACGAGTACTGTACGGACGACGCGGCCTACCAGCAGTTCCGCGCCATGGTGCGCGATCCGCGCTGGCAGGCCCAGTTCCTGGCCAAGAGCATCCCCGAGCGGCTGCAGATGGCCCAGCAGGCGCGCGGCGAAAGCATGGCGGCCAACCAGAACAAGGCCACGGAGATCATGGACGTCAACGCGCAAGCCGTCGAGGCGGCTTTCCGCGATGCCGGCGTGGCCCTCATCGTCCATGGCCACACGCACCGCCCCGACCGCCATGTGCTGAGCGTCGACGGCAGAAAGTGCGAACGCTGGGTCCTGCCCGACTGGGATTGCGACCATGGCGCCTCGCGCGGCGGCTGGCTGGTCATCGACCGCGACGGCCTGCAGTTCTACGACCTGGACGTCGCGCAGTAAGGACCGCCAGGCAAAACCCCCGCGGCCGGATCACAATCCGGCCTGCGGGGGTTTTTCATTTGGGCGCCGCTTTTGCAGCGAGCCTCCTACTTGGCGAACAGCCAGGCGGCCACCACCAGGCCCAGGGCGATGCGGTACCAGGCGAAACCGCGGTAGGTATGGTTGGCCACGAAGCGCAGCACGGCGCGCACCACCACCAGCGCGCTCAGGAAAGCCGCCACGAAACCGACCGCGATGCCGCTCAGGTCATGGCTGGTGAGCACGTCCAGGTTGCGGTACATGTCGTAGACGGCGGCGCCCAGCATGGTCGGCATGGCCAGGAAGAAAGAAAACTCGGTGGCCGTCTTGCGCTGGATGCCGGCGATCATGCCGCCGATGATGGTCGCGCCCGAGCGCGAGGTGCCGGGGATCATGGCCAGGCATTGCGCCGCGCCCACGCCCAGCGCCTGCTTCCAGCTGATGTCCTCCAGCCGGCGGGCCGTGGCCCGCTCATCCGAGGCTGTGTCGTCGGCCGCGCCCGGGGCGTCGCCCGGCGTGTGCGGCGCGCGCCGCTCCACCCACAGCATGATCAGGCCGCCCAGCACCAGCGTGACCGCCACCACGCCCGGGTGGTAGAAAGTCTGCTTGATGGCCTTGATGAAGACGGCTCCGATCACGGCCGCCGGCAGGAAGGCCAGCAGCAGGTTGCGCGTGAACATCAGCTCCTGGCGCTCGCCGGCCAGGGTGCCGCGGATGAGCTGCCACAGGCGCGCGCGGAAGATCCACATCACGGCGAGAATGGAGCCCAGCTGGATCACCACCTCGAAGACCTTGCCCGAACTGGACTCGAACTGTATCCAGTCGCCGAACAGGATGAGATGGCCCGTGCTGGATACCGGAATGAACTCGGTCAGGCCCTCGATGATGCCGAGGAAGAAAGCCTTCAGAAGATAGAGGGTGCTGTCAGTCACAAAGGAGTACCTGGAAAGATTCAGTCGTGGTCGTAGTTGTCAGGATCTTCGAGCGCTTCATTGATGGAACGTTCCACCCGCACCGAGGCGATGCGCCGGCCCTCCATGCGCAGCACCTCGAAACGAAAACGGAAGTACGGCGTCTCGTACTCGCAGCTGTCGCCCGGTTTGGGCAGTTGCCCGAAACGCATCAGCAGATAGCCCGCCAGGGTGGAGTAATCCTGGGACTCGTCAATGAGCCCCTCGGTGTCGAGCACCTGCTCCACGTGCCTGAGGTCGGCCGCGCCGTCGATCTGCCAGACGCCGTCGCCCGTGGCAACGATATCGGGCACCTCGTCCTCGTCGGGAAACTCGCCGGCGATGGCCTCGAAGACGTCGATGGGCGTGACCAGCCCGGCAATGGCGCCGAACTCGTCGGCCACCAGCACGAGCTGGCCGCGCGAGCGCTTGAGGGTTTCCATCAGGCGCAGGATGCCGATGGACTCATGCACGATGATGGGGTCGCGCAGGCGGTTGCGGCGCACCTGCCCTTCGGCGATGAGGTCGGCCACCATGTCCTTGGCCCGGCCGATGCCGATGACCTCGTCCAGCGAGCCCCGGCACACCGGGAAGAAGCTGTGCGGCGTGGCCATGATCTGCTTCTGGATGACTTGCGGATCGTCTTCGATATTGACCCAGGAGACGTCGATGCGGGGCGTCATGATGGAGTGGATGGAGCGCTCGGCCAGCGTGAGCACGCCGCTCACCATATTGCGCTCCTCCACCCCGAAAGCCGGCGCGGCCGGCGTCTGCTGGTGCGGCTCGAGATCCGGCTCGGCCATCAGCGGACGCTTGCCCAGCATGCGCAGCACGGCCTCGGCGGTGCGGTCGCGCATGGGCCGCCGCGCATCCAGCTTGAGCAGGTTGCGCCGGGCTACCTGGTTAAGCGCCTCGATGAGCACGGAAAAGCCGATGGCCGCATAGAGATAGCCCTTGGGCACCTTGAAGCCGAAGGCCTCGGCCAGCAGCGAGAAACCGATCATCAGCAAAAAGCCCAGGCACAGCACGACCACGGTCGGATGGGCATTGACGAAGCGGGTCAGCGGCTTGGAGGCCGCCAGCATGATGCCGATGGCGATCACGACCGCGATCATCATGATGGCCAGGTGATCGACCATGCCCACGGCCGTGATCACCGAATCGAGCGAGAACACCGCGTCCAGCACCACGATCTGCGTGACCGTGACCCAGAAGCTGGGATAGGAGCGCGAGCCGCCGACCACCTGCTGGCCGCCGCCCTCGATGCGCTCGTGCAGCTCCATCGTGCCCTTGAAAAGCAGGAAAAAGCCGCCCAGCATGAGGATGAGATCGCGGCCGGCGAAGGAGAAGGGGCCGAGGGCGAACAGGGGCTTGGTCAAGGTGACCAGCCAGGACATCACGGACAGCAGGCCCAGGCGCATCACCAGGGCCAGGCTCAGGCCCACGATGCGCGCGCGGTCGCGCTGCGAGGCAGGCAGCTTGTCCGCCAGAATGGCGATGAAGATGAGGTTGTCTATCCCGAGGACGATTTCAAGGACGACAAGGGTAAGCAGGCCGACCCACGCGGCGGGGTCCAGCAGCCACTCCATCAGGCACTCCAGAAGTTACACGACCGATAATCGTACATGGAAAAGGGGTGACACGCGGGTGACAAACCCTTGCAGCGCCGGCGCGCGCACCCTGCCGGGCCTAGCTGACGGCCAGATGAAAAAACCGGCCTGGCGCCGGTTTCTTCATCGCGAGGCAGGGCCGGATCAGGCCTTGGTCTGCAGCGCCGTGAGCATATGGGTGAAGATCTTGGGGCTGCCGGCCAGCACATTGCCGGAATCCATCCAGCCCTGTTCGCCGTCGAAATCCGCCACCAGGCCACCGGCCTCCAGCACCAGCAGGCTGCCGGCGGCCAGGTCCCAGGGCTTGAGGCCCACGCCGCAGAAGCCGTCCAGGCGGCCGGTGGCGACATAGGCCAGCTCCAGCACGGTCGAACCCAGGCGGCGCACGCCGGTGCTGCCTTCGGCCATGTTGCGGAAACGCGAGGGCCCCTGGTCGGCATCGGCCGGGGTGGGCCAGTGCGCGCCCAGCAGCGCCTCGTGATAGCGGATACGGCCCGAGACGCGCACGCGGCGGTCGTTCAGGAAGGTGCCGCCCCCACGGCTGGCCGTGAACAGCTCATTGCGCGCCGGATCGTAGACCACGGCCTGGGTGACCTGGCCGCGCTGCGTCAGGGCGATGGACACCGCGTAATTGGGCAGCCCATGGATGAAGTTGGTCGTGCCGTCCAAGGGATCGATGATCCACTGGAACTCGGCCTGGTCAGGGCCCTGCAGGCCATACTCCTCGCCCAGCACGGCATGGTCGGGGTAGGCGGTGCGCAAGGCCTCGACGATGGCCTCCTCCGCGGCGCGGTCGACTTCCGTGACATAATCGCGCGGCCCCTTGCGCGCCACGGTCAGGCGGTCGGGATCGAGACTGGCGCGATTGATGATGGCGCCGGCACGGCGAGCCGCCTTGATGGCGGTATTGAGCATCGGGTGCATAGAATTCCGTTCGGTAAAGGCCTGGCCTGCGCAGGTGCGTGGCAAGGGAGTATCGTACTTCGCCAAGGGCAACTGGCCCACGGCGCCCCAGCCTGGCGCCCCGGAAACCCAGGAAAGCACAAAGCCAAACCTCTCATTTTAAATGACTCAAGAATTTTCACGCGCGCGCTTCATCATGGTGCAGCCCAGCCACCCCGGCAACGTGGGTTCGGCGGCGCGCGCCATCAAGACCATGGGCTTTTCCGACCTGGTGCTGGTCGACCCCCGGCTGCCCGACATGACGGCCCAGCCCGACGCCGTGGCGCTGGCCAGCGGCGCGGTCGACGTCCTGGAGCGCGCGCAGACCTGCGCCACGCTGCAAGAGGCCCTGGCGCCGGTGACCCTGGCCTTCGCGCTCACCGCGCGCGTGCGCGACCTGGGGCCCCCGCCTTGCGACATCCGCCAAGCCGCGGCCCTGAGCCGCGAACACCTGGCCCACAATCCGGCCGGCGCCGTGGCCATTGTTTTGGGGACGGAACGGTCCGGCCTGACCAATGAACAGATCGGCCTGTGCCAGCGCATCTGCCACATCCCGGCCAATCCGGAGTACAGCTCGCTGAACGTGGCCCAGGCCCTGCAGCTGGCGGCCTGGGAGCTGCGCTACGCCCTGCTCGAAGCCTCGGGCGCCACCCTGCTGCCGGCCTCGCGCGCCCAGCAGCCCGATCCCGGCGCGCAGCCGGCCAGCGGCGAGGCCGTGCAGGCCATGCTGGCGCATTGGGAGCAGGCCCTGGTGGCGGTGGATTTCCTCAATCCCGCCCACCCCAAGAAACTGATGCCGCGCATGCGGCACCTGTTCACGCGCGCCGAACTGACGCGCGACGAGATCGATATGTTCCGGGGCGTCTGCACCGCCATGCTGGAGGTCGCCGGCCGTGCCGCTCCGCGCAAAAGCCGCAAGGACGGGCGGGACTGACGCCTGGCCGGCCGCCGCCACGGCCCTGTCCAAAAAAAAGCTGGCGCCCTGCGCCAGCTTTGCGGCCCGCCCGGCTTGCCGTATCAGTCGACCTTGGCGCCGGAGGCCTTGACCACGGGGGCCCAGCCTTCGACTTCCGACTTGATGAAAGCGCCGAACTCGGCCGGCGTGGTCTTCTGACCCACCGCTCCCAGGCTCTCATAGGATTTCTGCACAGAGGCTTTGTCCAGGGCCTTGTTCATCGCCGCGTTCAGCTTCTCGATCACATCGGGCGGCGTGCCGGCCGGCGCGATCAGGCCGAACCACGACGACACATCGAATTTGTCAAAGCCCGACTCCTGCATGGTGGGCAGGTCCGGCGCGCTCTTGGAACGCTCGGTCGTCGTCACCGCCAGCGCGCGCAACTTGCCCGACTGCACATGCGGCCAGGACGAGGGCATGTTGTCGAACATGAATTGCACCTGGCCGCCGATCAGGTCGGTCACGGCCGGGGCGCTGCCCTTGTAGGGCACGTGCAGCACGTCGATGCCGGCACGCTGCTTGAACAGTTCGCCCGCCATGTGGATGGAGGTGCCGCTGCCCGAAGAGGCGAACGCCAGCTTGCCCGGATGGGCCTTGGCATAGGCCACCAGCTCCTGCACGGACTTGACCGGCACCTGCGGGTTGATCACCAGGATATTCGGCACTTTGGCGCCCAGGGCGACCGGCGCGAAATCCTTGACCAGGTCAAAGTTGACGTTGGTATAGAGCGTCTGGTTGATGGCGCTGGTCACGGCCACGAACAGCAGCGTATAGCCGTCGGGCGTGGCGCGCGCCACATAGTCGGTGGCGATGTTGCTGCCGCCGCCCGGCTTGTTCTCGACCACGAAGGACTGCCCGAGCGATTCGGTCAACTCCTTGGCCATGATCCGCGCGATCACGTCGGTCGTGCCACCAGCGGAAAAACCCACCACGATGCGCACAGGCTTGTCCGGATAAGCGGCCTGGGCAGGGGCGGTGCTGAGGGCAAAGGCGCTTACGGCACCGGCGATCAGACCGGTGAGGGCGCGCGCCAGACGAGGCTTTTTGGCCATTGTCATGCGACTGTCTCCATGCAAAGTGTCCATGGTATGGACGTATAAAAATTATGGTTCGCAGGATGATGCGCTATACACCCGTGCCCAGGCAAGGTAGAGTCCACCCTACGGACGCTGGTTTACCCGCGATGGCATAGCCGGAGGGTCCGTGATTTTGCCTTGATAATCAGAGACATACATGCAAGAGAGTGAGACCGCGGCCGCCGGGCCGCGTACCCTGAGGCGGGGGCTGGCCGTGCTGGCGGCGCTGCGCGACCAGGGCAATAACGGGCTGAGCGTGACCGACATCGCCCGGCAAACCGGCATCCAGCGCCCGACCATCTACCGGCTGCTGGCCGCCCTGCTGGAGGCGGGGCTGGTATCCACCATCCAGGGCACCAAGAAATACCGCGCCGAACTCGGCGGCGAGCCGGATATCGTCTCGCCAGACCCGCGCGTGCGCCCATTGCTGCCCACCCTCAAGCGCCTGGCCGACCGCACCGGCGATGCCGTGTTCCTGGTGGTGCGCGACGGCGATGACTCCGTCAGCCTGCACCGCGAGATCGGCAGCTATCCGGTGCAGATCCTGGCGACCTATGCGGGCAAGCGCCAGCCGCTGGGCGTGGGATCGGGTGGCATGGCCATCCTGGCTGCCCTGCCCGACGACATCGCCCACGGCATCGTGGCGCGCAATTCCGAACGCCTGGACGAATTCGGCGGCATGACGCCGCACGAAATGCACCGCCTCATCGACAACACCCGCTCGCGCGGCTATTCGGTGGTGGGCAACCATGCCGTGCGCGGCGCGCTGGGCGTGGGCTGTGCCCTGCTCGATGCGCAGGGCATGCCCTTGCTGGCCGTCAGCGTGACGGCCATCATCGACCGCATGCCGGCCCAGCGCCAGCGCGAGATCGCCGGCTGGATCAAGGCCGAACTGGCCCGTCTCAAGAGCTGAACGCCGCCCTCAGGCCGCCGCCGCGTCCTTGCCGGAGGACGGCGGCGCCTGGATTTCGCGCACCGGAATCGGCGCGCGGAAACCCGCGGCGCCCAGGCTGCGGCGGATCTGCTGGAACAGGTCCCAGCGCAGGTCCCAGTAAGAGGCGGCCTTGGTCCAGACGCGCACATTGACCACGGTGCCGTTGTCGCGATACTCGATGGCGCGCACCACCGGCTCGGGCGTCGCCTCGACCAGGGCATGGTCTTTCACCAGCGCCTCCAGGCGGCCGATGGCCTCGTCGAGGTCGTCGGCGTAATGGATGATGACCGGGATATCGCAGCGGCGGTTGACGTTGCGGCTGTAGTTGATGATGGTCGCCGTCCAGACCGCGCTGTTGGGCAGGGTGATGTGGATCCCGTCGACCTGCACCAGCCGCGTCAGAAAGAGGCCGACCTCCTCGACCGTGCCTTCGTTGCCGGTGCTCAGGCCCACGTATTCGCCGGTGCGTATCGGGCGCAGGATCAGCAGCATGATGCCCGCGGCGATATTCTGCAGCGTGCCTTGCAGGGCCAGGCCGACCGCCAGGCCCGCGGCGCCGAGCACCGCGATCAGGCTGGCCGTCTGCACGCCGAAGCGGGCCAGCACGGCAATCACCGTGAAGATGCGCACGGCCCAGACCACGGTGCTCTGGAACATCGGCACGATGGTGGGATCGATACGGGGCGAGCGTTGCGCGGCGCGGCGCACCCAGCGGCCGAGCAGCGATGACACCCACCAGCCGATGATGAGGATCAAGAGCGCCACCAGCAGGTTCAAGCCCAGGTCCAGCAACTGGGGCATGGCGGCGCCCATGCCTTCCAACCATTCTTTCATGAGTTCTCCCGGCCAATCTTGGCAAAAGCGACCTCCGGACTCTAGCAGATGCGCGTGATCAACCCAAGCGCGCCGCCCTTCTGAAATGGTTGTCCCAGGATTGCTCGCGGCCGGCCGGCATCAGGCTGGCCGCGATGCCGGCCGGCCCGGCGCGCAGCATGGCGCCCAGGCCGCTGGACACCAGGAAGCCGCCGCCGGGCGCCGGCGCCACGCCGCAGCCGTCGGCCAGCGCGGTGGCGCCCAGCTGCCTGCCGCTGGCCGCATCCCAGTACAGCACCTGCCCGCCGACCGGGCTGGAGGTCGCGATGATGCTGCCGCTGGCATCGGCCGCCACCGAACCCACGTAGTTGCGCATGCCGCGCAGCCGCTCCGGATCACCGGCAAAACACTCGGGCGCGCCGCCGCGCCGATGGCGGCCGACCAGCGCCGGACGCTCGTGGGCCGGACCCATATGCTGGCAGCCGAACCACACCGCGCCATCGGCGGCCAGGGCCAGATGGCGGATGGACAGGCGATGCCAGCGCGGATCGAGCTCGACCTTTTCCAGCAACTGCCCGCTGGCCGCGTCCAGATAGGCCAGCGACGGCCGCATGGTGTCCAGGTTGAGCTCCAGCTTGCCGTAATCGGGATGGGTCAGGATGCCGCCATTGGCCACGCACAACGTCTTGCCGTCGGGCATCAAGATGGCCTCGTGCGGCCCGATGCCGCCGCTGGCAAACTCGCCCACGCGGCGCGGCCTGCCGCTGACATCGTAGACGCCGATCACGCCTTGCCCGGCCTCGTAGTCGTTTTCGGTGGCCAGCATCAGCTGGCCGCCGGGCAGATAGACGCCGTGGCCGAAGAAGTGTCGGCCCTGGGCGGCTTCGATGAGCTGGGGCGGCCGCCGGCCGCGCAGATCGAAACTCAGCGCGAAGAAACCCGGCTGGCGGCCGAAGACCGTGGCTTGTTCGCCCTCGATGGCGAAGCTGTGCCCGCGGCCGGGCATGGGAAGCACGAGCAAGTCATGCCCCCGTGCATCGAGCACCACGACCTCGTGGCGCGCGGCGCGCCGGCGCGCTGTCACATAGCGCGCCTGGCCGTCCGGCGCGGCGATCAGGCGGCCGGGCAGCATGAGCGCCGAAGCGCCCAGGGCCAGAAAACCGCGCCGGTCAATCGCCATCGAGCGCATTGAATCCGATGGTCACGCCCAGGGCCGGCGCGATGTCCTGGTCGACCACGTCCTTGGCATTCTTGATGATCAGGGCGGCCAGCGCCAGCGAGGCGCGCGCCTCCGGCTGCGTGAATGCCGCCTCGGCATCGCCCGGCGCCGCGGCCACCAGACCCGCGGCCTGCTCGAGTTCATGCCTGAAGGTGTCGGCCAGGCCCTGGGAGCCCGGCGCGAAGCCATAGCCGCCGGCCTGGTAGAAGGCCAGCATCCCGCGCAGGCTGGCCGCCAGCACCGCGCCGGACTGGCCGCTGCGCCAGAACGCGGCGCGCTTGGGACGGGCCGCCTGCGCATCGGCGCCCAGTGCCGGCAGAAGGCTGATCTCGCGCGCGGACTGCAGACCGGTCGACAAGGCTTTCATGGCTTCGGCCGCCACTTCCTGGGGACTGCGATACAGCTCATTGTCCCGGGCCGGCGCCGTGAACTGGCGCCCGAAGGCGCCCTGCCCGTCCCAGGCCTGGCGCAACTCGCCCGCCAGCTCCTGGATATTGCCCGCCACGGCCACGCCATAAGCGCAGGCGTAGGCGGATCCGGCCGCGTCGCGCGGGGCCTGGCGCAGCAGCCCCGGCTCGCCGTAGAGCAGATACTCCAGGGCGGGCAGGCCTTGCACGGCGACGCTGCGGCTCTTGAGCGCGCCCGCGGCCAACAATGCCGGGTCGGCCGCGGCCAGGGCGGCCTGCACCTGCCGGGGCATGACGCCGCGCGTATCGGGCCAGAAGGACAGCCGCTCGAAACGATTGCCTTCGACCAGCGGTCCGAAACGCAGAAAGGCCACGCCAGCCCAGGCCTGCGCCAGGCGCCCGAAGGCGGCGGCCACCTTGCCGGCGCCTTCCTGTCCCGGGGACGCGCACCAGGCTTGCAGGTCCTGGCGCATGGCGCGCGCGCGCTCGTCCAGCGTGGCCATGGCCGGGCGCGCATAGCCTTCGGCCAGGCGCTGGCCCAGGTCGGCCGGCGGCGCGGCCCAGGCCGGCGCGGCGGCCAGCAGGCCCGCCGCCACGAAAAGCACGGACTTCATAAAGACTCCAGGAAACGGATGAGATCGGCCCGTTCGGCCGGTGTCATGGCCACGACGCGGTCACGCGCGGCCTGGGCCTCGCCGCCATGCCAGAGGACGGCCTCCAGCAGGCTCCGGGCGCGGCCGTCATGCAGATACGTGGCGTTGGGATTGACCACCGCCGTAAGGCCGATGCCCCACAGGGGCGGCGTGCGCCACTCGCGGCCATTGGCCTGGCCCTCGCTGACGCCATCGGCCAGGCCCTCGCCCATATCGTGCAGCAGCAGGTCGCTATACGGCCAGATCAGCTGGAACTGGTGCTCGGGCTGCTTGGCATCGCGCCGCGTGACGTACTTGGGCACGTGGCAGCCGATGCAATTGGCCTCGTAGAAAAGCTTCTTGCCCGCCAGCACGCGCGCATCGTCCGTGTCGCGCCGCTGCGGCACGGCCAGATTGTTGGAGTAAAAGCTCACGAAGTCCATCAGGCGGGCCGGCACTTCGTGCTCGCCCAGATGCGGCTGCGCGCCGTGGGGCATGTCGAAACAGGCTTTCTGCGCGGCCGTGCAATCACCATAGTGGCTGGGAAACAGCGGCGAGGACAGCCCCATGTCGTTGGAGAATGCCGCGGCGCTTTGCTGCTCGACCGTGGGCTGGCCGGCTTTCCAGTTGAAGCGCCCCAGCACCTTGGCGCCGGTGCGCAAGTCATGCACCCAGTTGGGCTTGCCGCTGATGCCGTCGCCCTTGTCGGCGCCGGCATGCGCCAGGATGTCGTCCTCGTGGATGGCTTCCAGCAGGCCCAGCCCTATCATGGGTGGCGCCAGGCGCGGCGAGATCTGCGTGTCCGGCCGCATGGGGCCATAGCCCAGGTCCTCGATGCGGTAGGTGGGCCGCATGAGGGTGGCCGTCTCGCCGCCGGCCAGGCGCACCGTGACGGGCGTGTACTCGACCTCCATGCGCCCCTCGCTGGGCAAGCCGGCCACGGCGAAGTTCTGCAGCTGCGTGCCATAGACCGGCTCGGGCAGCGCGGCCAGCTCTCCCGAGGACAGCGCGCGGCGCTCGGCTTCCGTCACGGGCGGCACCGACAGGCGCAGCAGGAGCGCCACCGCGTCGGTGCGCGCCAGCGGGTCGAAGCCCGGCACCGTGCCGCGGCCGTCCTTGACGTGGCAGGCCTGGCAGGAACGCGCATTGAACAAGGGGCCCAGGCCGTCGGAGGCCTGGGTGGATGACGGCGCCGACACCCAGTCCTTGCGAAACAGGCCGTTGCCCACCAGAAACTGCTGGCGACCCTCGAAGCTCAGGTTGGCCGAGGCATGCGAAAACACATCGGCGTTGATCAGCTTCTTGACGGTGGCCGCTCCCGCCTGCATGGCCTCGAAGGCCTCGGGCGCGGAAAAATCCCGCGTGGGTGCGGTAATGCCGCGCACCCGCTGCAAATCCTCGGCGCTCAGGTCGCCGCGCGCGCTGGCGCCGGCCGAGGCCAGCGCCGCCAAGAGCAATACGGCCAGCGGTTTCACTTGAATACGGCGTCCGGCTTGTCCAGGCTGTCGGAGCCTTCGATGGCGACATCGCCCAGGTCCAGCAGCGCGATCACACGCTCCAGGCTGCGGGTCTGGTCGATCAGGCGGTCGATGGCGGCCTGCACCACGGCGTTGCCTTCCTTGTTGCCCTCGGCAATCATCTGGTCGTAGGTCTCGACCTTCTCGGCGCGATCGCGCATGGCCTGCATGGCGGCCACGGTCGCATCCAGCTTGGCGCGCACCTCGGCGTCCAGCTTGGCGTCTTTTTCCTTGACCAGGCTGGACAGGCTGGCGCCCTGCACCTGGCTGCCGTCCGGGCGCGCATAGCTGCCCAGGTAGACGTTGCGGATGCCGATCTGGTTGTAATAGTGCGAGTTGTGGGTGTTGTCGGAGAAGCAATCATGCTCCTCCTCGGGATCGTGCAGCATCAGGCCGAGCTTCATGCGCTCGCCGGCCAGCTCGCCATACGACAGGCTGCCCAGGCCGGTCAGCATGGCCACCAGGCCGGCCTTGGGATCTTCCTCCACGGCCTTGCGGGCGGCGCCCTGTTCGGTCCACTGCCCGGCCATTTCCTTGAGATCATCGACCAGCAGCTGCGTCACGGCCCTGAGGAACTCGATGCGGCGCTCGCAGTTGCCGCCCGTGCACTGCTTGGGATCGAAATCGGTATGCGGCCGATTGCCGGCGTGCCGCTCCTGGGGCGTGCCGGCGCGGTCCTTGGGAGCTGGCCCGCTGCCGTTGAGATCCTGGCCCCATAGCAGGAATTCGATGGCGTGATAGCCGGTCGCCACATTGGCTTCGTTGCCGTCGGCCTCGTGCAGCACCTCGGACAGCAGTTCAGGCGTGATCCTGCTGGCGTCGATGGTCTTGCCGCCGACCGAGATCTTGGCATTGGCGATCACGTTGACCGCATAGAAGGCGTTTTCGTCGCTCTCGGTGCCATAAGAGGCATCCACGTAGTCGATCAGGCCCTCGTCCAGGGGCCAGGCGTTCACGCGGCCTTCCCAGTCATCGACGATGGGGTTGCCGAAGCGGAAAGCCTCGGTCTGCTGATAGGGCACGCGGGCGGCGATCCACGCCTGGCGCGCGGCGGCCAGCGTGGCCGGGCTCGGCTTGGCGATCAGCGCATCGACGGCCTGCTGCAGGGCCTGCGCCGTGCTGAGCGAGTCCTTGTAGCCGGCGGCGGCAATATCCGCGTAGGTCTTGACCACGGCCTTGGGCTCGACCGCCGCCTGGGCGCCCCCCGCCGCCACGGCGGCCACCAGCAACATGCCTTGCAGCAATTTGCGCATCCAACTTCTCCTGATTGTGGGTGTGGGCCGCCCCGCGGCCGGCCCGTTTGATCACATTTTTGGCGAATGCAAGTGTAAACAATTTTCGTTTGCTATTCAGATTTTAGTCAGCTTGCGGGGCAGCCGCGCCTGTTCTGGGGCAGGCGCATGCACCACGGCAGTGCAGCCCGTCCCTGCGGCGGCGCGGCGCCCCCAGGGAGCCCCCTTGCCACGTGGCGGGTGGGGAACTGGCATGGTCTTTGCTTCGGGTTGGTATACAAGCTTGTCGCCAAGGCAAGCGCCAACCCGGAGCGCCTTCATGAGCCAACGTTCGTCCGCTATCAACCTGTCCCGCCGCCGCCTGGTGCAAAGCGCTGCCCTGGGCGCGGCCTGCCTGGGCCTGCCGTCACTGGGCCGCGCGCAAGACGGCCCGGTCATCCGCATCGGCTTCTGGCCGGTGGCCGCCGGCCTGCCCTTCTATGCCGCCATGGAGAAGGGCTATTTCAAGGAAGCCGGCCTGAACGTCGAGGCCCAGAAGTTCGCCGGCGCGCAACAGGTGATGGAGGCCATGCTGGCCGGCCGCTCCGACGGCAGCGCCAATGGCACGGGCTCGGCCAACCTCGCCATCGGCGAGATCGCCTCGCCGGGGCTGTTCAAGATCTTTGCCTCCAACCCCAGCAACGCCAAATATGTGCTGGACGAATTCATCGTGGCCAAGGACAGCCCGGTGCAGTCCATCGCCGATCTCAAGGGCAAGAAAGTGGGCTCGGGCCCCGGCATCCAGAACGCCACCTTGGCGCGCACGGTGCTCGAACGCGCCGGCGCCACCGGCGCGACAGTGGTCGAGCTGGCCATCAGCCAGCACGTGGCCGCCGTGGCCGCCGGCCAGCTCGACGCCTGCTACACCCTGGAGCCCACCGGCACGGTAGGCCGCCTGAACGGCACCACGCGGGTGCTGGAGGCCGGCGTCATTGCCAAATATGTGCTGGGCGACCCCATGGCGCCCTGGTTCGGCGGCTCGGCCTCGCTGACGACGGCCTTCCTGAAGAAGCATCCCGAAGTATCCAAGCGCTTTATCCAGGCCTATGCGCGCGGTATCGAGCTGGTGCGCAAGCAGCCCGACGAAGCCCGGCAATACATGAAGGGCTATACCGCCATCGAGGGCCCGATGACCCAAGAGGTGCCGCTGGCCGCCTATACGCTCTACAACGAGTTCACCCCCAGCGACGTGCAGTACTTCCAGAAATTCTTCGACCTCTTCGCCGAAAAAGGCGTGTTCGCCCAGAAGGTCAATGTGGACAGCATGCTCTACAAGGGTTGATCCATGTCCCCCTCATCCAAGCGTAGCCTCGATTTCACGCGCTGGCTTCCCCTGGCCGGGCCGCTGGCCCTGTTCCTGGTCTGGGACCTGGCCGTGCGCCTGGCCCTGGTCAGCCCCGTGCTGCTGCCCACGCCGGCCGCGACCCTGGGGGCCCTGGCGCAAGGCATGGCCGGCGGCCCGCTGCTCACCGACTTCATCGCCTCGGTGAGCCGCAGCCTGCAGGCCTTCGTCATCGCCGCGGTCATCGGCGTGCCCCTGGGCGTGCTGCTTGGCAGCAATGAAAAGCTCTACCGCAGCGTCGAGTTTTTGATCGACTTCTTCCGCTCCACGCCGTCCTCGGCGCTCATCCCGCTGTTTCTGATGATCTTCGGCGTCACCGACCTGAACAAGGTCGCCATCGCCGCCTTCGCCGCGGTGCTGGTCATCTTGTTCAACAGCGCCTATGGCGTGCTCAACGCGCGCAAGCAGCGCGTGATGGCCGCCCGGGTGATGGGCGCCTCGCGCTGGCGCATTTTCAAGGACGTGCTGATCTGGGAAAGCCTGCAGCCGACTTTCGTGGGACTGCGCAGCGGCGTGTCGATGGCGCTGGTGATCGTGATCGTGGCCGAAATGTTCATCGGCGCCGAGAACGGCCTGGGCAACCGCATCATCAATGCCCAGCAAGTGCTCAATGTGCGCGAGATGTACGCGGCCATCCTCGCCGCGGGCGCCCTGGGCTACGTGCTGAACATCCTCTTTCTGCTGATCGAAAAACGCATCGTCCACTGGAGCGGCAGGTAAGCCATGAGCACCGTCATCAATCCCGCCATCTGGCCCGACCCCCGCCCCGAGCCCTTTGTCCCGGGGCCGGCCGGCACCCACATCACGATACGCGGGCTGCACAAGACATTTGCCGGCGCGCCGCTGTACATCGACTTCAACCTCGATATTCCCAAGGGCAAGATTGTCTCCGTCTTCGGGCCCAATGGCTGCGGCAAGTCCACGCTGATCAATATGATCGCCGGCCTCATCCCCATCGACTCGGGCGAGATCCTCTTCGACGGCAAGTCCCTGGCGCAGACCAAGATCGGCTATGTCTTCCAGAACTATCGCGAAGCGCTCTTTCCCTGGCTGCGCACCATCGACAACATCGCCTATCCCTTGCGGCTGGAGGGACGCGGCAAGGCCGACGTGCAGCGCCGTGTCGACGAACTGATCGCCTCCTTCGACGTCAAGTTCGACCTGAACCGCTATCCCTATGAGCTGTCGGGCGGACAACAGCAGACCGCCTCCATCATGCGCGCCCTGGCGCCCGGACCCGAGGTGTTGTTCCTGGACGAACCCTTCTCAGCCCTGGATTTCGAAATGACGCTGTTCATCCGCGAAAAGCTCCAGGAGGTGCATATGCAGACGGGCACCACCATGCTGCTGGTCTCGCATGACCTGGAGGAAGCGGTCTACCTGGCCGACGAGATCCTGCTCTTGACCAAGCGCCCGACCCAGGTCGCCGAGATCCTGCACTACGGCGATCCGCGCCCCCGCACCGTGGAGACACTGAGCGAACCCTCTTTCATCCGCGCCAAGAAGCTGAGCCTGGAAATCTTCCAGCGCGAGGTCCGTAAGTAAGCGCCGCCCGGAGACCACCATGACGCAAGACACCATAGACCGCTATGTCCGCAGCGCCCTGATGCTGCAAGGCTATCGCCTGGGCGAGGCCGCCACGCGGGAAGTCGCCGTGCAATTCGAGCGCATCCAGGCGATGGCCGCCGGCTTCGCCGACGAGGCCCTGCCGCTGGAAACCGAACCGGCCCCGGTGTATCGCGCATGACGGACGCCCTGACCCTCGCAAGCCAGGTCGCCTCGGGCGAACGCCTGGCCGCCGACATCCTGGACGAAACGCTGGCGCGTATCCGGGCCGACGGCAGCAACGCCTTTACCGAAGTCACACAGGCGCGCGCGCGCCGCGAAGCCGCCGAGATCGATGCCCGCCGTGCCCGGGGCGAGGCCCTGCCCGCCCTGGCCGGCGTGCCATACGCCGTGAAGAATCTGTTCGACATCGCGGGCGTGGTGACGCTGGCCGGCGGCAAGGTCAACGCCAACCATCCGCCCGCGCGCCAGGACGGCCCGCTAGTGGCGCGGCTGAGGTCGGCCGGCGCGGTGCTGGTGGGCGCGCTCAACATGGACGAGCACGCCTATGGCTTCACCACCGAAAACAGCCATTACGGGCCTTGCCGCAATCCGCACGACCCCACGCGCATCGCGGGCGGCTCCTCGGGCGGCAGCGCCGCCGCGGTCGCCGCCGGCCTGGTGCCCCTGGCGCTGGGCTCGGACACCAATGGCTCCATCCGCGTGCCCGCCTCGCTGTGCGGCGTGTTCGGCCTGAAACCCACCTACGGACGGCTGCCCCGCTCAGGGAGCTTCCCTTTCGTCCATAGTCTGGATCATCTGGGTCCTTTTGCCGCCACGGTGCCGGACCTGGCCCTGGCCTATGACCTCTTGCAGGGCGTCTGGGCCGAGGATCCGGCCTGCGCGCAGCGCGAGCCCGAACCCTGCCTGCCGCGCCTGGAAGCGGGGCCCTTGCGTGTCGCCGTCCTGGGCGGCTATTTCGATACCTGGGCCGGACCGCAAGCCCGCCGCTCGGTGGCGCTGGCCGCCGACGCCCTGGGCGCGCGCGACGTGGTGCAGCTGGAGGGCGCCGAACAAGCGCGCGCGGCGGCCTTCATCATCACCGCGGCGGAGGGCGGGGCCCTGCATCGCCCGGGCCTCATCGCGCGTTATGACGACTACGAGCCCCATTCGCGCGACCGCCTCGTGGCCGGCAGCCTCATCCCCGCCGGCTGGGTCTCGCAGGCGCAGCGGATACGGCGGCGATTCCGCGAAACGGTGCTGCCCTTGTTCAGACACTACGATGTCTTGATCGCGCCCGCCACGCCGGTGCCGGCCCCGCCCATCGGCACCGAGACGCTGACCCTGGCCGGCCGGGAACTGCCCGCGCGGGCCAGCATGGGCCTGCTGACCCAGCCCATCTCCTGCATCGGCCTGCCGGTGGCCGCCGCCCCGCTGTGGCAGGGACAGGGAGACACGGCACACCTGCCGCTGGGTGTGCAGTTGATCGCCGCACCCTGGCGCGAGGACCACTGCCTGGCCGCGGCCGGCCTGCTCGCGCGCGCCGGCCTGGCCTATTGCCGCAAGGCCGCCTCATGAGCGCCGGCGCCGCCGAACCCCGGTCGCGCGCCGACTCCGTCTACGACGCGGTCAAGCAGGACATCCTGGACTGCCGGCTGGCGCCCGGCGACCGCTTTACCGAAACCGAGGTAGCCGAAAGGCTGCGGGTGAGCCGCACGCCCGTGCGCGAAGCCCTGTTCCGCCTGCAGCGCGAGGGCTATCTGCAAGTCAGGCACCGCAATGGCTGGCTGGTGCGGCCGCTGGATTTCGAGACGCTGGATCATTTCTACGACCTGCGCCTGGTGCTGGAACAGACGGCTGTCGAACGGCTATGCGGCATGCCGGACGCGAGAGCCGCCCTGGAGACGCTGGCCGAGATCTGGCTGGCGCGCCAGCCAGGTCTCGACGGCGCGCAAGTAGCGCAGCTGGACGAGCGCTTCCACCTGGAGCTGGTGCGCGCGGCCGGCAATCCCGAGATTGCCCGCGTGCACCGCGAAGCCACCGAACGCATACGCATCGTGCGGCGCCTGGATTTCACGCTGGCCCAGCGGGTCGAGAAAACTTATGAAGAACATGGCGCCATCCTGCTTGCCATCCTGGCCGGCGACGCGGCGCGGGCGCTCGGCCTGCTGCGGGCCCATATCGCCGACAGCCAGGCCGAAGTGCGCAAGATCACGCTGCATCGCCTGTATTCCCGCCGCGCGGCGGCCTAGACGCGGCCGGCGTGCAACCAGCGATGCAAAAGGCGCGAAATCACCGGAATACAGATAAAGGACAGCACCGGGGTCATGCTCAGTGTGGTGACCAGCACGCGCCAGAACAGGGGCAAGGCGCTCAGCTGCTCATTGAGCAGCGTGCTGAACAACAGCAGCATCGGAAAATAGGCCAGCCAGATGCTGATGGCCTGCTTCCAGCGCGGCGGCGCAAGCTTGCGCGCCCCGAACCAGCTCTCGATGCCGGCCACGCGCTCGGTCTGGCTGTGCTGCACCAGGTTCGCCCCGCGCTCCAGCCACATGCGGCGCGGCAGCGACCCTTCCCAGCGCTTCAGGCTGGCCTCGTCCTCGAAGCGCAGCACGATCTGGTAGAGGTCGCCCCCTTCGGGGGGCTGCAGGACACCCGATCCCAGAAAACCGGGAAAGCCCGCGGCCAGGATTTCGCCCTGCCGCATCCAGGCCAGAAAATCCCCATAGCGCTGCGGCGAAATGCGCCGGGTGACCAACATCGTGACGGGGTGGGACATCGCAGACTCCTAGGCAAGCGGCGCCGACAACGCGCCTCGGTACTTACCCTAGCAATCGCCGTGCCAACCTTGCGGCGCAACATGCGCCCTATGAGAGACACAGCCGCGGGAAATCCCGCTGCTTTATTGCAATGCAGCAAACACCATATTGGTGATAACCCTAGCACCGCCCTGGTGCATCGGAGCCGTCATGCCCGCCATCAACCTCCCCCATGTCCTGGCCGAAGTCCGGCACGCTTTTGAACGCTATGAACGCGCCCTCGTCGGCAACGACATCGCGGTCCTGGACGAGTTGTTCTGGGACAGCCCGCATACGCTGCGCTATGGCGCCGGCGAAAACCTCTATGGCTACGAGGCGATACGCGAGTTCCGCAGGCAGCGTCCGGCCGCCGGGTTGGAACGCGAGGTGCTGCGCACCCAGATCACGACCTACGGCGAAGACTTCGCCACCACGCACCTGGAGTTCCGCCGCGGCGGGCGCATCGGCCGCCAGAGCCAGACCTGGATGCGCACGCCGCAGGGCTGGCGCGTGGTGGCCGCCCATGTCAGCCAGATGACATGACCTCATACATTGAGCCGTCATCGCCGCAGGTCTACACTGGGCTTTCCGTCAACCCCGGAGCATGCCTCTCATGAGCACCCTCAATATCGCGGTTTTTGTCGGCAGCCTGCGCGCCGCCTCGTTCAATCTGCGCCTGGCCCGGGCACTGGAAAAACTCGTTCCGGCGAATGTGAAATTCCACTACGTCGATCTGAACGTGCCGCTCTTCAACCAGGACATCGAGAACGACATGCCCGCGGGCGCGGCCAAGCTCAAGCAGCACATCAAGGACGCGCAGGGCGTCCTGTTTGTCACGCCGGAGCACAACCGTTCCATTCCCGCGGCCCTGAAGAACGCCATCGATTGGGGCACCCGCCCCTGGGGCCAGAACGTGTGGATAGGCAAGCCGGCCGGCATC
Organism: Bordetella hinzii LMG 13501; assembly: GCF_001548475.1. Taxonomy (GTDB): domain Bacteria; phylum Pseudomonadota; class Gammaproteobacteria; order Burkholderiales; family Burkholderiaceae_B; genus Bordetella; species Bordetella hinzii. The sequence goes on from NZ_LRUJ01000013.1 coordinate 106,119, forward strand.
GTCGGCACCTCGCCCAGCGCCGCCGGCACGGCCATGGCGCAACAGCATCTGCGCAACATCCTGGCCGCCGAGGGCGTCAACGTCTTGACCACGCCGGAAGTCTTTTTGCAGATGAAGGACGGCCTGATCGACGATCAATACCAGATCACCAATGAAGACACCCGCAAGTTCCTGCAGGGCTGGGTAGACCGCTACGTGGACTGGGTCTCCAGACTCGCCTGAGGCGCCCGCCGCCCGGACCGGGCGGCGGCCTTATCCCCGGCCAATGTGGACAAGCTTGAGGACAGGCTGCGGGCAGCCCGGAATTGTCATGTCATATCAATGACTTGAAAGTCCTGATCAAGATCTGATCAAAACCTCATCCAAGCTCTCAAGTTGTCCCCGCATTTTGTGGATAAGCATGAGGACAGCTCGCCGACATCCAGAAAAAGACCTTTCAAATCAGGTGGCTGAGGTCCTTCGTTCGAAAAAAGAGCAGCAGGGTAAACCCGCAAGGCCGGAGCACGCCTCCAGCATGCCCTCATCCGGCCCCTGTCCACTTATCCCCCGCCGATGTGGACAAGACACTTGATAGCTCCGGCACAAACCTGAAATCCGTAGCCGGATCAAGCAGTTGCGAGGGCCGGTCAAACATTGACCATTGCCGCCGATCGGGGTCATCCCGGCTTGGCCCCTTATCCCCGCCCGATGTGGACAAGGCGCTTGATAGCTGGCGCACAAGCCCGAAAACATCATGCGGCTCAAGGGCTTGCAAGGCCTGCTCAAGAAGTGCCCACGGCGCCGGGGCCAGGGTTCAGGCGGCGGCACGCGCCCGCGGCCGTGGAATTATCCCCGCCCAATGTGGACAAGGTATTGAACAGCTTTGGGGCAAGCTCGAAAACCCTATGCGGGCCGGACACTTGCGAAGGCCGATCAAGAATTGAGCACCGCGCCCGCTCGTCCACACAGCGCCGCGCCCCCCGCTTATCCCCGGCCAATGTGGACAAGCATTTGAATAGTCACCGGACAAACATGAAAAAGCCTTGCAAGACATGGACTTGCAAGGCCAGATCAAAAAATGAGCAACGGGTTCAATCGTCTTCGAGGCGCATGCCCAGCTTCAGGCCGACCTGCCAGTGCGCCACCTTGCCGTCCTTGATGTGGCCACGCACCTCGGTGACTTCGAACCAGTCCAGGTGGCGCAGCGTGCGCGAGGCGCGTTCGATGGCCTGCTTGATGGCATCGTCGCTGGAGACGGTCGAAGAGCCGACCAGTTCTATCTGCTTGTACACATGAGCTTTCTTGGACATCACGATCTCCTTTCGGCCAGTGAACCCCATTGAACCATGCCTGGCGGCCGCCGCGGAACTCATGCCCGGGCAAAACGTGCCGACAGAAAATCGCGCAGGCGCCGCACGGCCGGGGACAGCCGCGAGCGCTCCACGCACAGGAGATAGACGGGCGACCGCTCGCCCTCGTAATCCGGCAGGGCCGCGACCAGGCGGCCGGCGCGCAAATCCTCGGCCACATCGAAACGCGACTTGTAGGCCAGGCCGTCTCCGGCCAGCGCCCAGCGCCGCACCACGTCGCCGTCGTCGGCGGCGCGGTCGCCGGCCACGGTGATCTCGCTCACCTGGCCGTCGCGCTCGAAGCGCCAACGGTCATGCGGCGCATCGCTGAGCATGAAAGTCAGGCAATTGTGTTGCCGCAAATCCTCGGGCGAGCGCGGCATCCCGTGGCGCGCGAAGTAATCGGGCGCGCCGCACAGCACGCGCCGGTTATCCGGGGCCAGGGGCAGCGCGATCATGCGTGAGTCGTCGGGCTCGCCATAACGGATGGCGATGTCCACCCCTTGCCGGTGCAAATCGGTCAGGCGGTCGCTGATGCGCACCTGCAAGCGGATGCGCGGATGGCGGCGCTGGAAATCATCCAGCCAGGGCAACAGCACATGCCGCCCCAGGTCCGAAGGCATGGACAACGACAGCGTGCCCGAGATCGAGCGGCGGTCGCGCTGGACCGATCCGCGCCCGGCCTCCAGCGCGGCCAGCGCCGCCTTGGCATGATCGCGATAACGCTCGCCTTCGGGCGTCAGGCGCAGGCTGCGGGTCGAGCGCACGAACAGCCTCACCCCCAGCGCGTGCTCCAGGCGCTTGACCGCCGCACTGGCCACCGCGGGCGTCAGCCCCAGCTCGCGGGCCGCGGCGGAGAAGCTGCCCGCGACGGCGGCGGACACGAAAATTCGCAAGTCTTCGAAGCGCTCGGCGGCCATTTTCAAAATCTCTTTGAAACTGAAGCTGATCTTAGCGGGTTTTTCCGCAAGGCGGATCGGGCGAGCATGGCATATCACCCATGCCAAGGACATCCCATGAAAGCCATCGCCTTCACCCGCAACCTGCCCGCCAGCGACGACCAGGCCTTGATCGACATCAGCCTGCCCACGCCCGAACCGGGCCCGCGCGACCTGCGCGTGCGCGTGCATGCCATCTCCGTCAATCCCGTGGACGTGAAGATCCGCGCCAACCGCAAGCCGCAGGACGGCCAGCCCGAGGTCATCGGCTGGGATGCCGCCGGCGTGGTCGAGGCCACGGGCGCGCAGGTCAGCCTGTTCAAGCCCGGCGACCGCGTCTGGTACGCGGGCGCGCTGAACCGGCCCGGGGCCAACAGCGAATGGCACCTGGTTGACGAGCGCCTGGTGGGCCGCATGCCGCAATCCCTGGACTTCGCCCAGGCCGCCGCCCTGCCCCTGACGTCCATCACCGCCTGGGAACTGCTGTTCGAACGCCTGCGCGTGCTGGACAACCATCGCCCCAGCCAGGATGCCCTCCTGGTCGTGGGCGCCGCCGGCGGCGTGGGCTCCATCCTCGTGCAGCTGGCGCGCCAACTGACCGGCCTGACCATCATCGCCACGGCCTCCCGTCCCGAGACCCAGGCCTGGGCGCGGGAGCTGGGCGCCCATCACGTCATCGACCATCGCCAGCCGCTGGCCGCCCAACTGGCCGCCACCGGCCATGAGCACGTCCGCTACATCGCCGCCCTCACCCAGACCGACCAGCACTTCCCCGAACTGGTCAAGGCCATCGCGCCCCAAGGCGCGATGGCGCTCATCGACGACCCGGCCGCCATCGACGTGCGCCAGCTCAAGGCCAAATCGGCCTCGCTGCATTGGGAATTCATGTTTGCGCGCTCGCTCTTCGAAACGCCGGACATGGCGGCCCAGCATGAACTGCTGACCCAGGTCGCGGCGCTGATCGACGCCGGACGGCTGAAGACCACGCTGGGCGAGCACTATGGCAGGATCAACGCCGCCAACCTGCGCCGCGCCCACGCCTTCATTGAAAGCGGCCGCGCGCGCGGCAAGATCGTGCTCGAAGGCTTCTGAACCTATTCTTCCGAGCGCCCGCCTTCACGCCACCGGGCCCATAGCCCCAGCACGAAGGCCAGCGCGGCCGGCAGGCCGAACACCACGGCATGGCCGGCCACCTCTTCCGAAGCGCCCAGGGCCGCGACGCGGACCGCGTAAGTCATGTGGGCGACGCATATCGCCAGCCAGGCGGCGATGAAACCGAAGAAAGCCAGCTGCGGCCTGCGGCGGCCAAAATAGCCGAACAGGGCAAGGACCCCAAACCCCACGGCCGTGGCGACGATGGTCTGCATGGCGCACTCCCGGCCCGGAACACATTGGGCACGTTCTGAAAGCGTAGACC
>NZ_LRUJ01000014.1 GCF_001548475.1 Bordetella hinzii LMG 13501
CGCCGCGCGCCTGGCAGCCCGTCTGCGCCGCGGCCGCTGACCCGGCGCGCGCGCCCGCTGCCGGCGACGCCGCCGCCGTGCGCCGCTTCATGCAGGCCTATCTGCAGCCCTGGCGGCTCAATGGCGCCGACGGCCGTCCGGCCGTCAACACCGTCACCGGCTATTACGAGCCCCTGGTGCGCGGGGCGCGCGAGCGCAGCGCCCGCCATCAATGGCCGCTGTATGGCGTGCCCGACGACCTGCTCACCATCGACCTGGGCGCCGTCTATCCCGACTTGGCCGGCAAGCGCGTGCGCGGCAAGCTCGATGGCCGCCGCGTCGTGCCCTACGATACCCGCGCCGGCATCGAAGCCTCCGACCGCAAGCCGCCCGTGGTGGCCTGGGTGGACGATCCCGTGGACAACTTCTTCCTGCAGGTCCAGGGCTCGGGCCGCGTGCTGCTCACCGAAGGCCGCGACGCCGGCAAGACCATACGGGTGGCCTATGCCGACCATAATGGCCAGCCCTATGTGTCCATCGGCCGCTGGCTGATCGACCGCGGCGAGCTGCGCGCCGACCAGGCTTCGATGCAGAACATCCGGGCCTGGGCGCAGCGCAACCCGGCGCGCGTGCAAGAGATGCTCAACGCCAATCCCGCCGTGGTGTTCTTCCGCGAAGAGGCCGTGGCCGATCCCGAGCAAGGCCCCAAGGGCGCCTATGCCATTCCCTTGGCGCCCGGCCGCTCGATCGCCGTGGACGCCAGCTTCGTGCCGCTGGGCACCCCCGTCTATCTCGCGACCACCTACCCCGCTTCCGAGCGCCCCTTGCAGCGCCTGGTGTTCGCCCAGGACACGGGCACGGCCATCCGCGGCGCGGCGCGGGCCGACTACTACTGGGGCTTTGGCGACGAGGCCGGCCAGCAGGCCGGCCGCATGAAGCAGCGCGGCCAGATGTGGCTGCTGTGGCCCAAGCAGGCCGGGGAGCCCTCGGCAAGATGACACACCAGATCCTTGTCTGCGGCGCCGGCATTGTCGGCCTGTCGGCCGCGCTGGCGCTGGCCAGGCGGCAGCAGCGCGTGGCCGTCCTGGCTCCGCGCGCCAATGTGCCGCCGGCCGAGCCGGACGTCTATCATCCGCGCGTCTATGCCATTTCGCCGGCCAGCCAGCGCTTCCTGGCCGAGCTGGGCATCTGGGACGCCATGCCCGCCTCCCGGCTGACGCCCGTGACGGCCATGGAAATCCACGGCGACGCCGACGGCCGGGTCGAGCTCAAGGCCTGGCAGGCGGCCCGCAACGAGCTGGCCTGGATCGTCGAGTCCGGCGAAATCGAGCGCGTCCTCATCCAGGCTACCCGCATGTTCGGCATTCCCTGGATAGAAGAGCGCGCCGTCGCCTGGCGTGACGGCGAGGTCGAGACCGAAAGCGGGCAGCGCCTGGCGGCCGAGCTCTTCGTGGGCGCCGACGGCGCCTCATCGCCGCTGCGCGAGGCCGCCGGCCTGAAGCACGCAAGCAAGTCATACGCCGACATCGGCCTGGTCATGCACCTGGATGCCGGACAGCCTCACCACGGCACGGCCTTCCAGTGGTTCCGCGACGACGGCGTGCTGGCGCTGCTGCCCCTGCCCGATACGCGCGACGGTCCCCAGGTCTCCATGGTCTGGTCCATGCGCGAGGACCTGGCCCGCCCGCTCATGGACATGCCGGCGCCCGAGCAGGCCGCCGAACTCGAAAAGCGTCTTTTCCTGGCCAGCGAAGGCCGTCTCGGCCGCCTGCGCGCACGCGGCCGGCTGCACGGCTTTCCGCTCACGCTCGAACATTCCCAGATGGTGGCGCCCGGCATCGCGCTGGCCGGCGACGCCGCGCACCGCCTGCATCCGCTGGCCGGCCAGGGCCTGAACCTGGGCCTGGGCGATGTCGAGGCCCTGGCGCGCGCGGTGGCCGCGCGCGAGCCCTACCGCCAGGCCGGCGACATCCGCGTGCTGCGCCGCTATCAGCGCGCGCGCGCCGAACCGGTGCTGGCCATGCGGCTGGCCACCGACGGGCTGCACCGCCTGTTTGCCGCGCACAACGCGCCGGCGGCCTTCCTGCGCAACACCGGCATGCGCGTGGTCGATGCCCTGCCTTTTCTCAAGCGCCGGCTCATCGAAGAGGCCTCGCGCAACTGAAGGGCGCGGCCGCTTGGGTTCTGGTACCAGGAGTGGTTTCATGAAAGCACGCATCATTTTCCTGCTGGCCGGCCTGTTGTGCGGCACCGCGCTTGCCCAGGAGGGCAAATCGGTGTCGACCGGCCAGCCCGCGGACAAGGCCGACAAGGTCTATTCCACCAGCCAGGTGGGCACGCCCGCCGCCAAGGGCGGCAAGGTCTATTCCACCACCCAGGCGCAACCGCCCGACCCAGCGGCCGAGGCGGTCAAGAAACGCTTCCAGCTGCGCTTCAATGACCTGGACATCACGGCCGTGCGCCGCACGCCCTATGGGCTGTTCGAGGTCCAGGTGGGCGCCGACATGATCTACACCGACGAGAACGTGTCCTGGGTGATGGAAGGTCCCTTGATCGACGCCGCCACGCGCCGCGATGTCACGCGCGAAAACCAGGAAAAGCTCAGCGCCGTGCAGTTCGCGGACCTGCCGCTCGACCTGGCCATCAAGCAGGTCAAGGGCAAGGGCACGCGCAAGCTTGCCATCTTCGAGGACCCCAACTGCGGCTATTGCAAGCAACTGCGCCACACCCTGAAGGATGTGGACGACGTGACCATCTATACCTTTCTTTTTCCCATCCTGTCGCCGGACTCGACGGTCAAGGTGCGCGATGTCTGGTGCGCGGCCGACCCGGGCAAGACCTGGGATGATTGGATGCTCGACGGCAAGCGTCCCGCCACCGCCCAGTGCGATGCGCCCATCGACGGCATGCTGGCGCTGGGCCGCCAACTCATGGTGCGCGGCACGCCGACGATTTTCTTCGAAAACGGCACGCGCGCCAGCGGCGCCCTGCCCTTGGCCCAACTGCAGCAACGACTGGCGGCGAGCCGCTGAGGCAAGCGCCGGGGGAGACAGCACATGAAGATTGCCATACTGGACGATTACCACGAAGTCGCCCTGCGTTATGCCGATTGGTCGGGCCTGGGCGCCGATATCACCGCGTTCCGCGATGCCCTGCCGCAAGACCGGGCGCGCGTGCTGCAGCCTTTCGATGTCATCGTGGCCATGCGCGAGCGCACCGCCTTTCCGGCCGAACTGATCGACGCCCTGCCCAATCTCCGCCTGCTGGTCACCACCGGGCTGCGCAACAACGCCATCGACATGGCGGCCTGCGCGGCGCGCGGCATTCCGGTCTGCGGCGCGCCCGGCAGCGCCGACGCCAATACCGCCACGGCCGAACTGGCCTGGGCGCACCTGCTGGCCTTGTTCAAGCATCTGCCCCAGGAAGACGCCGCGATGCGGCGCGGCATGTGGCAGACAGGCATGCCCGAACCCCTGGCCGGCAAGCGCCTGGGCGTGCTGGGCCTGGGCAAGCTGGGGCAGGCCGTGGCGCGGGTTGGCCTGGCGTTCGGCATGGATGTCGTCGCCTGGAGCCCCAATCTCACCGACGAGCGCGCCGCCCAGGCCGGCGTCAAGCGCCTGGACAAGGCCGAATTCTTCTCCAGCTGCGATGCCATCAGCATCCATCTCATCCTGAGCGAGCGCACGCGCAATGTGGTGGACGTCGACGCCCTGGCGTCCATGAAGCCCACCGCCTACCTGGTCAATACCTCGCGCGCCGGCCTGGTCGACCAGGCCGCCTTGCGCGATGCGCTGGAAAAGCGCCGCATCGGCGGGGCCGGACTGGACGTCTATCCGGTCGAGCCGCTGCCGCCCACGGACGCCGTGCGCGACCTGGACAACGTCATCCTCACGCCGCATCTGGGCTATGTCAGCCAGTCCAACTTCGAGGCCTTCTACCGTAATGCCGTCAAGGCCGTGCAAGCCTGGATGGATGGCAAGCCCATCCAGGTGCTCAACGCCTGAGCGGCAGGGGGCCGGCCCATCGCCGCCAGGGCCCGAATTCTGCAATCCCCTTCATGTTGCCGGCCGCCTCCATGCCTATCGCGCCGCGCGATTACCCCGAGTGGGCCGGTTTCGAGCCGTGTTTTGGACGACAGCGGGATGCCGCCGTCCTGCCCGGGCTCATGCCCGGCGGCTGAAAACGATCTTCTGTTCGTTCAGGCCGGCCGCGTCTTCTTCGACGGGCGCGCCACAGGCCTGCTCGTCGTCGGCCGGCTCGTCGAAGGCGATGTCGCCGCCGGCATCCGGCACGCCCGTAGGCTTGAGCCCCACGAAATCGAATAGTTCGCGGTCCATCAGGTGCGAGGGCACCACGCGCGACAGCGCATTGAAGACATTCCAGGAGCGGCCCGGAAACTTCCTGTCCCATTCCTGCACCATGCGCGTGACTTCCTTGCGCTTGAGGTTTTCCTGCGAGCCGCAGAGGTTGCACGGGATGATGGGAAACTGCTTGAGCTGGGCATAGGCGATGAGATCGCTCTCGGGGACATAAGCCAGCGGCCGGATGACGGTATGCCTGCCGTCATCGGAGACCAGCTTGGGCGGCATGCCCTTGAGCTTGCCGCCGTAGAACAGATTCAGGAACAGCGTGCCCAGGATGTCGTCGCGGTGATGGCCCAGCGCGATCTTGGTGGCGCCCAGTTCGTCGGCCACGCGGTACAGGATCCCCCGGCGCAGGCGCGAGCAGAGCGAGCACATGGTCTTGCCTTCGGGCACCACGCGCGTGACGATGGAGTAGGTGTCCTGCGTCTCGATATGGAAGGGCACGCCCAGCGCGGTCAGGTAGTTGGGCAGGATGTCCGGCGGGAAACCCGGCTGTTTCTGGTCCAGGTTGACGGCGATGAGCTCGAAGCGGAAGGGCGCGCGCTTTTGCAGCGCCATGAGGATGTCCAGCATGGCATAGGAATCCTTGCCGCCGGACAGGCAGACCATCACGCGGTCGCCTTCCTCGATCATGTTGTAGTCGGACAGCGCGCGCGTCGTCTCGCGCGCCAGGCGCTTGCTCAGTTTGTTGCCTTCGTGCCGGGCCTTTTCCTCGGCCGGGCTGCGGTATTCGGTGTCGGCGGTGCTCATGGTTCAACGGCTGATCTGGATTTCCACGCCCACGGCATTGCAGTCCGAGAAGGCCATGGGCTTGCTGATGCGCAGGCGCAGGGCACGGACTTCCTCGAATTCGGCCAGCAGGCGCGCGGCCACCTGTTCGGACAGCGTTTCGATCAGGTTGACATGGGCCTGGGTGCACTCCTGGACGATGGCTTCGCGCAGGCGCCGGTAGTCCAGCACGCTGTGGATATCGTGGTCGTCCACATTGCGCGTGATGTCGATGTCGAACTCGGCATCGACATGCAGCGGCTGGGTGGCGCGGCGTTCATGTTCGAGGATGCCGATACGGGCGTCCAGGGCGAGGCCCGAAATGAAAATACGGCGAGTAGGCATAATGAACTCAGGGCGGGGAGAAGCTGAATTGTAAGTCGCTGGGGCCGCCCGCGCGGTCTGACTACAATTCGGGGACGGGCGCTGGCACGGAAAAAGGGATATATGCAGCAGTTCTACGATGCGGTCATAGTGGGGGCGGGCCCGGCGGGCGCCTCTTGCGCGGTCTGGCTGGCCAGGCTGGGCCTGGCGCCGGTGCTGGTCGAGGCCGGCGCGCGGGCCGGCGGCCTGACGGCGGACAACCCTTTTGCCGACGACTGGATCGTGGCCGCGCCCGGCCGGACCGGCCAGGAAATCGCCGCCCAGATCGCCGAGAGCCTGGCGCTGGCCCAGGTGCCGCTGCGCCTGAACGCCCCGGCGCGTTCGGTGCGGCCTTGCAAGGGCGGCATCGAATTGGCGCTGGACGGCGATGCGCTCAAGGGCCGCTGCCTGGTCATCGCCTCGGGGGTGCGCGCCCGCGGCCTGCCCGGCCACCCGCCCGAGGCCCGCTGGCCGGGCGTGCTGATCGGTCCGGGCTCGCCCATCGTGGCCCAGGACTACACCGGTCTGTCCGTGGCGGTGCTGGGCGGCGGCGACAATGCCTTCGAGAACTTTGTCTACGTGCGTAACCGCGGCGCGCGCCAGGTGCATCTCTATGCGCGCAGCGTGCGGGCGCAACAGCAATGGGTGCAGCGCGCCGGCCGCGAAGGCGTCAGCGTGGGCGCCTACGAGGTCGATCCGCGGGCGCGCAGCGTCAACGGGCGCCCTTACGATCTCATCCTGGTGTTCTATGGCTGGGAGCCGCAGGCCGGTTTCGCCGACGGCCTGAACCTGGCGCGCGATGCGCGCGGCTATATCCAGACCGAGACCGCGACCGCGCGCACCAGCCTGCCGGACGTCTATGCCATCGGCGAAGTGGCCAATCGCGCGCATCCCTGCGTGGTCACGGCCATGGCCGACGGCGTGGTGGCGGCCAAGGACATCCAGCGGCGCTGGGAGCGCCGGCCGCTTTAGGCGGCCTCGCCCAGCACGCAGTCCAGCGCTTCGGGCGCGGCCAGGCGCAGGCGGTAGGCGCGCAGTTCGTCGCGGCGGAACACATGCACCAGCACGCGGTCGCCCGGCCGGTATTGCGACAGCAGCACGTCCAGGCCGGCGGGCGCTTCGACCCTGAGGCCGTCGATGGCCACCAGCACGTCGCCCGCCGACAGGCCGGCGCGGTGCGCGGCGCCGCCTTCGAAGACAGTGGCCAGGACCAGGCTGTCGCCCTGCTTGCGCGTGCGCACATCCAGGCTCGGGATGGGGCTGGCCGTCTTCCATTGCACCGAGATGCCATGCGGCGCCAGCAGCTCGGCCAGGGGCACGTCGGCGCGCCCGTAGGCATGGCGCTGGATGAAGCGGCGGGCGTCCACGCCGGTGGCCTCGCGCACCAGGGCCGGAAACTCGTCTTCGCCCAGGCCTTGCGGGCGGCCCCGGTAGAAATCCCGGCCATAGCGCTGCCACAGCAGGCGCATGACGTCGTCCAGGCTGTGCTGGCCCCGGCTGTCGCGGCGGATGAGCAGGTCCAGCCCCAGGGCGACCAGCGAGCCCTTGGTGTAATAGCTCACCAGGGCATTGGGCGAGTTCTCGTCCTGCTTGTAATAGCGCGTCCAGGCGTCGAACGAGCTTTCGGCCACCGATTGCTTGTGGCGGCCGGGGCTGCGCATCACGCCGGTGATGGTCTTGCCCAGCATGCGCAGATAGTCGGCACGGGTGATGACCCCGGCGCGCAGCAGGAGCAGGTCGTCGTAATAGGAGGTAAAGCCTTCGAAGATCCACAGCAGCCGGGTCAGGCTGGGTTCCTGCAGCGCATAGGAAGGCGCGAAAGCCGCCGGCTTGATGCGCTTGACATTCCAGGTGTGGAAATACTCATGGCTGACCAATCCCAGGAAGCTGCGGTAGCCCTCGCCCTGGCCTTGCTGGCCCAGCACCGGCAGGTCCTTGCGCGTGGTCATGAGCGCGGTGCTGGCGCGGTGTTCCAGGCCGCCGTAGCCGTCGCCGGTCACCATGGTCATGAAGACATAGCGGTCGGCGCAGTCCAGGAAGGGCGCGCGCCGTGTGCGCGGTTCGAAAAACGCAATCTGCGTTTCGCAGATTTTCTGCACGTCGCGCGCGATGCGCTCCAGATCCAGGCGCGGCGCGACGCCCGTGAACACCAGCTCGTGCTCGGCGCCATGGGCGGTGAAGCGGGCCACTTGCGGCGTGCCCATTTCAACGGGATGGTCGATCAAGGCGTCGTAGTCGGGCGCCTGGTAGCGGCCGAAGCCATGGCGGCGCGCGCCCGCCTCGCGCAGGCTGGTGTAGACCTTCCAGCCTTCGATGCCCGGCGGCGGCGCCAGCTCCAGCAGGCAGGGCTGCGTGTCGTGGCCATGCACGCGCAGGAACACGCTGGTGCCATTGAAAAAGCCGTGGCTTTCGTCCAGGTGGGCGCCGCGCACCGACAGGTCCCAGGCATAGACCGTATAGTCGATGACCAGCGGCCCCTCGCAGGGCGCCGCCTGCCAGCTGTGGTTGTCGGTCTTCTCGACCGGCACGGCGCGCCCGCCGGCGCGCGCCGTCAGGGTTTCGATCTGGCGCGAAAAATCGCGGATGAGATAGCTGCCCGGGATCCAGGCCGGAAGCGACAGGCGCTGGCCTTGGGGATCCGGCCGCGGCACCGTTAGGGTTATCCGGTAGCGATGACCGGCCGGGTCGTAGGGCTCAAGGCGGTAAATTACGGGTGCGTCGTTCATCCGCATATCTTACTTCCCCTATTCTTCGCAGGAGACATTCCATGAGCGAGTCGTTTGTACTGGTCGAAACCCGTGGCCGAGTCGGTTTGCTGACCCTGAACCGGCCCAAGGCCCTCAACGCCCTGAACGATCAGCTCATGGACGAGCTCGGCGCCGCCTTGCTGGCCTTCGAGGCGGATGCCGGCATCGGCGCCATCGTGATCACGGGCAGCGAAAAAGCGTTTGCCGCCGGCGCCGACATCGGCGCCATGAAAGACTGGTCGTACATGGACGTCCATGGCAGCGAATACATCACTCGCAACTGGGAGACGCTCAAGCGCGTCCGCAAGCCCGTGATCGCGGCGGTGGCAGGCTACGCGCTGGGCGGCGGCTGCGAACTGGCCATGATGTGCGATATCGTGATCGCCGCCGACACGGCGCGCTTCGGCCAGCCCGAGATCAAGCTGGGCGTGATCCCCGGCGCCGGCGGCACCCAGCGCCTGACCCGCGCGGTCGGCAAGTCCAAGGCCATGGACCTGGTGCTCACCGCCCGCATGATGCACGCCGACGAGGCCGAGCGCAGCGGGCTGGTGTCGCGGGTGGTGCCGGCCGACAAGCTGCTCGACGAGGCCCTGGAGGCCGCCACGGTCATCGCCTCGATGTCCCTGCCTTCGGTGATGATGGCCAAGGAGTGCGTCAACCGCGCCTTCGAGGTCTCGCTGAACGAAGGCCTGCTGTTCGAGCGCCGCGTCTTCCATTCGCTGTTCGCCACCGAAGACCAGAAAGAAGGCATGGCCGCCTTCACCGAAAAGCGCAAGCCCGATTTCAAGCACCGCTGACGGCCTGCCGGTTACGGTCGGTAGTTCCTGGTTTCGATTCGCCCAAGACGCCCGCGCGCTTCCGCCCGCGGGCGTCTTGCCTATGGGAAAGCGCCGCCGGCGGCGGCCGGGCGGGCGCCGCGCGCCGTGGGCGCGGGTTTCCCGTTGAAACGTTTGCATTGCACTCTGTTGCAGGCCGGAAGCCTATGCTGGACAGGCAAGTTGTGTCGCGGCCGGCGCCACGGGCGGCGGAAGCGGCTCATTGTCCAACGAGAAACAAGGAGCCTCATATGCGAACACCTGTAAACCGCGCGCTGCGCTGGCAAGCGGCCCTGGTGGCCGGCGTGATGGGCATGGCCGCCGTGGGCGTCTCCCAGGCGCAGGGCCGCTCCCCCACGCCGACGATGCGCCTGGTGTCGGAGACGCCTTATCCGGCCCCGGCCACGGGCGTGCGCCTGGCGCCCCTGTCGGCCCAGGAGCTGCGCGATGTGGCGATCGATGCCTACATCTACGCCTATCCCATGGTGCTGATGGAAGTCACGCGCCGTCAGACCACCAATGTCCAGTCGCCCGTGGCGGGCCGCGCGCCGATGAACCAGTTCGGCCACCGCACCTCCCTGCCCGATGCGCGCACGGCGGACGTGGCCTGGCCCAGCACCGATACGCTTTACTCCAGCCTCTGGTATGACGTCTCGCGCGAGCCGCTCATCATCCAGGTGCCGGACGCCGGCGACCGCTTCGTGATGCTGAACCTGCTTGACATGTGGACCGACAGCTATGCCACCCGCGGCACGCGCACCAATGGACGAGGGCCGCAGACCTTCGCCATCGTGGGGCCGGGCTGGCAGGGCAGCCTGCCGGCTGGCGTGGACCTGGTGCGCAGCCCGACCGCCATGGGCTGGCTGATCGGGCGTGTGCAGGCCGGCGGCCAGGGCGATGCCCAGGCCATCAGCCAATTCCAGGCCGGGCTGTCGGCCACGCCGCTGAACCAATATGGGCGCGGCTACGGCTTTGCCGCCAGCGGACCGGTCAACACCACCTGGAACACCCAGGGCACGCCGGCCGAGCAAGTCGCCAACATGGATGCGGCGACCTTCTTCACGCTGTTCTCGGAGCTGGTGCGCAACAACCCGCCCCACGGCAACGACTATCCCATGCTGGACCGGCTGCGCCGCATCGGCATCGGCGACCGTCCGCTGGTCTTCGGCCAGCTGGAGCCGGTGGTGCAGCAGGCCCTGATCGACGCGCAGCCCGTGGCCGGTCGCCGCATCGCCGACGGCGTGTCGCGCCTGAGCACGCAGGCCAACAACTGGAACACCGTGCTTACGGGCATAGGCACCTATGGCACGGATTATCTGCGCCGCGCCTCCGTGGCCTACGCCGGCCTGGGCGCCAGCCCGCCCGAGGAAGTGATCTATCCGGTCACCGGCTCGGACAACAAGGGCCGGCCGCTTGAGAGCGGGCGCGACTATGTGCTGCACTTCGACAAAGGCCAGCTGCCGCCTGTCGACGGGTTCTGGTCCATCAATCTCTATGACGCGCGCCAGGGCTTTGCCGAAAACCAGGCCAACCGCTACACGCTGCGCAGCACCGACCCGCTCAAATACAACAGCGATGGCTCGCTGGATATCTATATCCGGCGCGACTATCCGGGCGAGTCGCGCGCGGCCAACTGGCTGCCGGCGCCGCGCGATGGCACCTTCCTGGTCAACCTGCGCCTCTATGCGCCGCGCAACATCGCCCTCGACGGCCAGTGGGCGCCGCCGCCCATCGTGCGCGACTGACCCCGGGGCGCGTCCGTCCTCCCCGGCCCCCGCCGTCGTCCGCGGGGGCCGGTTTCCGCGGGCTTGAAAAGGGACGGGGCATCCCCCTGAGAGGCCCTTTTCCCATTTGTCTGCCGAAATGCTTTCAAGCTATACTTTCGCGGTTTGACGCTTGCGGGGTAACACGTAGCTTAAAAGCTGCGCCCGGGCGGCCATAGCAAATTGGGCGCAAAACGCCAAGAGAGGCCACGGTCAGTGGCCCGGTTCCCACCCCGATCCAGGGGGCTTATCTGAGGCACTTGCCAGCCATCACCGATTCCGATCGGCGACGGTGGGTGGAGTGTGGCGGGCGGCGGGGTGCCGGGTTGCGGGTCCATGTTCTCGAGGCAGGCCTGGAACCGTGCTGCGATGTCGTGGCGATATCGTGGGCGGTTATGGGCGGGGAAGCTTGATGCAGAAGAGTTTGGTTCTTACCGATGCTGATCGCGCGGCTATCAATGCGCGTGCGTGCCGGGAGCTCTTCATGGCTGTCTTGGCACAGGGGCTCATGGGACTCGTAGCGGCAGCAATCGCGGGGGTTGTTGCGGGGACGGCGGCGGCGACGTCGGCGTTGTTGGGAGCGGGGGCGTATTTCTTGCCCAATGCATTGTTTGCATTGCGCTTGCTGATAAACGTCGTCAAGTCTGTCCGGCCCAATCCGTTGACTTTCTTCCTTGGCGAAATGTTCAAGCTGCTCATGACGGCCTTGCTGTTGTGGCTGATCTGGCACTACACCCAGGCCTGGCTGGTCTGGCCGGCGGTGCTGCTGGGCTTGATCCTTACGCTCAAGGGCTACCTCCTGCTGTTGATGTTCCGCAAGCTGTCTTAGCGCAATTAACAATCGTGCATGCCGTCACGCAAGTGGCGGCGCACAGCAAACAGGGTAGGATTTCACATGGCTGCAGCCAGTGGCGCGTCGCCTCAGTCCGAGTACATCCAGCACCACCTGGTGCACCTGAACAACCTGGGCGAGAAGCAATCCGTCATCGCCCAGTTCAACGTCATCAACTATGACTCGTTGTTCTGGTCCATCCTCATGGGTCTGATCGTCGTCTTTTTCCTGTGGCTGGCCGCGCGCCGTGCCACCTCGGGCGTGCCGGGCCGCTTCCAGGGCTTTGTCGAGATGATCGTGGACATGGTCGATGACCAGGCCAAGGGCATCGTGCACAACGCCAAGAGCCGCCTCTTCGTCGCCCCGCTGGCCCTGACCGTGTTCCTCTGGATCATCCTGATGAACGCGCTGGACCTGCTGCCGGTCGACCTGCTGCCCTCGATCTGGCGCGCCACCGGCCTGGGCGCCCATCACGGCGACCCGCTGTACTACCACCGCATTCTCCCCACCGCCGACCTGAACGTGCCGATGGGCATGTCGCTGGGCGTGCTGCTGCTGATGTTCTATTACGGCATCAAGATCAAGCACCCGGGCGGCTTCGTCAAAGAATTGTTCACCGCGCCCTTCCATGCGCACGGCCTGGCGGCCGTCGTGCTGGCGCCCTTCAACCTGCTGCTCAACCTCATCGAGTACGCCGCCAAGTCGGTCTCGCTGGGCATGCGGTTGTTCGGCAACATGTTTGCCGGTGAGCTGGTCTTTATGCTGATCGCCCTGCTGGGTGGCGCCTGGACGGGCTTCAACGCCTCCAGCATCGGTTTGGGCATTGGGCATGTGTTGGCCGGTTCGGTGTGGGCAATCTTCCACATCCTGATCGTGCTGCTGCAGGCATTCATCTTCATGATGTTGACCCTGGTGTACATCGGTCAGGCTCACGAAGGTCATTGATCCCAATTTTCGGTGTGCGCCATGGTGGCGGGCACCGATGGCAAGATTTTCTTGCATTCAAGTAGTACCCGTTTTCCAACATTTCTGACTTCAGATTTTTAACCAAGGAGTTGTCATGACCAACGTCGCTTTCGTTGCTCTCGCTTGCGGTCTCATCATCGGTCTGGGCGCTATCGGCGCTTGCATCGGTATCGCACTGATGGGCGGCAAGTACCTGGAAGCTTCGGCTCGTCAGCCCGAACTGATGAACGCGCTGCAAACCAAGATGTTCCTGCTGGCCGGTCTGATCGACGCGGCCTTCCTGATCGGCGTGGGTATCGCCATGCTGTTCGCCTTCGCCAACCCGTTCGTCGGCTAAAGGCCATGCCCGCCGGCGCGAGGCGGGCCCGCAGCTGGGCGTGGTGCGCCCGGCAAGTATCGAGAGCTCCGTGCCGCCCCGCGTCGGGTAGCCGGAGCCGCAAGGTGTTAAAGGAACGACCGTGAATCTGAACGCGACGATCTTCTTCCAGATGCTCGTGTTCTTCGTTCTGGGCTGGTTCACGATGAAATTCGTGTGGCCGCCCCTGACGAAGGCGATCGATGAGCGCCGCCAAAAAATCGCCGACGGCCTTGCCGCCGCCGAGAAAGGGAAAGCCGACCTGGCCCAGGCCCAAGCGCGCGTCAGTCTGATCGAGGCTTCTGCCAAATCTGAAACCCACGCTCGCATTGTCGACGCTGAGAAGCAAGCTGCCGGCCTGATCGACCAAGCCCGCCGCGAAGCCGAAGCCGAGCGTGCGCGCATCGTGGCCCAGGCCGCCCAGGACGCCGCCCAGGAAGTTCAGCGTGCCCGTGATGCCCTGCGCGACGAAGTCGCCGCGCTGGCCGTCAAGGGTGCCGAACAGATCCTCAAGCGCGAGGTGGACGCCCGCGCCCATGCCGAGCTGCTCAACCAGCTCAAGGCGCAGCTTTAATCCGGGAACGTCATGGCTGAACTTTCCACTGTTGCCCGCCCCTACGCCGAAGCCTTGTTCGGCGCTGCGTGCGACGACAAGGCTGGCCTGGCCGCATGGGCCGACCTCGTCGGTGAACTGGCCCAGGTTGCCGCCAACCCCGATGTGCGCGAGGCGATGACCGATCCGCGCCTGGACGACGCCCAGCGCGGCCAGGTGTTCACCAGCCTGATCAAATCGCCGCTGCCGCAAGCCGCGCGCAATTTCATCGACCTGCTGGTGCAGAACGACCGGCTGTTGCTGCTGCCCATCATCGCCACGCAATTTGTCGATTTGAAAAATCGTCACGAGGGCACGGCGCAGGCGGAAATCACCAGCGCGTTTGAAATGAGTGACGCTCAGGTCAACGAGCTCATCGCCGCGCTCGAAGTCAAATTCGGTCTCAAGCTCAAGCCGCATGTCACCGTCGACCAGTCCCTGATCGGCGGCGTGCGCGTGGCCGTCGGAGACCAGGTGCTCGATACTTCCGTGAAAGCCCAACTGGCCCGCTTGCGCGATACGCTGGCCGCCTGACAAGGCACGCGAGACTAACAGGATTCCAGGAGTCAATATGCAACTCAATCCCTCCGAGATCAGCGAACTGCTCAAGAGCCGCATCGAGGGCCTGGGCGCTTCGACTGATGTTCGTACCCAAGGTACCGTCGTGTCCGTGACCGACGGTATTACCCGCATCCACGGTCTGTCCGACGTGATGCAGGGCGAAATGCTCGAATTTCCCAACAATGTTTTCGGTCTGGCGCTGAACCTCGAGCGCGACTCGGTCGGCGCCGTGATTCTGGGCGACTACACCGGCGTGTCCGAAGGCGACCAGGTCAAGACCACCGGCCGCATTCTCGAAGTGCCCGTCGGCCCCGAGCTCAAGGGCCGCGTGGTCAACACGCTGGGCATGCCCATCGACGGCAAGGGCCCCATCAACACCAAAGAAACCGACATCATCGAAAAAGTGGCGCCTGGCGTTATCGCCCGCCGCTCGGTGTCGCAGCCGCTGCAAACCGGTATCAAGGCCATCGACTCGATGGTCCCGATCGGCCGTGGCCAGCGCGAGCTGATCATCGGCGACCGCCAGACCGGCAAGACCGCCGTTGCCGTCGATACCATCATCAGCCAGAAGGGCAAGGGCGTCACCTGCGTGTACGTCGCCATCGGCCAGAAGGCATCGACCATCAACAACGTCGTGCGCAAGCTCGAAGAGCATGGCGCGATGGAGTACACCATCGTCGTGGCCGCTTCGGCCTCCGACTCGGCCGCCATGCAATACCTGGCCGCCTACGCCGGTTGCACGATGGGCGAATACTTCCGTGATCGCGGCGAAGATGCCCTGATCATCTATGACGATCTGACCAAGCAAGCCTGGGCCTACCGCCAGGTCTCGCTGCTGCTGCGCCGTCCGCCGGGCCGCGAAGCCTACCCGGGCGACGTGTTCTACCTGCACTCGCGCCTGCTGGAGCGTGCCGCTCGCGTCAACGAAGAGTACGTCGAGAAGTTCACCAACGGCGCCGTCAAGGGCAAGACCGGCTCGCTGACCGCGCTGCCGATCATCGAAACCCAGGCCGGCGACGTTTCCGCCTTCGTTCCGACCAACGTGATCTCGATCACCGACGGCCAGATCTTCCTGGAAACCGACCTGTTCAACGCCGGTGTCCGCCCCGCCATCAACGCCGGTATCTCGGTGTCGCGCGTGGGTGGCGCTGCCCAGACCAAGGTCATCAAGAAGCTGTCGGGCGGTATCCGTACCGACCTGGCGCAGTACCGTGAACTGGCCGCCTTCGCGCAGTTCGCCTCCGACCTGGACGACGCCACCCGTCGCCAGCTCGAGCGCGGCAAGCGCGTGGTCGAACTGCTCAAGCAGCCGCAATACCAGCCGCTGCAGGTGTGGGAGCTGGCCGTGTCGCTGTACACCGTGAATAACGGTTACCTGGATGACGTGGACGTGGCCCAGGTGCTGTCCTTCGAGAAGTCCTTCAAGGACCACCTCAAGGCCAAGCATGCCGCCCTGATCCAGCGCATCGAGGACACCAAGGAACTGTCCAAGGACGACGAAGCCGAATTGGCCGCGGCGCTCCAGGATTTCAAGAAGCACGGTGCTTTTTAAGGCAAGTTCTGGCGTAGTGATGGGTTGACGCCCATCCTACGGTAGGGCGGGCGAGGCCAGGGGCCGGACCCGCCAGCCGTCTCAACAGGAAAGCGCAATGCCCGGAATCAAGGAAATCCGAACCAAGATCAAGAGCGTGCAGAACACGCGCAAGATCACCAAGGCGATGGAAATGGTCGCCGCATCCAAGATGCGCAAGGCGCAGGATCGGATGCGCGCCGGCCGTCCGTATGCCAACAAGGTGCGCGAGATCGCCGCGCATCTGATGCAGGCCAACCCCGAGTACAACCACCCCTATCTCCAGGAACGCGAGATCAAGGCGGTGGGCGTGGTGCTGGTCACCACGGACAAGGGTTTGTGCGGTGGCCTGAACACCAATATCAGCCGTCTTGCTCTGTCGCGCCTGAAGGACTTCGAAGCGCAGAACATCAAGGTGCAGTCGACCGCTTTCGGGAACAAGGGCCTGAGCCTGCTGACCCGTATCGGCGCCAAGCTGGTGTCGCAGGAAACCCAGCTGGGCGACAAGCCCGACCTGGACCGCCTGCTGGGCGCCATCAAGGTGCAGCTGGACGACTACCTCGAAGGCCGCATCGATGCGCTCTACGTGGCGACCACCCGCTTCGTCAATACGATGAAGCAGGAGCCGGTGTTCTTGCGCCTCTTGCCCTTGGCCTCTGGTTTGGATGATCCCTTCCAGTCGGGCGTGGAGCATCTGGAGGGCACGGCTGAGGTCAAATCTGACTACAGCTGGGACTATATCTACGAACCGGACGCCAAGAGCGTGATCGACGATTTGCTGCAACGCTACGTCGAAGGCCTTCTGTACCAGGCCGTGGCCGAGAATATGGCCTCGGAACAGTCCGCTCGTATGGTCGCCATGAAGGCGGCGTCGGACAACGCGAAGAAGGTCATCGGTGAACTGCAGCTGGTCTACAACAAGACCCGCCAAGCCGCGATCACCAAGGAAATTTCGGAAATCGTAGGGGGCGCTGCCGCGGTGTAAGCCGGGCAGTATCCCGTCAAAATATCAAGGAATCGACATGAGCAACGGAACCATCGTTCAGTGCATCGGCGCCGTGGTGGACATTCAGTTCCCCCGCGACGAAATGCCCAAGATCTACGAAGCGCTCACCCTGGCCGACGAGGGTTCCTCGTTCGCCGAGAAGGGCCTGACCTTCGAAGTGCAGCAACAGCTCGGCGACGGCGTGGTCCGCACGATCGCCCTGGGCTCCAGCGACGGCCTGCGCCGTGGCATGCCCGTCAACCGCACCGGCGCCCCGATCTCGGTGCCCGTGGGCCACGGCACCCTGGGCCGCATCATGGACGTGCTGGGCCGTCCCATCGACGAAGCCGGCCCCATCCAGGCCGACGAGAAGCGCGCCATCCACCAGCATGCCCCGAAGTTCGACGAACTGTCGCCCTCGGTCGAGCTGCTCGAGACCGGCATCAAGGTTATTGACCTGGTGTGCCCGTTCGCCAAGGGCGGCAAGGTCGGCCTGTTCGGCGGCGCCGGCGTGGGCAAGACCGTCAACATGATGGAACTGATCAACAACATCGCCAAGCAGCACAGCGGCTTGTCGGTGTTCGCCGGCGTGGGCGAGCGTACCCGCGAAGGCAACGACTTCTACCACGAAATGGAAGAGTCGAACGTTCTGGACAAGGTCGCCATGGTGTTCGGCCAGATGAACGAGCCCCCGGGCAACCGTCTGCGCGTGGCGCTGACCGGCCTGACCATGGCCGAGAAGTTCCGCGACGAAGGCCGCGACATCCTGTTCTTCGTGGACAACATCTACCGCTACACCCTGGCCGGTACCGAAGTGTCCGCCCTGCTGGGCCGTATGCCGTCGGCGGTGGGTTACCAGCCCACGCTGGCCGAGGAAATGGGCGTCCTGCAAGAGCGCATCACCTCGACCAAGACCGGCTCGATCACCTCCATCCAGGCCGTGTACGTGCCTGCCGATGACTTGACCGACCCGTCGCCCGCCACGACCTTCCAGCACTTGGACTCGACCGTGGTGCTGTCGCGTGACATCGCCGCCCTGGGTATCTACCCGGCCGTGGATCCGCTGGATTCGTCCAGCCGCCAGCTCGACCCGCAAGTCGTGGGCGAAGAACACTACCAGGTGGCCCGTGGCGTGCAGCAGACCCTGCAGCGCTACAAGGAACTGCGCGACATCATCGCGATTCTGGGCATGGACGAACTGTCGCCGGAAGACAAGCAGGCCGTGGCCCGCGCGCGTAAGATCCAGCGCTTCCTGTCGCAGCCTTTCCACGTGGCCGAAGTGTTCACGGGTTCGCCGGGCAAGTACGTGCCGCTGGCCGAAACCATCCGTGGCTTCAAGATGATCGTCAGCGGTGAGTGCGATGCGCTGCCCGAGCAGGCCTTCTACATGGTCGGCACGATTGACGAAGCCTTCGAGAAGGCCAAGAAACTGCAATAAGGATCCATTATGGCAACCCTGCATGTTGATGTGGTCAGCGCAGAGGAAGCGATCTTCACCGGCGAGGCGAAGTTCGTGGTCCTGCCTGGCGAGTCGGGTGAGCTGGGCATTCTGCCCGGCCACACCCCGCTCATTTCGCGCATCCGCCCCGGGACGGTCAAGATCGTCCGTGCCGACGAAGGCGAGGAAAACATCTTCGTCGCCGGGGGCATTCTGGAAGTGCAGCCCGGCAGCGTGACCGTGCTGGCCGATACGGCCATCCGTGCCGCCGACCTGGACGAGGCCCGTGCCCTGGCCGCGCGCGAAAAGGCCGAGGAGGCCCTGCGCAACGCCAAGGACCGCGAGGATATCGCCGTGGTCGAGGCCGAGCTGGCCATGTTGGCGGCCCAGGCCGCCGCGGCCCGCCGCCTGCGCCAAGGCCGCAATTCGCACTGAGCGCCGCGCGGACTGCAAGAAAACAGCGACCTTCGGGTCGCTGTTTTTTTTCGGCCCGGTGCTTCGATCTTGTCTCGCGCAGTTGCCGCAATGCGGAGTCCGCGTCTGGTCCGGCTCGGGTCAAGTCGCGTAGCCTTTTTCCTCCTTGAACAAGAGAGGAGTTGCAATGCGCGAGACCTACGATTGCGCCCTGGTGCGGGTACCGGGGCATGGCGCATGGTTGCATGACTGGATGCGCCGCATGGAGCGACAGGGCCTGCGCAACGGCCATCCCCGGCTGTTTGCCCAGGAGCCCGCGGGCGACCCGTCCTGGCTGGCGTCCTCTTGCCTGGCGCTGCGCCGCTTCGATGCCTGCCTGCTGCCCGTGGAGTCCTCCACCCTGTCCTGGGTGAGGACCGCCCTGGCCGGCGCCCGGCATCAGCTGCAGACGCCCGTGCTGGTCCTGGCCCGCGATGTCGGCGCCGTCGCCCTGCGCGATCTGCTGCCGCTGGGGCTGGATGATTTTCTGCGGCCGGACTCGGTGGACGAATTGCGGCTGCGCATCGCCCTGGCCGCGCGCAGGCGGGCACGCGCCCAACCCCCCGTCCCGGCGCCCGAAGAGGCCTGGGTCTACGATGTGCGCCAGGGCCACTACGAGGACGCCACCACCCTCAATGAGCCGGCCGATTCGCCCGGCATGGTGGATGCCGCGCTGCTGGACGCTCCCTTCGGGGCGGCCAAGGCCCGAGTCGTCGGGCATTTCGAGCGCACCTATCTGCATTGCAGCCTGGCGCGCCACGAGGGCAATGTCACCCAGGCGGCCCGGGCGGCGGCCAAGCACCGCCGCGCTTTCTGGGCCCTGATGCGCAAGCATCGCATCCAGGCGGCGCCCTATCGCGAGCAAGCCAGGGAGCAGCGGCCGCGCATGGCCTAGGCGAAGCCTCAATAGGTGGCGTGCAGGATTCATCCGAGCCGGGACCGGGGCGGCCGCCATGCCCGAGTTCGCTCCAAGCGCCCGGCCGGATGCACGCCCCTGGGCATGGCTGACCAACCTCCATACCTCGGGCCGGAATGCAGCGGCACCGGATGAGCAGGCCGTTCGCCCTCGCCGGATACACCGTCTCGGCACTTCGCGCCCAGGCGAAGCGGGCGCCGGCGCCAGGGGGCGGTAGAATCATGGGCTGGCCATCATCCGAGGAAAGCCGTGTCCGTTGCCCTGAAGAACGATGTGTTCCTGCGCGCGCTGCTGCGCGAACCTGTGCCCTATACGCCGATCTGGCTGATGCGCCAAGCGGGACGCTATCTGCCCGAGTACCGCGCCACGCGGGCCCGGGCCGGCTCTTTCATGGGACTGGCCCAGAACACCGATTACGCCACCGAGGTGACCCTGCAGCCGCTGGCCCGCTATCCGCTGGACGCGGCCATCCTGTTTTCGGACATCCTGACCGTGCCCGACGCTATGGGCCTGGGATTGGATTTCGCCGCCGGCGAGGGCCCGCGTTTTGCCCGGCCCGTCCGCGACGAAGCCGATGTCGCCCGCCTGGTGGTGCCCGACATGGAGCGGCTGCGTTATGTGTTCGACGCCGTGAGCAGCATCCGCCGCGAGCTTGACGGCCGCGTCCCCCTGATCGGCTTTGCCGGCAGCCCCTGGACCATCGCCTGTTATATGGTCGAGGGCAAGGGCAGCGATGATTACCGCCAGATCAAGACCCTGATGTATTCGCGCCCGGATCTGCTGCACCGCATCCTGGACGTCAATGCCGAGGCCACCACGCGCTATCTCAATGCCCAGATCGATGCGGGCGCGCAGGCCGTGATGCTCTTCGACAGCTGGGGCGGGGTGCTGGCCGATGGCCTCTACCAGGCATTTTCGTTGGCCTACACGCGCAAGGTCATCGCCGGCCTGCAGCGCGAACGCGATGGGCGCCGGGTGCCGGTGATCGCCTTCACTAAGGGCGGGGGCATGTGGCTGGAGGACATCGCCGCCAGTGGCTGCGATGCCGTGGGCCTGGACTGGACGGTCAACCTGGGCCAGGCCCGCGCCCGCGTGGGCGACCGGGTGGCCTTGCAGGGCAATCTGGATCCCATGACGCTATTCGGTTCGGCCGAGGCGATCCGCGCCGAGGCGCGGCGCACGCTGGACAGTTTCGGCCCGGTCGGCCGGGGCGGGCATGTGTTCAATCTGGGGCACGGGATTTCGCAGTTCACGCCGCCCGAAGCCGTCAGCGAACTGGTCGACGAAGTGCATCAATACAGCCGCGCCCTGCATGCAAAGTGAGTGACCGCTAGCGTCGCGAAGGGCGTATTCGGCCCGCCTCCGGCTTGAGTTGTGCACAGCAATGACAGCGCTGGGGAAAACCCCAAATTTCTCGTCACGGCAGTGTAAAATTCAAATAAGCCTATGAATTCAAATAATAATTTTATTGTTCTGGGGTGGCTTGCCAAGTATGCCGGAGGTGTGGCAGGACCGCATGGCAAGATTGTTTCGCCTTTTTCCCCAAAGTTATCCACAGGCTGGGGATTTTCTCCGCAATCTTCCCGGCGTCTATTGCGCTTAGCATCATCTTCCAGAAACCACTTTAAGTTGGAACGACGTTTGACCTCCCCGCCGAGCCACCGCCGCGCCGCCGCGGCCCGCGCCGGGGCACTGCCGGAAGCGCTCGGCCATGCATGAGCCGGTATGGGTCCGGGTTGCCCTGGATGTGCCGCTGCACGGGCCGTTCGATTACCGCCTGCCGGCGCAGATGGCGCCGCAGGCGGTGGTGCCCGGCAGCCGCGTCATCGTGCCTTTCGGGCGGCGTAAGCTGGTCGGCGTCGTGCTGGCCCTGCCCGCGGCGCCCGCCATCGATCCGGCGCAGGTGCGTGACGTCGAGCAATTGCTCGAAGATCTGCCGCCTTTCCCGGCGGATTGGATGCGTTTGGCGCAATTCGCGGCCGATTATTATCAGCGCCCGCTGGGCGAAGTGATGCTCCCCGTGTTGCCGCCGCCTTTGCGCAAGCCTGCGGCCTACCAGGGCAAGCGCTCGGGCGCGGGCCCGGTGGCGCGCCTGGACGCGCGCAAGCCGCGCCGCGCCGTGCCGGCTCCCGTCTCGCCCGATACCGCGCCCGCTCTCAATGAAGAGCAGGCGGCAGCCGTGGCGGCGATCGCCGGCATCGCGGGCTTCAAGACCGTATTGCTCCATGGCGTGACCGGCAGCGGCAAGACCGAGGTGTATCTGCATGCCGCGCAGGCCGCCTTGGCGGCCGGGCGGCAGGTCTTGCTGCTGGTGCCTGAAATCAATCTGACGCCGCAGCTGGAGGCGGCGCTGCGCGCGCGGCTGGAGGGGCTGGTCGGGCCGGATGGCGTGGCCGTGCTGCACAGCGGGCTGTCTGACGGCGAGCGCCTGCAGGCCTGGGCCCGCGTGCAGCGCGGCCAGGCGCGGATGCTGCTGGGCACGCGCATGGCCATCTTCGCGCCCATGCCCGATCTCGGCCTCATCGTGGTCGACGAGGAGCACGACGCCTCTTATAAGCAACAGGAGGGGCTGCGCTACTCGGCCCGCGACCTGGCCGTATGGCGCGGCCATGACCGCGGGATCCCGGTGGTGCTGGGCTCGGCCACCCCTTCGCTGGAGAGCTGGCACCATGCCCAGCGTGGCCACTATCTGCGCCTGACGCTGGCCAACCGCGCCCGCGCGGCCGAGCTGCCCCGCATGCGTCTGGTGGACACCCGTCGCCTGCCGCTCAAGCATGGGCTGTCGCCGCAACTGATCGATGCCATCACCGAGCGCCTGGCGCGTGGCGAGCAGGCGCTGGTCTTCCTGAACCGGCGCGGCTATGCGCCGGTGCTGCATTGCGCCTCCTGCGCTTGGGTGACCCACTGCCCGCGTTGTTCGGCGTTCACGGTGCTGCACCGCGCGGGCGCGGCGGGCGGCTATCGCCTGCACTGCCATCATTGCGGCTACCAGGGGCCGGTGCCGCGCGCCTGCCCGGAGTGCGGCGACCAGGATCTACAGCCCATGGGCCGCGGCACGCAGCGCATCGAGGAACACCTGGCCGAGATGTTTCCCCAGGCGCGCATCGCCCGCATCGATGCCGACAGCACCCGCCGCAAGGGCAGCGCGCAGGCCTTGTTCGCTTCCGTCCATGCCGGCGAGGTCGATATCCTGGTGGGCACGCAGATGGTGGCCAAGGGCCATGATTTTTCACGGCTGGGGCTGGTGGGCGTGCTCAACGCGGACTCCATGTTGTTCGCCCAGGATTTCCGCGCGCCGGAGCGCCTGTTCGCCCAGCTGATGCAGGTGGCCGGCCGCGCCGGCCGCCATGTGGGCGGCGGCGAGGTGCTGATCCAGACGGGCTATCCGGAGCAGCCGGTCTACCAGGCGCTGATCCGGCATGACTACGCCGGCTTTGCCCGCCATTCGCTCGAAGAGCGCGAAGTGACGGGCCTGCCGCCCTTTGCCTACCAGGCCCTGCTGACCGCCGAGGCGCGCGAAGTGGCCCAGGCGCTGGATTTCCTGCAAGCCGCCAGGCAGGCCGGCGCGGTCCTGAGCGAGGCGATTACACTCTACGATCCCGTGCCGTTGCGCATCGTGCGCGTCGCCAATGTGGAGCGGGCCCAGCTGTTGGTCGAAAGCGCCAGCCGGCCGGCGCTGCAGGCTTTCCTGCCGCATTGGATGGACGCGATCGCGCCCCTGGCCGCCCAGGCCAGGGTGCGCTGGCAGCTGGAGGTCGATCCGCTGGAGATCTGACGGCCGCCCCGACCCTCACGTTTAGACCCATGTCCACAGACACCCCCATAGGCCACGGCCTGAACCCCTCCCAGAAAGAGGCGGTGCTTTATCTGGACGGCCCCTGCCTGGTGCTGGCCGGCGCCGGCAGCGGCAAGACGCGCGTCATCACGCAGAAGATCGCTTATCTGCTGCGCGAGTGCGGCTATATGGGGCGCAATATCGTGGCGCTGACGTTCACCAACAAGGCGGCGCGCGAAATGGCCGAACGGGTCAAGACCCTGGTCGACCGGCAGCTGGCCAAGGGGCTGACCATCAGCACCTTCCATGCCCTGGGCGTACGCCTGTTGCGCGAGGAGGCCGCGCATGCCGGCCTGAAGCCGCAGTTCTCCATCCTGGACGCCGATGACGCGATGGCCATCATCCAGGACCTGCTGGCGACCACCGACCGCGGGCGGCTGCGCGAAGTGCAGTCCATTATTTCGCTCTGGAAGAACGGTCTCCTGGAGCCGGACGATGCGGCCAAGGTGGCGGTCACCCCGGGCGAGGTGGAGGCCGTGGCCGTGTATCGCAGTTATGCGGCGACGCTGGCCGCTTACCAGGCGGTCGATTTCGACGACCTGATCCGCATCCCGGCCAAGCTGCTGGAGAACAACGAGGAAGTGCGCACCCGCTGGCAGAACCGCGTGCGCTATCTGCTGGTCGACGAGTATCAGGACACCAATGTCTGCCAGTACCGTCTGGTGCAGCTGCTGACCGGCATGCGTTCGCTGTTTACCGCGGTGGGCGACGACGACCAGGCCATCTATGCCTGGCGCGGCGCGACCATCGAAAACCTGGCCAAGCTCACTACCGACTATCCCAATCTCAAGCTCATCAAGCTGGAGCAGAATTACCGTTCGGTGCAGCGCATCCTGGCCGCGGCCAACAACGTGATCGAGCGCAATCCCAAGCTGTTCGAGAAGAAGCTGTGGTCGGACCTGGGGGCGGGCGAGCCCATCACGGTCAGTCCCATGGACGGCGACGAGCATGAGGCCGAATCGGTGGCCATGAAGATCTCGGCCTCGCGCTTCGAGCGCCAGGCGCAATGGAAAGACTTCGCCGTGCTTTACCGCAGCAACCATCAGTCGCGCGTGCTGGAGCAGGCGCTGCGCAATCTGAAGATCCCGTACACCATCTCGGGCGGGCAGAGTTTTTTTGACAAGGCCGAGGTGCGCGACATCCTGGCCTATCTGCGCCTGATCGCCAACGACGAAGACGATCCGGCCTTTATCCGCGCGGCCACCACGCCCAAGCGCGGCATCGGCCAGGCCACCTTGCAGACCCTGGGCCAATATGCGGCCCAGCGCGCCATCTCGCTGCTGGAGGCCTCGGCCGAGGAAGGGCTGGAGGCCCTGCTGCAGCCGCGCCAGCTTGAACCGCTGCGCACCTTCGGCGAGTTCATCCGCCGCATCCAGTGGCGCGCCGGGCGCGGCGCCGATGGCGCGACCACGCGCGCGGCCGAAGCGGCCGGCCCCTTGCTCGATGACCTGCTTTCGGCCATCCAGTATGAGCGCTATCTCTTCGATACGCTGGAAGAGCGCCCGGCCCAGACGCGCTGGCAGAACGTGATGGAGCTGGTCTCCTGGCTCAAGCGCAAGGCCGACGAAGACGGCATGACATTGTTCGAGCTGGTGCAGCATGTGGCGCTGGTCACCATGCTGGAGCGCGGCGAGGATGAGGAGCCCGATGCGGTCAAGCTATCCACCCTGCATGCGTCCAAGGGACTGGAATACCCCCACGTCTACCTGGTCGGGGTCGAGGAAGGCCTGCTGCCGCACGTGGGCCGGGACGAGGAAGACACCGACCCGGACAACGCGGCCAACAACCTGGCCACCCGCATCCAGGAAGAGCGCCGCCTGATGTACGTGGGGATCACGCGCGCCCAGCGCAGCCTGCACCTGAGCTGGTGCCGCAAGCGCCGCCGGGCGCGCGAAGACCGCGTCTGCGAACCCTCGCGCTTCATCGAGGAAATGGGCCTGGCCCAGCCCGGCATCACCGAAGACCCCGCCACCGCCGCCATGAGCCCCAAACAGCGGCTGGGCATGCTGAAGGCGTTGTTGAACAAATAACTCCTCCGATGCCGCGGCTGGCGGGCGCCGAAAGCCCCGGTGTCAAACACCCGTCGAAGGCGCGCCTACGCCAGGTCCCGCAGCAGCAAATGCCAGAACCTGGCGCGCATGTCGAGCGTGGAGATCTGGATGTACTCGTGCAGGGTGTGGGCGCCGTCGCCGTCGGCGCCCAGGCCATCGAGCGTGGGCACGCCCAGCGCGGAGGTGAAGTTGGCGTCGCTGCCGCCGCCGGTCATGGGGGCGTCTTCGAGCGGGAAGCCGGCCTGGCTGGCGTAGCCCTGGGCCAGTTCGAGCAGCGCGGCCGATTCGGGCGTCTTGACCATGGGCGGGCGGTTCAGTTCGACATCGATGTCCAGTTCGACATCCGGGCCGACCGCGCACAGCTGCCGCATGCGGCGCAGCACGTCTTCGGCCGCGCCCATGTCAGGCACGCGGAAGTCCACCACGCAGCGGCAATGCGCCGGCACCGTGTTGGTGACGGTGCCGCCGGCGATGGTGCCGACGCTGACGGTCACGCCGCGCGCGTAGTCGGTCATGTTTTCGAGCGCCAGGACCTGGTGCGCCATTTCGCGGATGGCGCTGCGGCCTTTCTCGTGCGCCATGCCGGCGTGGGCCGGGCGGCCCTTGACGCCCAGGCGCAGCATGCCGGTGCCCTTGCGGGCGGTCACGCATTTGCCGCCATTGGGGCGTGCCGGTTCACAGACCAGGCCGTACTTGGCCTGCTTGGCCAGGTGTTCGATGTGTTCGCGCGAGGCGTGGCTGCCGGTTTCTTCGTCGGGCACCATCAGGAAGTCGATAGGCAGGCGGGTGGCGCCGGGCGCGGTCAGGCCGGTCAGGCCCGCCAGCGCCAGCACGATGCCGGCCTTCATATCGTAGCTGCCTGGGCCGTAGAGCCGGTCGTCCTCGATGCGGCAGGGATTCTCGCCCAGCGTGCCGACGGGATGCACGGTGTCGATGTGGCCGATGATGAGGATGCCGGGGCGGGTATCGCCCGGCGCGCGGGTGGTGGCGTAGACCATGGGGCCGACGTCGGCGCCCAGCGGCGTGAGTTCGACGCGCATGCCGAGGGCGCGGGCGCGTTCGGCGGCCAGCTGGGCCATGGCGGTGATGCCTTCGACATAGTGCGAAGGCGATTCGCATTGCACCCAGGTCTGGATTTCGGCGACGAGTGCTTGGGTATCGGGAAGCGTGGTCATGGTGTCGTTCAGGCGGTGTGGTTGCCGGCCAGGGCGGCCAGCGTCGCGGCGTCGGGCATGCCGCCGTCGAACCAGAGATGCGCGGCCACGGCGGACATGGCGCGTCCATCATGGCCGATTCCGGGCACGGTCTGCAAGCGCCAGCCGAAAGGCAGGCCCCGGCGTTCGGCTTCCTTGCGGCCGGCCTCGAAGTAATGCTGGGCGCGCGCATAGCGGTGCGGCCCCTGGCGCAAGGCCTCGGGCTGGCTGGGCAGGCTGGGATCGTCGGTGGCGGTGTCCTGGTCGCCGGCCAGGATGATCATGGGATAGGCCAGGAGGCGTGCCAGGTGCTGCTCCGTCAGGCCGACGCCGCCCATGCCTTCGGGATAGCGCAGGTCCAGCGTGGGCAGGGTATACCAGCCGGGGTTGCCGGCGATGACACCCGCATAGGCTTCCGAGGGCTGGCTGCTCATGAGGCGATGCACGAACTGGCCGCCCGCCGAATGGCCGAACAGGTAGACCGGCTTGCAGGCCGAGATCTCGGAGGCGGCGAGGTCCTTGAGTACGCGGCCCACCAGGGCATAGGTCCAGCCGTCGATGTGGCGCGGGTTGCCCGCGGCGGTGAAGACGCGGCCGTTGTTGTAGCTCTCGACGCCGGGCCAGATCTCGTTGGAAAAAGTCGGCGCGATGATGAGCAGGCGATGCTTGTCGGCCGCGGGGATCCAGAAATCGCGATAGTCGTCGCCGTTGCGCAGCACGCCATGCTGGACGATGACCACCGGGTCTTGAGGCGTGTAGCCATAGGGCCGGTAGGTGTTCAGCGTGAACGGACGGTCGGCGTTGCGGTCGTCGTCGATATAGGGAAAGCAGTTGCGTCCGGCATGGCCCAGTTCGATGGCCATGCGTTCGGCGTTGCTCAGTTCGGAGGGTTTCATGATCAGGCGGCGTTGTCGTTGAGATGGCAGGCCGAGACATGGCCCGGCGCGATGGTCTTGAGCACGGGGGCTTCTTCCTTGCAGCGCGGCATCGCATGCGGGCAGCGCGGATGGAAGGTACAGCCGGAGGGCGGGTTCAGCGGCGAGGGAATCTCGCCGCGGATGGGCGTGAATTTGCGCCCGCGCCGCTCCACATCGGGCACCTCGGCCATGAGGGCCTGGGTATAGGGGTGGTTGGGACGGGCGAAGATCTCCGAGGCCTTGGCCTGTTCGACGATCTTGCCCAGGTACATGATGGCCACCCGGTCGGAGATATGCCGCACCACGCCCAGGTCATGGCTGATGAACAGATAAGTGAAGCCATGCTGTTCGCGCAGGTCCATGAAGAGATTGATGACCTGCGCCTGGATGGAGACGTCCAGCGCGGCCACGGGCTCGTCGCAGACCAGGAACTTGGGCGCGACCAGCAAGGCTCGCGCGATGCCGATGCGCTGGCGTTGCCCGCCGGAAATCTGATGCGGGAAGCGGTCGCGATACTCGCGGTCCAGGCCCACTTCGGCCAGGGCGCGGTCCACGCGCGCGGGGATTTCCGCGGCGGGCGCGAGCCGATGGACCTTCAGCGCCTCGCCCAGGATCTGGCGCAAGCGCTGGCGCGGGTTGAGCGAGGCTTGCGGATCCTGGAAGATCATCTGCACGCCCAGCGTATACGCCAGCTTGTCGGCGCCCTGCAGGCCGCCGACATCGCGTCCTTGGTAATAGAGCTCGCCCGAACTCTGGCGGTGCAGGCCGGCCACCACGCGGCCCAGCGTGGACTTGCCGCAGCCGGATTCGCCCACCAGGCCCACGACTTCGCCGCGCGCCACCGACAGCGACACGCCATTGACGGCGTGCACGGTGCGCCGGTCCATGGGCCGGCCGGCCAGGGAGAGGATGCGCTGCGCGATATCGGGACGGCTCTCAAAGCGCTTGTGGACGTCGCGCAGTTCGATAACGGGAGTGTCGGCTTGGGTCATGCGGCCTCGCGGGCAATCGGCACATAGCAGCGGAAGCTGCGCGGCCCTTCATGGGTGGCGGCGGGAGGCTGCTCGGTGCAGCGGGGGATCACATTCGGGCAGCGCGGCCGGAAGGCACAGCCCGACGGGCGTGCCGACAGGCTGGGCGCCATGCCATTGATCTGGTGCAGGCGGCTGCCCGGCTGGGACTGCGCCGGCATGGAGTCCAGCAGGCCGCGCGTGTAGGGATGGCGCGGCGAGTCCAGCACATCATTGACCGGGCCGGCCTCGACGATGCGGCCGGCGTACATGACGGCCACCTTGTCGGCCAGTTCGGCCACGACGCCCAGGTCGTGCGTGATCCAGATGAGCGCGGTCTGGTGTTCGCGGCAGATCTCCTGCATGCGGTAAAGGATCTGGCCCTGGATGGTCACATCCAGCGCCGTGGTCGGCTCGTCACAGATGATGAGGTCGGGCCGGTTGAGCATGGCGATGGCGATGGCCACGCGCTGGCGCATGCCGCCGGAGAATTCGTGCGGATAGGCGTTCAGACGCTTTTCGGGCGAGGGGATGCCCACCATGGCCAGCGCTTCGCGGCAGCGCTCCAGCGCCTGTTGCCGGGGCACATTCTCGTGCGTGAGGATGGCCTCCAGCATCTGCTCGCCGACCTTGAGCACCGGGTTCAGCGTCATGAGCGGATCCTGGAAGATCATGGCGATGCGGTTGCCGCGCAGCTGGCGCATCTGCTCTTCGCCCAGCTTGCGCAGGTCCGTGCCCTTGAAGCGGATCTCGCCCTCGACGACTTCGCCGGGCGGGTCGATCAGCCCCAGCAGGGAGAAGCCGGTGACCGATTTGCCGGAACCCGACTCGCCCACCAGGCCGACGATCTCGCCGCGCTTGACGGTGAGGTCCACGCCGTCGACGGCCGGCCAGGCGCCGGCCTCGGTATGAAAAGCGGTGCGCAGTCCGCGCACTTCGAGAAGGGTATCGTTCATGCTCGTCGCGGATCCAGGCTTTCGCGCAGGCGGTCGCCCACGATATTGATGGTGAGGATGAGGATCAGCAGGGCCAGGCCCGGGAAGAGGCTGATCCAGTAGTCGCCCGAGAGCAGGTACTGGAAACCGTTGGCGATCAGCAGGCCCAGCGAAGGTTCGGTCACCGGCACGCCCACGCCCAGGAAGGACAGCGTGGCTTCCAGCACGATGGCGTTGGCGATCTGGATGGTGGCGAACACCATCACCGGCCCCAGGCAGTTGGGCAGCAGGTGGAACAGCATGATGCGCCAGGCCGGGAAGCCCAGGTTGGCGGCGGCTTCCACGTATTCCTTGCGCCGCTCCTGGAGTGCGCGGCCGCGCATGATGCGTGCATAGTGCGCCCATTGCACGATCACCAGCGCCAGGATCACCTTGTCCACGCCGCGGCCCATCATGGCCAGAAGCACCAGGGCCACCAGGATGGTCGGAAAGCCCAGGATGAAATCGACCACCCGCATCAGGACGGCGTCCACGATGCCGCCGGCATAGGCGGCCACCAGGCCCACCAGGCTGCCGATGGCCGTGGCCAGCACGACGGCGGTCAGGCCCACGAAGAGGCTGATGCGCAGGCCATACAGGATGGCGCTGAGCATGTCGCGCCCCTGGTCATCGGTGCCCAGCCAGTAAAAACCCCCGTCCATCATGGGCGAGCGCGGCGGCAGGCGGCCGTCCAGCAGGTTGAGGCTGGCCAGGTCGTAGGGATTCTGCGGCGCGAAGAAAGGCGCCAGCAGCACGATGGCGATGAGGATGAACAGTGCGAGCGCCGAGCCGCGCAGGGTCGGGCGGCTGCGCAGCTTTTTCAGGATCTGGGCGCGGCGCGGCGTGTCGGCCAGGGGCGCAACCGTGCGCGTGCGGCCATTGCTGGAGGATGTTGCCATGGCGGACCTATTGAGCGGGAGCGACCAGCTGCACGCGCGGATCGAGCGCGGCGTACAGGATGTCGACGATGAGGTTGATGATGACGAAGATCAGCGTGACCAGCATCACATAGGCCACCACGACGGGGCGGTCCAGCTGGTAGACGCTGTCGATCAGCAGCTTGCCCATGCCCGGCCAGGCGAACACGGTCTCGGTGATGGTGGAGTAGGCGATCAGGTGGCCGAACTCCATGCCGATCACCGTCACCACGGGGATCAGGATGTTGCGCAGGATATGGCGGCGCACGATGCGGCCGGGCTTGATGCCCTTGGCCCGCGCGAATTTCACATACTCCTGCGACCGGGCCTCGACCACGCCGCTGGCCGTCAGGCGCAGCACCAGGGCGATATTGGCCAGGCCCAGGTTGATGGCGGGCATGATCACATGCGACCAGCCTTCGGCCGTGAAGATGGAGAAAGGCACGCCCAGCACATTGACCGTGGGGCCGCGCCCGGAGGCCGGCAGCCAGCCCAGCCAGACCGAGAATAGCAGGATGAGCATCATGCCCTGCCAGAAGTTGGGCAGGGAAAAGCCCAGCACCGAGGTGGCCATGATGCCGCGGCCCAGCGGCTCGTCGCGGTACAGGCCCGCCACCAGGCCCAGCGGGATGCCGATCACACAGGTCAGCGTGATGGCCACCAGCACCAGCTCGAAGGTGGCGGGAATGCGCTGGACGATGAGCTCGATGGCGGGAATGCCGTGCACGAAGGAGTTGCCGAGGTCGCCGTGCAGGGCGCGCCACAGGAAGTGCGCATACTGTTGCCAGACCGGCAGGTCCAGGCCCAGGCGCGTGATCATTGCCTGGCGCGCTTCCATGCTGGCTTCGGGGCTGACCAGCAGTTCGATCGGGTCGCCCACGGCGTAGACCGCCAGGAAGACGACCAGCGATACCGCCAGCAGGACAAACAGGCTCTGGATCAGCCTGCGAAGGATAAACAAGGCCACGTTTCGATTTCCTTGGTGGTCTCAATGAAAAGATGCGCCCGGGTGGGGCGATCGCATGCCCGGTTTCAGGTCAGCGGCCGGGCCAGCCGTACAACAGTCACCCCGGGCCGCAGATTGGCCAGCGAGGGCATGATGAGCACGCAGTTGTCATAGGGCGTGGTCACCGGTTCGCCTTCGGACCAGCCGATCACGGTGCCGGCCTGGGGCAGTTTCTCCAGGCCTTTCCAGGCCTGCGCGAAACGGAAGTCGGTGCTGCGCGCGGCGACCGCGTCGGTCACGCGCAGGGCTTGCGGCGCGCCGGCGGCCGGCCGCAGCCATTTGGCCGGCACATCCGCCGCCTCCACGATCTCGGAGGCCAGCAGGAAGCGCGCCATGA
Organism: Bordetella hinzii LMG 13501; assembly: GCF_001548475.1. Lineage (GTDB taxonomy): Bacteria > Pseudomonadota > Gammaproteobacteria > Burkholderiales > Burkholderiaceae_B > Bordetella > Bordetella hinzii. The sequence goes on from NZ_LRUJ01000014.1 coordinate 31,708, forward strand.
TGTCCAGGGCCACGGCGGCGCTGGCCGTCGCGCCATGGAAACCGCATTCGATGAGCAGCGAGCGGGTCTGCGGATCGCCGTCGGGGGCGAAGCGGCCGTAGTCGCGCAGCCGCACGCCGGCCGCGTGCCCCGCATCGGACACGATATAAGCGGGATTGCCCAGCGCGCGGGCCAGCGCGATATTGCGCGGCGCCAGGCCGCTCAGTTGCAGCGGCTCGTCGGCATTGCTCATGGAATGGAAGTCCAGCAGCCAGTCGGCCCGCTCCACCCAGGGCAGCAGCTCGCGCGCGCGGCGGCGCTCCTGGCTGTCGCCCTCGGCCAGCTTGTCGGCGCTCCAGACGCGGTTCATGTCTTCGTCCACGAAACGCGAGCGGGCATGGTCGGCCGGATCGAAACGGTCGAAGGCCGCCAGATTGCAGAAGGCCAGGGTGAGGCTGCCGCGCCGCGGCGCCAGGCCGCTGGCCAGCAGCGTCTTCAAGGCCCAGGCGCCGCACAGCTCATTGCCGTGGATCAGGGCGGTGAGCAGGACCCGCCTGCCCGGCAGCCCCGAATCAAAGTGCCAGACACCTGGCGTGCCGGTGTTGCCGACGCGCTCGTCGTCCAGCCGAGGACGAGCTAAATCGAAGGGTCTAGTAGGAAGCAGGGACATGGCAACTCCGGAACGCGGGGCAGATTGTATAGGGGTTACAAATCTGTCCTTCCAGAAAGGAACAAGGGCGCCGCCTGCGGCGACGCCCTCGGGCGGGTCAGGGTCCCTGGCGGGGATACCGTACCCGGGTCATGGCAGTCTACTTCTTGTCGGCCGGCTTGACCGACATGGCCAGCGTGTACTGGTCCCGGCGGCCTTCGTAGACCAGGCCCTTGCGGAAGGCCCAGATGCTGCTTTCGAAGTGCAGCGGGATGAGCGGCACGTTATCCAGGGCGATCTGCGTGGATTGCTGCAGCAGCTTCTCGCGCTTGGCCGGATCGACCGTCACGATGGCCTGCAGATAAACCTTGTCGAAATCGGCGTTGGAGAAACCGCCGTAATTGCTGGTGCCCAGGCTCTTGGGCGAATCCAGCGAGGCGACCCACAGCTGGAACAGGCCCGAGGCTTCGCCGACTTCAGAGGGCCAGCCGCCGATCGAGAAGCTGAACTCGCGCTTGGCGCGCTTGGGGAAGTAGATCGAGGCCGTCATGGCATCGACATTGGCCTTGATGCCCACGCGCGACAGATACTGGGCCACGGCCTGCGCGATCTGGCCGTCATTGACGTAGCGGTCGTTGGTGGTCGAGATGGTCATCTCGAAGCCATTGGGATAGCCGGCTTCGGCGAGCAGTTTCTTGGCGCCCTCGGGGTCGTACTTGATCTCGGGGGCGTTGGGCAGGCCGCCGAACATGCCGTCGGGCATGTATTGGTAGGCCGGGGTGGCCAGGCCGTCCATGATGCGGGCCACGATGGTCTTGCGGTCGATGGCCATGGAGATGGCGCGGCGCACGCGCAGGTCCTGCAGCGGGTTCTTGCCGTCTGCCGCCTTGACGAAGGGGCTGGTGCTGCGGCCCACGTCCGGCTGGAAGAAGACCAGCCGCGTGGACGGGGTGGCGACATAGCCGTACTGCGGGTTGTTCTTGATGCGCTGCAGGTCGCGCGCCGCGGGGTTCTCGATGACATCGAAGTCGCCCGAGAGCAGGCCGGTCAGGCGCGGGCCGGCATTGGGCACCGGCACGAACTTCACTTCCTTCCAGGCCGGCTTTTCGCCCCAGTAATTGTCATTGCGCGTCAGCTCGATGCCCGTGCCCTTGACATAGGACTTCAACAAATAGGGGCCGGTGCCGATGGCGTCCTTGCCATTGTTGAAATCCGCCACGGTGGGCCACTTGCCGGTCACGCCGCAGCCCGCCTTGGGATCGAAGCTGAGCTTGCCGTGCTCGACGATGCCGTTCCAGATGATGGGCAGGCCGCGCGCCAGTTCGGCCGGCAGCAGGGGCAGCGGCTCGGCGGTCTTGATGATCACGGTGTGCGCATCCGGCGTCTGCACGTCGGCGATGCGCTTGGTCATGTCCATGTACGACTGCGAGATATTGGTCTCGTTGTTCAGCGTACGGCAGATGGTGAACAGCACGTCCTCGGAGGTGAAGGGCTTGCCGTTGGAGAACTTGACGTCGTCGCGCAGCTTGAATTCCCAGGTCAGGTCGTCCAGGTTCTTCCAGGACGTGGCCAGCGCGGGCTTGAGCTTCATGTTCGCATCGCGGCCCACCAGCGAATCGTAGACATGAGCCGAGAAAGCGTCATTCTGCGTTTGCTTGTGATAGTGGGGGTCGGCCGAGGTCGGTTCCGACGACAGGGCGATTTTCAGCGTCTGGGCCAGTGCGGCGCCGCCAGGGGCGGCCAGCAGGCCCGCCGTCAGGGCGGTCGCGAGGAGGCGAGACTTCATGTTGGACAACTCCGGGTATATAAGGCCGCGATTATTGATAGTCGCTACCGGCATTGTCAACGTTCGGTCCTACCCGCGCCGGGCCCGGGCGGGGATTTATTGCGCTGCGTCAGAGGGTTTGCGGCGAGGGCGGGGCCGTCGCTGTCAGGAACGGCCGCGCCCCGGCCCGCGAGGCGGGTCCCGGTATGTTGAGCGGAGGGATGGGAAGAAAAGCATCGCGCCCGCCTTGCAGGCCGGGCGCGACGCCGACAGCGCCGGAGGAGAGGGAGGGGGAGGCCGGCGCCGTCAGGGGACGGCACGGCCCGTTCGGGCGCCGTGCCGCTTCACGCGCTTACCACTGCGAACCGGTGTAGTTGGCGCTTTGGGCGCGGGCGCGGTTCATGGATTCGTTGACTTCGTCCACGAAGGCGAAGAAGCCGGCGACGCCGCGGCCGAGGCCGGCGGCCACGCGCTTGATGGCGGCAACGGGGTGCAGGGCGGATTGATCTTCCATAGCGCCGCGCAGCAGATCACGCTCCAGCGAATCGGTCATGCGGGCGTTTTGATTCAGGGTCAGGTCGCTCATGGTTTGCTCCAATCGTCATTTCTTGACTAGGTGAAAACCATTATAGGGATAACCCTAGGTGCAATGCAACAAAAACCTAGGGGAAACCCTAGGTATGTTGTAAATAAACCTGTCTGGGCCGAAATGCCCTGCGAATCAGGGGCTTGCGAGACGCCCGTTGCGGACGGCCCGGGCGGCGTCGGCCAGTTCGCCCGCGGTCAGGCCGATGGGGCCGATGCCCTGGGCGACCAGCGCGTCGGCTGCCGCGCCATGCAGCCAGACGGCGGCGGCGACCGCCTGCTCGGGCGGCAGCGCCTGGGCCAGCAGCGAGCCCAGCATGCCGGCCAGGACGTCGCCCGTGCCGGCGCTGGCCAGGCCGGGGTTGCCGGTGGGGTTGCGCCGGCAAGTGCCGTCCGGGGCGCAGACCAGGCTGCCCGCGCCCTTGAGCACGACCCAGGCGCCGTAGCGCCGCGCCAGCTCGCGCGCGGCGGCGGGGCGGTCGTCCTGCACCTGGGCGGTGCTACGGCCCAGCAGGCGGGCGGCTTCGGCCGGGTGCGGCGTGAGCACCACGCTGCCCTGCCCCCAGCTGGGCCGGATGCCGCCGCTGGCCAGCAGGTTCAGGCCATCGGCATCCAGCACCAGCGGCGCGTTGCGCCGCCGCTGGAAGAGTTCGGACAGCGCATTGGCCGCCAGCGCCGAGGTGCCGATGCCGCAGCCGGCCGTCCAGGCCGTCAGGGCGGGGCCGCTGGAGAGCAGATCGTGCGCCTCGCGCACCATGAGTTCAGGCTGCTGCGGGTCGCAGGCCAGCGGACAGGGATCCTGGGCCAGCCCCACCAGCACCTTGCCGGCGCCCAGCTTGAGCGCGGCGCGCGCGGCCAGCAAGGCCGCGCCCGTCATGCCCGGGCCGCCGCCCAGCACGCCCAGGCTGCCGAAGCTGCCCTTGTTGCTGTCGACCGGCCGGGGCGAGAACAAGGCGGGAAACTGGCTGCGGTCGATGAGGTCGGGGGGCGAGGCGGGCATGGCGGTTCCTGGAAGACGGCTTTCCACTATAGTGCCCAAAAACCGCGCGCATCGCCGCGCCAACCGGAGACGATGATGAGCACCGACGCAACGCTCGCCCACTACGCAGGCTATCAATCCCTCAAGCTGCGCCGCCACCCCGAGGGCGTGCTGGAGCTGATCATGGGCGCCAAGGACGCCAGCGGCAAGCTTTCGACCGCCGACCACCGGCTGCATCGCGAGCTGGCCGATATCTGGCGCGACATCGACACCGATCCCGAGACCCGGGTGGTGCTCATTCGCGGCGAGGGCAAGGGCTTTTCCGGCGGCGGCGATCTGGACCTGGTGCAGCAGATGGCCGATGACTTCGAGGTCCGCGCGCGCGTCTGGCGCGAGGCGCGCGACCTGGTCTACAACATCATCAATTGCAACAAGCCCGTGGTTTCGGCCATGCATGGGGCGGCCGTGGGCGCCGGGTTGGTGGCGGGCCTGCTGGCCGATGTCTCCATCGCCGCGCGCGACGCCCGCATCATCGATGGCCATACCCGCCTGGGCGTGGCCGCGGGCGACCACGCCGCCATTGTCTGGCCGCTGTTGTGCGGCATGGCCAAGGCCAAGTACTACCTGTTGCTTTGCGAGACGGTCAGCGGCGAGGAGGCCGAGCGCATCGGCCTGGTGTCGCTGTGCGTGGATGAGCCGCAGCTGATCGAGCGCGCCTTCGAGGTCGCCCTGCGTCTGGCGCGGGGGTCGCAGACCGCCATCCGCTGGACCAAGTACGCCCTGAACAACTGGCTGCGCCAGGCCGGGCCGAGTTTCGATACGTCGCTGGCCCTGGAGTTCATGGGCTTTGCCGGGCCCGACGTGCGCGAAGGCATACAGTCGCTGCGTGAACGCCGGGCGCCCGATTTCAAGCCCGATTCGCCCTTTTGATTCAGGCCTCCCGGGGCGCGAAGAAACGGGCGAAGGCGGCCTGGGCTTCAGCGCTGGCCAGCCGCTGGCCGAACTGCTCGGCTTCCCGGTCCAGGGTGGCGTGCAGCGCGGGACGCTGCGGTCCGCGCATGAGCGCCTTGGATACCCGCAGGGCTTGCCGCGGCTGGGCCGCCAGGCGGGCGGCCGTGGCCTGGGCATGGGCCAAAGCCTGTCCGGGTTCGGTGACCTGGCTGACCAGCCCGGCCTCGCGCGCCGCGTCGGCGCCGAAGGCCTCGCCCAGCAGCAGCCACTCGGCGGCGCGCCGGGCGCCGGCCATCCGGGCCAGCACCTGGCTGGAGCCGCCCTCCGGACACAGGCCCAGCGCCAGGAAAGGCAGGCGCAGCGCGGCGTCGCGGCCGGCATAGACGAAGTCGCAATGCTGTAGCAGCGTCACGCCGATGCCGATGGCATGGCCCTCGACGGCGGCGACCACCGGCGCATCGCAATCCACCAGGGCGCGCAGGAACTGCAGGCCGGGGCTGTCGCCGGCCGGCCGTCCGGCCTGGAAATCGCGCAAATCATTGCCGGCCGTGAAATGGCCGCCCGCGCCGGTCAGCACCACGGCGCCCACTTCCAGGTCGTCATGCGCGGCGCGCAAGGCCTCGGCCAAGGCGAAATAGCTGGCCGCGTCCAGCGCATTGCGGCGCTCGGGGCGATTCAGGGTCAGCGTGAGGATGCCGCCGTCGCGGCTAGCCAGCACCGGGCCGCTCATGCGAAGGCCCTGGCGGCCAGGCGCGCCCGCGCCGCCTCGAACTCGCCGCGCAGCTGGGCCACGATGTCGGCGGCGGGCCGCACGTCCGCGATGCTGCCCACGCCCTGGCCGGCGCCCCAAATGTCCTTCCAGGGCTTGGCGCGCGTGGTGCCGAAGTTGGAGGCCTCGGCCTGCGGCGCGGGCAGATTGGCCGGGTCCAGGCCGGCGTTGATGATGCTGGCCTTCAGGTAGTTGCCGGGGATGCCGGTGAAGAAGGGCGTATAGAGAATGTCGCCGGCGCTGGCCTGCACCAGGGCCTGTTTATAGGCTTCGCTGGCATTGGCTTCGCGGCTGGCGATAAAGCGCGTGCCCATATAGGCGAAGTCCGCGCCCATGGCCAGCGCGGCCAGGACGCCCGCGCCGCTGGCGATGGCCCCGGACAGGACGATGGGGCCGTCATAGAAGCGCCGCACCTCGGCCAGCAGTGCGAAGGGGCTGAGCGTGCCGGCGTGGCCGCCGGCGCCCGCGGCCACCAGGATGAGGCCGTCGACGCCGGCCTCCAGGGCCTTCTCGGCATGGCGGATGGTGGTGACGTCATGAAAAACCTTGCCGCCCCAGGCGTGGATGCCGGCCACCAGGTCGCCTGGCGCGCGCAGGCTGGTAATGATGTAGGGCACGCGGTGCCGAGCGCACTCAGACAGGTCCTGTTCCAAGCGGTCGTTGGATTGGTGGATGATCTGGTTGACCGCATAGGGCGCGACGCGGGCTTGCGGATGGGCCTGGCGGTAGGCGGCCAGGCCGGCCTCGACTTCGGCCAGCCAGTCCGCCAGCAGGCTCTGGGGGCGCGCGTTCAGCGCCGGAAACGCGCCCATCACGCCGCTGGTGCATTGCGCCAGCACCAGGCCGGGGTTGGACACGATGAACATGGGCGAGCAGATGACGGGCAAATGCATCTGGCCATACAGATCGGCGACCACGGGATGGGGCGCGGCGGTGTCTCGGGCGTTCATGAGGGTTTCCGATGATATTGAGCGTTGCGAAAGCCGTGTCTATAATTACCTACCGGTCGTCCGGTAATTAATTGAATCCATTTAACGGCATGCGGTAAATCGCTGTCAATGCAGGTTCTCCAGTAAACACGTCCCGCCTGTCTTTCGCCATGCCTGTTTCTGCCCCCCCGGCCCGCCGCGCCGGCCGTCCGCCGACCCTGGCCGCCCCGCGCGAGCGCATCCTCGAGGCCGCCGCCGCCCTGTTTGCCCAGAGCGGCTATGAAGGCAGTTCGATCGCCGACCTGGCGACGTCCATCGGCGTGTCCAAGGCGGCCATTTATCACTATTACCCCACCAAGCAGGACATCTACGACGCCATCATTCTGGAGGTGCTCGGCGGCCTGCTGGCCGCGGTGACCCGCGCCTGCGATAGCGAGACCGGCGCCTATGCGCGGCTGCGCGCTTTCATGCTGGCGCATGCGGATTACTTCGAGGCGCACCACGACCAGTTCGTCACCATGCTGATCGGATATTCGGGCATGGCCCTGCCCGAGCAGGCCGACGCCGCGCGGCTGCGCGACCGCTACGAGGCCTTGCTGCGCGCCATCCTGTCCGAAGGGGTGGATGAGGGCGTATTCCGCGCGCGCGAGGTCGCCGCCACCGGGCGTGCCGTGTTGTCCCTGCTCAACTGGATGGTGCGCTGGTACAAGCCCGGCCAGGGGCAGACCGCCCGCGCCATCGCGCAAGATTATTTTGACTTGATTACCGGCGGCCTTTGCCGCCCTGAGAACGAACCGAGGTAAACCCCATGGCACTGGACCAAGAAACCCTGACCCTGTTGCTGGACGCCGTGCGCCGCTTCGTGACCGAGCGCCTGGTGCCGGCCGAGGAAGCGCTTGCGCACACCGGCCAGATTCCCGATGACATCGTGACCGAAATGCGCGAGCTGGGCCTGTTCGGGCTGTCGATCGCGCCCGAGCATGGCGGCCTGGGCCTGACCATGGAAGAAGAGGTCAAGGTGGTGTTCGAGCTGGGCCAGACCTCGCCGGCTTTCCGCTCGCTGGCGGGCACCAATATCGGGATCGGTTCGCAAGCCATCGTGCTGGCGGGATCGGAGGCGCAGCGCGCCGCCTACCTGCCCCGCCTGGCCAGCGGCGAACTGATCGGCGCTTTCGCCCTCACCGAACCCGACGCGGGCTCCGACGCCATGGCCTTGCGCACCACGGCCACGCGCGACGGCGATCATTACATCCTGAACGGCACCAAGCGCTTCATCACCAACGCGCCCATCGCCGGCTTGTTCTCCGTCATGGCGCGCACCGCGCCCGAGCGCCGCGCCGATTCCATCTCCTGCTTCCTGGTCGAGGCCGGCACGCCCGGCCTGACGCTGGGCAAGCCCGACAAGAAAATGGGCCAGGCCGGCGCGCTGACCTGCGACGTGGTCTTCGACAATTGCCGCGTGCCGGCCAGCACCCTGCTGGGCGAGCAGGAGGGCACGGGTTTCCGCACCGCCATGCGCGTGCTGGACAAGGGCCGGCTGCATATCGCCGCGCTGTGCGTCGGCATCGCCGAGCGGCTGGTGCGCGATGCCGCCCGCTATGCGCTGGAGCGCCAGCAATTCGGCAAGCCCATCGCCGAGTTCCAGCTGGTGCAGGCCATGCTGGCCGACAGCCAGGCCGAGCTGTACGCGGCGCGCTGCATGGTGCTGGATGCGGCCGCCAAGCGCGACCGGGGCGAGAACACCACCATGGAGGCGGCTTGCGCCAAGATGTTCTCCACCGAAATGGTCGGCCGGGTGGCCGACCGCGCGGTGCAGATCCACGGCGGCGCCGGCTATATGGCCGAGTACGCGGTCGAGCGCTTTTACCGCGACGTGCGCCTGTTCCGCATTTTCGAGGGCACGACCCAGATCCAGCAGCTGGTCATCGCGCGCGAGACGCTCAAGGCCTATGCCTGAGGCGGCGATCTTGTGCGCGCGCCGCACAAGATCGTGCACAAAACGGAAAACAACCCCGGGCGGCTGGGGCTAATATGCCAGCTTCCCGACGTCTTACTTCAAGCAAAACCATGTCGCAACGTACCGCTCCCCTGGCCGGCATCCGTGTGCTGGATCTCACCCGCGTGCTTGCCGGTCCCTGGTGCACCCAGAACCTGGCCGATCTCGGCGCCGAAGTGATCAAGATCGAGCGCCCCGGCGCGGGCGACGACACGCGCGCCTGGGGCCCTCCCTACCTGAAGAACGCCGCCGGCGAAAATACCAGCGAGGCGGCCTACTACCTGTCGGCCAACCGCAATAAGTTCTCGGTGGCGCTGGACATCGCCAGCCCGCGCGGCGCCGAGCTCGTGCGCGAGCTGGCCAAGCAGTGCGACATCGTGGTGGAGAACTTCAAGGTGGGCGGCCTGCGCAAGTACGGGCTGGACTACGAGAGCCTGAAGGCCATCAATCCGCGCATCATCTATTGCTCCATCACCGGCTTCGGCCAGACCGGACCCTACGCCAGCCGTCCGGGCTATGACTTCATGATCCAGGGCATGGGCGGGCTGATGAGCATCACCGGCGAGCGCGACGACCTGCCCGGCGGCGGTCCGCAGAAGGCCGGCGTGGCCGTGGCCGACCTGATGACCGGCATGTACTCCACCGTCGGCATCCTGGCCGCCATCATCGAGCGCGAGCGCAGCGGCCTGGGCCAGCATATCGACATGGCCCTGCTGGACTGCCAGGTGGCCATGCTGGCCAACCAGAACCTCAATTTCATGACCTCGGGCAAGGCGCCTCAGCGCGCGGGCAATGCCCACCAGAACCTGGTGCCCTACCAGGTCTTCGCCGCCGCCGACGGCCATCTCATCGTGGCCGTGGGCAACGACGGGCAGTTCCGCAACTATTGCCGCGTGGTCGGCCTGCCCGAACTGGCCGATGATCCGCGCTACGCCACCAATCCGCAGCGCGTGCGCAACCGCGACGCGCTGGTGCCGCTGCTGGCCGAGCGCATGGCCACCGGCGCGCGCGACACCTGGCTGGCCGAACTGGAGGCCGCCGGCGTGCCCGCCGGCCCCATCAATACGCTGGACCAGGTCTACGAAGACCCGCAGGTGCTGGCGCGCGGCATGAAGCGCGAGCTGCCGCACGCCCTGGCCGGCTCGGTGCCCATCGCCGCCAGTCCGCTCAAGCTCTCGGACACCCCGGTGGAGTACCGCCGTCCGGCGCCCATGCTGGGCGAGCACACCCGGCAGATCCTGAGCGAACGCCTGGGCCTGTCCGATGAAGAAATCCAGGCGCTGGCCCAAGGCGCGGCGGACTAACGACGATCAAGAAAGCAGGAGAGACAGATGGCTGATATTCAGATCCTTGGCGTGGTTGGCGCCGGGGCCATGGGACGGGGCATCGCGCAGATCGCGGCCCAGGCGGGCATCAAGGTCCGCCTGTATGACAACAATGCCGCCGCCGTGGCCGCCGCCCGTGACGCCCTGGCCCAGACCTGGGACAAACTGGCCCAGAAGGGCAAGATGAGCGCCGAAGCCGTCAAGGCGGCCCTGGATCATATCCAGCCCGCCCAGGCCCTGGCCGATCTGGCGGACTGCCAGCTCGTGGTCGAAGCCATCGTCGAGCGCCTGGACGTCAAGCGCGACCTGTTCTCGCAGCTGGAATCCATCGTGGGGCCGGACTGCATCCTGGCCTCCAACACGTCTTCGCTGTCCATCACCGCGATCGCGGCGGCCTGCCAACGGCCTGGGCGCGTGGCGGGTTTCCACTTTTTCAATCCGGTGCCGCTCATGAAGGTGGTCGAGGTTATCGACGGCCTGCGCAGCGCGCCGGCCGTCGGCGATGCCCTGGCCGCCCTGGCGCGCCGCATGGGCCACACGCCCGTGCGCGCCAAGGATATGCCGGGCTTCATCGTCAATCACGCCGGCCGCGGCATGAACACCGAGGGCCTGCGCGCGGCCCAGGAAGCGGTGGCGCCGTTCGACCAGATCGACGCCATCATGCGCGAGCAGGCGGGCTTTCGCATGGGGCCCTTCGAGCTGATGGACCTGACCGGCCTGGATGTGTCGCATCCGGTGATGGAGTCCATCTACGGCCAGTTCTTCGACGAGCCGCGCTTCCGCCCCTCGCCCATCACGACGGTGCGCCTGGCAGGCGGCCTGCTGGGCCGCAAGGCCGGCGAAGGGTTCTACGTCTACCAGGATGGCCAGAAACAAGTGCCGGCCGAACCCGCCGTGCCGGCCCTGCCGCAGGGCCTGCGCGTCTGGGTCAGCGCGGCGCACGCCGACGGCCAGGCGCGTGCCCAGGCCTTGCTGCGGCAGCTGGGCGCCGAGGTGGTGCAGGCCGACGCCGCGCCGGCCGACGCGCTGCTGGTCGTCACGCCCCTGGGCGAGGATGTGTCCAGCTGCGTGGCTGGCCAGGGCCTGGACGGCACGCGCACGGTGGGCCTGGATGTGCTGCATGACTTCGCCGCCAGCCGCCGCCGCACCGTGATGACGTCGCCGGCGACCACGGCGCGCTGGCGCGACGCTGCCCACGCTTTGTTCGCCAAGGACGGCGTGGCCGTCAGCGTCATCGAGGATTCGCCCGGCTTCATCGCTCAGCGCGTGGTGGCGACCATCGTCAACATCGCCTGCGACATCGCCCAGCAGCATATCGCCACGCCCGGCGACATCGACCAGGCCGTGAACCTCGGCCTGGGTTATCCCAAGGGCCCGCTGGCCATGGGCGACGCGCTGGGCGCGGCGCGCATCCTGGAGATCTTGCGCAATATGGAGCGCGTCACCGGCGACCCGCGCTACCGTCCCAGCCTGTGGCTGCAGCGCCGCGTGCAGCTCGGCCTGCCCCTGGCGCAAGCCTGATCGGCGCCAGCACCAGGCAAAAAAATATCGGCCCCCAGGGGCCGATATTTTTTGGGTGTCACTCACGCCGCCGGCCGGTGGAGCCGGACGGCGCTATTTGGCCGCGTTGACCATGTATTCGACCGCGGCGCGGATATCTTCTTCCGAGGCATTGGCCGCGCCGCCCTTGGGCGGCATCGCGCCCTTGCCGGTGAGGGCCACCTTGACCATGGTGTCGATGCCGGTGGCCACATAAGGGGCCCAGGCGGCCTTGTCGCCGAACTTGGGCGCATTGGCCACACCCGTGCCGTGGCAGGCGAAGCAGGTGCTCTTGTAGAGCTTCTCGCCGGCTGGATTGGTCGCGGCTGCTTGTGCCGGCGCGGGAGCGGCCGGCGCGGCCGCCGCAGGCGGCGGCGTGGCCGGAGCCGCGGGAGCCGCGGCGGGGGCGGCGGCAGCAGGCGCGGCGGCTTCTGCTTTCTTTTCTTCCTTGGGTTCGGCCGGCTCGGGCAGGTTGCCGCCCGACTTGTTGGCCATGTAGACCACGGCGCGCGCGACTTCGAAGTCGCTCAGGGCCGGATTGCCGCCCTTGGCCGGCATGCCGCCCTTGCCGTGCAGCGCCACATTGAGCATGGCGTCAAAGCCGGCCTGTATGAAAGGCGCCCAGGCCGCGTTGTCGCCCACCTTGGGCGCGCCGGCCACGCCGGCGGTATGACAGGCCGTACAGACCGCGGCAAAGACCTGGTCGCCCGTCTTGTAGACGCGCGGCGCATTGGCGTCGACCAGCTGGAAACCGGCCACGGGCGCGATGCGCTTGTTGATGGCTTCTTCCGAGAGAGTATCGGAGCCTGCGCCAACCTTGGTGTTCGAGACGACCATGTTGACCAGCAGGATGATGATGAGGATGGGGACGACGAAGGCCAGCACGACCGTGACGATCAACTGACGGGGCGTCTTGATGGGAGATGAATGTTCTTCGATGTGATCCTGCTCGTTGCTCATATCCTAATCCTGCTAATCGGAACGCCAGGTGGCGGAATCAGACTGACACGACAACTCAACGCAACTACGAGGAAGGCCGGGGCAAGAACAAACTCCCCGACCTGCAATAAACGCTGGATTATATAACGGCAATCGGGGACGAAATCCGAATTCGGGTAAGCCCCGAACAGGGACCGCAAAAATGGGTACAATAGTGCCGCGCTGTGCCCGTAGTTCAATGGATAGAATGAGAGTTTCCGAAGCTCTTGATACAGGTTCGATTCCTGTCGGGCGCGCCACAATCACTTCAAAGGCCTGGCGCGCTGCCAGGCAGCCCTTCGCGGATCTTGCTTGAGAAATCCTCGGCCTCGCCCACGGCGCGCGCCCGATCCGTGAAACGCCCCGCCCGCCGCCGGTCTTCGATGCTGGCGCTGCCTTCCAGGGCGCCGAGGGCGTGCAGATACTCCGGCAGATAGCCCGACAGCAGGATGCGGTAGTCAAAGGGCATGCCCGGGATCACGCGGTCCACCAGCTGATAGACCAGGGTCGTGCAGTTCGCCGTGAGCGTGTTGTAGAAACGCGGCCGGCGGCGCAGGCTGTTCGCGGTGTCGACATAGGCAAGAAAAAGCGCCGCGGCGTCTTTTTGCGGGATCTTCACGCGGAAAAGATAGGCGTCCTCGCCGCGGATATTGGTCCGCACCTTGAGGCTGTCTTCCTCGGTCGAGGCGAGGACGGCGAGTTCATAGTGCCGAAAGAATCCTCCCAGTTCCGAGAATCTGTCTCCGACCTTGCGCCGGATCTCGATGGAAAAGACGGTGTAATCGCCATTGCGGAAACCGAAGCAGACCATGGTGTGCGCGATGGCCTTGCGGCCCCAGTACGAGAGCGCCACATCGACGGATTGCAGTTCGTCCAGATTGTGGCTGCGGGACAGCCAGCGCGCCTCAAAGTCCGTGGCCGACCGCCAGGCGAAATCGCGCACGTTGTGCAGGGTCACGACGGGGCCGTGGATCTCGCCATGGGTCTGCCTTTCGACTTCGGGCATCCATTGCCGCGCATGAGAGGGGCGCACCCAGAACAGCCACCATGACAGCAGGGCCGCGATGGCCAGGCCAAAGGCCCAGGCAAGCGCCGGAAAGCGCCCGATCGACGCCACGGCGAGCAGCGCGAACACGGCCCAGGCCGCCGGTGCCAGCGGCCTGGCGCGGCCTTCGAAGGGCGGGCGGAACCAGAGCGCCAGGCAGCCCCAGGCGCCCGCCAGCAGAAACACAAGACCGAGGACGAGGGCCATGATGCCAGTTGGGCTGGATGGCGCGGGCCGGCCCGCGCTCAGGCGCCGCGTTCGGTCGCTGCGCGGTCCTGGCTGCGCCAGTTGGCCCGCAGGGCGGCGATCTGGCGTATGGCTTCCTGCGCCATGCGCCACCAGGCGAAGGGCCGGGGATCCGCGAGCATGCTGAGGGCGCGCGCATAGTCCAGCGTGAGGCCCGGCGTCCAGGCCATGGTCTCGGCGCGCTTGCGGATCTGCGATGCCACCCAGAGCTCCGGCGTCAGCACGAGGCGCAGCATGACGCCCCAGCCGGCCGAGGGGCCGTGCAGCCGCCCGACCACCCCGTCCAGGGCGGCTTCCAAGGCCGCCGAGACGGAGCTGGAGCAGTTGCGGTGGGTGAGGTTGTAGGTGGTGGTCTTGCTGTACTCGGCCCAGAATGCGGCCAGTTTCGCGGCGTCGTAATTGCGGATGCGCACTTGCACCGTCGAGGGGCACCAGGCTTTCGATTCGGTCGGGTAGTCCGGCTGGAAGACGCCCGCCACATCGTTGTCCGCGGTGGCGCGCAGCAGCGTGCCGAATTGTTCCGGCGAGTGGTCGATCTCCTGGGCGGGATAGAGGCTGACGTAGATGCCCTCCGGCGACTCCAGGGCCGCGTGCCCCGTCGACACCACGCCGTTGACGTCCACGGCGGCGATGTAGCGGTCTATCACGGGGTAGCGGACCGTATCGTTCTTGGCTGAACCCGTGGGTGTCCAGACGTGGACGGTCAGCGCGCGCTCGGACTCCGCCGGCGGGCCGTCGAACAGCTTTGGCCGGGCCTTTTCCTCGCTGCTGGGCATGAATTCAGGGTGCGGGTTGGTGACCAGCCCCGGATTGCCGTCCAGGTTTTTCACCCGGCGTCCCAGGGACAGGAGTTTCAGGCCGGAGAAGATCAAGAACAGGCCAAGGCAGTACGGCACGGTGCCGACATAGTGCGTCGGATAAGGCTGGAAGAAGAAGATCGCCAGGGCGATTTCGGCCAGGCCGGCGGCAAAGACATAACGCCAGCGCGGGTAGCGCACGACGTAGGAGGCGATGCATTGCAGCAGGCCGTCCACGAGGAACAGCAGCCCGAAAATCATGGAGAGCAGGAAATGCCCATGATGATGGCCCGCCAGGATCAATATCCCGGCCAAGAGCGTGAACGAGCCTTTGGCGTAACGGAGAACCCGCTGGCCGCCGACGCCGGATTGCGCGATCACCAGCGTGGCGATGCCGTCGACCACGAAAAGCAGTGCGAAGAAATTGATGGGGAAATAGAGCGCGTCGTCGAGGGCGTCGATGAATATCGCGATGCCGCAGACCAGGAAGGCCCAGCCCAGGATCAGTATCGTCCGCGCACGCCGTTGCAGGTAAGACACGCCAAGCAAGATCAAGATCAAATTTGCCATCAGCACCCCGTCCTGACGGGCACGGTGTCCCGTGCCTCTGCATTGATATTGTTTTTTGCCGCGTCGGAATTATAAACACGCGGCAATAGCGCAGGGTCCCGTACCGGCGGCGTATGCCCTCGGCGATTGCCGCCGACGCCAGGCCGGGCCCATCGCGCCCGCCTCGCCGTTGGCGGCCGGGCGGGCCGCGCATCGGCATGCCTAGCGCTGTTCGGTGTATTTCAGTTCGCTCAGGTCATATCCCTGGGACCTGGCGATGGCCAGGGCCTGCTCCAGCGCCTGCGGCTCGAGCTTGGGCGCGCGGGCCAGGATCCACAGCGTTTTGCGGCTGGGCGCGCCCACCACGGCCCAGCGATATTCCGGGTCCAGCCCGATGATCCAGTAATCGCCCTTGAAGGGCTTGAAGAAAGAGACTTCCAGCTTGGCGTTGCCGCTGCCTTCGACCACCGTGGCGGTGCCCGTGGCCGCGTCGATGCCGCCGTTCTTGTCGCGGCAGCGGTTGGTCACGCCCACCGTGCCGTCCGTGTTGCGGGTGTATTCGGCCGTGGTGTCGCCCACGCAATTGCGCTGGAAGAACATCGGCAGGTGGGCGATCTCGTACCAGCGGCCGGCGTAGCGGTCCAGGTCGACGTGTTCGACGGCGCGCACGGCGGGCTGCTGGGCCTGGGCGGCGCCCAGGCCCGTGGCCAGGGCGGCCAGGGTGAGGAATATCAGGCGGCGCATGCATGGTCTCCTGCGATGGCGGCCGCCTGGGGGCGCGTCACGTGGCGTCGCGGGCAGGCAGCGGATTTTTCAGGGCGGCGTGATAGCGCGCCACATAGGTGTCGAAGTCTATCGTATCGGATTGCTCGATCTGCCGCTGCCGCGCCAGGGAGGCTTGGGCCGCCTCGGCATAGGCGCGCGCCTGCTCGGCCGGCAGGGCGGTCTCGCGCAGGGCCTGGGCGTGGCGCTGGCTCTGGGCCAGCGTATAGTCCTGGAACGACAGCCCGCTTTCGCGCAGCTCGGCCAACAGGCGCGCCGAGGGCGTGAGATCGGCATCGCGCAGCTTGGCGCGCTGGCGTTCGACGGCCGCGGCATAGGCTTGGCCGCCCAGCGCCTGGTCATAGAGCGAGGCGTATTGCACGATCTGGTCGAGCAATTCCTCGCCCCACTGCGCCAGGCCGACGGCCTGGCCGTCGCGATCCAGGACCAGGCCCGGCTTGCGGCCTTCTTTGACCACGGTGGCGAAGTTGTCGGCGCTGCGCTGGCAGTAGCCGTTCTGGGCAAAGAAAGGGCTGTCAGAGACGGCACAGAACAAGAGGAAAGCATCGACAAAGCGCGCCGTGTCGGCCGACAGGCCGGTGGGCTCCTGCGGGTCGATATCCAGGCAGCGGACTTCGACGTACTGCACGCCGCGCTCGGCCAGCGCCGTGATGGGGCGCTCGCCCCGGCCGGTGGCGCGTTTGGGACGGATGCTGGAGTAGTACTCGTTTTCGATCTGCAGCACGTTGGTGTTGAGCTGTATCCACTCGCCGCCGCGGTGCGTGCCGAGGGCCTGGTAGGCAGGCCAGGGCTGGGTGACGGCCTCGTACAGCCGGCCCAGGAAGGTGCTCAGGTCGTTGTAGCAGAGCTTGAGCTGGGATTGCGCCTTGTTCTGGTAGCCCAGGTCGCTCATGCGCAGGCTGGTGGCGTGGGGCAGATACAGCGTATCGGCGTCCAGCGAGAGCAGGGGATGCTCGCGTTCGCCCATGAAGGCGCGCGACAGGGCCGGTGCGGCGCCGAACAGATACATCAGCAGCCACGAGTAGCGCGTGAAGTTGCGGATCAGGGCGATATAGCCGCGCGAGCGGCTTTCCTGCAGCGAGGCCGCGCCCGGCTCGATCAGCGGCCATAGCGCATCGGGCAGCGAGAAGTTGTAGTGCACGCCCGCGATGCATTGCATGGTCTTGCCGTAGCGTTCGGCCAGGCCGCGCCGATAGACATGCTTGAGCATGGCCGTGTTGGACTTGCCGTACCAGGCGATGGGAATCTCGGCCTCGGGTGGCAGGCGCGCCGGCATGGACTGGTTCCAGATGAACTCGCCATCCAGCACGCTGTAGACGAAACGGTGCGTGTCGCGCAGCTCGGCCAGCAGCGAGTCCACGCTGGTGTGGGTGCCCGTGATCAGCTCGAGCAGGGCCTCGGAGTAATCGGTGGTGACCTGTTCGTTGGTGAGCGCCGAACCCAGGCCGCTGGGGTGGGGCGTGAGCGCCAGCGCGCCCTGGGCGTCCACACGCAAGCCTTCTTTTTCGACGCCGCGCAAGGTTTGCGCCAACAGATCGAGATGGGCCTGGACCAGGGCAAGGCGCGGGTTGGAATGTGCTGTCACGGCGATGAATTTGGGATTATCGAGCGGAGATTTTACGTTCAGACCGCCCGGGGCGCAGAATTTGGCCCCGTGCGCTCTAGGGAAATCGGATGGCCGTCGAGCCAATCACCGAGGTCAGCATAGACCGGATCGGCATATTCGGGACATTCGTTGAACACCTCATGCCAGGCGCGCGGGTACCAGCGCAGCGTCAGCAGTCCGGCCGGCGCGCGCTGGGCGAATACCCGGCTGCCCGCCGGCGCCACCACGCGGTCATCGCCGGCCACCAGCAGCAGCGTGGGGTGGGCCAGGCGCGGCGCGGCGGCCATGACCCGGGCCAGCGAGGCGTCGATGAAACTGGCCAGCCGCCCCGTAATGCAGCGGCGAGCCAGCGGATCCTGGCGGAAGGCGCGCACCACGGCCTTGTCATGGGAGACCCGGGCGGGCGCCAGTGGGTAGGGCACGGCGGCGTCGGGCCAGCGTTGGGCCAGCTGCCGCAGCGGCGGCAGGATCCAGCCCGGCATGCGCAGCATCAGGGGCGGGCTGGACAGCACCAGCCCGGCCAGGGGCGCGGCCTCGTCCAGCGCGACCCGCAGCGCCACGAGCGCGCCCAGGCTGTGGCCGACGATCAGCGGGGCATGGCCGGTTTCCGCGGCATAGGCGCGGATCTGGCCGGCGGCATCGTGGACCAGGTCGTCGCGCTGGCGCAGGGCGGCCGGCGGGCCGCCCGAGCGTCCGTGGCCCCGGTGGTCGTGGGCGGCGACCTGCCAGCCGCGGGCGGCCAGCCATCGCGCCAGGCGGTCATGGCGCCCGGCATGTTCGCCCAGCCCGTGCAGGATATAGGCGGCCGCCCCGGGCCGGGGGCAGGGGGTGGGCCAGCGGTAGCGCGCCAGGGGCGTGCCGTCGCCGGCCAAGGCAGGGTCGAGCAAAATCGGCGACAATTCCGAACTTCCTTGCAGGAGCGGTCTGCCGGCGGGCAGCCGCGTTTCGCCATTTCAGCGCGCTTTCATTGCATGCTCAAGAAACTCCTCCTGGTTGGCCTGGCCGGTCTTTTGGCCGCGTGTTCCCCCCGCTACGACTGGCGCGAGCTGGACGCCGCCGAGGGCCAGGTGCGGGCGGCTTTCCCGGCCCGGGTGCAGACCGACAGCCGCGATCTCGTCCTGGCCGGGCGCGAGCTGCGCTTTTCGCTGACCTCGGCCCAGGTCGAGGGGGCGGTGTTTGCCGTGGGCTATGCGCCTTTGCCCGAAGACCTGCAGGGCAAGCCCGCCGCCCGCGAGCTGGGCGACGCGCTGCGGCGCTCGCTGTATGCCAATTTCGGCGCCGAGCCGCCGGCCCAGGCGCCGGATGACGGCACGGAGATCGAAGTGCATGCCCCGCCCGGCCAGCGCGATGCCTGGCTGCTGGCGCGGATATGGGTGACTTCCCGCATGCTGATCGAAGTCGTGGCCACGGGCAGCCGCCGCTCCCTATCGCCGGAGCACGCGCGCGAGTTCGTGCGCTCCGCGCGCTTGCGGCCCTGAGACCGGCTGCGGAATCCTCCGCCGCCGGATTGCCTGAGAGAATCGCTTCGCCATGTTTGCCGTCGCGCAGTTTTATTTTTCCGCCGTCGTGATGCTGATGCCGCTTCTGGCCTGCGTGGGCATCGGCGTGTTCTGGGGCAAGCGCGACTATCCCTTCGGCGGCACCTTTGTCACCATGCTGGTCACCTCGGTCACCACGCCGGCCCTGGTGTTCCACACCTTCGTGACCACGCAGCTCGATGACCGCGCACTGGGCGATATCGCCCTGGCCTCGCTGCTGGCCTTGCTGGTCTGCGCCTTGGCCTGCGCCGCGCTGCTCAGGCTCGCCGGCCTGCCGGTGCGCAAGCTGCTGCCCACCGCCTTCATGCCCAATGCGGGCAACCTGGGCCTGCCGGTGTCGCAGCTGGCTTTCGGCGATGTGGGCCTGTCGGCCGCGGTGGCTTTCTTTGCGATCAACTCTTTCGTGATGCACACCATCGGCGTGCGCATCCTGCCCGGCGCGGCCACCCGCGGCGGCTGGCGCAGCCCGGTGCTGCTGGCCTCGCTGATCGCCGTGGCCTGGCGCTACAGTGGCGTGCCCGTGCCCGCCTGGATCATCGAGACGGCGCGCATGCTGGGGGCGGTGACCGTGCCGCTCATGCTGCTCAGCCTGGGCCATGCGCTGGCGCTGATTCCGTCGGGCGGCTTGCGCGTGGGCGCCGGCCTGGGCGCAATGCGCCTGGTGGCGGGGCTGCTGTCCGGGCTGGCCGTGGTCTGGGTCCTGGGGCTGGGCAGCCCGCTGGCAGGCTCGCTGGTGCTGCAGATGGCCATGCCCTGCGCCGTGGTCAGCTATATGTACGCACGGCGCTATACCGACATGGGCGATACCGCGGCCGGCGCGGTGCTGGTGTCCACCGTGCTTTTTTTGCTCATCGCGCCGGCCCTGCTCTGGTTCACGCGCCACTGAGCGGCGCGCCGGGCGGCTCGTCCGCCCCGCACATGCCGCGCAGCTCGGCCAACAGCGCATCGGGGATGTCCACGCCGTGCTGCAGCGCCTCCGCCCGCAGGGCGCGGCGGCGCTGGCCGGGCAGGCGCACGCCGTCATCGGCCAGCATGGTTTCGATGAGGGTTTCGACGCGCTCCAGGTAGCTGTCGCGGCCGGCCAGCGCCTGCGGGTCGATGAGCAGAAAGGCTTGGCCCAGCCGGGCGCGGCCGCCCTCGTTGCCAAAGAAGGACTCGGTCTCGAAGCCGAACTGCGAGCCGGTCAGCGCCACCACCAGCAATTCGACCATCATGGCCAGCATGGCGCCCTTGACGCCGCCAGCGGGCAGCATGCTGCCCGCCAGCCCCGCCTTGGGGTCGGTGGTGGGCTGGCCATCGGCATCCAGCGCCCAGCCTTGCGGAATGGGCTGGCCGTCGCGCGCGGCGATCATGAGCTTGCCGCGCGCGACTTCCGACAGCGACAGGTCCATGAGCAGGGGGCCGCCGCGCCGCCGCGGGAAGACGGCCGCGATGGGGTTGGTGCCGAACAAGGGACGCTTGCCGCCCCAGGCGGGCATGGCCGCGGGGGAATTGCTCAGCGCCAGGCCGACCAGGCCGGCCTCGGCCACGGGCTCCAGGTGGTAGGCGGCCGCGCCGAAGTGGTGGCTGTTGCCTACCCCGACAAAGGCGACGCCGTATTCTCCTGCCCGCTTGAGACCTTCGGCCACGGCCATGGCGCAGGCCGGATAGGCCAGGCCGGAGCCGGCGTCAATCAGCGCGGTGGCGCCCTTGTCGCGCGCCAGCCGGGGGACGGCGCTGCCGATGGCGCGTCCGGCGCGCAGATGGCCCGCGTAGGCCGGCACCCGCGAGACCCCGTGCGAGGACAGCCCCTGGCTGTCGGCGTAGACCAGGGCGTGCGCCGTGGCCTGGGCCATGGCGGGCGTGGCGCCGGCGGCCACCAGCGAGGCGGCCGCCAGCAACTGCAATTCATCGAGATAGACATGGGCCATGATGCGCGTTCCGAAAAAAGGGGGCGGCACGCCCGGCGCCGCCACACCCGGTATCCTGCCACGGTCCGGCGGTGCGCGGCGGCAAATTTGGCAGCCGGCCGCGCGGTGCTAGAATGTGCGGCACATTGTCGGCGCCGATTTGCCTGATCCGCTTGCGGGCGCCTCTTATAAATCCAGCTAAAGAGGTCTGTCTGCATGACCAGCCCTGCTATTTCCGCGGCCAATGCCGCGTCGCCCGAAACCCCGAATTCCGTCGGGGTCGTCTCTCCTGTCTTCTTGCGCTTCGATGAGCCCTTGCCGCTGGCAAGCGGCCAGTCGCTGCAGGCCTACGAGCTGGCGGTGGAAACCTACGGCACCCTGAATGCCGAGCGCAGCAATGCGGTGCTCATCTGCCACGCCCTGAACGCCTCGCACCATGTCGCCGGGGTGGCGTCCGATAATCCCAAGGATATCGGCTGGTGGGACAACATGGTGGGCCCGGGCAAGCCCGTGGACACCAATATTTTCTTTGTCATCGGCATCAACAACCTGGGCTCCTGCTTCGGCTCGACCGGCCCGGCCAGCCTCAACCCGGCCACGGGCCAGCCCTGGGGGGCGGCCTTTCCGGTATTGACCGTCGAAGACTGGGTGCGCGCGCAGGCGCGCGTGGCCGATCATTTCGGCATCCAGCGCTTTGCCGCCGTCATGGGCGGCTCGCTGGGCGGCATGCAGGCCCTGAGCTGGTCCCTGACCCTGCCCGAGCGGGTGGCGCATTGCGTGGTCATCGCCAGCACGCCTCGCCTGTCGGCGCAGAATATCGGCTTCAACGAGGTGGCGCGCCGCGCCATCATCACCGATCCGGATTTCCACGGCGGCAACTACTACGCCCACAACACCGTGCCGCGCCGGGGCTTGGCGGTCGCGCGCATGATCGGGCACATCACCTATCTGTCCGATGACGACATGGCCGAGAAATTCGGCCGCACGCAGCGCGAGCCCGCCGAAAACGGCGCCTACCGCTATGGCTATGACGTCGAATTCGAGGTGGAGTCCTATTTGCGCTACCAGGGCGAGAAGTTCTCGCGCTATTTCGACGCCAACACCTATTTGCTGATCACCCGTGCGCTCGATTATTTCGATCCGGCGCGCGATACCGGGGGAGACCTGGCGCGCGCCCTGTCGCCGGCCACGGCCGACTTCCTGCTGGTGTCCTTCACCACCGATTGGCGTTTCCCGCCCGAGCGTTCGCGCGAGCTGGTCCGAGGCCTGCTGAAGAACGGCAGCCCGGTGACCTACGCCGAAATCGATGCGCCGCACGGCCATGACGCCTTTTTGCTCGAAGACGCCCGCTACCACGCCGTGGTCCGGGGCTATTACGAACGCATCGCACGCAGCCTGGGGCTGAGGTCCCAGCAACCCGCCGAGGAATGCCTGGCATGAGCCCCGCCACCAATACCGCCGCGCCGGCCGCGCTGCGCCCCGACCTCGAACGCATCGCCAGCTGGATCGCGCCCGGCTCGCGCGTGCTGGACCTGGGTTGCGGCGATGGCGCCTTGCTGGCCTATCTGCGCGATCACCGCCAGGTGCGCGGCGCGGGCGTGGAGATCGACGACGAGCGTGTCATCGCCTGTGTGCGGCGCGGCGTCGAGGTCATCCAGCAGAACCTCGAAGACGGCCTGGCGCTGTTCGACGACAAGCAGTTCGATACGGTGGTGTTGTCGCAGACGCTGCAGTCCATGCATCACACCGAACACATCCTGCGCGAGATGGCGCGGGTCTCGCGCTTCGGTATCGTTTCCTTTCCGAACTTCGGATATTGGCCCCACGGCTGGTCCATCCTGCGCGGCCGCATGCCGGTCACCGGACAGATGCCCTACCAGTGGTACAACACGCCCAATATCCACCTCTGCACCCTGAGGGACTTCGAGGATCTGGCGCGCGATGTCGGCGTGCGCATCCTGGAGCGCGCCACCTTCAACGACGATCGCGAGGTCAAGGTCCTGCCAGGCTGGCGCAGCACGCTGGCGGTGTACCGATTCGAGGCATAGGCTCTAATATCCCACCTTGCCTTGAAACCGGTCCCCGCGCGGGCCGCAGCCCTGGAGATTCATCATCGCCTCCGATAGCTACCGGATTTACTTGAGCCGTCGCGTGGCGCCCTTGCTGGTGCTGGGGTTTGCGAGCGGCCTGCCCCTGGCCCTGACCAGCGGCACCCTGCAGGCCTGGGCCACCGTGGAAGGCGTTTCCCTGCAGGAAATCGGCTTTCTGACACTGGTGGGCAGCGCCTACACCCTCAAGTTCCTCTGGGCGCCGCTCATCGACCGCTATGCGCCGCCCTTTCTCGGCCGCCGCCGCAGCTGGATGCTGGTGACCCAGCTGCTGCTGGCCGCGTCCATCATGGCCATGGGCCTGCTGTCGCCTGGGCAATCGCTGCTGCCGCTGGCCCTGCTGGCGGTGCTGGTGGCCTTTCTGTCCGCTTCGCAAGACATCGCCTTCGACGCCTATTCCACCGATGTGCTGCACAAGAACGAGCGCGGCGCCGGGGCGGCCGTGAAAGTGCTGGGGTATCGCCTGGCCATGCTGGTCTCGGGCGGCCTGGCGCTGGTGCTGGCCGATCACTGGCTGGGCTGGGGTCCGACTTACGTCCTCATGGGCTTTCTCATGCTGGCCGGCGTGCTGGGCACGCTCTGGGCCCCCGAGCCCGAGCGGCCCAGCGCCGCGCCGCGCAGCCTGGGGCGCGCCGTGGTCGAGCCTTTCCGCGAGTTCTTCAGCCGCCGCGGCGCCTTGACCTTGCTGGCCCTCATCGTGCTCTACAAGCTGGGCGATGCCTTCGCGGGCGCCTTGTCGACCACCTTTCTCATCCGCGGCGCGGGCTTCACGCCCACCGAGGTGGGCACCGTCAACAAGGTGCTCGGGCTGGCCGCGACCATCGTCGGCGCCCTGGCCGGCGGCGCCATCATGGGCCGCTGGGGCCTGTATCGCTCGCTGATGGCCTTTGGCGTGCTGCAGGCCGTCTCCAACCTGGGCTATTGGGTCATCGCGGTCGCGCCCAAGAGCCTCGGCCTCATGGCCGTCGCGGTGGGCATAGAAAATCTGTGCGGCGGCCTGGGCACGGCGGCCTTCGTGGCTTTGCTGATGGCCATGTGCAACCAGGCTTTCTCGGCCACCCAGTTCGCCTTGCTGTCGGCCTTGTCGGCCGTGGGGCGCACCTATCTGGCCGGACCGCTCACGCCGGTGCTGGTGGCCTATATGGGCTGGCCCGGCTTCTTCATGGTGACGGTCTTCATCGCTTTGCCCGGGCTGGTGCTGCTGTGGTTGCGCAAAGGCGACATCGAGGCCCTGGAGCGGGAAGGTTCAAGGGTCTGAGGACTGCACGCCACGGGGGGGAGTGATAAGGTTGGGCCTGCGCTATCCGCGCTGCCCGTCCGAGGGGATGGGCGAAAACAATACAGGGCCTATCCCGCCCGCCACGAGGAGACCTCCATGAAGCGATACGCCATCGCGTTCGCTGGCCTGTGCATCGCGCCGGCCATCCATGCCGAAACCAGTGTCACGCTCTACGGCATTGCCGATGTCAGCGTGCGCTACCTGAGCACCAGCAACGGTGCGACCAACGTCGATTCCAGCCGCGTCTCCATGGAGAACGGCGCCATCTCGAACAGCCGCTGGGGGCTGCGCGGCGTCGAGGACCTGGGCAATGGCATGAGCGCTTTCTTCCGCCTGGAAAGCGGCTTCAATATGCAGAACGGCCAGCAGTCCGATAGCGGCAGGCTGTTCAACCGCCACGCCTATGTGGGCCTGGACGGCGGGCAGTGGGGCGCGATCTCGCTGGGCCGCCAGGATACGCCGCTGTTCACTATCCTGGCCGATTCCTACGATCCGCTGACCGTGGGCAACTATGCCGAGAACTCCTGGCTGCCGGTGGCCATGTCGCGGGCGCGCAGCTCGGATTCGGTGCGCTATCGCAACGCGAAACTGGGCGGCTTCGATTTCATCGTTTCCTATGCGTTCGGCAGCGACTTCGAGGACCATCGCCTGGGCCGCCAGATCGGCACCACGCTGGCCTATACCACCGGCCCCTTCTCGATCGGCGGCGGCTACCAGAAGACCTATTCGGACAGCAATTCCGACTATCGCCAGCAGGTCTGGAACCTGAACGCCAGCTACAAGTTCGAGACCGTCAAGCTGTTCGCCGGCTATTTCAATGGCCGCGACGAGACGGGCTGGGTCAATGCCGTGGTCGGCAATGATGTTCCCACGACCGGCCTGGACCGCAAGGACAACGGTTACTTCCTGGGCGCCACCTGGCAGGCCACGGCCCGCTGGGCCCTGACCGGCGCGGCCTACTACGATGTCGCGAAGAACATCCAGGCCGATGGCGACAAGGGCAAGCGCATGGCCCTGGTGGGCGTGGCGGAGTATGCGCTGTCCAAGCGCACCCAGGTGTATGGCACGGTGGACTACAACAAGGTCTACGACGCCTCGTCGGTGGACATCGCCGGCCGCAGCTCCCAGGTGGGTGCCGCGGTGGGCATCCGCCACATCTTCTGATGAAAAGGCGGGCTCGCCGCCCGCCTTATTCCGCTGCCTTGGCCTGGCGCACGATGAGTACGTCGCAGGGCAGCGCCTCCAGCAGTTTTTCGGCTACGCTGCCGATGGCCGTGCGCAGGATGCCAGTCAGGCCATGGGTGCCCGTCACCACCAGGTCGCAGCGGCGGTTGAAGACGAACTCCGACAGCAGGTTTTCCGGTTGCCCGGGCTCGAGCACGATGTCCGGCGGCGTCCTGCCGGCCAACTCGGGCGTCTCGGCCAGGAAGGCCTGGGCTTTCTGCAAGGCATCGTTATAGAAGCTGCGCACCACGGCGTCCTGCGGCAGGCCGTCCTTTTGGGGCGGCACGGAATAGGCATGGAACAGCGTGATGCGGGCGTCGCCGGCCACTTTCAGCGCGGCGGTCAGCGCCTGCCGGGAGCCTTCCGAGAAGTCGGTGGCGATCACCACGTCCTGGTAGGGCTTGCGCGGCCGCGCCTTGACCACCAGCACGGGTTCGACGGCCTGGCGCGCCAGGCGCTCGACCGTGGTGCCCAGCAAGAGCCGCCCCAGGGTCGTCTCGCGCGCCACGCCGGTCACGATGAGCGAGCAGCCGAAGTGGGCGACCGTGTCCAGGATGACCTCCAGCGGATGGCCATGGGTGACGACGGCTTCGGCCGGCACGCCCGCCTCGGCCAGGTCGTCGGCCAGCCGGCGCTCGGCCAGCGCCTTGTGGTCCGGCGTCAGGCGCCGCCAGGCTGGCGTGGTCAGGGCGGTGGCGTTGGGCGGCTCCATTACGTGCAGGGCGACCAGGCGGGAGTGCTGCTGGCGGGCCAGCATGATGGCGCGGTCCAGCGCGCGGTCGCTGCGCGCGCTCAGGTCCGTGGCGAGCAGGATGGGGCCGGCGGGGTCGGTCATGCGTCTTCTCCTGGAAACGGCCGCCTTGGGCGGCCGGGGAGCGCACGGGTGTGCGAGGGATGCGATGATTGTCCCGCCTATCCTGCCCGAGGGCATTGACCCGCGTCAACGGCGCCGTCCTACAATGTCCTGTTTGCATCGACCCCGTTTACGGCATGCCGACCGAAACCTCCACCCTGCTGCTGCATTCGCTCTATCTCATCGCCATCGTGGCCGAGGCCATGACCGCGGCCCTGGCCGCCGGCCGGCGCGATATGGACTGGGTGGGCGTATGCGTCATCGCCTGCGTGACCGCGCTGGGCGGGGGCTCGATGCGCGATGTGCTGCTGGGCCATTACCCCCTGACCTGGGTGGCCCATCCGGAATACCTCGGCATGACCGCCGGCGCGGCCCTGCTGACGGCGCTGGGCGCGCCCATGCTGCGCCATCTGCGCAAAGTCTTCCTGCTGCTGGATGCGCTGGGCCTGGTGGCCTTCACCATCATCGGCTGCAAGGTGGCCCAGCAGATGGACCTGTCCTTGTCGGTGATCATCATCAGCGGCGTGATCACAGGCTGCGCGGGCGGGGTGCTGCGCGATGTGCTGTGCAACGACATCCCCTTGCTGTTTCGCAGCGAGCTCTACGCCAGCGTCTCGCTGGTGACGGGCGGGCTGTATATGGCGCTGGAGCACTATACCGGCGCCAGCGGCCTGGCCGTGCCCGTGGCGCTGGCCGCCGGCCTGGCCTTGCGCCTGCTGGCGCTGCGCTTCAATTGGCAAATGCCCAAGTTCGTCTATCGGGGCGATTGGCACTGAGCGTGGCCCTCCGCGGGCGGCGCCAGGACGGCGCAAAGAAAAACGCTCCCGACGGGAGCGTTTTTCATGATGCCGGGCGTGCAATCAATACAGGCCTTGCTGCAGCATCGCGTCGGCAACCTTGACGAAGCCGGCGATGTTGGCGCCGTCCAGGTAGTTGACATAGCCCGACTCGCCGTGGCCGTGGCGCACGCAATTCTCGTGGATGTCGCACATGATGGCCTGCAGGCGCTGGTCCACCTCTTCGCGCGTCCAGGACAGGCGGGCCGAGTTCTGGCTCATCTCCAGGCCCGAGACGGCCACGCCGCCGGCATTGCTGGCCTTGCCCGGCGCGTAGAGCACATGGGCGTCGATGAAGGCCTGGGCGGCCGCCAGGGTGGCGGGCATGTTGGCGCCTTCGGCCACGCATTTCACGCCGTTGGCGATCAGGGTGCGGGCGTCGTTTTCGTCCAGTTCATTCTGGGTGGCGCAGGGCAGGGCCACGTCGACCGGCACCTGCCACGGGCGGGCGCCCGGCAGGAAGCGCAGGCCCAGCTGCTGGGCGTAGTCTTCGACACGGCCGCGCTGCACATTCTTGACATGCATGAGGGCTTGCAGTTTTTCCGGGGTGAAACCGGCTTCGTCCAGCACCGTGCCGCCCGAGTCGGAAACGGTCAGCACGCGCGCGCCCATGGCCATGGCCTTTTCGACGGCGTACTGGGCGACATTGCCGGAGCCCGACACGGACACGCGCAGGCCGTCGAACGACATGCTCACGCGGCGCAGCATCTGTTCGGCGAAGTAGACCGTGCCGTAGCCGGTGGCCTCGGGGCGGATCAGGCTGCCGCCGAAGGTCAGGCCCTTGCCGGTGAACACGGCGGCGGCCGAGTTCGACAGCTTTTTCATCATGCCGGCCATATACCCGACCTCGCGGCCGCCCACGCCGATATCGCCGGCCGGCACGTCGGTGTCCGGGCCCAGGTGGCGATAGAGCTCGATCATGAGCGCCTGGCAGAAGCGCATCACCTCGCCCTCGGACTTGCCCTTGGGATCGAAGTCCGAGCCGCCCTTGCCGCCGCCCATAGGCAGCGTGGTCAGGGCGTTCTTCAGCGTCTGCTCGAACGCCAGGAATTTCAGGACCGACAGGTTCACGCTGGGATGAAAGCGCATGCCGCCCTTGAAGGGGCCGATGGCCGAGCTGTGCTGGATGCGGAAGGCGCGATTGACCTGGGCGCGGCCTTGGTCATCGGTCCAGCACACGCGGAACTGGATCACGCGCTCGGGCTCGACCAGGCGCTCCAGCAGGGCCTGTTGGCCGTAGTGCGGGTTTTTCTCGATGAAAGGCCACAGGCTGCCCATGACCTCCTGGACGGCCTGCATGAATTCGGGTTGATGGGGGTCGCGGCTCGCGACGCGGCCCAGGAAATCGGTCAATGACTGCATGGAAAGGAGGTCTCCGGTAATGCTGCATAGCGGTGCCTGATGGATCAAATCGGTGCAACGTTTGATCCGAAACGGTGCGTTGTCGCCAAAAGGCACTGATTTGGTGCGCGGATTGTAGGAAGGTTTTCCGCACTGCGGCAGGGGGGCCGGCGGCCATGAACCTGCCGGCAATTTCCGTTATTTAATGGGGACTGATAAAAGGGGAAGCGGCCTGAAACCGCGCATTTCAGCGCTGGGCGTTTCTCGTGGATGCTGTCTTATTTTGAATAAAATCAACGGCTTTTATTATGCGTCCCCAATAATATAAGGCGGTTTCCATCTGTGTGGACCTCGCGGCACCCGAAAACGCTCCCCGTTTTTGCCGGGCCCCCGGGGCGGGTCAAAAAAATTTCGCCCACATATATGTCCCCTTTTATTTTGTGGCGTCGCGGCCTCGAATCCGGGTGATCTCGTTATAGTTGAGGCCCATGGCTACTTTGCGCCGCCACCTGCTTCTGGAATCTCTATGCTGCGAGTCATTTCCGCCAACCTGAATGGCATCCGGTCCGCCAACACCAAGGGTTTTTTCGATTGGATGAGCCAGCAGGACGCCGATTTCATCTGCGTCCAGGAGCTCAAGGCCCAGGAAGCGGACATCGCCCCGGCCATGAAGGCGCCGGGCGCCTACCAGGGCTATTTCCATTACGCCGAGAAAAAAGGCTATAGCGGTGTGGGCATCTATACCCCGCACAAGCCGGAGTCGGTGGTGATCGGCCTGGGCGTGCCCGAGATCGACGCCGAAGGCCGCTATATCGAACTGGTCTATCCCAAGCTGTCCGTGGTGTCGGTCTATCTGCCCTCGGGCTCCAGCGGTGACCACCGGCAGACGGCCAAGTATTACTTCATGGAGCATTTCTACCGCCACCTGGCCGCGTTGATCGGCTGCGGCCGCGAGGTCGTCATCTGCGGCGACTGGAACATCGCCCACAAGGAAGCCGACCTCAAGAACTGGAAGGGCAATCTCAAGAACAGCGGTTTTCTGCCCGAAGAGCGGGCCTGGCTCACCCGCGTGCTCGACGAGCTGAAATGGGTCGATGTCTACCGCCGCCTGGCGCCGGACGCCACCGGCGAGGGCTATACCTGGTGGAGCAACCGCGGCCAGGCCTGGGCCAAGAACGTGGGCTGGCGTATCGATTACCACATCGCCAGCAACGGCTTGGCCGATACGGCGCGCCGGGCGGCCATCTACAAGGATGCCCGCTTCAGCGACCACGCGCCGCTGACGATCGACTACGAGTACTCGCTGTAAATCGCGGATAATGGCGGGGTTTGCCAATCCTGATCCGGAAATCCCCCGCATGTCCTCCACCACCGCCACTGATTTCGTCCGCTTCGCCCTTGACGAGGGTGTGCTGCGTTTCGGCAGCTTCAAGGTCAAGTCCGGCAGAATCAGCCCCTATTTCTTTAACGCCGGCCTGTTCAACAGCGGGCGCTCCGTGGGCAAGCTGGCGACGTTCTATGCCCAGGCCCTGCTGGACTCGGGCGTGGAATTCGACATGCTGTTCGGCCCCGCCTACAAGGGCATCCCGCTGTCCACGGCCACCGCGGTGGCGCTGGCCTCGCATCCCCAGGCGGGCGGGCGCGACATCCCCTTTGCCTACAACCGCAAGGAAGCCAAGGATCACGGCGAGGGCGGCACCCTGGTCGGCGCGCCGCTGGCCGGCAAGGTCGTCATCATCGACGACGTGATCACGGCGGGCACGTCGGTGCGCGAGTCGGTGGAGATCATCCGCGCGGCCGGCGCCGAGCCGGCCGCCGTGCTGATCGCGATGGACCGCATGGAGCGCGCCGGCCCGGACGACGCCCTGTCGCCGCATTCCGCCGTGCAGGACGTCGCCCGGACCTATGGTATTCCAGTGGTCAGCATCGCCTCGCTGGCCGACATCCTCAAATTGCTCGAAGACGACGCGCAATTCGCGGCGAATCGCGAATCGGTGCTGGCCTACCGCCAGAAATACGGCGTTTGATCCCGGCGCGGCATAAGAAAAGCGGCCCTCCACGGAGGGCCGCTTTTTCGTGCGGGGCCGCTCAGGCCGACAGTTTGGCCTTGAGCAGTTCGTTGACCTGCTGCGGGTTGGCCTTGCCGCGGGCGGCTTTCATGATCTGGCCGACCAGGGAGTTGAAGGCTTTCTCCTTGCCCGCGCGGTATTCGGCCACGATGGCCGGATGGGCGGCCAGCACCTCGTCGATCATGGCGCCGATGGCGCCGGTGTCGCTGATCTGCTTCAGGCCGCGGGCCTCGATGATGGCGTCGGGGTCCGCGCCGTTCTCGCCCGCCCACATGGCCGCGAAGACATCGCGGGCGATCTTGTTGGAGATCGTGCCGTCGATGATGCGGTTGATCAGGGCAGCGAGCTGGGCGGCCTGCACCGGCGTCTGCGCGATGTCTTTCTCTTCGCGGTTCAGCGTGGCGGCGAGCTCGCCCATGATCCAGTTGGCGGCCAGCTTGGCCTGGCCGGACGGCAGGGCGCGGGCCACGTCTTCGAAGTAGGCGGCCAGGCCGCGGCTGACGGTGAGCTGGGCCGCGTCATAGGCCGGCAGGCCATAGTCGGCCACGAAGCGGGCGCGCATGGCGCTGGGCAGCTCGGGCATCTTGGCGCGCACGGCGTCCACCCAGTCCTGGCCGATCACCAGGGTGGGCAGGTCCGGGTCCGGGAAATAGCGGTAATCGTGCGCGTCTTCCTTGCTGCGCATGCTGCGGGTTTCGTCGCGCTCGGCGTCGTACAGGCGGGTTTCCTGCACGACGGTGCCGCCGTCCTCGATCAGCTCGATCTGGCGGCGCGCCTCGTACTGGATGGCGCGCTCCAGGAAGCGGAAGGAGTTGACGTTCTTGATTTCGGCCCGGGTGCCGAATTCGGCCTGGCCGCGCGGGCGCACCGACACGTTGGCGTCGCAGCGGAAGGAGCCTTCCTGCATGTTGCCGTCGCAGATGCCCAGCCAGACCACCAGGCTGTGCAGGGCGCGGGCGTAGGCCACGGCCTCGGCGGCCGAGCGCATCTCGGGCTCGGTGACGATTTCCAGCAGGGGCGTGCCGGCGCGGTTCAGGTCGATGCCGCTGGCCGGCGCGCCGTTGGCCAGGCTGAATTCGTCGTGCAGCGACTTGCCGGCGTCCTCTTCCAGGTGGGCGCGGGTCAGATTGATGGTTTTTTCTTCTTCGCCCACGAAGAAGGACAGCGTGCCGCCCTGCACCACGGGCAGCTCATACTGGCTGATCTGGTAGCCCTTGGGCAGGTCGGGATAGAAGTAGTTCTTGCGGGCAAAGACCGAACGCGGGGCCACCTTGGCGCCGATGGCCAGGCCGAACAGGATGGCGCGCTCGGCCGCGCCGCGGTTCATGACCGGCAGGCTGCCCGGCAGCGCCAGGTCCACCACGTTCGCCTGGGTATTGGGCGCGGCGCCGAAGCGCGTGCTGCTGCCCGAGAAGATCTTGGATTCGGTGGAAAGCTGGACGTGGGTTTCCAGCCCGATGACGATTTCCCATTCCATGGTCAGGCGTCCTGCGTTGCCGGCGTGCGTTGATGCCAGTCGGTCACTTGTTGGTAGCGGTCGGCGATGGCCAGCAAGCGGCCTTCGTCGAAGTAGTTGCCGATGATCTGCAGGCCCACCGGGCGGCCGGCGCCGCCGAAACCGCAGGGCACCGACATGGCGGGCAGGCCCGCCAGGCTCACGCCCAGCGTGTAGATGTCGGCCAGCCAGTCGGCGGTCGGGTCGTCGCGGTTGTCGCCGATGTTCTTGGCCACGCCCGGCGTCACCGGCCCCATGATGACATCGCACTGGCCCGCGAAGGCGCGCTGGAAGTCCTGGGCGATCAGGCGGCGCAGGCGCTGGGCCTGCAGGTAATAGGCGTCGTAATAGCCGTGCGACAGCACATAGGTGCCGATCAGGATGCGGCGCTTGACCTCGTCGCCGAAGCCCTCGGCGCGCGAGCGGCTGATCATCTCGTTCAGGTCGCCGTACTGCGCGGCTCGGTGGCCGTAGCGCACGCCGTCGAAGCGGGCCAGGTTGCTGGAGGCCTCGGCCGGGGCGATGACGTAGTAGGCGGGGATGGACAGCTCGGTGCGCGGCAGCGAAATCGCCACGCGCTCGGCGCCCAGCGCCTCGAACTGCTTGAGCGCGGCTTCGACGGCGGCGGCCACGTCCGGGGCCAGGCCGGGGCCGAAGAACTCGGCCGGCACGCCGATGCGCAAGCCCTTCAGGGGCTGGCTGCCGCCGGCCTGGCAGCCCTGCTGGGCCGCGTCGAAGGCGGCGCGGATGCGGCCCGGCGCGTTCTGGACGCCGTCGCAGAACTCCAGGCTGGTGGCGTCGCGCGGGTCGAAGCCGCTCATGACATCGAGCAGTTCGAGCAGGTCGCGGCTGCTGGGAGCCAGCGGGCCGGCCTGGTCCAGGCTGGAGCCGAAGGCGATGATGCCGTAGCGCGAAACCGTGCCGTAGGTGGGCTTGATGCCGCTCACGCCGCACAGGGCGGCGGGCTGGCGCACCGAGCCGCCGGTATCGGTGCCGGTGGCCGCGGCCACCAGGCGGGCGGCCACGGCCACGGCCGAGCCGCCCGAGGAGCCGCCGGGCACGGCGGCCGGGTCCCAGGGGTTGCGGGCCGGGCCATAGGCGGAGTTTTCATTGCCCGAACCCATGGCGAACTCGTCGCAGTTCAGCTTGCCCAGCGAGACGGCGCCGGCGGCCTGCAGGCGCTCGACCACGGTGGCGTCGAAGGGGCTGACATAGCCGTCGAGCATCTTGCTGCCGGCCGTGCTGCGCCAGCCGCGGGTCACGAAGGCGTCCTTGTGGGCGATGGGGATACCGGCCAGGGGGCCGGCGGTGCCGGCGGCCAGGGCGGCATCGGCGGCCCGCGCCTGGGCCAGCGTCAGCTCGGGATCGATGTGCAGGAAGGCGTTCAGCCCGGCGGCGGCGGCCGCCGCCGCCAAGCTGCTTTCGGCCAGTTCGACCGCGCTCACGCGGCGTTCGGCCAGGGCGGCGCGCAGGCCGGCGATATCGCCGAATTCAGTGTGGGATAGGCTCATGGCTTACTCGATGACCTTGGGAACCAGGAACAGGCCGGCGCTTTGCTCGGGGGCATTGGCCAGCAGCTCGGTGCGCCGTTCGTCCGAAGCGATTTCGGTCACCGCGTCCTGGCGCAGGCGCAGGACGACGTCCTCGTGCGCCGAGAGCGGGTGGGCCAGCGGTTCCACGCCCTG
This sequence comes from Bordetella hinzii LMG 13501, assembly GCF_001548475.1. GTDB lineage: Bacteria > Pseudomonadota > Gammaproteobacteria > Burkholderiales > Burkholderiaceae_B > Bordetella > Bordetella hinzii. The sequence goes on from NZ_LRUJ01000014.1 coordinate 65,495, forward strand.
GGTATCGACCGATTGCAGGCGCTCGATCAGGTGCAGGATGCCGTTGAGCTCATCCTGCGCCCGGGCGCGCTGCTCGGGGGTCAGTTCGATTCGGGCCAGGCGGGCAATCCGGGCCACGTCTTGTTCGTTCAGCGCCATGGGGGGAAAGGTCAAAAAACGGGGAGCGTAGCGGGTGAAGGAAACCTGGCAGTATGCACAGGTTGAACCCGTTACAAAGCTTGAATAGCTGCGATTTGTACGCTATTTCCAAGGAAATTATAAGTTATGATTCACGGTTTAATCGCTGCGGTCAGGGGCCACGGTGGCGTAGCCCGTCGCCCCTGAGGTCGCGGCTTGACCCTAATTCCTGAATCTAGCTGAGCTCCCATGTTCGGATTCCTCCGCAGTTATTTTTCCAGCGATATGGCGATCGACCTCGGTACCGCCAACACGCTGATCTATGTCCGGGGCAAGGGCATCGTGCTGGACGAACCGTCGGTGGTCGCCATTCGTCACGAAGGCGGCCCCAATGGCAAGAAAGTCATCCAGGCCGTCGGCCACGAAGCCAAGCAGATGCTGGGCCGCGTGCCCGGCAACATCGAGGCCATCCGCCCCATGAAGGACGGCGTCATCGCCGACTTCACCGTCACCGAGCAGATGCTCAAGCAGTTCATCCGCATGGTGCACCCGCGCAACATGCTGGCGCCCAGCCCCCGCATCATCGTCTGCGTGCCCTGCGGCTCCACCCAGGTCGAGCGCCGGGCGATCCGCGAATCGGCCCTGGGCGCGGGCGCCTCCCACGTCTACCTGATCGAAGAACCGATGGCCGCGGCCATCGGCGCCGGCCTGGCCGTCTCCGACGCCAGCGGCTCGATGGTGGTCGACATCGGCGGCGGCACCACCGAGGTGGCCGTCATCTCGCTGGGCGGCATGGTGTACAAGGGTTCGGTGCGCGTCGGCGGCGACAAATTCGACGAAGCCATCGTCAATTACATCCGCCGCAACTACGGCATGCTGATCGGCGAGCCCACCGCCGAGCTCATCAAGAAGGAAATCGGCTCGGCCTTCCCGGGCTCCGAGGTCCGCGAGATCGAGGTCAAGGGCCGCAACCTGGCCGAAGGCGTGCCGCGCAGCTTCACGGTCTCGTCCAACGAGATCCTGGAGTCGCTGACCGATCCGCTCAACCAGATCGTCTCCGCCGTCAAGATCGCCCTCGAACAGACCCCGCCCGAGCTCGGCGCGGACATCACCGACAAGGGTATCGCCCTGACCGGCGGCGGCGCCCTGCTGCGCGACCTGGACCGCCTGCTGCAAGAAGAAACCGGCCTGCCGGTGGTGGTCGCCGACGATCCCCTGACCTGCGTGGTGCGTGGCTGCGGCGAGGCGCTGGAACACCTTGAAAAGCTCGGCGCGATTTTCATCAACGACTAAGCGAGACCGGCCGGTCTGCGGGTCGCCTTCGCGCGATCCGGGCCGGCCTCATGCCAACGGGCCGACCGGCCCGGGCTGAGATTCATGCAACGACAAGGCACTCCACCGCTGTTCAGACGCGGCCCGCCGGCCGAGGTGCGGCTGGCCGTACTGGTCGCGCTGGCCCTGGCGCTGATTGTCGTCGATTCCCAATTGCGCATCCTTGAACCGGTGCGCCGCGCCGTGTCGGTGGCGCTCTATCCTTTCCAGCGGGCCGTGATGGCGCCGCGCGACCTCGTGCAGCAGGTCGACGAATGGGTCAACGCCGCCAATCTCATCCGCAGCGAAAACGAAGCCCTGCAGCGCCAGCGCATCGAACTGTCCCAGGTCGCCACGCACGCGGTGCAGCTGGCGGCCGAAAACGCCCAGCTGCGCCGCCTGCTGGGCGTCACCGACACGGTCGGCCAGCCGGCCACGGTGGTCGAGGTCCTCTACGAGCCGCCCAATGCCTTTCACCAGCGGCTGGTCTTCAACAAAGGCAGCAAGGCCGGCATCGCGCCGGGCATGCCGGTCATCGACGAGGGCGGCGTGGTCGGCCAGATCGTGCGCGTCACGCCCATGACGGCCGAAGCCGCCATGGTGACCGACGAGCGCATCTCGATTCCGGTGCAGGTGCTGCGCAACGGGCTGCGCCTGATCGCCTTCGGCGGCAATTCGCCCGGCGTCATCGAGGTGCGCTACCTGGCGGCCAATGCCGACATCAAGCCGGGCGACACCATCGTGACCTCGGGCGTGGGCGGCCTGTTCCCGGCCGGCCTGCCCGTGGCCAAGGTGACCTCGGTCGAGCGCGACACCGCCTCCGGCTTCGCGCGCGCCCTGTGCGAGCCGCTGGCCCATCCTGAACGCTATCGCCACTTCCTGGTCCTGCAGGTCGATGTCGCGCGCGCCGAAGCCAACCGCGAGGAGGCCGATGTTGGCGCCCCGGAATAACGCCGCCCAGCGCGCGCCGCGCACGTTGGGCACGCCCAGCAATGTCCAGCCCGAACGCCTGGCCCATCCGGCGCACGGCGCTTTCGTGTGGGGCACCTTGCTGCTGGTGTGGCTGCTGTCGCTGCTGCCCTGGCGGCAATGGCCGGCCTCGCCCGACATCCTGGCCCTGGTCATCGCCTTCTGGAGCGCCTACGAGCCGCGCCGGGTGGGCATGTTCACGGCCTTTGCCTTCGGCCTGCTGCTGGACGTCCATGACGCCGGCCTGCTGGGCGGCCATGCCCTGTCCTACACGCTTATCGCCTATGGGGCGCTCGCCCTGCATCGCCGCCTGCAACGCTTCGATCTCTGGAGCCAGGCCATGCACATGCTGCCGGTGTTTTTCGTGCCGCAGCTGCTGGCCCAGATCATCATGGCCTGGCTGGCCGGCCGCTGGGCCGGCTGGGACTGGGCCATAGGCGTGCTGCTGACCACGGCGCTGTGGCCCATCTTCGGCTGGGTGCTGCAATTGCCGCAACGCCGCTACGATGACGGCGAGTCGTCCGCCAACTGAGCGGGGCGCCCATGTTCGAGTTCAAAAAGACCAGCCAGCAGCAGAAGCAGCGCTTCCGCCTGCGCGCCTGGGTGGGCGGTCTTTTTGCGCTGCTGTGCTTCGGCGTGCTGGTCGGGCGTTTCTGGTTTCTGCAGGTCGACCGCTACGAAGGCTTTTCCGAGCGCGCCGACCGCAACCGCATCGCGGTGCAGCCCATCCCGCCGCGGCGCGGCGAGGTGCTGGACCGCAACGGCGTCGTGCTGGCGCGCAACTACCGCACGTACACGCTGGAAGTCGTGCCGGCCCGCGCCGGCTCCATCGATGAACTGTTCGAGCGCCTGACCCCGGTGGTCTACATTAGCCCGGCCGACCAGCGGCGCTTCAAGCGCCGGGTGGCCGAGTCCAGCCGCTACGCCAATCTGGTGCTGCGCAACAATCTCAACGAAACCGAGGCGGCCTGGTTTTCGGCCCATGCCTTCGAGTTTCCGGGCGTGGAGCTGCGCGCGCGCTGGGTGCGCGAATATCCCCAGGGCGAAGTGGCCGCCCACGTCGTGGGCTATATCGGCCGCATCGCCGAGAACGACCTGGACGAACTCGAAAAAAGCGGCCAGCTGGGCAATTACCGCGGCACCGACGTCATCGGCAAGAAGGGCATCGAGAAAACCTGGGAGCAGGCCCTGCATGGCCGCACGGGGCTGGAAGAAGTCGAAGTCACCGCGGGCGGGCGCCCGGTGCGCACCTTGCGGCGCATCGATCCCGTGCCGGGCTCGGACATCATGCTGTCCATCGACCTGGATTTGCAGCGCATCGCCGAAAAAGCCTTCGCGGGCCGCCGCGGCGCCCTGGTGGCACTGGACCCGGACACCGGCGAAGTGCTGGCCTTCGTCTCGCAGCCGTCGTTCGATCCCAATCTCTTCGTCGACGGCATCGATGTCGAGAACTGGCGCCGCCTGAACGAGTCGCCCGACCATCCGCTGATCAACCGGCCCCTCTCCGGCACCTATCCCATCGGCTCGACCTACAAGCCTTTCGTGGGGCTGGCCGCGCTGGAGCTGGGCAAGCGCCGCGCCACGGATCGCATGCCCGACCCCGGCTATTACGAGTTCGGGGGACAGAAATTCCGCAACGCCGCCGGCGCGGTCTTCGGCATGACGGACATGCACAAGGCCATCGTCGTGTCCTCGGATACGTATTTCTATTCGCTGGGCCCGGAAATCGGCGTGAACGCGCTGCACGATTTTTCCAAGCAGTTCGGCTTCGGCCAGATCACCGGCATCGACCTGGAGGGCGAGCGCGCGGGCGTGCTGCCTTCCACCGAGTGGAAGCGCCGCGCCTACAAAGACCGCGAGCGCCAGCGCTGGTACGCGGGGGAAACCATCTCCGTGGCCGTGGGGCAGGGCTATAACGCCTTTACCTTGCTGCAGCTGGCGCAGGCCACCTCGACGCTGGCCAACAACGGCCTGTACCGCCGGCCGCACCTGGTGCACGCCGTGCGCGATTCGCGCTCCGGCGAGCTGGCCGCCACGCCTTCCACCCCTGACTACCGCATCCCCCTCAAGCAGGCCAACCTTGACGTGATCAAGGGCGCCATGGCCGATGTGATCCGCTCGGGCACGGCGCGGCGTCCCTTTGCCGGCGCGCCCTACCAGGCCGCGGGCAAGACCGGCACGGCCCAGGTCTTCAGCCTGCGCGGCGGGCAATACCGGGCTTCGGCCCTGGATGAGCGCCTGCGCGACCACGCGCTGTTCATGGGCTTCGCGCCGGTGGATCATCCGCGCATCGCCGTGGCCCTTATCGTCGAGAACGCCGGCTGGGGCGCCAGCGCGGCCGCGCCGGTGGCGCGCGAAGTCTTCGATTACTGGCTGGGCCCCCAGCGCCAGGACAAGATCGTGCGGCCGCAGCGGCTCGCCGCCGAGGAGACCTCCCAATGAAGCGCCTGGGCCTCATCCTGCTGCGCGTGTTCACCGCCTTTGATTGGCCCTTGCTGCTGGTGCTGGTGCTGTTCGCCGCGCTGGGCCTGACGGTCATGCATTCGGCGGTCGGCAGCACCGACTGGCGTTTCGCCGAGCAGTCGCGCAACTTCGTCATCGCCTTCTTCGCCATGTGGATCATGGCGCTGGTGCCGCCACAGACCCTCATGAAACTGGCCTTGCCCTTTTATGCGGTGGGCATCGTGCTGCTGCTGGGCGTGGAGTTCGCCGGCGAAACCAGCAAGGGCGCCACGCGCTGGCTGAACCTGGGTTTCACGCGCATCCAGCCCTCCGAGATGATGAAGATCGCCGTGCCCATGATGCTGGCCTGGTACTTCCAGCGCCATGAGGGGCAGGTCCGTATCCGCGACTTTTTGGTGGCCGCGCTCATGCTGGCCGCGCCCTTCGGCCTCATCGTGCTGCAGCCCGACCTGGGCACGGCCCTGCTGGTGTTCGGCGCGGGCTTTTTCGTGATCTATTTTGCCGGCCTGTCCTTCAAGCTGCTGGTGCCGGCCGTGCTGATCGGCGTGATCGGCATCGGCACCTTGGTGTACTACGAAGACCAGCTCTGCGAGCCGGACGTCGACTGGGTGGTGCTGCATGACTACCAGAAGCACCGGGTGTGCACCCTGCTCAACCCCAGCTCCGACCCCCTGGGCAAGGGCTTTCATACCATCCAGTCCATGATCGCGGTGGGGTCCGGCGGACTCTATGGCAAGGGCTATATGCAGGGGACGCAGACCCACCTGGACTTCATCCCCGAACGCACCACGGACTTCATCTTCGCCGTCTACGCCGAGGAATTCGGCCTGTACGGGGGCGTGGCGCTGCTGGTGCTCTATAGCCTGCTCATCGCGCGGGGGCTGGCGATCGCGACGCGCTGCGCCAGCCAGTTCGGCCGCCTGCTGGCCGGTTCCATGACCATGATGATGTTCATCTATGTGTTCGTGAATGTCGGCATGGTCACGGGCATCCTGCCCGTGGTGGGCGTGCCCCTGCCCTTCATGAGTTACGGCGGCACGGCCCTGCTGACCATGGGCGTGGCCTTCGGCATCATGATGAGCATCAGCCGCTCCAAGCCCCTGAAGGCCTGAGCTTTACGGGCTTTCGCCGCGGCCCGGGGTGCCGCCTCAAGCCCGCGGCGCGGGAGCGGGCACGCCCAATTCGTCGCCCAGCTGCTTCAGGCTGGCCCAGATGGCCGGGGCGAAACTGATGGCATCGCGGTTGAGTTCGCGGTTGGCCGCCTCGTACTCGCCGGGGTATTGCACCCGGTCCACGCCTGGCTGCGGCGGGCAGGCGTGCAGGTACTCGATGAAGGCGTCGACTTCATGGGTGCGCCAGCTGGCATTGAAGTCCACCTGCGGATCGAGCAGCACCGCGAACATATTGTTGGTGGCCACGCCCTGGCGCGGGTTGTCCGGCTGTATGGTGCCGCCGCCGGAGAGCACGCCGGCCAGCAGCTCGGCCACCAGGCCCATGGCGTAGCCTTTGTGGCCGCCAAAGGGCAGCAGCGCGCCGGGCGGGTCGGTGAACAGGGCATTGGGATCGGTGGTCGGGTTGCCCGCGGCGTCGATCAGCGAGCCCGCGGGCGCCTGTTCGCCCTTGGCCGCCAGCACCCGCGCCTTGTTGACGGCGATAGCGCTGGTGGCCATGTCCACGATCAGGGGCGGCCTGCCGCCGGGCAGGGGGCCGGCAAAGCACAGCGGATTGGTCGTCAGGCAGGCGCGCGCGCCGCCGAAGGGCGCCACCGTCGGGGCGCGGTTGATCACATTGGTGAAGGCCAGCAGGATCAGGCCGGCGTTGGCGGCCATTTCGCCGTAGTGGCCCATGCGGCCCAGGTGATGGCTGCGGCGCAGGGTGAGGATGCAGGAGCCCAGTTCATGGGCGCGCGCGATGGCGGCTTGCACCGCCATCTTGCCCACATGCTGGCCGAAGCCGTTGTCGCCGTCGAAGGCCAGGAAGCTGCCGTTGTCGGTCAGCAGCTGCAGCCGGCCGTCGGCGCGCACAAAGCCGCCTTTCAGCACGCGGGCATAGTTGGGCAGGATGGACAGGCCGTGGCTGGTATAGCCTACCCGGTCGGATTCGGCCAGGTGTTCGGCCACGTCGCGGGCGATGTCCCGCGGCACATCCTGGGCGCTGAGCAGGTTTTCGCCGTAGGCAATGGCATCGGCAATCGCGATTTTCATCCCTGGCTCCTTACAGGATGCCCAGCCAGCGCCAATAGGTCATGCCCATCAGCAACATCAGGCCGAAGCCGATGATGGTGATGATGATGCCCACCTTGGCGAACTGTTTGGCGGTGAAGGTCTCCGTACCCAGGCAGACCATGTTCTGCGGCGCGTTGATGGGCAGGATGAAGCCATAGCTGACCACGAAACCCAGCAGCATGGTCATGCCCAGGCGGTTGAAGTCGCCTGGCAATGTCTGCAGCACCGAGATCAGGATGGGCAGCATGGCCGAAGTCAGCGCGGTGGCGCTGGCGAAACCCAGGTGGATGAGTATGAGAAAGGCCGACAGGATGGCGAAGATCATCAGCGGGCTGACATGATCCAGGCCGGTGTGGGTGACCACCTGGTTGCCCAGCCACTGGCCGGCCTGGGTCGACAGCAGGGCCGAGCCCAGGCTGATGCCCACGCCGAAGACGATGACCGTGCCCCAGGGGATGCGTGATTGGACGTCTTTCCAGGTCATGACGCCAAAGCGCGGCAGCATGAGCAGCACCAGGCCGAAGTAGGTGGTCGAGGTGGTGTCGAAGTTGTGCAGCAGTTTTTCGGTGGACCAGAACAGCAGCAGCAGGATGGACACCGCCAGCAGGCGCTTCTGCGGCGCGCTCATGGGGCCGAGCTCGCGCAGCTCGCGCTCCACGGCTTCCTTGCCGCCGGCGATTTCGTCGCTTTCGGGCGGCAGCATCTTCAGCACGATGAAGATCAGCACCGCCGACATGATGATGGACCACGGTGTGCCGGCGATCAGCCATTCGGCCCAGCTCACGCGCTGGCCCAGCATTTTTTCCATGAAACCGACGGTCAGCAGGTTCTGCGCGGCGGCGGTCTGGATGCCGACGTTCCAGATGCTGGTGGCCTGGGCCACGATGATCATGATGCCGGCGGCGATGTTGGAGCGCTTGTCCACGCCGAAGGCGGCGATCACGCCCATCATGATGGGCACCACGGCCGCGCTGCGCGCGGTGGCGCTGGGCACCACCAGGCTGAGCACGATGGTGACCGCGATGGCGCCCACCAGGATGCGGCGCGTGCTGGTGCCGATCTTGGACAGCGTGACCAGGGCGATGCGTCGGTCCAGGCCGGTGAAGGTCATGGCCGCCGCGATGAACAGGGCGCCGGCCACCAGCGCCAGAGCGGAGTTGGAGAAGCCCTGCAAGGCCATGGTGATGGCCGCCGAGGTGCCGATGAGCACGTCGGGATTCTTGACGGAAGGGGCCGTGCCCAGCAGGAAGGCCATCAGGGTGGTGACCATGATGGCGCTGGCTTCATAGGACACCGCTTCGGTGACCCAGACCACCACCGCGAAGGCGAGGATGGCCAGCATGCGATGGCCGGCGATGGGCAGGTCGGCGGGCGTGGGCAGGAGCAGGACGGCGACCAGGGCGATGATACCGGCGACCAGGCCTATCGGGATTTTCTTTTTGGGGGCTTGCTGGGCAGGGACAGCGGCTTGCGCGGTCATATCCATCTCCGTTTCTGAGTCAAAACTGCGACGAAACAAGCGTAACAACTAGAGGAAAACCCGCATTGATGGCGATCAAGCTAGCACGGTTTTGGCCTTGTGGGCAGAGGGGGGGCCGATTATGCTGCGCGGTTAACCGGCGGGCGCCGGCGTCAGGGCAGCGCCAGCCGCAGGTGTTCTTCGAGATGGACGGTGGGCGCCACGCGCCAGCCGCTTTGCGCATAGCGCAGCCAGCGCCCCATGACCAGATGGGTCAGCAGGCTGGCATGGGCGGCGACATTGGCCTGGGCGGGCAGGCTGCCCTCGCTGACCGCGTTGCGCAGGCATTGTTTCAGGGTTGCCTCGATGCGGTCGTTGATGTGGTTGATGCGCTCTTGCAGGCGATTGTCTTCGGTCACCAGCGCGTCGCCCGTCAGCACGCGGGTGATGCCGCGGTTGCGCTCGGCGAAGGCCAGCAGCATCGAGACGGTCTTGCGGGTTTGCGGCAGCGCCTGGGGCTCGGCGGCCGCGATTTGGTTGATGAGCGTAAAGAGGGTCGTCTCGATGAATTCGATCAGCCCTTCGAACATCTGCGCCTTGCTCGCGAAGTGGCGATAGAGCGCCGCCTCGGAGACCTGCAGGCGCGCGGCCAGCGCGGCCGTGGTGATGCGGGCAGCGTGGGGCTGCTCCAGCATCTCAGCCAGCGTTTGCAGAATCTGGGTCTTTCGTTCGCCGGGTTTGGTCGCCATGACGGAGCCGTGGTCGGGGCAGGTTGACTGTCAGCCCCGCAGCGGGCGGCGGCGCAACAGCAAGTCAGTGACGCAGTTTACCCGCAAGTCGACGTAACCAGGACGGTGCCGGTGGGCGCGGGCAAAAGGCGTGCCGGGGTGGTAGACGTGCACCGTGCGCACGCCGGCGCGCCGGGCGCCGCGCAAGTTGTCCAGCGTGTCCTCGACCAGCACCGCGCGCCGGGCGGGCACGCCCTCGCGGGCGAGCACATAGCGCAGCAGCGCCGAGGAGGGCTTGGGCCGGAACTCGCCGTGCAAGCGCATCTGCTCTATGCCCCAGAGCGCGTCGAACTGCCGCAGGATGCCCAAATGGCGCAGCACCGCGCGCGCATAGTGCAGCGGCGCGTTGGTGAGCAGCACCTTGCGGCCGGGCAGCCGCTTGAGCTTGTGCGCCAGGCCTTTCTCGGCGCGCACCAGCGGCCGGACATCGAAGTCATGGCTGCGGTGCAGAAAACGATGCGGATCCACGCCGTGGTGGCGCACCATGCCGATCACCGTGGCGCCGTAGCGCTTCCAGTAGGCGGTGCGGAAACCATTGGCCGTGTCCGCGTCCACCTCCAGCAGCTCCGACACGGCGCGCGTCATGCCCGCGTCGATCTGCGGAAAGATGGCGTGCGACGTGTCGTGCAGGGTGTTGTCCAGGTCGAACAGCCACAGCAGGCCGTCGTCGCACGGCTCGCGGCGCGAGCGGCGCACGCGCGCCGCCGGCCGCGACAACTGGCGGCGCGCCAGCATCAGTGCGAGCTGATCATGGTGCCCACACCCTGGTCGGTGAGGATCTCCAGCAGCAGGCAGTGGGGGACGCGCCCGTCGACGATGTGGACCGAATTCACGCCATTCTTGGCGGCATCCAGGGCCGAGGAGATCTTCGGCAGCATGCCGCCCGAGATGGTGCCGTCCTCGAACAGCTCGTCGATGGTCTGGGCCGACAGGCTGCGCAGCAGATTGCCGCTCTTGTCGAGCACGCCCGGGGTGTTGGTCATCATCAGCAGCTTTTCGGCGCCCAGCACCTCGGCCATCTTGCCGGCCACGACGTCGGCATTGATGTTGTAGGCCGTGCCGTCCTCGCCATAGCCGATGGGCGAAATGACAGGGATGAACTGGTCATCCTGCAGCGCCTTGACCACGGCCGGCTCCACGCGCGTGATGTCGCCCACGAAGCCGATGTCCAGCGGCTGGGCGGGATTTTCCTTGTTGCTCATGAGCTTCTTGCGGGCCTGGATCAGCATGCCATCCTTGCCCGTCAGGCCCACGGCCTTGCCGCCGACCTCGTTGATCATCATGACGATGTCCTGCTGCACCTGGCCGCCCAGCACCCACTCGACCACTTCCATGGTCTCGGCGTCGGTCACGCGCATGCCCTGCACGAAGGTGCCCTGCTTGCCGATGCGGCGCAGCGCGTCGTCGATCTGCGGACCGCCGCCATGCACGACCACCGGATTCAGGCCGACCAGCTTCAGGAGCACCACGTCGTGGGCGAAGCTGCGCTGCAATCGTTCTTCCGTCATGGCATTGCCGCCGTATTTCACCACGATGGTCTTGCCATGGAATCGTCGGATATAGGGCAAGGCTTCGGAGAGAACGGCGGCTTTGACAGCGGGAGACATTACGGCGGCAGGGTCAGGGGCGTCGGTCATGGCAACAGTTATGAACCTAAGAAAAAAAGATGGAAAAAAGTGCCTGCGCCCATGGCGGGTGGCGGCATGGCGGCAAGCACAGTCCGAATTGTAGTCAAGACCGTTGGCATATGCGTCGGCGCCATGTCCATATGGCCGACAAACGGGCGGGTTTGCAGTAAATTGGGGGCGTTTTTGCAACGGCCGGGCGGCTTTTGCCCGGTCCGGCCCCCTAGAATCAACGATATCAGAGGCAATTCGATGACATTCAAGCTCCTGCGCTCGGCGCTGCTGCTCTCCGCCCTGGCCCTGGGCGCGACCCAGGCCCAGGCCGAGAAACTGACGATCGCCGCCACCCAGGTCCCGCACGCCGAGATCCTGGAGGTCGTCAAGCCCGTGCTGGCCAAAGAAGGCGTGGAACTGGACATCAAGGTGTTCAGCGACTATGTCCAGCCCAATCTGCAGGTGGCCGACAAGCAGCTCGACGCCAATTTCTTCCAGCACAAGCCCTATCTGGACAGCTTCAACAAGGACCGCAAGACCAGCCTGGTGCCCGTGGCCCTGGTGCATGTCGAGCCCTTCGGCGCGTATTCCAAGAAGATCAAAAAGCTCGACGAGCTGAAGACCGGCGCCTCGGTGGCGATTCCGAACGATCCGTCCAATAGCGGCCGCGCGCTGGTGCTGCTGCAAAAACAAGGCCTGATCAAGCTGAAAGACCCGTCCAACATCCTGGCCACTCCGGTCGATGTGGTCGAAAACCCCAAGAAGCTCAAGTTCCGCGAACTGGAGGCCGCCATGCTGCCGCGCTCGCTGGACGACGTGGACCTGGCCCTGATCAACACCAATTACGCCCTGGAAGCCGGCCTGGTGCCGACCAAGGACGCCCTGTTCATCGAAGGCTCCGACTCCCCTTACGCCAATATCGTGGTCACGCGCGAGGACAACAAGGACGCCCCGGCCGTCAAGAAGCTGGTGCAGGCCCTGCACAGCGACGCCGTGCGCAAGTTCATTGTCGAGAAGTACAAGGGCGCCGTCGTGCCCGCCTTCTGAGGCCTGCCCCGGAATGCAAAGAGCCTTCCTGCGGGAAGGCTCTTTTGTTTCTGCCCAGGCTGGCGTCAGCCGGCGGCCAGCGCTTTTTCGACCGTGGCATGGAACTCCGCCACGTCGTACTCACCCAGGTAACGCTTGATGATGCGTCCCTCTTTGTCAATGAGGAAGGCCGTGGGCGTCAGCCGAACATCGCCGAAGGCCCGCGCGATGTCGCCCTTGCTGTCCAGCGCCACCGGGAAGGGCAGCTTGCGGGTCTGGGCGTAATTGAGCACGTAGTTGGGCGGGTCGTACTGCATGGCCACCCCGATGGCCTCATAGCCCTTGGGCGCATAGCTGTTATAGGCCGAGATCGTGTCCGGCATCTGCTTGATGCAGGTCACGCAGCTGGTGGCCCAGAACTTGACCAGCACCACCTTGCCCTTGAGATCCTGCATGGAGACCTGCTTGCCGTCGAGCAGGGTGAAGACCACCTGGGGCGCGGCCGGCGCCGGGCGCCAGACGAACCACGCGCCGATGCCGGCGATGATTGCCACGGCCAGGGCGAGAGCGAGCTTTTTCATTTGATGGGCATGAGTTCGATGCCGCCGTCCGAGCCGCCGCCGCCGGTGCCGCCCGGGGCGGCGCCCTGGGTCGTGGTGGAGGCGCCCGACTCGATGGGCGCGGCCTTGCCGTTGTTGTTGCCGGACAGCCGGACCGCTTCTTCGCGGCTGATGATGTCGAACAGTTTTACCACTTTTGTGATGCCGCCGACACCGGAGGCCGCGTTGGCGGCGTAGTCGCCTTCCGATTGCGTGACCATGCCCATGAGGTAGACCACGCCCTTGTCGGTCGTGACCGAGATGGTGCGCGAGGGCACATACTGGGCATTGACCAGGGCCGTGCGGACCTTGGAGGTCAGCCAGGTGTCGTTGGAGCGCGTCGAGAAAGCCGCGGCCGGGCCGACGGTCAGCTGGTTGCTGACATTCTTGACCTTGTCCACGCCCTGGGCGATGGCCGTGGCCTGGGCCCGGTCGGCTTCGGTGGGGACGTCGCCGGTGAGCAGCACCTGGCCGTTGTACACCATGGCATTGACGCGGGCATTGCTGCCCAGCTTCTGGCTGATCTGGCTTTCCACCCGGAAGGTGATGTTCTGGTCATCGAGCTGGGTGCCCGAGCTGCGCCTGTCGGTGGCCACCACGGCGGTGCCGGCGGCGGCCCCGCCGACCACCAGCGGCACGCAGGCCGACAGCGAGGCGGCGGTGGCGGCCAGGGCCGTTGCCAGGATCAGGGGACGGGCCGCGCGTCGCGCTTTGGGCATCATCATTCGGTGTCTCCAAGCAATAGGGCATCGATACCGTCGCACAGGGCATGCAGCAACAGGATGTGTATTTCCTGGATGCGCATGGTGCGGTCGTGCGGAACACATAGATGGACGTCATGCGGCGTGATGAGTTCCCCGATGACGCCGCCACCCTTGCCAGTCAGGGCGATGACGTGCATCTCGCGGTCGTGCGCGGCCTGCATGGCGCGCACGACATTGGGGGAATTGCCGCTGGTGGAGATCGCCACCAGGACGTCGCCGGGCTGGCCCAGGGCACTGACCTGGCGCTCGAAGATCTCGTCAAAACCGTAGTCATTGCCCACCGCCGTGAGGATGGAGGTGTCGGTATTCAGGGCGATGCCGGCCAGCGGCAGGCGGTCGCGCTCGAAGCGCCCCACCAGTTCGGCGATGAAGTGCTGGGCATCGGCGGCCGAGCCGCCGTTGCCGCATGCCAGAATCCGGCCATTGTTGGCCAATGCCGCGAACAGCAGTTCCACCGCGGCCGACAGCGGCTCGGACAGGGCGTGCATGCTTTGTTCGCACAGCGCCATCGCATCGCGGAAGTGCGACGTCATGCGAGAGGTCATATCCATGGCGCGGATTATCTCACGGGGCCGCGCCAGCCGATCAGCCCCGGCGGCGCCGGCAGCGTAACGGCTGTGACTGAATGTCGGGCTGGAAGGCGTCGCGCAGCCACCGGGGCCGGCCGGCTTCGAAGGCCAGCACGTCAAAGCGCAGGGGCCGCCCGGCCAGGCCCGCCTGTATCTGCCACAGGGCGGCCGCGCGGGCCAGCCGCGCCTGCTTGGCCGCGCCGATGCTGGCCGCCGCGCCGCCGCAGGCCATGCTGCCACGCCAGCGGACCTCGACCACGACCAGCAGCGGCCCGTCCTGCATGACCAGGTCCAGTTCGCCATGGCGGTTGCGCACGTTGCGCGCCACCAGGCGCAGCCCATGGCCGCGCAACAGGCGCAGCGCCGCGCCCTCGGCGCGCCGCCCGCGGAGGTGGCGCGGGTCGGGACGGACGGAGGGCCGGCACAGGCGCGGCAGCAGGTCGGCAAGGCGCATGGGGCTACACTGGCAGGGTTTTCACCGCCGCGGTTTCCCTTATGAATCAAGAAGTCACATCCTCTGTTGCCGGCGACGCCTGGCGCCGGGTCGCCGAGCGGGTGGCCGCGCAGCATTGGCCCGAGGGGGCGCTCTATGTCGTGGCCACGCCCATCGGCAACCTGGGCGACCTGGGGCTGCGCGCCTGGCAGGCCCTGGCGCGCGCCGACGTCATCGCCGCCGAGGACACCCGCGCCAGCCGCACGCTGCTCGATGCCTGGGGGATCGCCACGCCCTTGATGGCCGCGCACCGCCACAATGAGGCGCAGGCGGCCGAGGCCATCTGCCAGCGCCTGGCCCAGGGTCAGCGCGTGGCCTTGGTCTCCGACGCCGGCGCCCCGGCGGTCAGCGATCCGGGCGCGCGGGTGGTGCGCGCGGTGCGCGAGGCCGGCCATCTGGTGGTGCCCATCCCCGGGCCCAGCGCCGTCATCGCTGCCTTGATGGGCAGTGGCGTGACCACGGACGAGAATCCCGCCTTCGCCTTTGCCGGTTTCGCGCCACCCAAGGCGGCGGCGCGCCAGCGCTGGCTGGCCGACTGGGGCGCGCTGCCCGCGCCGGTCCTGATGTTCGAGTCGCCCCACCGCCTGGCGGCCACGCTGGCCGATCTGCTGCAGGTCTGCGGGCCCGGACGGCGGCTGACCGTGGCGCGCGAGCTCACCAAGCGCTTCGAGGAAATCGTGACCTTTCCGCTGGCCGAGGCCGCCGCCTGGCTGGCGGGAGATGCCCACCGCGAGCAGGGCGAATTCGTGTTGATCCTGCATGCCGCCGCGCCCAGCCCGGATGCCGGCCCGGCCGATCCGGCGCTTGACCGTCTGCTCGACGCCCTGCTGGAAAGCGTCTCGGTGCGCGATGCGGCCCGGATCGCCGCCAAAGCCACCGGCCAGCCGCGCGATGCCCTTTACCAGCGCGCCCTGGCCCGCAAGGCAGGCGCATGAGCCGCATCATGGACGACAGCGCGGCGCTGGACATCGAGACCCCGCTGGGTGGCCTGCGCCTGTTGGCCAGCGGGCCTTTCCTGTGCGGTGCATGGTTCCTGGACCAGGAGGACCTGGGGCTGCCTGCGCGCGCGCAGCCCGGCGAGGCCGAACTCGGCGTGCTGCACCTGGCCCGGGAGCAGCTGCGGCAATGGTTCGACGGCCAGCGCCGCGCCTTCGATCTGCCGCTGGCGCCGCGCGGCACGGCGTTCCAGCGCGCGGTCTGGGACGGCCTGCTGGCCCTGCCTTTCGGGGTGACGGTGAGCTACGGCCAGCTGGCGCAGCGCATCGGCCGGCCGCGCGCCGTGCGGGCCCTGGCGCAGGCCGTGGGACGCAATCCGATTTCCATCATCATCCCCTGCCATCGCGTCATCGGCTACGACACCGCGCTGACCGGCTTTGGCGGCGGCCTGCAGCGCAAGCATGCGCTGCTGTCGCACGAAGGCCACCGCTATCCGGGCCATACGGCGCGGGCGCGCCGGGTCTGTGACGGGCAGATGGACCTGCCCTGGTAGGCGGCGGTCTATTGCGACGCCAGGCTGGGCAGGATGCCGGTGCGGTCGGAGACGCGCTGCACGGCATCCATGGCAGCTTCGCGCGAGGCATAGGGCCCCATGCGCACGCGATACAGGTTGTTGGCTTGTTCGACGATGGCCGCCGGTTCGCCCGCCATCAGGCCGTTGATCCGGCTCACCAGGCTTTGCGCGTTGCCCGGCTGGCTGAAGGCGCCCAGTTGCAGATAGATCCCCGTGCCGCGCAGCGCCGTGGCCGGGGGCTTGGGCGCCGGTTCGGGCAACGGCAAGGCCACCGGCGCGGCGGCGGGCAGATCGGTCAGGGCGATGGGCTCCGGGCCCGCCGGCGGGGGCGCGGCCCCGGCCAACATGGTGCGGATTTCGCTGGGCAGGATGCGTTCGACCACCACCGCGCCGCTGCCCGGGCCGATGATGCCCAGCTTATAGGCCGCCACATACGACAGGTCCATGATGCGGTCGCTGTGGAAGGGGCCGCGGTCGTTGACGCGCACGATGACCGTCCGCCCGTTGAGTTTGCTGGTCACGCGGGCGTAGCTGGGCACGGGCATGGTCGGGTGCGCCGCCGTCATGCTGTACATGTCGTAGGGTTCGCCGATCGAGGTCGAGTTGCCGTGGAATTTCTTGCCGTACCAGGATGCGATGCCCTCCTGGCGGAAGGGCCGCTCGCTGGTGTCGGGCACATAGCGCTTGCCGAAGACCACATAGGGCCGGTTGGCGCCGCTGGCCAGGGGTTCCAGGCGCGGCACGGCGTCCGGGATGCTGTCCAGGTTGGACGGCGGGTTGGCGCCCGGGCCGTCGTCCTTGTAGTAGCCGCCGCCGCGTTTGCCCGTGCTGCCGCAGCCGGCCAGCGCCACGGCCAGCACCAGCATAGCCAGGAGGGCGAGCGGCGACCTCATGCGGACTCGTCGGGCAGCTGGGTGCGGTGGCGCACCAGCAGCGGGTCGTGATCGCTGAAGCGGCGCGCCAGTTCCTCGACCACGTAGACCGAACGGTGCTGTCCGCCCGTGCAGCCCACGGCGACGGTGAGATAGTTGCGCGTGTCCAGCGTGTACTGCGGCAGCCAGCGGCGGATGAAACCGTCGATGTCATCGATCATGCGATGCACGATGTCGAAACCGGCCAGCCATTCGGCCACGGGCTGGTCGCGGCCGGTCAGGGGACGCAGGTTGCGGTCGTAATAGGGATTGGGCAGGCAGCGCACGTCGAAGACCAGATCGGCGTCGCTGGGCACGCCGCGCTTGTAGGCGAAGGATTCGAAGGTCAGCACCAGGGGCGGACGGTCGGCCTTGATGAGATCGCGTATCCAGGCGCGCAATTGCCCCGGCGTCAGGTCCGAGGTGTCGATCACGTGTTCCTGGTCGCGCAGCGGCGCGAGCAGCTCGCGCTCCATGGCGATGCAGTCGGTGAGCGAGGCCGGCTTGCCGCCGCGCGAGACCCGGTCGGTCAGCGGATGGCGGCGGCGCGATTCCGAATAGCGTTGCGCCAGAGTGTCCGTGTTGGCATCCAGGAAGACGACCGACAGCTCCGTGCCCATGGCGCGCAGCGCCGTGATGACATTGGGCAGTTCGGCCAGCTCGCCGGGCGAGCGCACGTCGATGGCCACCGCGACGCGCTCCATGCCGTCGTCGCGCGACGCGGCGACGAACTCCGTCAGGAAACGCAGGGGGAGGTTGTCCACGCAGGTAAAACCCGCGTCTTCGAGCATGCGTAGCGCGACTGACTTTCCGGAGCCGGAAATGCCAGTGATGAGGACGACTCTTAACATGGCTATGATTGTGGCATGGTTTTGCCGGCGATGGGCCGGTAAGGCCCGTGTCATGGTGCCGCACGGTTGCGTGGGAGCGTCACCTGGGTCTATCTCTTTGAACCGCGCCCCGGGCGCCGAGAACGATAACGAGATGTTAGTTCCCAATTCTCTCAGCGATATTGCAGGAAGATGTCTGGCACTTTGCCTGCTGGCCTGGCCCCTGGCGGCAGCCGCCCAGCAGGCGCGCCTGGAACCCGGTACCATGGCCGCGCGCGTGGCGGCCTGTACGGCCTGTCATGGCGAGCAGGGCCGGGCCGGCCCCGATGGCTATTACCCGCGCCTGGCGGGCAAGCCCGAAAGCTATCTGTACCAGCAATTGCTGCATTTCCGCGATGGGCGGCGGCAATACCCGCCCATGACGCACCTGCTCACAGGGCTGCCTGACGGTTATCTGCGCGAGATCGCGGCCTATTTCTCGGATCAGCATGTGCCTTATCCAGCCGCCCCGCCCGCCGAGGGCGGGGCGGGCCAGCAGGCCCGCGGCCGCGCCCTGGTCTTCGAGGGCGACCCGGCGCGTGGCCTGCCCGCCTGCGTGAGCTGCCATGGCCAGGGCCTGGGCGGCATGCTGCCGGCGATCCCCGGCTTGCTGGGCCTGCCGCGTGATTACATCGTGGCGCAAATCGGCAGCTGGCAGAACGGGCTGCGCCGGGCCGCGGCGCCCGATTGCATGGCGTCGGTGGCCCACAAGCTCACCCCGCAAGACGTGGGCGCCTTGTCGTATTGGCTGTCGGCGCAGCCGGTGCCCGGGGACTATGCGCCCGGGGCGGGCCAGCCGCTGCCGGTGGCCTGCGGCAGCCAGGAAGGGGCGGTCCGATGAAAAAGTGGATGACGCTCATCGCCCTGGCGCTCGCCGCACTGCTGGCGGCCGCGGCCGGCCTGGTGTATTGGCTGGGCACGCTCGAGGAGCCCGTGCCCGAGGCCTCGCGTCTCGATGCCGCGACGCGGGTCGAGCGCGGCCGCTACCTGGCGCAGGTCGGCAATTGCGCGGCCTGTCATACCGCCCGCGGCGGCCAGCGCTATGCCGGCGGCACGCCGGTTCCCACGCCTTTCGGCACGATCTACGGTCCCAACATCACGCCCGACGCCGAAACCGGGATAGGCGGCTGGAGTGCGGAGGATTTCTGGCGCGCGCTGCATGAGGGCAAGGCGCCGGGCGGCCGGCTGCTGTATCCGGCGTTTCCGTACACCGAGTACACGCGCATGCCGCGCGAAGATGTCGACGCCCTCTATGCCTATTTGCGCACCGTGCCGCCAGTCAGGCAGGCCAGCCGTCCGCCCGCGCTGGATTGGCCTTATGACCAGCGCGTGCTGCTGGCCGCCTGGCGCGCGCTCTATTTCCGCGCTGGCGCCTACCAGCCGGACCCGACCCAGTCGACGCAATGGAATCGCGGGCGCTACCTGGTGCAGGGCCCAGGGCATTGCGCGGCCTGCCATGCGCCGCGCAATTCGCTGGGCGCGACCCAGGATGGCGGGCGCCTTCCCGGCGGTGTGATTCCCGTCATCCAGTGGTATGCGCCGCCCTTGAACAGTGACGCCCTGCGCGGGCTGGGCACCTGGCGCGCCGAAGACATCGCCAGTCTGCTGCGCCACGGCATGGCCACCCCTTCGGTGGCCACCGGGCCGATGGCGGAGGTGGTGCTGGGCAGCACCCAGCACCTGAGCGCCGACGATGCGCAGGCCATCGGCGTCTATCTGAAAGCCCTGCCGCCGGCGGTGGCCCTGCCTGACAGCAAACGCGCGCCGACCGCCAGCGTCATGCGCATCGGCGAACGTCTGTACGGCCAGCATTGCGCGGCCTGCCACCAGGACAACGGCCGGGGCAGCGGCCCGGCCTGGCCGCCGCTGGCCATGAATCCTTCGGTCACCGCGACCTCGCCGCTGAACACGATACACATGGTGCTCGATGGCGGTTTCGCCCCGGCCACGGCGGCCAATCCCCGGCCGCATGGCATGCCGCCTTTCGGTCCTTTCCTGGATGACAACGACATCGCGGCGGTCGTGACGTATATCCGCAGCAGTTGGGGCAATGACGCGGGCGCGGTGAGTTCGCTGGAGGTCAAGCGCGCCCGCCAGAACGCGCGCCCCTGACCGGGGCGCGGCGTTTATTTGCTGCTTTGCAGGATCGCCATCGCCTGGCGCTCCATGAATTCGCCCAGGGTGTCGATGCCGCGCAGCTTGAGAATGGTATTGCGCACGGCGGCCTCGACCAGCACGGCCAGGTTGCGGCCGGCCGCCACCTGCAGCATGACCTTGCGCACGGGCAGGCCCAGCATGTCCTGGGTGATGTCCTGCAGGGGCAGGCGCTCGAATTTGTCCTGGGCGGTGGCGCGCACCAGATGCACGATCAGCTTCAGGCGCATCTTGCGGCGCACCGAGGTCTCGCCAAAGATGGTGCGGATGTCCAGCAGGCCCAGGCCGCGGACTTCCAGCAGGTTCTGCAGCAGCTGCGGACAATGGCCCTCGATCATATTGGGCGCGGTGCGCGAGAACTCCACCGCGTCATCGGCCACCAGGCCATGGCCGCGCGAGATCAGTTCCAGCGCCAGTTCGCTCTTGCCCAAGCCCGATTCGCCGGTGATCAGCACGCCCAGCCCGAGCACGTCGAGGAAAACGCCGTGCACGGTGGTGGTGGGAGCGAGCTTCTTGCCCAGATAGATGCGCAGCAGGTCGATCAATTGCGCCGCGGCCACGGGCGTGGACAGCAGGGGCACCTGGTGCTGGTCGCACTGGTCGATGAGATCCTGCGGGGCGGACAGGCCGTCGGCCAGCAGGATGGCGGGCACGCCGCCGATCAGCAGCTCATCCATGTGGTGCATGCGGCGGCGCAGGTCGAAGCGCGTGTAGTACGCGAGCTCTTCCTGGCCGAACACCTGGATGCGCGAGGGGTGGATGAGATTGAGGTGGCCGACCAGGTCGGCTGCCGCCATGCCGTCATCGGGGATGGCGCGGTCGGCCGCGCCATGTCCGGCTATCCAGTTGAAGGGGATTTTGTCGGCGTTGTCGTCGACCAGTTCCTGCACCGTTAGCATGGCGGTCCTGCGTCAGAGTTGGCCCGTGGTCAGCATGCGATGCACGATGGCGGGGTCTGTTTCGGTGGCCAGGGCCTCGCGCAGCGCCTTGTTGGACATCAGCTGGGCCAGTTCGGCCAGGATGTCCAGGTGCTGCTGCGTGGCGGTCTCCGGGACCAGCAGGCAGAGCAGCATGGACACGGGCTGGCCATCGGGAGCGTCAAAAGGGATGGGCTGCGCCAGGCGGACAAAGGCGGCAACGGCCTGCTCCAGGCCCTTGACCCGGCCGTGCGGCACGGCCACGCCTTGCCCCAGCGCCGTCGACCCCAGCCGTTCGCGCGCGAACAGGCTGTCGAACACGACGGATCGAGCCAAGCCATTGTGATTCTCGAATAGAAGACCGGCCTGTTCGAATGCCCGCTTCTTGCTGGTGGCAAGCATATCGAGCACGACATTGCCGGCGGGCAGAATGCGCGACAAGTGATTCATGCGGATCATTATAGAGTTTTATGACGCAGTGCAAAAAAGCCTGGCAATTTGCACCGTGGCAGGCAAGCATAGTCCGTGTGGACGTGGCTGGGAAGCCTGCCGCAGACCGGGTGAAGTATTGGGGACGGGATTTTTGGTACCGATGTCCCGTCAAGAAGCTCTTGGGGGACACCGGATCCGATGCGACCTGTATCAGGTCAGGGTGGAATCAAGCATGGCTTGAGTGCTTGTGAGGCGCGGGACTAGGGTTGCGACGCATTCAGGGCGGCGCTTTGTCGCTTCACGGACTCGCTGGCGTGGCTTTGGACCTTATCCTTGTGCTTGATGACCTGGCGATCCAGCTTGTCGACAAGCAGGTCGATCGCCGCGTACAGGTTTTCATCCACGGCTTCGCAATGAATATCCTTGCCGCGCAGATGCATCGTGATTTCGGCTTTATGCCGCAGGGGCTCCACTGAGAGCATGACCTGGGTATCGATCACATGATCGAAGTGCCGCAACACTCGCGCCAGTTTGTTCATGACATATTCCCGGATGGCCGGGGTGACATCGAGGCGACGACCGCTAATGCTCAGGTTCATAGTGCGCTCTCCTTCCAGAAAAAGAGATGGGATAAACAAGTGCGCCTAGTGCGCGATGTGTAACGTTACGCATCCTCCTTCTCGAAAAAGCGTCGTGAAAAAACGCGAGCTCTTGAGTACTAGTGTATAGACTCCCCACCCGAATTCAAGTTGACCTAGCGCATAAAAACGCGGGGTTTCATGACCCCCGGCTAGGGATCTTCCCGGGGGTGACAACGACCCCGAAACGGTGTTGCCGGCCGGGCAAAAAAAACCCGTTGCGCCAGGGCAACGGGGGGCGGGCGGGGCGGAAGGCGCTTACATGCGGAAGTGTTCGCCCAGGTAGACGCGGCGCACGGCCGGATCGCCGACGATTTCGTCGGGATGGCCATCGGTGAGCACCTTGCCTTCGCTGATGATGTAGGCGCGGTCGCAGATCCCGAGGGTTTCGCGCACATTGTGATCGGTGATCAGCACGCCGATGCCGCGGCTTTTCAGGAAGCGCACGATGCGCTGGATTTCGATCACGGCGATGGGATCCACGCCGGCGAAAGGCTCGTCCAGCAGGATGAAGCGCGGATTGGTGGCCAGGGCGCGCGCGATTTCCACCCGGCGGCGTTCGCCGCCGGACAGCGAGATGGCGGTGTTGCTGCGGATATGGCCGATCTGGAGCTCTTCGAGCAGGGACTCGAGGCTGTCCTTGATCTTGGCGGCCGACAGCGTCTTGCCCTGTTCGTCGACCTGCAGCTCCAGCACGGCGCGGATGTTCTGCTCGACGGTCAGGCGACGGAACACCGAGGCGTCCTGGGGCAGGTAGGACAGCCCCATGCGGGCGCGCTTGTGGATGGGCATGGAGGTGATTTCGCTGCCGTCGATCTCGATGCGGCCGGCGTCGGCGGGCACCAGGCCTACGATCATGTAGAAGCTGGTCGTCTTGCCCGCGCCGTTGGGGCCGAGCAGGCCCACGACTTCGCCGCTTTCGACGGACAGGGAGACGTCCTGGACGACCGCGCGGCCGTTATACGTCTTGCGCAGCCCGGTGGCGCGCAGATTGCCCTGTTGCAGAGAGGACAGCGTGCTGGTGGAGGGGATAGAGGGCGTCATGGATCGGAAGCGGAGTCCTGTGTGCAACAAGGGCCAGGGCGGCCTTACTTCTTCGCGGGAGCAGGGGCCTTCTTGCTCGCGCGGCATTCGGCGATGGCGGCATCGGCCTTGGCGCGCGGCGGCGAGAAGGAGCGCACGCGCCCGCCCGGCGCGGAGGAGTTGGGACCGCCTTCGGCCTGGTAGGTGCCGGTCTTTTCGTTGTAGCGCACGCGGTCGCCGCGGATGGTGTCAAACGGCTTGCCGCAGATAAAGCGGGTGACCACGGCCTGGCCGATCAGGTCGAACTGGCTCTTGGTGCCGTCGTACTCGGCGCGCAGGCCCTCGCCCTCGATCACCTCGAAGTTCTCGGGGCGCTCCTGGCGGATGCGCACCAGCTTGCCCTTGTTGGCCGTCGCCGTGCCGTACTGGTTGCCCTGCGCGTCCTCGTGGACTTCGAGCTTGTCGGCGTTCAGGGTCATCAGGCCGCGGGTGAGGGCGACGTTGCCGGTGAACACGCTCTGGCGCTTGATGTCGTCGTAGTGCAGCGAGTCCGAGAGGATGAGCGTGCTGGGCTCTTCGGGCTTGCCGCCTTGCGCGGCCTGCTGGGCCAGCACGGGGGCACACAGGGCCGCGGCCAGCAGCAGAGAGCCGATCAGGCGGTGCGCGAAGGAAGTGTGGGTCATGGCTTGTTCTGATGGGTGTTGGCGGGCGCGGGGGGCTGCTTGCGGCCTTCGCCGCCAGCGATCTCGACGTCGGTCGAGGAATGCACCTCCAGCTGCCGCGTCTTGTTGTTGTAACGCATTCCGGTGCCGTTCATGCGCGAATTACCCTTGATGACCTGCGCCGGCAGGTCGGTGAAGACCAGGTCTTCGTCGGGCAGGAGGATG
The DNA here is from genome assembly GCF_001548475.1 of Bordetella hinzii LMG 13501. Classification (GTDB taxonomy): domain Bacteria; phylum Pseudomonadota; class Gammaproteobacteria; order Burkholderiales; family Burkholderiaceae_B; genus Bordetella; species Bordetella hinzii. Next base: position 89,238 of record NZ_LRUJ01000014.1, read on the forward strand.
AGCTGCTGGCTGCGCACGTCCAGGGCGTCATTGTTGGCGTCGGGATTGCGGTGCACATGGGCATCGCCGTTCATGACGACGCGCTTGCCGCCCTGTTCCATGATGGCCGTCTTGGACACGCCGACGGTGATCGGATTGTCGGCGCGCTGGCCGATGGCGCGGGGGGACGTCACATGGTAGGAGTCGTCATCGGGGAAATGCTCGCCATAGACGCCTTCCATGCGGTTGATGGGTTTGCCCTGCGGATCGGTGCGCAGCATCACGAAATTGCGCGACCAGGCGTCTTTTTCGTGGGTGATGCGGCGCGGCGGATCGATCGGAATGGCCCGCTGCGCGTAATCGGCCGCCCACCAGGTCCCCACCACCAGGCAGGCCAGCAGGAACAGGGCGATCAGCGCGGGGAAACGGTCTTTCATGGGTTTATTGAATGGCGCCGGGGCCCGTCAGCACCGTGGGCGAGGTCAGGAAGGCGCCCAGGCGGCCCTGGGCGGCCAGGAGCAGGTCGCAGCATTCGCGCACCGCGCCGCTGCCGCCGGGCTGCGTGGAGACCCAGTGGGCGGCCTGCGCGACATAGCCGGGGGCATTGCTCACGCTGGCCGCGAAACCGGCGCGCTGCATGGCGGGCAGGTCGATGATGTCGTCACCCATATACCCGGTCTGGTCCAGTTGGACACCCTGGCGCTGGGCAAGTTCAGCCAGGGCGGCGCCTTTGTCGCGCACGCCCTGCAGGACCTCGGAAATCCCCAGTTCGGCCGCCCGGCGGGCGACCACGGGGCCGGAGCGGCCGGTCATGAGGGCCACCTTGAAGCCGCCTTCCATGAGCAGGCGCAGGCCATGGCCGTCCAGGGCATTGAAGCGCTTGAACATCTCGCCGTGCTCGCCGAAGTAGAGGCTGCCGTCGGTCAGGACGCCGTCGACGTCGAACACCATGAGGCGCACCGCCATGGCACGTTCGCGGACCGGGGCCGGGATGCGGGCGAGCACCAGGGCGTCGGCGGGATGGGGCAGTCGGGAAGGCATCGTCATACTACTTTCGCAGCCATCAAATCGTGCATGTGGAGGGCGCCGATCAGCACGCCGTCATCGTCGATGACCAGCATCTGGCTCAGGCGTTTTTCGTCCATGATGCGCGCGGCTTCGGCGGCCAGCGCATCGGGGTCGATGTTGCGGGGATTGCGCGTCATGCCTTCGGCCACCGTCAGGCCGCGCAAGTCGCCTTTGCGTTCGATCAGGCGGCGCAGGTCGCCGTCGGTGAAGATGCCGACCGGATGGAATTTGTCGTCCACCACGACGGTCATGCCCATGCCCTTGGCGGACATTTCTTCGAGGGCGCGGGACAGCGGGTCGGCGCCGGTCACGGTGGGCAGCGCCGGCCCCTGGCGCATCACGTCGCGCACGTGGGTGAGCAGGCGGCGGCCCAGCGCGCCGCCCGGATGGGAGCGGGCGAAATCGTCCGGCCCGAAACCCCGGGCCTCCAGACAGGCCACGGCCAGGGCATCGCCCAAGGCCAGCGAGGCCGTCGTGCTGGCGGTGGGCGCGAGATTCAGCGGGCAGGCTTCCTGGGCCACGCTGGCGTCCAGGTGCACATCGGCCAGCTGGGCCAACTCGGAGGCCGGGTTGCCGGTCATGGCGATGACGCCGGCGCCCAGGCGGCGCGCCACCGGCAGGATGGTGAGCAGTTCCTGGCCCGAGCCGGAATAGGAGAGGGCCACCAGCACGTCCTGGCCGGTCAGCATGCCCAGGTCGCCGTGGGCCGCCTCGGCGGCATGCATGAAGAAAGCGGGGGTGCCGGTCGAGGCCAGGGTGGCCGCGATCTTGCGCGCGATATGGCCGGTCTTGCCCAGGCCGCTGACGACCACGCGGCCCCGGCAGGCCAGCAGCATGTCCACCGCGCGGGTGAAACTGCCGTCCAGGCGCGCTGCCAGGTCCAGGATGGCCTGGGCTTCGATCTGCAAACTGCGGCGGGCCGAGGCCAGGGCGTCGGCGGAAGTGGGGACATGGTTCGTCATGGGGGGATTTTAAACGAGAGGCCGGCGCATTTGCCGCCAGGGGCGGGCCTATGGCATTCTGGCGGTCCGGGTGGCGCTTGGCCGCCCGCTGTCTTTTTCCCGCCCCAGGTCGCTCTCTTCATGTCCACCTTTCCCGCCCCGGTGCTCGGCACCCCCCTGTCCCCCTCGGCCACCCGTGTCATGCTGCTCGGCTCCGGCGAGCTGGGCAAGGAAGTCATCATCGCCCTGCAGCGCCTGGGCGCCGAAGTCATCGCCGTGGACCGCTACGCGGATGCGCCCGGCCACCAGGTGGCCCACCGCGCCCATGTGGTGTCCATGACGGATCCCGCCGCCCTGCGCGCCGTGATCAACCTGGAGCGCCCGCACATCATCGTGCCCGAGATCGAGGCCATCGCCACTGATCTGCTGGTCGAGCTGGAGGCGGCCGGCGTGGCGCGCGTCACGCCCACCGCCCGCGCCGCCCGCCTGACCATGAACCGCGAGGGCATTCGCCGCCTGGCCGCCGAAACCCTGGGCCTGCCCACCTCGCCCTACCGTTTCGTCGACACGCTGGACGAACTGCGCGAGGCCATCGGCGCCATCGGCTATCCCTGCGTCATCAAGCCCGTCATGTCCTCTTCCGGCAAGGGCCAGTCCGTCATCCGCGGCGAGGCCGGCGTCGAGGCGGCCTGGCGCTATGCCCAGGAGGGCGGCCGCGTGGGCGGCGGACGGGCCATCGTCGAAGGCTTCATCGATTTCGACTACGAGATCACGCTGCTGACCGTGCGCGCGCGCGGGGCCGGCGGCCGGATCGAGACCCGCTTCTGTCAACCCATCGGCCACAAGCAGGTCGATGGCGACTATGTCGAGAGCTGGCAGCCGCATCCCATGTCGGCCAAGGCGCTGGAGCGCGCCCAGGAAATCGCCCTGGGCGTGACCGGCAACCTGGGCGGCCTGGGGATTTTCGGCGTCGAGCTCTTCGTCGCGGGCGACGAAGTCTGGTTCTCCGAGGTCAGCCCGCGTCCACACGATACCGGCATGGTGACGATGATCACCCAGGCCCAGAACGAATTCGAGCTGCACGCGCGCGCCCTGCTGGGCCTGCCGGTGGACACCACCCTGCGCCAGCCGGGCGCGAGCTGCGTCATCTATGGCGGCCTGGAGGGCCGGGGCGTTACGTTCCATGGCGTGGCCGAGGCGCTGGCCGAGCCGGGCACCGATGTGCGCCTGTTCGGCAAGCCCGAGGCCTTCGTCAAGCGCCGCATGGGCGTGGGCCTGGCGGTGGCCGATACGCCCGAGGCCGCGCGCGAAAAGGCCAGGCGGGTATCGGCGGCGGTGTCGGTCAAGGCAGGCTGATGTAGCCCGCGTCATGCGTCATTGACGGCCGGTTTGCTCCAGATCAAAGGAGCAAACCGGCCGTTTGTCTTTTTGCCCCCTCCGCGCCCCACAATGGCGGCCGAGTGAACTGGCGCGCGGCGGGGCTTGCCTTTTGTGCCAGTCGCTTCGATAATTTCAGAAATTCCTGAAATCGAAGTAACAAAGGTTGTCCGTGGCACTTTCCCCCCAGATCGAGCGTTTCGTGTTGCATTTCGGCGAAATGGGCAGCCGCTGGGGCGTCAATCGCACCGTCGGCCAGATGTACGCCCTGTTGTTCCTGTCGCCGCGGCCCCTGCACGCCGACGACATCGCCGAATCGCTGGGGTTCTCGCGCTCCAACGTGAGCATGGGCCTGAAGGAGCTGCAGTCCTGGCGCCTGGTGAAACTGATCCACCAGGTCGGCGACCGGCGCGACTACTTCGAGACGCCCAAGGATGTCTGGGAGATCTTCCGCATCCTCATGGAAGAGAAGCGCAAACGCGAAATCGACCCCACCCTGACGCTCTTGCGGGACACGCTGCTGGCGCGTCCGTCCGACGAGAGCGAAATCTACGCGCAACAGCGCATGCACGAGATGCTGGAACTCATCGAGCTGTCTACCGGCTGGTTCGATGAGGTGCAACGCCTGCCCGCCGAGACCCTGCAGAACCTGATGCGCCTGGGGTCCAAGGTCCAGAAGGTGTTGGATTTTGCCGGTAAGTTGCGCGGCCGGGACAAGGGCTCGCCCGCGAGCATTCGGGAATAAGTCTATGAAGTTGTATTCAAGGGCCGTATCATGGCGCACGAGCGTGCCGGAAGGCCATGTCGGTTGCACCGGCCTCTCGCCTGTTTGGGAGCGTACTCATGATTGACCTCGACGTCGTCAATTTGTCGCGTTTTCAATTTGCGGCGACTGCCCTCTATCACTTCCTTTTCGTCCCGCTCACGCTCGGGCTGTCTTTCCTGATCGCCATCATGGAAAGCGTCTACGTGATGACCGGACGCCAGATCTGGAAGCGCATGACCATGTTCTGGGGCACGCTGTTCGGCATCAACTTCGCCCTGGGCGTGGCCACCGGGGTGGTGATGGAGTTCCAGTTCGGCATGAACTGGTCCTACTACAGCCACTACGTGGGCGATATCTTCGGGGCGCCGCTGGCCCTGGAAGGCCTGATGGCTTTCTTCCTGGAGGCCACCTTCGTCGGCTTGTTCTTCTTCGGCTGGAACCGCATGTCCAAGGTGTCGCACCTGATCGTCACCTGGCTGGTGGCTTTCGGCACCAATCTTTCCGCGCTGTGGATTCTCATCGCCAACGGCTGGATGCAGAACCCCGTGGGCGCGATCTTCAATCCCGACACCATGCGCATGGAGATGACCGACTTCGCCGCGGTGCTGTTCAACCCGGTGGCGCAGGCCAAGTTCGTGCACACGGTCAGCGCCGGCTACGTCTGTGGCGCCATGTTCGTGATGGCCATCAGCGCCTGGTATTTGCTGCGCGGCCGTCACATCGACCTGGCCAAGCGTTCCATGGCGGTGGCCGCCAGCTTCGGCCTGGCCTCGGCCCTGTCGGTCGTCGTGCTGGGCGATGAAAGCGGCTACCTCACCACGGAACACCAGAAGATGAAGATCGCGGCCATCGAGGCGATGTGGCATACCGAACCCGCGCCGGCCGACTTCAATCTGATCGCCTGGCCGAATCAGGCCGAACGCAAGAATGATTTCGCGATTTCGATTCCCTATGTGATGGGCCTGATCGGCACCCGTTCGCTGACCACGCCGCTATTGGGCATCGATGACCTGGTGCGACGCGCCGAGTCGCGCATCCGCGAGGGCATGGTGGCCAACGCGGCGCTGGAGCGCATCCGCGCCAACCCGAAGGACACCGAGGCGCGCATGACGTTCGACCGCACTTGGCAGGATCTTGGTTATGCCCTGCTGGTCAAGCGCTACCAGCCCGACCTGAGCAAGGTGACCGACGCCGACATCCACCAGGCGGCGCTGGACACCATCCCCTCGGTCACGCCGCTGTTCTGGACCTTCCGCATCATGGTGGCGCTGGGCTTTTACTTCATCATCTTCTTCGCCGTGGCCTTCTGGCTGTCCACGCGCGGCCGGCTCGATACCTATCCGCGCCTGCTCAAGATCGCCTTCTGGAGCCTGCCGCTGCCCTGGCTGGCCATCGAATGCGGCTGGTTCGTGGCCGAGTATGGCCGCCAGCCCTGGGTGATCGAAGGCGTGCTGCCGACCTATTACGCGGCTTCGGGCCTGACCATGCTGGATCTGGCGATCAGCCTGACGGTCTTCATCGTGCTCTATACGGTGCTGCTCATCATTGGCATCAAGGTCATGACGCATGCCATCAAGGCAGGTCCCAAGTCCGACAAGCCCCTGATTCCGACGAGCCGGGCGGTCAACGCCGCCCTCGACGCCTGAGCCGGAGAACGCATATGGAAACCCTGATTCCCTTTGACCTGGACACGCTGCGCGTGATCTGGTGGGTGCTGCTCGGCGCGCTGCTGATCGGCTTTGCCGTGATGGACGGCTTCGATCTGGGCGTGGCCGCGCTCCTGCCGGTGGTGGCCAGGACGGACGCCGAGCGCCGTATCGCGATCAATGTGGTGGGGCCGGTCTGGGAAGGCAACCAGGTCTGGCTCATTACCGCGGGCGGCGCCATTTTCGCGGCCTGGCCAGTGCTCTATGCGGCCTCGTTCTCGGGCTTTTACCTGGCGATGCTGCTATTGCTGCTGGCGCTCATCCTGCGGCCGGTGGCGTTCAAGTACCGCAGCAAGATGGAGAGCCCGCGCTGGCGCAACAACTGGGACTACGTGCTGTGTTTTTCGGGCGTGGTGGCGTCGCTGGTGTTCGGCGTGGCCATGGGCAATGTCATCCTCGGCGTGCCGCAGAACTTCGACGCCGTGACGCTGCGTCCCAGCTGGGAAGGGCATTTCTTCCAGCTCTTTACGCCCTTTGCCTTGCTGGCCGGCGTGATCAGCGTGCTCATGCTCGTCATGCATGGCGCGGTGCTGCTGGCCTGGCGCACCGATGATCCGGTTTCCGGGCGCGCCCGCCGCATCGGCCAGCTCACGGCCCTGCTGACGGCGGCGCTGTTCGTGGCGGCCGGCTTCTGGGTGGCCAGGCTCGACGGCCAGGTCATCACCAGCGTCGTCGATCCCAACGGCCCGTCCAACCCCATGCTCAAGACCGTGGCGGTGGCGCAGGGCGCCTGGCTGGGCAACTTCGCCAAGTGGCCGCTGTTCTGGATCGGGCCGGTGCTGGGCGTGGCCGGCGCGCTCTTGACCATCGCGCTGTTGGCCATGCGCGCCAACGTGCTGTCCTTCATCACGTCCTCGCTGGCCATCACCGGCATCATCCTGACCGTCGGGTTTGCGCTCTTTCCCTTCATCATGCCGTCTTCGGTCAATCCGCAGGCCGGCCTGACGATCTGGGACGCCTCGTCCAGCCACCTGACCCTGTGGATCATGGTCATCGCCGTGATCATCTTCCTGCCTATCGTCACGATCTACACCTCCTGGGTATATCGCGTGATGCGCGGCAAGGTCACGCACGAAACGATCGGCGGCACGCCCAACTCTTACTGATCAAGGAGCCCGGTCATGTGGTATTTCTCGTGGATTCTCGGCCTGGGCCTGGCCTGCGCCTTCGCCATCCTCAATGCGATGTGGTTTGAGCTGCGCGAGGGCCATGCCCACGATCCGTTCAGACAGCCGGCAGACGAGTGAGCGGTCCTTCCAGTGTGGAGCACGACCCCTCGGGCGTGCTGCTGAAGTTGCCGCGCGAGCAATCGCGCTGGCTGATGTCACGAACCCGGCTCGCGGGCCGGGCCATCGGCCTGGCCGCCGCGGCGCCCCTGCTTTCGGGGGCGCTGCTGGTGGCGCAGGCCTGGCTCCTGGCGCACGTGCTGCATGAGGCCATCGTGGCCCAGGCGCCGCGCGCCGAGCTGCTCAAGCCCATCGCGTTCATTGCGCTGCTGATCCTGTTGCGCGCTTGCCTGGGCTGGGTGGGCGAGCGCGCCGGCGCCAGCGCGGCCGAATCCATCAAGCGCCAGGTGCGCGAAGCCCTGTTCGCGCGTCTCCTGGCCCGCGGGCCGCAATGGTCGCGCGGGCAGGCCTCCGGCGAGCTCGCCAGCGCCATGATCGAACAGGTGGAGGCCCTGGACGGCTTTTTCGCCAAGTATCTGCCGGCCATGGGCGCGGCGGCCATCCTGCCGGTCGCCTTTTCGGTCATCGTGCTGCCCTTCGATGTGGTGTCCGGCCTGCTGTTGCTGGTGACCGCGCCGCTGATTCCCCTGTTCATGGCCCTGGTGGGCTGGGGCGCCGAGGCGGCCAGCCGCCGGCACTTGCAGGCCTTCGGGCGCTTGTCCGGATTTTTTGCCGACCGCCTGCGCGGGCTGGCCACCCTCAAGCTTTTCGGCCGCGCCGAAGCCGAGGGCCAGACCGTGGTCCAGGCCAGCGAAGCCTTGCGGCGGCGCACGCTGTCAGTGCTGCGCATTGCCTTTCTGTCTTCCGCCGTGCTGGAGTTTTTCGCCGCGCTGGGCGTGGCCGGCGTGGCGGTCTACATCGGCCTGACCTATCTGGGCTATATCGACATCCGCTTTACGCCCCTGACGCTGCAGGCGGGCTTTTTCTGCCTCCTGATGGCGCCGGAGGTCTATGCGCCGCTGCGCCAGTTCGCCGCGCACTATCACGACCGGGGCACCGCGCGCGCGGCCGTGCACCAGCTGCACAGCCTGTTCGGCGACCTGTCCGAGGAGGCGCTGCCCCAGCCGCCGGAGCCGGCCCCGCGGGCCGAGCCCCGGGCGGCCGGCCTGAGTGCCCGCCGCCTTACGCTGGTCCTGCCGGGGCGCCCGCGGGCGGTGCTCGACGGCGTGGACCTGGAGCTCAAGCCAGGCGAGCATATCGCGCTGATGGGCGAGAGCGGCGCGGGCAAATCGAGCCTGTTGCAGGTGCTGGCCCGACTGGGCCCGGCCGCCGAAGGCGGGTTGTGGCTGGATGGCCGGCCCCTGGCCGACTGGGACGAGGCGGCGTTGCGCGAGCGGGTGGCCTACATCGGCCAGCGGCCTTATTTGCACGCCGGCACGTTGGCCGACAACATCCGTCTGGCGCGGCCCGATGCCGATGATGCCGCCGTCCACGAAGCGGCGCGCCGCGCCTGTGTGCTGGCGTTCACCCAGGCCTGGCCCGAAGGCCTGCGCACCTGGCTGGATGGCCGGGGCCAGGGCCTGTCCGGCGGCCAGGCGCAGCGCCTGGCGCTGGCGCGCCTGTTCCTGCGCGATCCCGCCCTCATCCTCCTGGACGAGCCGACCGCGCACCTGGACGAGGGTACGCAGGCCCGGGTGCTCGATGACATCCTGGCCTTCGCGCAAGGGCGCAGCCTGATCCTGGCCACGCATTCCGCCGAGGTCGCGCGGCGCCTGCCGCGCCGCTGGCATCTGGCCCATGGCCATCTGGAGTCTTGCTGACCATGTGGGGCTTGTTGAAGACGCTGTATGCGCGCCGGCGCGGCGGCCTGGCCGGCGCACTGGCCCTGGCCTTGCTGACCGTGGCCGCCGGCGTGGGCCTGCTGGGCGTATCGGGCTGGTTCCTGACCGGCGCGGCGCTGGCGGGCGCGGGGGCGGCCTTCAACCTTTTCGTTCCCTCATCGCTGGTGCGGGGGCTGTCCTTTGTGCGGATCGCCTCGCGCTATGCCGAACGGCTGGTCGGCCATGCCGCCACCTTGCGCCTGCTGTCCGATCTGCGCGCCGCGGTGTTCCGCGCCCTCGTGCGCCTGACGCCGCGCCAGCTGGCGCGCTATCGCGCCGGCGATCTGGTGGCGCGCCTGACAGGCGATGTGGACGCGCTGGACACGGTCTTCCTGTTTGTCATCATGCCGGTGGCGACCGCCCTGGCGGGCGGCGCCATTTTCTGCCTGGTGCTGGGCTACCACTTGCCCGCCGCGGGGCTGGCCGTGGCCGCCGCCTTGCTGGTGGCCAGTGTGCTGGTGCCCTGGTGGCTGGGCAGGGCGGCGCGCCGGCCCGGAGACCTGGCCCAGGCCAGCGCGGGCGCCTTGCGGCATGCGGTGCTGGAAGCGGTCGAGGGCCACGTGGACATCGCCGCCCTGCATGCGCAACCCCAGGCGCGCGCGCATTTCGCCGCGGCCTGCCGGCAGATGCAGCAGGCGCGGCGTGCCCAGGCGCGGCTGGCCGCCCACGGCCTCTGGCTGGTCCAGGCGGCCGCGGGGGCGGCGGTGGTGGCTGTGCTCTGGTTCGGCCTGCCGGCATTGGCCGAGGGGGAGATCTCCGGTCCGCTGCTGGCGGGCCTGCTGCTGGCCACGCTGGGCATATTCGAAGTGGCCGGACCCATCATGCGCGGGGTGTCGCGGCTGGGGGCGGCGCGCGCCGCGGCGCGGCGCATCGGCGAGCTCACGCGCGCCGAACCGGATCTGCGCGATCCCGGACTGCCCCGTCCCCTGCCGGCGGATGGCGAGTTGCGGGCGCAGGGCCTGCGCTTTGCCTATCCCGGCCGCGATCTGCCGGTGCTCGACGGTGTGGACTTCGTCCTGGCGCCGGGCGAGCGCGTGGCCATCGTCGGGTCCAGCGGCGCGGGCAAGTCCACCTTGCTGCATCTGCTGCTGCGGCTGGAGGACCCGCAGGCCGGCGCCGTGACACTGGGCGGCTGCGATCTGCGCCACGCCGCCCAGGCCGAGGTCCATCGGCGTATCGCGCTCTTGTCCCAGGATTCTCCGGTCTTCCTGGGCAGTCTGCGCAGCAATCTGTTGATCGGCGCGCCCGAGGCCGACGAGGCGGCGCTGTGGCGGGCGCTGGAATCGGCCCGCCTGGCGGAGTTCGCGCGCGGCTTGCCGCAGGGGCTGGATACCTGGGTGGGCGAGGGCGGCGCCGGCCTGTCGGCCGGCCAGGCGAGGCGGTTGTGCCTGGCCCGGGTGCTGCTGTCGCAGGCCGGCATCATCCTGCTGGATGAACCGACCGCGGGACTGGATCGTCCCAATGAGGAAGCCTTTCTGGCCGACCTGGCGCAAGCCTGCGGCGAAAGGGCGGTGGTGCTGGCCACGCATGCGCGCCTGCCCGAAGGCGCGGTGCACCGCATCCTGGCGCTCGATGGCGGGCGCCTGGGCTGAGCACCCTGGCTTCGGGGGCCGGGCGCGGTTATAGTTCGCCTTGCTTCAAACCGGGGAGTTTCCATCATGCAGACCGATTACGCCGAACTCATCCGGCGCACCATACGCAGCGTCCCCGATTGGCCTGCCCCCGGGGTCGTCTTTCGCGACATCACGCCGGTGCTGCAGGATCCGCGCACCTTTCGCGCCCTCATCGATCTCTTCGTCTACCGTTATATGCGCCAGCGCCTGGATCTCGTGGCGGGCGTGGACGCGCGCGGCTTCATCCTGGGCAGCGTGCTGGCCTATGAGCTGAATCTTGGCTTCGTTCCGGTGCGCAAAAAAGGCAAGCTGCCTTATCGCACCGTGGCCGAAGAATATTCGCTGGAGTATGGCAATGCCACGGTCGAGATGCACACCGATGCGGTGCGCACCGGGCAGCGCGTGGTGTTGATCGATGACTTGATCGCCACCGGCGGCACCATGGTCGCGGCCATCAAGCTGTTGCAGCGCCTGGGCGCCAACGTGGTCGAGGCGGCCGCCGTCATCGACCTGCCCTATCTGGGCGGCTCGCAGCATATCGCCGAGACCGGCACGCCGCTCTATACGGTCTGCCAGTTTTCACAGGGAGACTAGCCCCGCTCAGGCGTCCGTGAGACGGGGCTGGATGAAATCCAGGAAGGCCCGGGTCTTCGCGGGGATGCGCCGCGAGGGCAGCAGGGCGAACAAGGGCATGGGCGTGAGGCTCCATTGCGGCAGCACCCGCACCAGCCCGCTTTGCGAAATGGCGCGCTCCATGGCGTCGAACACCAGCAGCGGAGTGATGCCCATGCCTTGGCTGGCCAGGCGGCCCAGCATGCCCACGTTGTTGGCGGCCAGCCTGCCGGTCACCTGGACGCGCTCGACCTTCTCGCCCGAGTGCAGCACCCAGTAGGAGAAAGCTTCGTTCATGGCCGGGCGCAGGCATTCGTGATGCCCGAGGTCTGAAGGCACGCGCGGCTCGCCGTGCTGCTCCAGATACTGCGGCGAGGCATAGAGCTGCTGCGTCATCAGCACGATCTGCTTGGCGATGAGGCTGGAGTCGGGCTGCGGCCCGAAGCGCAGCACCAGGTCGAAAGGGTTGCTGATGGGATCGATGGGCCGCATGCTCAGGTCGAAATCGCATTCGATGTCCGGATACTGTTCGCGGAAATCGCGGATCACGATGGGCAGGAAGAGCTGCGCCAGGCTGGTGGGCATGGAGATGCGCAGCCGGCCCTTGGGCTGGGCGGCCATGTCTTGCAGCTGCTCGTGGGCTACGCGGGCCTCCTCCACGATGTGCCGGCAGCGCTCGAAGTACACCGCGCCGGCCTCGGTGAGATCGATGCGGCGCGTGCTGCGGTTGAGCAGCTTCATGCCGATGCTGCGCTCCAGCTCGCTGACGCGGCGCGACAGGGTGGACGTGGGGATACCCAAGGCTTCGGCCGCGTGGCTGAAGTTCTTGCGCTTGGCGACTTCGACGAACAAGGCGATGTCGTTGAGCTGGATATCCATAAATCAATCGTCCCGGGTATGTCTGCTGGCGCGCCTATGATACGTGCCCTGATTATTGCGCAATTGGAAATCTGCTTTCCAGGCGGTGCTTTCAGCGAGCTGAACCGCTGTTTTTTTGTTCTATGAACGGAAGAGATTTTTCCATGAATGGAGAGTTGATCCCATTGGTGGAAAGATGATACTCAAATTAAGGGTTTTTACTGATCACGCCGCGCAGCATACTGCGGATGCGCGCCGTTTCCGCTTTCGTTGCCTGGAGGCGGCGGCGGCAATACGATCAGTCATCTCCCATGCGAGCGCCCGCCACGATGTCTATGGCCACGAATCCACCGCCCCCCGCCGGCGCCGGCCCGTCCGCGCCCAAAACGCGCGAGCAGGTGCGCGCCGAGCGCCTGGCTGCAAAGGCGGCCGGACAGATCGGCTTTGGCGAGCTCGACTACCCCCCTGTCCCGCCCCCGGGCAGCCCCAAGACGCGGGCCGCCGTTGAGCGGGAGCGCCAGGCGCAGGGGCGGATCCCGCAGGGTGAATTGGACTATCCGCCCGCCGCCGCGCCCGCCGCGGGCAAGACGCGGGCCCAGATTGCGGCGGAATTACAACAGGCCAGGGATGAGGGGAAAGTAACTTTCGGCGAATTGGACTACCCGCCAGCCGGGGGAAAGGAGGCGCTCGGACCGGGGCTGAAATGACCGCTTCCACCCGGGCTTCCCTGGGAGATGGGCGAGAAAGCGCTATTCCAGATATGGTCCAAATACGACATTAGGGTCTTTATATTTTCATTGATGGAAAGGTGTTCTCCGAAATAAGGGTTACTCCTGATCGTTACACGACTGAAACTTTCATTGTGCGCGCCGCCTCTGGCTGCCGAAAGCAGCGGGGTAGACGCAGTGAGCGTAGCGCGCGCAAGCCTTTTCAAGTCCTTCCGCAATGGGAACTCATCATGAAAAAGACGCTATTGGCTGTGGCGCTGCTGGCCGGTTTCGCTGGCGCGGCGCAAGCGGCTGACTCGGTCACGCTGTATGGTTTGATCGACGCCGGTATCGGTTACGAGCAAGTGAAATTCAAGGGCGAGAAGCAGAGCCGCTTCGGCGCCGTCCAGGGCGTGAGCAGCGGTTCGCGCTTCGGTATGCGCGGTGTGGAAGACCTGGGTGACGGCCTGCGCGCCGTGTTCAACCTGGAAGCCGGTTTCGGTCCCCTGAACGGCAACTCGCTGCAAAATGGCCGCCTGTTCGGCCGTCAAGCCACGGTGGGCCTGGACAGCGACAGCTGGGGCCGTCTGGAATTCGGCCGCCAGACCAATATGGCGTCGAAGTTCCTGGGCTCGATCGATCCTTTCTCGATCAGCTACAACACCGCCAACCTGGGTACGACGTTCAGCTCCGCGAACACGATGCGCCTGGACAACATGGTCCTGTACCAAACCCCGAGCTTCAGCGGCTTCAAGTTTGGCATCGGCTACGCCTTCAACGCGGACGACACGCAAGACACCGATGGTCGCAAGGGCTTCCAGACCAACGACAACAACCGCGTCCTGACGACCGGCCTGCAGTACCTGAACGGCCCCCTGAACGTGGCGCTGGTCTATGACCGCATGAACGTCAGCAACAACATCACCGGCGGCAAGGACACGGACTCGGTCCAGGCTTATGCCATCGGCGCTTCGTATGACTTCGAAGTGGTCAAGCTGGCTGCCGCTTTCGGCCAGACCCGCGACGGCTGGTTCGTTGGCCAGGATATGGGCACGACCCCGACCGGCATGCAGAAGTTCGGTTCCTTCCGTGGCGCCGACGGCTTCCGCGCCAATTCCTACATGATCGGTGCGACCGTGCCCCTGGGCCGTCATGCCGTGTTCGGTTCCTGGCAGCGCGCCACCCCGAACAACGACAACCTGACGGGCGACGACGCCACGTTCAACGTGTACAGCCTGGGTTACACCTATGACCTGAGCAAGCGCACCAACCTGTACGCCTACGCTTCGTACGCCGACAACTACGCCTTCCAGCGCGATGCCAAGGATACGGCGGTCGCGGTCGGTATCCGTCACCGGTTCTAAGCGTTGCAGGCGTCCGGCATCAAGTTGAAGGAATTCGCGGTGCCTATCTCCGTAGACCGTGAGTGACACGAACCCCAAGTTTGCGGCCGGACGTCTTTGACGCGAAGAAGCAGGGCCTCCCGTCAGGGAGGCCCTTTTTTTATCCCGGCAAGGCCGCGGGGCTTACAGGAAGAGCTTGTAGGCGGGGTTTTCGGTCTCGTTCCAGTGCGGGTAGCCCAGCTCGGCAATAAACGTCTTGAATTGTTTTTTGTCCGAGGGCGGCACCTGGATGCCTATCAGGATGCGGCCATAGTCCGCGCCCTGGTTGCGGTAGTGGAACAGGCTGATGTTCCAGTCGGGATTCATGGCATTGAGAAAGCGCATGAGCGCGCCCGGGCGCTCGGGAAACTCAAAGCGGTAGAGCAGTTCATTCTTGGCCAGCGAAGAACGCCCGCCCACCATGTGGCGCAGGTGGGTCTTGGCCATTTCGTCGTGCGTCAGGTCCAGGGTGGCAAAGCCGCTCTTGCGGAAATGCGCCGCGATCTTGTCGGGCTCGGCGGGCGAGCTGACCTGCAGGCCGACGAATACATGGGCTTGCTCGGCATCCGATATCCGGTAGTTGAACTCGGTGACGCTGCGGTCGCCCACCAGCTCGCAGAAGCGGCGGAAGCTGCCGCGCTGCTCGGGCATGCTCACGGCGAACACCGCTTCGCGCATTTCGCCCACCTCGGCGCGTTCGGACACGAAGCGCAGGCGGTCGAAATTCATGTTGGCGCCGCTGGTGATGGCAATCAGCGTCTTGCCCTTGAGCTTGCGCTGGGCCGCATACTGCTTGGCGCCGGCCAGGGCGAGGGCGCCGGCCGGCTCGAGCACGCTGCGCGTATCCTGGAAGACGTCCTTGATGGCCGCGCTGATGGCGTCGGTGTTGACCACCACGAAATCATCGACGTACTGGCGGGTGAGCTTGAAGGTCTCGGCGCCCACCAGCTTGACGGCAGTGCCGTCGGAAAACAGGCCGACGTCGCTCAGGGTGACGCGGCGTCCGGCGCGCACGCTGCGCACCATGGCGTCGGAGTCTTCGGTCTGCACGCCGATGATCTTGATCTCGGGACGCAGCTGTTTGATATAGGCCGCCACGCCGGCGACCAGGCCGCCGCCGCCGATGGCCACGAACACGGCTTCGATGGGACCGGGGTGCTGGCGCAGGATCTCCATGCCGACCGTGCCCTGGCCGGCGATGACATCCGGGTCGTCAAACGGATGGACGAAGGTCAGCTTCTGTTCTTTCTCGAGTTTCTGCGAGTGCTGGTAGGCATCGGTGAAACTTTCGCCGGCTAGGACGACTTCGCCGCCCAGGCGCCGCACGGCGTCGATCTTCACTTGCGGGCTGGTCGTCGGCATGACGATCACGGCGCGGCAGCCCAGGCGGCGCGCGGCCAGGGCCACGCCCTGGGCATGGTTGCCGGCCGAGGCGGCGATCACGCCGCGGGCCAGGGCGGCCGGCGGCAGGTTGGCCATCTTGTTATAGGCGCCGCGCAGCTTGAAGCTGAACACCGGCTGGGTATCTTCGCGCTTGAGCAGGACGGTGTTCGAAATTCGCTGCGACACCAGGGGAGCGGGTTCGAGCGGGGATTCGACAGCGACGTCGTAGACCTTGGAGGTCAGGATGCGTTTCAGATAGTCAGTGGACATGGAACAGCCGGTGCATAAAAAGTAGCGTCGGGCAGATTACCACAGGGGGGGCCGGCCATCCGGGGGCCGGCCATCCGGGCCCTCCATCGCGGCGGGCTACACTGCGCCGCATGGAACAATGGCTGCTCGACTCCGTGCATTGGCTGCTGGCCGCCCTGGCATTGCCGGCGGTGGGCCTGCCGGCCGTCTTCTTGATCTGCGTGCTCTCGGCCACCCTGTTGCCGCTGGGCTCGGAGGCGGCGGTCTTCGGTTTCATCAAGCTGCAGCCTGATATGTTCTGGCCGGCGATCGCGGTCGCCACCCTGGGCAACACCCTGGGCGGGGTGATCAGCTACGCGATGGGCCTGGGCGCGCACCGGGCCTTCGAGCGCTGGCGCGAAAAGCATCCGCACGCCCCGGAAGAGCAGGGCGGTTTCGCCCGCCGGATGTCCGGGCGCTGGAATGCCCGGGCGCGGCAATGGCTGCACCGCGTCGGCCCGGCCGCGCTGCTGCTGGCCTGGCTGCCGGGCGTGGGCGATCCGCTATGCGCCGTGGCCGGCTGGCTGCGCCTGTCCTTCTGGCCCTGTGTTGCCTATATGGCGGTGGGCAAACTGGCCCGTTACGTCATCCTGACCGCAGGCCTGCTCTGGGTCATTTGAGCCAAACTGACGAATTCCTGAACGGCTATTCCCCGGGCGCCAGGGGGTATTCGCCGGCCTGGGCCCGCCAATGTCTTAAAATGTTTTTTTAGGGCCCCTTCCAGCTGCTTCCATGAACGCCCCCCTCGCCAGCCAAATCCTGACTGCGGCGATACCGCCCGCACCCGGCGCGCGTTTGCGCGAAATTCCCTATAACTACACGTCGTTCTCCGATCGTGAGATCGTCGGCCGGCTATTGGGAGAGGATGCCTGGCAACTGCTGTCCGACCTGCGCGGCGAGCGGCGCACGGGCCGTTCGGCCCGCATGCTCTACGAGGTGTTGGGCGATATCTGGGTGGTGCGCCGCAATCCCTATCTGCAGGATGACCTGCTGGACAACCCCAAGCGCCGCAAGCTGCTGGTCGAGGCCCTGCATCACCGTCTCGGCGAGATCGACAAGCGCCGCGAGCCCGAAGGGGCCGCTGCCCTGGGGCATGACCCCCAGCGCGACGCCAAGGTGGTGGAGCTGCTGGCGCGCGCGCGCGCGGCGGTGGCCGAATTCGAGGCCCAGTTCGACCTGACCGACCAGTTGCGCAAGCAGGCGCAGAAGGTGCTGGGGCGGATCACGGCGCGCGGCAACATCAAGTTCGACGGCCTGTCGCGCGTGGCCCACGTTACCGATGCGACCGACTGGC